>NZ_JQNA01000001.1:626244-1252489 GCF_000745015.1 Burkholderia sp. 9120 | reverse complement strand
ATTCGTACTCCGGCAGTCCGCGTGCGAAATCGCGCAGCGCGAGCCACGCCAGCGCGCGGTTCATATGTGCAGACGCGAGGTCGGGACGCTGGCGCAAGGCCTGATCGAACGCGCGCACCGCGGGCGCATGCGCGCCCAGCGCGAGGTGCGCGTTGCCGAGACTGAGCCACGCCAGCGCGAATTGCGGATCGAGACCGACCGAGCGTTCGAGATACGGCAACGCCTGCGCATGACGTCCCAACGCCGCCAATGCATTGCCCATGCCGAAGATGGCCGGCGGCAGGTTCGGCTGCAAGCGCAGCGCCGCTTCGAACGATTTGACCGCTTCGGCGTGGCGGCCGGTAGCGTCGAAGGTATTGGCGAGATTGAAGTACGCGGCGACGAAGCGCGGTTCGGCGGCCAGTGCTTTCTGGAAGCAGGGAATCGCTTCGTCCGCGCGGTCGAGCGCGTTCAGCGACATGCCCATGTTGTTCAACGCGCCGGCGTGGCCGGGGCGCAGTTGGAGCGCGCGCGTGAACGACGCGATCGCTTCCGTGTGCTGGCCGAGCGCGTGCCGCGCGTTGCCCAGATTGTTGTGCGACGACGCGTCGTCCGGTTGCAGACGCAACGATTTCTCGAAGGCGTCGGCGGCGTCTTCATGACGGCCCTGCGACGCGTACGCGTTGCCGAGGTTGTAGTGCGCCATCGGGAACGACGGCGCGAGCGTCAGTGCGTTGCGAAACTGTTCGATGGCGTTGTCGATCTGGCCCAGCGCCTTCAGCGCGTTGCCCAGGTTCAGTTGCAGCGCGGCGTCTTCCGGGCGCAGTTTCACCGCGCGCCGTACGAGCTCGGCGGCTTCGGCGTGCTGGCCCTGCTGATGGCGCAGGACGCCCAGCAGGTGCAACGCATCGACGTGCGTGGGATTGCCCTGGAGCGTTGCGCGATAGTCGCGTTCGGCGTCGTCGAGGCGGCCGTCACGATGCGCCGCGAAAGCGCGGTCAAATACAGGTTGCATGACGGGGGATGGAATTCGGGTGAGGCAGAGGCCGCATTTTCCCACACTCGACGCACCGCGCTCCGATTTGACCGGTCATGTCGATGCGTATAACATGTGAATACCTGTTCATATGTGTGCTGACCATGACGACCGCTGTGGCTTCTACCGTTTCCGACGTTTCGTTTAGCCGTTTCGACGACCGTTCCGCGGACACCATCGTGCCGCTGGCGGATCTGTTTCGCCTGCTGGGCGACCCGACGCGTTTGCGGATCGTGCTGACGTGCGTCGACGGGCGTCGCCCGGTGGGGGCGATTGCGGAGGCATTGGGCTTGTCGCCTTCACTGGTGAGCCACCATTTGCGGCTGTTGCGCGCGGCGCGGATCGTGCGCGCGGAGCGGCAGGGCAAGCAGGTGTTCTACCTCGCCGCGGATCGTCACATCAGCGCGATGCTAACCAACATGCTGGAGCACGTGGCCGAACCGGCCAGCGATTTTCCTGTGGATGCGACATGAAGAATACGAATAACCCGGATCGGGCAGCGGAAGAGCGCGAGGATGAGCACGCGCCGGTGTGGGTCGATGGAGGCGATGCCGCGGCGCAGGGCGGGCACGATCATGAAAGCCAGAGCCACGAGGATAGTGCCGATGATCATGGGAGTGATGAGCACAGCCATGGCGGTCACAGCCACAGTGGTCACAGCCACAGTGGTCACGACCACGGCGGTCACGATGACAGCGGTCATGCCCACGGCGGTGACCATGGCGACCGCGCCCATAGCGGCCACAGCCACGCCGCCCAAAGCCACGCCGGCCACTCCCACGCCGGCCACAGCCACGCCCACGCCCCCATCCCCGGCCACGGCCGCGCGTTCGCGCTCGCCGTCGCGCTGAACGTCCTGATCGTCGTGATCCAGGCGATCTACGGCGTGCTCGCGCATTCCACCGCACTGCTCGCCGACGCCGGCCACAACCTCTCCGACGTGCTCGGCCTGCTGCTCGCCTGGGGCGCCGGCTGGCTCGCCACGCGGCGTCCTTCGGCGCGCTATACGTTCGGTTACGGCAGCTCGTCGATTCTCGCGTCGCTGGCCAATGCGGGGCTGCTGCTGTTTGCATGCGGCGTGATCGTCGCCGAGGCGATCGGCCGTCTGATGAACCCGGCGCCGGTAGCCGGCCTCGCCGTGTTCGTCGTGGCGACCACCGGCGTGGTCGTCAACGGTATTTCCGCTTGGCTCTTCATGCGTGGGCAGAAGGAAGATCTGAACATCCGCGGCGCATTTCTGCACATGGCGGCCGACGCCGGTATTTCGGCGGCGGTCGCGATCAGCGGCCTGGTGATTCTGTACACCAACTGGACGTGGCTCGACCCGGTGATGAGCTTGCTGGTCGTCGCCGTCGTCGTGGTCGGCACATGGGGCTTGTTGCGCGATTCGGTGCGCCTCGCGCTCGACGCCGTGCCGCCCGGCGTCGACCTGCAACGCATCCGCGACTATCTGGCGACCCAGCCCGGCGTTGTCGATGTGCACGACTTGCACGTGTGGGCGCTGTCGACCACCGGCAACGCACTCAGCGCGCATCTGGTGATGCCGGCCGGCCATCCCGGCGACGAATCGCTCGACGCGATCGTCGTCGTGCTGCGGGAGCGTTTCTCGATGCTACACGCGACGCTGCAGGTCGATCTCGGCACCACCCAGCATCATTGCGCGATGGAGCACGCGGGGCACGCGCATTGACGTAGGGCGTAATCCTCTACACAAGGGTCACGCAACGCTCTCGCAACGAGCCACTAGAAAGCGCACCCAAAACCCCCGTCCCAACCCGTCCCACCCGCGCATTTTTGACGCAGCGCATCGTGAAACACCTCACCGGCAGCGTCTCCAGGGTGACTTCGTCAGGGCGTACACTAGAACGCACTGCCGCCTCCGGAGCCCCGCATGGACGTTGCTGCAAACAACGCGTCGCCGGTGCTGATCGTCGGCGCGGGTCCCACCGGACTTGCCGCCGCCATGAGCCTCGCGCGTGCCCACGTTCCCGTGCGTCTGATCGACAAGGCCATGCAGCCGAGCCCGTATTCGCGCGCCATCGGCATCCAGGCGCGCACGCTCGAACTGCTCGAGCAGCATCGCCTGATCGAGCAGTTTCTCGCACTCGGTCATCGCGCGCGCGTGGCCAATCTCTTTTCCAACGGCATGCGTCTCGCGCGGCTCGATTTCGATCCGCTGCACACGCGCTATCCGTATCTGCTGTTTCTCGACCAGGCCGTGACCGAGCGTTTGCTGACCGAGCATCTCGCGACGCTCGGCGTGACGATCGAACGCGGCGTCGAACTGATGAATTTCGCACAAGGCTCCGCCAGCGTTCAGGCGACGCTGCGCCGCGCCGACGGCCACACGGAGACCATGCGTCCGTCCTATCTGATCGCCGCCGACGGCGCGCATAGCGCGGTGCGTCATCGGCTCGGCCTGAGCTTCGCGGGCAAGACCCTCGAACAGACCTTCCTGCTCGCCGATCTGCACGCCGAAACCGATTGGCCCGACGACGAGTTTCATATGTTCGCCTCGAACGACGGTCTGGTCGCGCTGTTCCCAATGGGCCACGGCCGGCATCGGTTGATTGCGGATCATGCGGTCGAGCCGTCGGCCATGGCGCCGGCCGCCACGCCCGCGGTGTTGGGTGAGCCGCCGCTCAACCGCGTGCCGCCGCCGTCGCTCGACGACTGCAAGGCGCTGATCGCGCGCCGCGTGCGCGAACGCGTCGACGTGTCGGATCTCAAGTGGTCCGCGCACTTCCATCTGAACAGCCGGATGGTGGACCGCTTGCGTGTCGGCCGGATCTTTCTCGCGGGCGACGCGGCGCATGTTCACAGCCCGGCCGGCGCGCAAGGGATGAACACCGGCATTCAGGAAGCGTTCAATCTCGGCTGGAAACTCGCCCGCGTGCTGAAGAGCGCGGCGCCGGATCGGCTGCTCGATACGTATCACGCCGAACGGCATCCGATCGAGCGCGACGTGCTGCGTCAAACGGGCTTCGTCATGCAGATGGCCGAAGCCGATCATGGACCGCTCAAGCTGTTGCGCGAGCGGGTCATGCCGGTGCTCGCCGCGCTCGGTCCGTTGCGTGACGCCGCGCGTTTGACGATCAGCGAGTTGTCGATCCAGTACCGGCGCAGTCCGCTCACACTCGAACGGGTGCTCGACGGCGGCCCGCGCGCCGGCGAGCGGGCGCCGGATGCGCTGGTGCATGTGGTGGATGGACCGCTGGGCCGCGCGCCGGGCGTCGGCTGTATTTTCGATCTGCACGACCCGGCGTTCTTCTCGCTGTTTCTGCTGGTGCCGCCGCTGCCGGTCGACGGCACGCCGCTCGATCCCGCCGCGAAACATGCGTCGCCGCCGGACGCGGACCGGGATCGCATGGTGGCGGAAGTCGAGCGCCTGTTGCGGGGCGCGGTGCGTATCTGGCGCATTACCGACACGACCGGCGACGGCGGCCCGGCGCTATCCGAATCGTATGGACGCACACGGCCTTCGTTCTACCTCGTGCGACCGGATGGCTATATCAGCGCGCGCGGGCGCACCGGCACCGATCTGCACGCCTTGCTGCGGCATTGCGAAGCATGGTTCGCGGTGGGCGGTGAGATCCCCGAGCCGACCGCGCTATGACGCGGGCGGCCGCAAAACTGCAACGCTGCAAAGCCGCAACGCATTAAACCGGCGCAGGCACGGCAGGCGTCAATTGCTCGCGATGTTTGAGCAGCGCTTCCCTGACGATCGCCGACATCTCGACGCCGCCCGCTGCCGGTTCATCGAGCGACGCCAGCAACGCGCGCCGCATGCGCGGTTCCCAGAAGCGGTGGATATGATCGGCGATACCGCCCAACGCTTCTTCGCGGTCCGGCATCGAATCGAAAAAATCGCCGATCCGGTTCGCCATGTCGATCAGATTCTGAGTGTCCATGGCTCGCCTCACTTGCCCGAGGTGGCGTTGGCCAGCTCGCGTTGCTTCAGCAGATCGAGCTGTTCGGTGTTGAAGCGCGAATAGTCTTTCTGCCATTGCGACGGCTGTTCGACCGGCATCACCTGCACCGCGGTCACCTTGTATTCCGGGCAGTTGGTGGCCCAGTCGGAGCTGTCGGTGGTGATCACGTTCGCGCCCGATTCGGGGAAGTGGAACGTCGTGTAGACGACGCCCGGCTGCATCCGCTCGGTGACTTTCGCGCGCAACACGGTTTGCCCCGCGCGCGATTCGATGCCGACCCAGTCGTCCATCTTGATGCCACGTTCCTCGGCGTCGTGCGGATGGATTTCCAGACGGTCCTCGTCGTGCCAGCGTGAGTTCTCGGTGCGGCGCGTTTGCGCGCCGACGTTGTACTGCGACAGAATCCGCCCGGTGGTCAGCAGCAGCGGGAATTTGCGCGTGACCTTTTCCGGCGTCGCGATGAACTTCGTAATCACGAACTTGCCCTTGCCGCGCACGAATGTATCGATGTGCATGGTCGGCGTACCGTCCGGCGCGTTCTCGTTGCACGGCCACTGAATGCTGCCGAGCTCGTCGAGCTTCCTGTACGACACGCCGTGAAACGTCGGCGTGAGACGCGCGATCTCGTCCATGATCTGCGAGGGATGCGTGTAGTCCATTTCATAGCCGAGCGCGCGCGCGAGCATCACCGTGACTTCCCAGTCGGCGTAACCCGGCACCGGCGGCATCACCTTGCGCACGCGCGAGATGCGGCGTTCCGCGTTGGTGAAGGTGCCGTCCTTTTCGAGGAACGACGAACCCGGCAGCAGCACGTGTGCGTATTTCGCGGTCTCGTTGAGGAAAATGTCCTGCACCACGATGCATTCCATCGCCGACAGCGCCGCCGCCACATGATGCGTGTTCGGATCCGACTGCACGATGTCTTCACCCTGGCAGTACAGACCCTTGAAGGTGCCATGCACGGCGGCGTCGAACATGTTCGGAATCCGCAGGCCCGGTTCGGGCTGCAGCGTGACGTTCCACGCTTGCTCGAACAGCGTGCGCGTGACCGTATCGCTAATGTGGCGATAGCCCGGCAACTCGTGCGGGAACGAGCCCATGTCGCACGAGCCCTGCACGTTGTTCTGGCCGCGTAGCGGATTCACGCCGACCCCTTCGCGGCCGATGTTGCCGGTGACCATCGCGAGATTGGCGATGCCCATCACCATCGTCGAGCCCTGCGCGTGTTCGGTGACGCCGAGGCCGTAGTAGATCGCGGCATTGCCGCCGGTCGCGTAGATGCGCGCCGCTTCGCGGACGTGTTGAGCCGGCACGCCGCTCAACGCTTCAGTCGCTTCCGGCGCGTTCTCCGGTAGCGAAACGAAATCGCGCCACTGTTCGAACGCGCGCGTGTCGCAACGCTCGGCCACGAAGGCTGCGTTGAACAGGCCTTCGGTCACGATCACGTGCGCCAGCGCGTTCACCACGGCCACGTTGGTGCCCGGCCGCAATTGCAGATGATGCGAGGCTTTCACATGCGGCGTGTCGACGATATCGATCCGCCGCGGATCGACCACGATCAGCTTCGCGCCTTCCCGCACGCGGCGTTTCATCCGCGAGCCGAACACCGGGTGGCCGTCGGTCGGATTCGCGCCGATCACCATGATCACGTCAGCTTTATCGACCGAGGCAAACGTCTGCGTGCCTGCCGATTCGCCGAGCGTGACCTTCAGGCCGTAACCGGTCGGGGAGTGACAGACGCGCGCGCAGGTGTCGACGTTGTTGTTGCCGAATGCGGCGCGCACCAGCTTTTGCACGAGGTACGTCTCTTCGTTCGTGCAACGCGACGAGGTGATGCCGCCAATCGAATCGCGGCCGTGTTGTGCCTGAATCCGGCGGAACTCCGACGCCGCGTAACTCAGCGCTTCTTCCCAACTGACTTCGCGCCACGGGTCGGTGATCTTCGCGCGAATCATCGGCCTGGTGATGCGGTCCTTGTGCGTTGCGTAGCCCCAGGCGAAGCGGCCTTTCACGCAGGCGTGGCCTTCGTTGGCCTGGCCGTTTTTGTGCGGCACCATCCGCACGACCTGGTTGCCTTTCATCTCCGCCTTGAACGAACAACCGACGCCGCAATACGCGCAGGTGGTGACGACCGAATGCTCCGCCTGGCCGAGCATGATCACGGTCTTTTCCTGCAGCGTCGCGGTCGGGCACGCTGCGACGCACGCGCCGCACGACACGCACTCCGATTCCATGAACGGCTGGTTTTCGCTCGCCGCCACGCGCGATTCGAAGCCGCGTCCCGCGATGGTCAGCGCGAACGTGCCTTGCGTTTCCTCGCACGCGCGCACGCAGCGATTGCAGACGATGCACTTCGACGCGTCGTAGGTGAAATACGGGTTCGACTCGTCCTTCTTGTCCTTCAGATGATTCGCGCCGTCGAAGCCGTAGCGCACTTCGCGCAAGCCCGTCACGCCCGCCATGTCCTGCAATTCGCAGTCGCCGTTGGCGGGGCAGGTGAGGCAGTCGAGCGGGTGATCGGAGATATACAGTTCCATCACGTTGCGGCGTAGCGATTGCAGACGATCGGTCTGCGTGCGCACCTTCATGCCGGCTTCGACGGGCGTCGTGCACGACGCCGGATAGCCGCGCTTGCCTTCGATCTCGACCAGACACAGGCGGCACGAGCCGAACGGTTCCAGCGAATCGGTGGCGCACAGCTTCGGCACGTTCACGCCGGCTTCGACGGCGGCGCGCATTACCGAGGTGCCGGCCGGCACCGTCACGCTCTGACCGTCGATTTCCAGCGTGATATCGACGTCGGCATGACGTTCGGGCGTGCCGTAGTCGGTGTCGTCGAAGAACGAACGGGGCGGGCGCAGCGGCGCCTGTTGCAGCGCCTGCGACTTGCACGCGCAGTTGCCTGAGCCGCAGCCGCCGGCAGGGGAGTTGAGCACGTCGGACATGGTGAGCTCCTGGGTCAGGCCGCTTTGGGCGCGTGATGAGGCACGTTCGGGGACGCGTCGGAAGACGCGCCGGCGAGACCGAAGTCTTCGGGGAAATGATCGAGCGCGGACAGCACCGGGAACGGCGTCATGCCGCCCATCGCGCACAGTGAACCGGACACCATCGTGTCGCACAGATCGCGCAGCAATTGCACCTGGCGCGTGGACGTATCGCCGTTGCGGATCCGGCCGATCACTTCGACGCCGCGCGTCGAGCCGATCCGGCACGGCGTGCATTTGCCGCACGATTCGAGCGCGCAGAAGTGCATGGCGTATTGCGCGAGTTCGGCGAGATTCGATGTGTCGTCGTGCACGACCAGGCCGCCGTGGCCGACCACCGCGCCGACCGCCGCATAGGCCTCGTAGTCCATCGGAATGTCCCACTGGCTTTCGGGCAGATAGGTGCCGAGCGGGCCGCCCACCTGCACCGCGCGTACCGGCCGGCCGCTGGCCGTGCCGCCGCCGTAGTCGACCAGCAATTCGCGCAGCGTCACGCCGAATGCGAGTTCGACGAGACCGCCTTGCTTCACGTTGCCGGCCAGTTGGAACGGCAACGTGCCGCGCGAACGGCCCATGCCGAAGTCTTTGTAGAACGCCGCGCCGCGCGCGAAGATCAGCGGCACGGTGGCGAGCGTGATGACGTTGTTGATCACGGTCGGCTGCCCGTACAGGCCGACGAGCGCCGGCACCGGCGGCTTCGCGCGGACGATGCCGCGTTTGCCTTCGAGCGATTCGAGCAACGCGGTTTCCTCGCCGCACACATAGGCGCCGGCACCTTTCGCGACGAACAGCTCGAAGCGATGCGCCGCCGAGCCGAGCACGCTGTCGCCGAGCCAGCCGGCGGCGCGCGCTTTCGCGATGGCCGCTTCGAGCGTCGCGATCGAATGCGGATACTCGCTGCGCACGTAGATATAACCGACGGTTGCGCCCGTCACGACACCCGCGATGATCATCCCTTCGATCAGCATGTACGGATCGCTTTCCATGACCAGACGATCGGAGAACGTGCCCGAGTCGCCTTCATCCGCATTGCAGACGATGTACTTCTGCGCCGCTTTCGCGCCGCGCACCGTGCGCCATTTGATGCCGGCCGGGAACGCCGCGCCGCCGCGGCCGCGCAGGCCGGATTCGATCAACGCTTCGCAGGCGGCGTCGCCGTCGGTGTGCAGGGCCGCGCGCAGGCCGTCGAGGCCGCCGTGGGCAACGTAGTCGTCGACGGAAAGCGGATCGGTGATGCCGATGCGCGCAAACGTCAGGCGCTGTTGCTTCTTCAGATACGGAATCTCGTCGACGAGACCGACGCGCCGCGCGTGTTCGCCGCCTTGCAGGAAGCCGGCGTCGAACAAGGCGGCGACGTCGTCGGCTTCGACATTCGCGTAGCCGATGCGACCTTCGGCCGTTGCGACTTCGATCAGCGGTTCGAGCCACAGCAAACCGCGCGAGCCGTTGCGGACCAGTTCGATTTCGATGCCGCGCTGTGCGGCTTCGGCGACGATCGCCTGAGCCAGCGCGTCGGCGCTGAGCGCCAGTGCGGACGAATCGCAGGGAACGTAAATGCGCGTCATGCCGTCACCTCCACGCGCTTTTCGGCGGCGGCGAGAATCGCGTCGAATTTGTGCGGCGTGACCTTCGCGTGCAAGGTGCCGTTGAGCATCAACGCCGGCGACAGCGCACATTGACCGAGGCAATACACCGATTCCAGTTCCACCGTCGCGTGAGGCTCGTGTTCGGCGTCGAAGCGGCAACCGGTGCGCGCTTCGATATGCTGCGCGAGCGCTTCGGTGCCCATGCTGCGGCAGGCTTCCGCGCGGCACAGTTGCACCGTGACCGGCGCGGCCGGTTGCGTGCGGAAGTGGTGGTAGTAGGTGATGACGCCATGCACCTCGGCGCGCGACAGATTCATCGCTTTGGCGAGCGGCGCGACCGAGGCCGGCGGAACGTAGCCGAGTTCGTCCTGAATCGCATGCAGCACAGCTAGCAGCGACATGCCCGGACGCGCGTGACGCTGCACGAGTTGATCCGGTGCGACGGCGAGGGAATCGTCCAAGTGGGGGCTCCTCCAAAAGTCATATATGCACTTGTATTTCATAAAGCGTGCACTTATGCTTTGTTTATTCGATATGGGATAGCCGAACAATAGGCGGGTGAAATAGCCCGTGCAATAGGAAAGAGTTGAGCATATATGATCAGAATCGAGTGCCAGGCGGAGCTGGTGGTGAAGGGCGCGGACGGCCGCGAGGCCAGCCTGTCGGACGTCGTGCCGCTGCTCGCACTGGTGGACGAATCCGGCAGCATCGCGCAGGCGGCCACGCTTAAGGGTTTGTCCTACCGTCATGCATGGGGTCTGTTGCGCAGCATCGAAGAACGTCTGGGCGGTCCGCTGATTGCGAAGGAGCGCGGCCGCGGCTCGGTGCTCTCCGAACTCGGGCAGGCCGTGCTGCGTGCGCAGCGTCTATGCGGTGAACGGCTCGACGGCAACATGCAGGCACTCGCCAGCGAAGTGGCGAGCGATCTGAACCGCTGGCTCGCGCCACCCGCCGACGACGTGCGCATTTTTGCGTCGCATGGGTACGCGGTGGCTGCGCTCGTCACGTCGCTGGTTGCGCACGATCTGCCGGTCGACATCAAATACCGCGACAGCGCCGACGCCGTCAGCGCACTGGCGCGCGGCGAATGCGATCTGGCCGGCTTCCACTTGCCGCGCGGCGAATTTCGCGCGGCGTGCGCCGATACCTACCGGCGCTGGCTCGATCCGCAGCGCCATGTGCTCGTGCATCTGACGCGGCGCAAGCAGGGACTGTTTCTCGGCAAGGGCAACCCGCGAGGCATTGGCGGTCTCGGCGATCTGGCGCGTGACGACATTCGCTTCGTCAACCGTCAGCCGGGCTCGGGCACGCGCATGCTGCTCGATCTCGCGTTGCGCAAAGTCGGTGTCGATCCGGATCGGGTGAATGGCTATGCGTCGACCGAGCTGACGCATTCGGCGATCGCGGCGTTCGTGGCGAGCGGCATGGCGGACGTGGGCTTCGGTGTGGAGCCGGCGGCGCATCACTTCGGGCTCGACTTCATTCCGATCGTCGACGAAGACTATTACTTCGCCTGCGACCGCAGCCGTCTGGAACGCGCGCCGCTCGCGACGGTGATCGAGTTGCTGCGCGGCGCCGCGTTCCGGCATAGCGTCGATCAGCTCGAAGGCTACGATCCGCAGGAATGTGGCACGCTGGTCGACCTCGAAGTCGGCCTCGGCGTGGCGGCGTAAGCAGCCGTAACCATCTACGTGGGTTCGGCGCTGCGCATGGCGCCGGTTTGCGATACGCTCTAAGCTTTCGTTTTCGCCTCAATCGCGCGAGTCGTCGCGCTCAATCGCTATGAAAGCTCTTCTTCACGCATGGGTTGCAGTTGCTGCAACCGGTATGGTTCTCGCCACTGCTCCGGTCGCGTTCGCCCAGAATTCGCCCGGCGTGCCGGGCGGGATCCTGAATGACCAGTTCCGTCTTGCCGAGCATCCGCAAATGCCGTTCGCTGCGTCGGCGCCGTCGGACAAGTATCAGTCGAACAAGAAGTCGGCCATGCGCAAGCGCGGCGACAATGGCGACCCGAACGGCTGTAACCTGCAGTGTCCTAAAGACGAGTAACGCGGGAGAAGGTCTTCCGTCTGATTTGTCATGCGACGCCGGCTCGATGCCGGCGTTTTTTCGTTTGAGCGTGCGTTTCACCGGTGCGCTTATCGCGCGGCGGCCGTTCAGGGCTTGGCGGTGTGCCACATGTCCTTGAACCCATTTCCCTTTTCATCGCCGGACTGCTTGTCCGCCGCGTAGCGGTACAGCGGATAGCCCTTGTACGCCCACTGCTGTTTGCCGTCCGCTGCGGGGATCAGCGTCCAGTCGCCCGACGGCTTATCCATCGAGCCGGCCACCGCGGCGGGCCAGTAACTCATGCAGCCCCCGGTGCAGGCGCTGACGCCGGGCGTGGTGTCTTTGTCGAAGGTATAGAGCGTCATGCCGTCGGCGGTGACGAAGCGGCCGTCGACCGCCTTGGGCGCCTCGGCGAACGCGCTGGGTTGCAGGGCAAAGAGGCTGACAAGGGCGACGCCGAAGAGTGTCTTGCGCATGATGTGGGCTCCTGGTTTGACCGCGTACGGTTTCGAGTTTGTGCAGCGCGGGTCATGCCCGCGCTGCCGGTTTGCGTGCGTGCCAGTCTTAAACGGATCAGGACGGTGATTTATTCCATGTCATACGACGTTACCGGGTTCGTGAGCGCCCGGTTTCATTGGCGTGACTATTTAATGTGAAAATTAATGTTCCGAATTTTCTAATTATTTGTAAGAAATTTCGGGGTAAATTTTTTAATTATGTCTGGTTGGGTTGTTTCGTCATGGAATGGTTGGTGATTGGCTCGCGTTATCCGGGGTTGGAGGAAATATCTCGCTTCCTGGTGGCGACACCTTCGTCCTGAGCCTTGTTCAGCAAGTCTGAATGAAATTAATTGAGAATGAAAATTCCCCGTTTGGTGGGTAGCACGACCCGATGGGTTTATTGAGTTAGGTCGGATTTGTAAAATAAAGCAAAGGTTCTTCTACCAAAAAAATATGCTGATAAGATTTTATTCGCTTCAGGAGTTAAGAAATTCTTGTGGGCTAATTTAATTTATCGACTTATTCAAAAAGGTACCTCAAATGCAAAAAATCAATCGTAACGAACTGGCTAAATCCGCTGTTGCAGGCGGCTGCTGCAAGTGCAACTCGCAGCCGGCTCAGGCGCCGGTGAAGAGCACGCCGGTCCCGGCGAACACGCGCTCGTAAGCGTGTAGCGCGCACTGGGGCGGTTCCTGAAGGATCGCCCCAGTGCCACGATATGGGCTGTGGAGTTGAAGATGGAATCGAGGCGTACCGCGTCAGCCTTACTGACTTTGCTACGCAACCAATTGGCGTATGCGTGGCGCAGCGCGTGGGGGGCGTTGATGGCTCGCCTGCCGCCTTCGGCTATTGAGCCGTGTGCCTCGGTTGTGTGCAAGTTTCTGGGTCTCGTCAGCGCGCGCAAGCGTTGGCAAGGTATCGCGCGCCTGGAGATCGGGCGAGATGTGCTGCAACTGGCGCCGCTCGATAAGAGTCGTGTCGCCGCAGGATATTTGCGCGAGAAGCTGATCGATCAACGTATTTACTTCGGCCGCTTATCGCGCGGTAGCGAAGCGTGGCCCGACCTGCAGCGCGTCGCCGCCGCACTGGCCGGGAAAATCCGCCAGCTTCAGGCCGAGGAACCGGGTCGTCCTGTCATCGTGTCGCCGTTTCACTACGTGTCGCAATACGCAAACATTTACGTCATCGACGAATTGCGCGCGCTGCTCGGACTCGAGTCGATTGCGGTCGTGTCCGGCGTGCCGCGCGACATGTATGGCAACGATCACGCGCTTATTCCCGGCGTCAACGTGCTCTACACCTATGGCGAAGACGACCGCAACGGACTTGGCCTGCGCGTCGCCCGCGCGTTGAAGCGCAGCGGCGTTGTGGTGTTGTTTGCCGATGTGCCGCCTTTCGCGTTGCATCGCTATCCGATGGAAACCGTCGGTGTTTCGCTGTTCGGCCGTGACGCGCGGATTCACAACGGCGTGTTCCGACTTGGCGCGCCATTCGGCGCCATGCTTTTGCCATTTTATTTGCGTTTCGAACGCGGTCGCTTCAGTGCCGAACAGTTCGATCCGCTACCCCTTGCCGCCCCTGATGCCGTGCAGCAACTCGCGCATTGCATCGAAACGGCGGTTACCCACAACTATCCAGACTGGCTAGTCGCCGGACATCCGTCGATGTACGCGTTCGCGCCAGTCCGCTAGACCCGTCCGCACGGCGAGGGCGACTGCGACGGCAACACCGACGCAGCCGTGCAACACCACACCCGCCGCAGTCAGGCGGATCGACACAGCGCCGGGCGCTATCCGGCAGCAATGAAGCTATGGAACCTATCAATCTCCCGCAGTTCAGGGACGTCTCGTGGCGTTGGATCGCCTATGCGACATCGTCGCTAGTGGCGATCGCAACCCTATTCGCCTTCTTCCACGACGTCGAACTGAAACAGGACGTGCGTGCGGAAATCGTCTCGCCCGCCGAGGTCAAGATTCAGGGGCTGACCGGACTCGTTTCGGCGATCTACGTCGAGCCGTCCGCGCGCGTCGCGCAGGGGGCCGCGCTGTTCCGGCTCGATCGCGATCTCTCGCTGGCGAGCGACGGTCAACAACGCCCGGCGTTCGACGAACAGATGCGCGACGAACAGATTCGCACGAGCGAAGCCCAATACGCGCAGCGCAAAGCGGATCTGTCCGCGCAATGGGATGCCGCACGCGTCGCCGTACAAAGCCGGCGAGCGGAAATCATGGCGCTGGGCGAGCAATTGGCGCAGAACCGCGAACTGTCGGACGAAGCCGGCCGCAAACTGACGCGGCTCGAATCGGTCGCCGACTACGTCACCGCGGACCGGGTCGAGCAGGCGAGGGCCGATACGCATCAGGCGAAAGTCGCGCTCGCGCAGGGCGCCGCGCGTCGCCAGCAACTGGGTGCAGAACTCGGCGCGGCGATCGGCACGCAAACGGGCCTCGGCGCCCAGCTCAACGAGCTGGAGGCGCGCCACGCCCGCGATCTGCAGGACATTCGCGTGCGCTTCGAACAAACCCGTCAGGACGCGACGATTTCCGCGCCCAAGGCTGGCGTGGTTACTTTTTCAGGGCTCGTGCCGGGCCGCACGCTTGCACCGGACGACGTCGCGCTCGTCATCTCGACCGGCGAAAAGGGCGGTTTGCGCGCGGCACTGCGCATCCCTTCGCGCCGACGTGGCTTTGTCCGCGAAGGGCAGATCGTGCGGCTGAAGTTCGACGCGTTTCCGTACGCCAAATTCGGCAGCTATGAAGCGCGCATCGATTCGATTTCGCGCACGACCGTGCGTTCGGCGATCTCGCGCGGCGCCCCGTCGAAGTCGCCGGGTCCGGACGGCGACTACATGGCGTGGGCCACGCTGAGCGGCGACCAGTTCCACTTCGAGCGGCAACGCTTCGACATCCTGCCCGGCATGGCGGCGACGGCGAGCATCGTGATCGAGCGCCGCACCATCGCCGAATGGGTGCTCGCGCCGCTGTTCCGCGTGCTACGAGGCTGACCATGCGTGCGATCTATCAGAACGAAGTCGCCGAATGCGGCTACGCGTGTCTCGCCATGGTGCTGTCGCATCTTGGGCGCGCCACGGAAGTGCGCGAATTGCAGGCGTTCAGGCCGGTGTCGGCCAACGGCCTGACGCTCATGGATCTCTACGACGTCGCCGTCGAATTCGGTCTCGCCGTGCAGGCCTACCGGTTCGACGGCGGCGATCTGCCACGCGTGAAGCGTGGTTCGATCCTACATTTCGGCGGCGCGCATTTCGTGGTGTTCGAGAAGTGCGGGCGTGGTTACGTGCAGGTGATCGATCCGGCCAGCGGCCGCCGGCGCATTTCGATGGACACCTTCGTGGCCAACGTGTCCGGCTATCTGCTCGAATGCGCGGCGACGCCGCTCATGCCGCGCATCCGCGACAAGTCTCGGGTGCCCGCCGCGCTCGCTCGTGTGCGTGCGCTGAATCCGCAACTCAAGGCGCAGATCGCCAAGGTGATGTTCGTGGCGCTCGGCAGCCAGTTCGCGATCCTCGCCATGCCGTACCTCGGCAATCTGGTGCTCGACGACGTGGTCGCCGCCGACAACCTGAATCTGCTCAACGTGCTCATGCTGACGTTCTCGGGCATTTTCGTCGCCGGCGCGTTGAGCCACTACGTCGAAACGTACCTCGTCGGACTGCTGCATGGTTTCGTGCAGATGAACATGACCGAGGGGCTGCTGTTGAAGCTGTTGCGCAATCCGATTCCGTACTTCGAGAAGCGGCACGTCGGCGATCTGTTCGCGCGCGTGAAGGCGCAGGACGAAATCAGCATCTTCACGACGCGCACTACCATCGCGCTGTGCATCGACATGGTGGTCGGCACCTTGGCGCTCGCGCTGATGCTGGTGCAGAGCCCGCAACTCACGGTGATCGCGCTGCTAATTTTCACGGTCTACGTTGCCGTGTCGTTCGCGCTGTTTGCGCGAATGCGCGATACCCACGCGCTCGTGTTGGAAGAATCAGCACGCTGCGACGACACGCTGATCGAGACGATACGCGGCGCGTCGCTGATCAAGCTCTCGCAGGGCGAGACGCGGCGCACCGCGATCTTCATGGCCAAATACCGCGCGTATACCGCGGCGCTAGTGCAAAACAGCAAGCTCGGCAGCGCGCGCGACGCGATCCTGAAGCTCGTCAATTACGCCGACATGATTGCGATCACCTGGTTCGCGGCGCGGCTGATGCTGGGCGGCGTGATCTCGGTGGGCGTGTTCTATTCGTTTCTGATCTACAAGTCGCTGCTGTCGGAGCGCTTTGCGCGTTCCATCAACGCGGCCTTTGAGTATTTCATGCTGAGCGTGCCGGCGGCGCGGGTCGGCGACATCGTCGACTGCGAGGCGGAGCGCTACACGCCGCCTGCCGACACGCATAAAACCGTCGAGGTGCGCAGCTTCGAGCGCATCGACGTGCGCGACGTCACGTTCCGCTACGGCGTGTCGGATCAGCCAGTGCTCAAGCGCGCGAACATCGTCATTCGCCGCGGCGACAAGATCGTGATCACCGGTTCATCGGGCAGCGGCAAGTCCACGCTTTTCAAGCTGCTTGCGGCGGCTGAGCCGCTTCAGGACGGCGAGATCACGCTGAACGGCATTGCGTGGCCGAACCTCACCGTCGACGAAATCCGTCGCCACGCCGTGCATATGCGCCAGGGCGATCTGATCCTGCATGGCTCGATTGCGGAGAATGTGTCGCTGTTCGCCGGCAACGCGGACGAAGCCCGCATTCACACCTTGCTCGACGACGTCGGTCTGTTGCCCGACGTAATGCGTTTGCCGATGCGCACGCGCACGGTGATCAGCGACACGATCGCGAATATTTCCGCCGGGCAGCGGCAGCGTCTGCTGCTTGCGCGCGCGTTGTATCAGCAACGTGAGCTGCTGTTGCTCGATGAGCCGACGTCGAATCTCGATCCGACGTCGGTGCGGCAGATCGTGGCTTTGTTGCAGCGCCTCGAGCGAACGGTCGTGGTGATTACGCACGACATGTCGCTCGCGGCGTCGTTCGACACGCGTTACCGGTTGGTCGAAGGCGAGTTGGTGTGCGAGGCGCGTGCGGGCGTGATGGCCCATGACTAGGCGCACGGTGCCGGGCTGGCTCTGGCTGATCGCGCTCGCCTGTGTCGCGCTGGCGAGGCCGGCTGCGGCGGTCGATCTGTCGACGGTGGTCGAGCAGGCCACCGACCACGACGCGGATCTCGCGGCATTCCGTGCGGGCTCCAAAGCGGCCCAGCAGGCGCTGCCCAAGGCGCGCGCCGGGTTTTTGCCGCAAGTCGCGGGCGGCTGGGGGCGCGCGTACAACAGTACGGTGATGGAAGGTTTTCCGCGTAACACCTACTGGCAGAACGGTTGGAGCGTCACGCTGACGCAGCCGGTCTTCGACTGGAGCCGCTGGACGGTTTACAAGCAGGCAGACGTGATTGCGGCGCGCGGCGTGCTGGAGGTGGCGAGCGCTCAGCAGTCCTCCATCGTGCAGGCGGTGCGCGCGTATTTCGACGAGCTTGCCGCTGAAGACGAGCTGACGCGCGCCAACGACTACGCGATGGCCCTCGATTTGCATTTCGACCAGTTACGCCGTAGGCAGGCGGCGGGCGAGGCGACCGTGATCGACCTGCAGGAAGCCGACGCGGCGCGCGAGCAGGCCCAGTTGCAGCAGCAGGACGCGCGTAGCGAGTTGCAGCTTAAGCGGCTTGCTTTGGAACAACTCACGGGGCAGCCCTTTGCTGCGTTGTCGCGGCTGTCGGACAGCGCGGCCATGCCGAGGTTGGACCCAGTGGACGGCGAGAATTGGGCCTCGCAGGCCGAAACCCACGACTTCCGGGTGCAGTTGAAGCAGATCGACCGACGCCTGGCGGAACTGGAGGTCGAGAAGGCGCGGGCGAGACATCTGCCGGTCGTGAACCTGTCGGCGAGTCACACGCCGGCGGGCGCCGCATCCGGCTACTCCCGGCCGACAACGACCACGACCGCGATGTTGTCGATCACGATTCCGCTGTTCGAAGGCGGCGAGACTACTGCCATCGTCGACGAAAAGCTCGCGCTGGAAGACAAGGCGCAGGACGAACTGCTGGCGGCGCAACGCGTCGCGAGTGCGACGGCGCGCGAGAACTGGTCGCGCGTTCGCAACGGCGCGGCGCGGGTCGATTCGCTGACGCGTTTGATGCGGACTTCGCGCGCGGCGCTCGACGCGACTCAGGTGGGTTATAAGGTGGGCAGCCGGACCAGCACGGATGTGTTGCGCGCGTCGGATGCGTTGTACTCGACTCGGCGGGATTGGATCCGCGCACGCTACGCGACGATTGTGGCGTTGCTGCAGCTTAAGGCTGCGACGGCGGCACTGGATTTTGACGAGGTGGAGCGGGTGAATGGGTTGCTGGTGAGGGCGGGTGGTGGGGCGGCGAGCGTGGCTGTGAATGGGCTCGCGAATGAGGCTCCTGCACATGCAATTGCGAACAGAACTGCGGTTGTGACGATCGAGCGGCCGCCCAGCAGTGCCGCGGCCGTGGGTCAGACCATTCCCAAGCATCGCGCTGACGGATGGGCCTCGCCTTCGGCCTCAGCCTCAGCCGCCGCAAACGCACTCCAAACCTGGCGCGCCTCGACGCTAACGGAGCAGTAAACGCGTAGCGCGTTTGCATCGAATCGCTCGCCGGACGCCGGCAACAAAAAACCCCGAGAGCTCGACGCTGTCGGGGTTTTTCATAAAGCGCGGCACCGGTGCGGTGTGCGCGATGTCTGGTGGAGGCGGCGGGAATCGAACCCGCGTCCAGAAGCACTCTACGACTAGTTCTACATGTTTAGTTCTGTCATTTGATTTAACCCGAGCGACGCGGACGAACACGCTGCACTAAGGCGATTCACTAGGTTTTCGACCCGGATGTCGTGACACCACCAAGGCTTAACTGACGTATATGACCTCTGTCGGTATTGCTACCGGTCTTGCGACTCTAGCCCGTCAGTGAACTAGGCAGAGGACGGCGGCCCTTAGGCTGCCAGTGCGAACGTTTCGTCGTTTGCAGTTACGTTTTTCCCATTGATTAACGAGGTGACGGGTCCTCGACATGCCCTAGCCGCTTCGCAACCCCTGTCGAAACCAGGTCGCCCCCGCGGTTCGTTGCTCAAAACCTCTGAACCAACGTAGATTTTACAATAGATTGACGGCCGCGTCCTGACTCATTGGCAAAGCGAATGCGGCGGCGCGCTGCGTTCGCTTTGCTGCGGCATTCATTGAGACTCAACCGATGTCGCGCAGCAGCTTTTGCAGTTCCGCCGGCGACTGAACGACGTGTTGCGCATGCCATTGCGTCGGCGGAATGTCGTTGCCGCAATAGCCGTACGCGGCGGCGATTGTTTTCATGCCGGCGGCGAAGCCTGCCTGCACGTCGCGCAGGTCGTCGCCGACGTAGACGATGCGCTCCGGCACCACGTCCAGCTCACGTGCGGCGTGCAGCAACGGCGCGGGGTGGGGCTTCGAGTGCGGTGTCGTGTCACCGCTCACGATGCAGCCCGCGCGCTCTTCCAGACCGAGCTGGGCGATCAGCGGCTCAGTGAGCCGGGCCACCTTGTTCGTGACGATGCCCCAGCGCACGCCGCGGGCGTCGAGCTCGTCCAGCATCTCGGGAATGCCCGGAAACAGCGTGGTCTCGATGCACAAGTCCGCCTCGTAGTTGGCGAGGAATTCTTCACGCATCGACGCGAACTCGTGACTGTCGGGGCCGACGCCGAACGCCCCACCAATCAGCCCACGCGCGCCGGCGGAGGCGAGCGGCCGCAGGTCTTCGAGCGGCACCATCTCGAGCCCGCGATCGTGGCGCATCTTGTTGACGGCGGCGGCGAGATCGGGCGCCGTGTCGGCTAGCGTGCCGTCCAGATCGAATAGGACGGCATGGCAAAGACCTAAGGCATCCTCGTTGTCTTCGCGTTGGGGCAGGGGCGTGGGATCGCTCATTGATGGGTTCGGGTCGGCAGGTCGTGGCGAATCAGACGTCGCGGCGGCAGGCGAGCATGTAGTTCACGCTCGTGTCGGCGGACAGCGCGAAATGCTTGCTGAGCGGGTTGTAGACGATACCTTTGATGTCGGCTGTGCGCAGCTCGGCCGCGCGCACGAAGCTCGCCAATTCCGACGGGCGAATGAAGCGAGCGTAGTCGTGCGTGCCCTTGGGCAGCATGCGTGCGATGTATTCGGCACCGATCACCGCAAACAGGTACGACTTCACGTTGCGGTTCAGCGTGGAGAAGAACACCCAGCCGCCGGGCTTCACCAGCGTTTTGCAGGCTTCGACAATGGCGGACGGCTCCGGCACGTGCTCGAGCATTTCCATGCAGGTGACCACGTCGTACGTGCCCGGTTCGCGGGCGGCGAGCGCCTCGGCGGCGATTTCTTCGTAGTCGACGGTGACGCCGCTTTCAAGACTGTGAAGATCGGCCACGCCGAGCGCCTGGTGCGACAGGTCGATACCTTTGACGTGCGCGCCCAGGCTAGCCATGGACTCCGACAGAATCCCGCCGCCGCAGCCGATATCCAGCACCTTCTTGCCCGCGAGAGGCGCATGAGCGTCGATCCAGCTCAGACGAATGGGATTGAGTTCGTGCAGCGGTTTGAATTCCGCATTCGGGTCCCACCAACGATGTGCAAGGTCGCTGAATTTCTGCAGTTCGTGGGGATCGGCGTTGGTCATAGCGGAAGCTGCCTCGATGAGAGCGGTGAGCGGGCGCTCGAGGATAAACCCTGAGTATATAGGTCGAGCGACAGGGCGGCAAAATGCCGCGTCGTTCTGGGGCGCGATCCATGCCGTCGTGCCGTGCGGGGTCGCTCGTGAATCTGCAAGACGCGTGTATCTGCGCGTGGGAATCCGCCTCGACACGCCTTCGATCTGCGGGAAAAACAGGCATAAAAAAAAGCCCCGCCGAAGCGGGGCTTTGATACTGCGGTAACTTGGAGCTTATTGCTTCGAAGTACCGACAACTTCGACTTCCACGCGACGATCCGGTGCGAGGCAGGCGATAAGTTGCTTGCGGTTCTTCTGGTTGCAACCGGTCGTGACCGGGTTGCGCTTGCCCTTGCCTTCCGTATAGATACGGTTGGATTCGATGCCCTTGCTGACCAGGTATGCCTTGACAGCTTGAGCGCGGCGCAGCGACAGACGATCGTTGTACTTGTCCGAACCGATACGGTCCGTGTAACCCGTTGCAACGACGACTTCCAGGTTCAAAGCGCCGATCTTCGATGCGAGATCGTCCAGCTTTTCCTTACCGCCCGGCTTCAGGATTGCCTTGTCGAAGTCGAACAGCGCGTCAGCTTGATACGTAATCTTTTGGCTGGTGATCGCCGGTGCAGGTGCGACCGGAGCCGGCGGGGTCGGAGCCTGGGCAACCAGGGCGCCATCGCACTTTGCGTTGGCCGTTGCCGGCGTCCAGAATGCATCGCGCCAGCAAAGTTCGTTCGTGCCGTTCATCCACACGTATTCGCCGGTACCATTCACCCAGTTGTCGTTCGTAGCTTGTCGCGACGCCGGCACCGACTGCGCCATGGCGGATGCAGCCATAACTGCGGTAGCTGCAATGAACGCGAGCTTTGAAAGTTTATTCATATTTCTCCTCTCGAAATTGAGATTACCGCAGGTTTACTGCGAGCCTGTTGACGAAGACAAGTCATACATTGCTCGAAGTATAACATCGGTGTAGAACAAAAAAGCGTGCTGTGTAGACTTCGAGCAGTGTCTAACTCTTTGTGCGTTGGCATTTTGCCATATCGTTCCCTTCCCACGATAAAAAAATCTGCCCCCAATCAAATCGCCCTTCAATTGTGGTGCATGCGCAACAGAAGCAATCCGCTGGAGGCTCCGCCAGTCATGGCTGAGCGGCGGATTGCCCCACGCACGAATCGCGCCTGACCGGCGCAAAAGTGGGGCATCGGGACGCGCTCTGCAATCACCCTCTAATAGGTATACGTGCCTGAGTCGGGAGCGGATTCGCGGCATGTTAGAATCGCGTGATGCGTTGCGCCTGCAATGCTTACGCCAAGGCGTCGTTTACTCGTCGCGTTGGCACGTAAAAGATACGGATAATGGATCAATTCGCCAAAGAGACTCTGCCAATCTCCCTAGAGGAGGAAATGCGCCGTTCGTATCTCGATTACGCGATGAGCGTGATCGTGGGGCGTGCGCTTCCTGATGTTCGCGATGGCCTGAAGCCGGTGCACCGGCGCGTGCTGTACGCGATGCACGAACTGAACAACGACTGGAACCGGGCTTACAAGAAGTCGGCGCGTATTGTCGGCGACGTCATCGGTAAGTACCACCCGCACGGCGACACGGCTGTTTACGACACCATCGTCCGGATGGCGCAGAACTTCTCGCTGCGCTACATGCTGGTGGACGGCCAGGGCAACTTCGGTTCCGTGGACGGCGACAACGCCGCCGCGATGCGATACACCGAAATCCGCATGGCGAAGATCGGCCACGAACTGCTGGCCGACATCGACAAGGAAACGGTCGACTTCACGCCGAACTACGACGGCAGTGAAAACGAGCCGGCCATTCTGCCCGCGCGCATTCCCAATCTGCTGATCAATGGCTCGTCCGGTATCGCGGTCGGCATGGCGACCAACATTCCGCCGCACAACCTCAACGAGGTCGTCGACGCTTGCCAGCATCTGCTTAAAAACCCGGAAGCCACGATCGACGAACTGATCGAGATCATTCCGGCGCCCGATTTCCCGACCGCCGGCATCATCTACGGCGTCGCCGGCGTGCGCGACGGCTATCGCACCGGCCGCGGCCGCGTGCTGATGCGCGCGCTCACGCACTTCGAGGAAATCGATCGCGGTCAGCGCATGTCGATCATCGTCGACGAACTGCCGTACCAGGTGAACAAGCGCTCACTTCTGGAACGCATTGCCGAGCTGGTCAACGAGAAGAAGCTCGAAGGCATTTCCGATATCCGCGACGAGTCCGACAAGAGCGGCATGCGTGTCGTGATCGAGCTCAAGCGCGGTGAAGTGCCGGAAGTCGTGCTCAACAATCTGTACAAGGCGACCCAGCTTCAGGACACCTTCGGCATGAATATGGTCGCGCTGGTCGACGGCCAGCCGAAGTTGCTGAACCTGAAGGAAATGCTGTCGTGCTTCCTGTCGCATCGCCGGGAAGTGCTGACGCGGCGCACCGTATACGAGCTGCGCAAGGCGCGCGAACGCGGTCACGTGCTCGAAGGTCTGGCGGTTGCGCTCGCCAACATCGACGAGTTCATCGCGCTCATCAAGGGTGCGCCGACTCCGCCGATCGCGAAACAGGAATTGATGGCGCGTCCGTGGGATTCGTCGCTGGTGCGCGAAATGTTGTCGCGTGCCGAGTCGGAAAACGCGTCGGCCGGTGGTCGTGAGGCCTACCGTCCTGACGGGTTGAATCCGGCGTTCGGTATGCAGTCCGACGGCCTCTACCGTCTGTCCGACACCCAGGCTCAGGAAATTCTGCAGATGCGTCTGCAACGCCTGACGGGTCTCGAGCAGGACAAGATCATCGGCGAGTACCGCGAAGTGATGGCGCAAATCGCCGACCTGCTGGACATTCTGGCTCGCCCGGAACGCATTGCGGCGATCATCGTCGACGAACTGACGTCGATCAAAGCCGAATTCGGCGACGCGCGCCGCTCGAAGATCGAGATGAACGCGACCGAGCTGAACACGGAAGACCTGATCACGCCGCAGGAAATGGTCGTGACCATGTCGCATGCCGGCTATGTGAAGTCGCAGCCGCTGTCCGAATACAGTGCGCAGAAGCGTGGTGGCCGCGGCAAGCAGGCCACGGCCATGAAAGAAGACGACTGGATCGACACGCTGTTCATTGCGAACACGCACGACCACATTCTGTGCTTCTCGAATCGCGGTCGCGTGTACAGCGTGAAGGTCTACGAAGTGCCGCAAGGTTCGCGGAACTCGCGCGGCCGTCCGATCGTGAATATCTTCCCGTTGCAGGAAGGCGAAAAGATTACGGTTGTCTTGCCGGTCAAGGAATTCTCGGTCGACAAATTCGTGTTCATGGGCACCGCGTTAGGAACGGTAAAAAAGACGCCGCTGGAAGCCTTTGGCCGCGTGCTGCGCAAAGGTATTATTGCGGTCGGTCTGGATGACGGCGATTACCTGATTGGCGCCGCGATTACAGACGGCCAGCACGACGTCATGCTGTTCTCGGATTCGGGCAAAGCGGTTCGCTTCGACGAGAACGACGTGCGTCCGATGGGCCGTGAGGCGCGCGGCGTGCGCGGCATGCAGCTCGAAGACGGCCAGAACGTGATTGCGTTGCTGGTGGCCGGCGACGAGCGGCAGTCGGTGCTCACCGCTACGGAAAACGGTTTTGGCAAGCGTACGCCGATCATCGAGTACACCCGTCACGGGCGCGGCACGAAGGGCATGATCGCGATTCAGACGTCGGAGCGCAACGGCCGGGTCGTCGCCGCAACGCTGGTCGATCAGGAAGCGCAGATCATGCTGATCACCAATACGGGCGTGCTGATTCGCACGCGCGTGTCGGAAATCCGCGAAATGGGCCGTGCAACCCAAGGTGTTACACTCATCAGCCTTGACGAAGGGACCAAGCTTTCAGGTCTGCAACAGGTTGCGGAAGCTGAGGGTGATGTGGAAGGCGACACCGAAGGTCCGGCCGAAGGTGAAAACGGCAGCGACGAAGGTGGGGCAGCCTGATCCGCGTTGGCGGCTTTCAGTCTCAGTGATTGGTTGAAAGCTGCGCAGGGAATAATGGCGTATCGGGCCGATACGTATCCCGCGCAGCGCGCAGTTCAAATTAATTTCTCTTAGGGAGTAATGATGCAAAAACGATTCAAACAACTGATGTTGCTGGCTGCCCTCGTGCCGACCTTTGCTATGGCTCAAGCGCTTCAGAGCCCGGCTCCGGCGGCTCCGGCTGCTGCCGCAGCACCGGTTGATCCGGCCAAGCAGGCTGCTATCAAAGATCTGCTGGACGCAATCGACGCACAGAAGCTCGTCGGCGCGATCGGCAACAGCGCACAGATGCAAGCCAAGCAGCTGGTTCCGGCCATCCTGTCGGACGCCCTGAGCGAAAACAAGACGATGACGGACAAGCAGAAGCAGGCTTCCGTCCCGACGCTGCAAAAGAATGCAGTGCCGAAGCTGGTTGACGGCGCAGGTCAGGTGTTCGCAACGGACTCGTTCCGTTCGGACGCAATGCAAGCTCAGTACGACGCTTACGCGAAGTACTACAGCACGTCGGAAATCAAGGATCTGACCGCGTTCTACAAAAGCCCAACCGGCCGCAAGTTCATCCAGGTACAAGACCAGGTTGGCCGCGACGTCGTGAATGGCTTGATGCAAAAGTACATGCCGCAATCGATAAAGGCAACGCGTGACCAGGCAGACAAGGAAGTCGCTTCGGTCAAGCCGGCCAAGTAAATCCCAGGTCGAAAGGCTGCGCTGAAATCGCGCTAGCCGCTTTCTCGGGCGCGTTTCGTAGGCTCTACGGCGCGCCGGGTTTGGCGGCTTGACGGTGACAATGCGATAATGGCCGTTTGCGCACACGCGCAAACGGCCATTATCTTTTTCAGCGCGAAACGGCGGGCAATTCGCTCGGTCGGTTTGCGTTGTCGAACCGATGCGATCGGCACCGCGCGGCCCGCTTCACAGTGGTTGCCTTCACGGCGGCCAATTTCGCCGAATATGCGCGATCCTTCTTTTTCGCGCCTGCTTCCAGGATTTCACGATGCGCGTCTTTAATTTCTCCGCCGGCCCCGCGGCCATGCCCGAAGAAGTGCTGCGTCAGGCAGCCGACGAGATGCTCGATTGGCAAGGCAGCGGCATGAGCGTGATGGAAATGAGCCATCGCGGCAAAGAATTCATGTCGATCCACGAGCAAGCGCTCGTCGATCTGCGCGACCTGCTTGAAGTGCCGGCAAGCCATCGCATTCTGTTTCTGCAGGGCGGCGGTCTCGGCGAGAACGCGATTGTCCCGATGAACCTGCTTGCCGCGAAACCGCGCGCGGATTTCATCGTGACCGGTTCGTGGTCGCAGAAGTCGTTCAAGGAAGCGCAAAAATACGGCACCGTACATCTCGCCGCGAGCGGTCAGACGGCGGACGGTTTCACGCGTTCGCCCGCGCGCTCGGAATGGCAGTTGTCGGACGATCCGGCCTACGTGCATCTGTGCACGAACGAGACGATTCACGGCGTCGAAACGTTCGAGATTCCGGACCTCGGCGATATTCCGCTGGTGGCCGACGCGTCGTCGCATATTCTGTCGCGCCCCATGGACATCGCCAAATACGGCGTGCTGTTCGGCGGCGCGCAGAAGAATATCGGCATGGCGGGCGTAACGGTGGTGATCGTGCGTGAAGATATGCTGGATCGCGCGCTGTCGATCTGTCCGTCGGCATTCGAATGGAAAACCGTCGCCGAAAACAATTCGATGTACAACACGCCGCCTACTTACGCGATCTATATCGCCGGGCTGGTGTTCAAGTGGTTGAAGAAGCAGGGCGGCCTCGTTGAAATGGAAGCGCGCAACCTCGAAAAGTCGAAGCTGTTATACGACACGATCGACGCCAGCAGCTTCTATCTGAACAAGGTCGAACGTGGCTCGCGCTCGCGGATGAACATACCGTTCTTCCTCGCCGACGAGTCGCGCAACGATGATTTCCTGGCCGGTGCGAAAGCCCGGGGAATGGTGCAGCTAAAGGGCCACAAGTCCGTCGGCGGCATGCGGGCGTCGATTTATAACGCCGTCCCGCTCGAAGGCGTCAAAGCGCTTGTCGAATACATGAAGGAATTCGAACAGCGCAGCGCCTGAGCAAGCAGCATCGAGCCGCAGGCGCGCGCATCCTTTCCAGCAGTTACCCGGCAGGGCCGTATTCACGCATGGACGACGAACTCAATACCCGACTCAAACCCCTTCGCGAACGCATCGACGCGCTCGACGCGCAGTTGATCGCGCTTCTCAATCAGCGCGCCGCGGTGGCGCTCGAAGTGGGTGAGGTCAAGAAGCATTTCAACGCGCCGGTGTTCCGGCCCGAGCGCGAACAGCAGGTGATCGCGCGTCTGCAGGGCATGAGCGACGGGCCGCTCGCGAGCGAGCACATCAGCGCGATCTGGCGCGAGATCATGGCCGCGAGCCGTGCGCTCGAAAAGACCATCAAGGCCGCGTATCTTGGGCCGGTTGGTACGTATAGCGAGCAGGCCATGCACGAGTACTTCGGTCAGTCGATCGAAGGTCTGCCGTGCCCGTCGATCGACGAAGTGTTTCGCTCGGTCGAAGCCGGCGCCGCGGAATTCGGCGTCGTGCCGGTCGAGAATTCGACCGAAGGCGCGGTCTCGCGCACGCTCGATCTGCTGCTGCAAACGCAACTCACGATCGGCGGTGAACTGGCTTTGCCGATTCATCACAATCTGCTGTCGCTGAACGGCGGTTTGGCCAGCGTCACGCGCGTCTGCGCGCATGCGCAGGCGCTTGCACAGTGCCAGCGCTGGCTATCGACGAACGCGCCGCATCTGGAGCGTCAGGCGGTGTCGAGCAACGCTGAAGCGGCGCGCATGGCGGCGGCCGATCCGACCATCGCGGCGATCGCCGGCGATCGCGCGGCGACCCACTACGGTTTGCAAGTCGCCTACGCGTTGATCCAGGACGATCCGCACAACCGCACGCGCTTCGTGATGATCGGCAAGCAGCCGGGCGGTCCGAGCGGGTACGACCAGACGTCGCTGATCGTGTCGGTGGTGAACGAGCCCGGCGCAATGGTCAAGCTGCTGGAGCCGCTGGCGCGCCATAGCGTGTCCATGACCCGTTTCGAATCGCGCCCGGCGCGCGTCGGCACGTGGGAGTACTACTTCTACATCGACGTCGAAGGTCATCGCGACGATCCGGGCGTGGCCGCCGCGCTCGCCGAACTCGGCGAGAAGGCCGCGTTTCTGAAGATTCTGGGCTCGTATCCGCGCGCCCGTTAATGGCGCACAGACTGACACACAGACACAGGCAGCGCCCAACGGCATGCGCGGCGCGCCGGTCGCAGACTCATTGGCTAATAATCGTTCGGAGATTTTCATGACAGCGTCTTTCGGTCCTTCCTATGTGCGCGCGATTGCCCCTTACGTCGCTGGTAAGCCGATTTCGGAAGTGGCCCGCGAGTTTGGTCTGGACGAAGCGAGCATCGTGAAGCTGGCGTCGAATGAAAACCCGCTGGGCATGCCGGAATCGGCGCAACGTGCCATGGCAAAAGCCGCCAGCGAACTGGGTCGCTATCCGGACGCGAACGCGTTCGAACTGAAGAGCGCGCTGAGCGAGCGTTACGGCGTGCCGGCCGAGTGGATCACGCTCGGCAACGGCAGCAACGACATTCTCGAAATCGCTGCGCACGCGTTCGTGGAGAAGGGCCAGTCGATCATCTACGCGCAGTATTCGTTCGCGGTGTACGCCCTGGCCACGCAAGGCCTGGGCGCACGCGCGATCGTCGTGCCGGCCGTCCAGTACGGTCACGACCTCGACGCGATGCTCGCCGCGATCACCGACGACACGCGCCTGATCTTCGTCGCCAATCCGAACAACCCGACCGGCACGTTTATCGAAGGTCCGAAGATCGAGGCGTTTCTCGACAAGGTGCCGCGCAACGTGGCCGTCGTGCTCGACGAGGCGTACACCGAATATCTGCCGCAAGAAAAGCGCTACGACTCGATCGCCTGGGTGCGTCGTTATCCGAATCTGCTGGTGTCGCGCACGTTTTCGAAAGCGTTCGGCCTGGCCGGTCTGCGCGTAGGCTTCGCGATCGCGCAACCGGAATTGACCGATCTGCTGAACCGTCTGCGTCAGCCGTTCAACGTGAATACGCTCGCGCAAGCGGCGGCGATCGCGGCGCTGAACGACACGGCGTTTCTGGAAAAGAGCGCCGCGCTGAACGCGCAAGGCTATCGCCGTTTGACCGAAGCGTTCGAGAAGCTCGGTCTCGAGTACGTGCCGTCGGACGGTAACTTCGTGCTGGTGCGTGTGGGCAATGACGACTCGGCCGGCAACCGCGTCAACCTGGCCTTGCTGAAGCAGGGCGTGATCGTGCGTCCGGTTGGCAACTACGGTTTGCCGCAATGGCTGCGTATCACGATCGGCCTGCCGGAAGAAAATGAAGCATTCATCGCGGCGCTCGAAAAAACGCTCGCCGCCGCCTGAACGGTAACCTGAGCGGCAATCCTTGATCCGCGCGCCGCATCGCATGAGAGGCGCGCTTTTACTATGACCGACGTGGCTGCGTTTTCCTTTAACAAGTTGGTGATTTTTGGTGTCGGCCTGATCGGCGGATCGCTGGCGCGCGCGCTGCGCGAACGCGGCGAGACGACGGGCGCGCGCAAGGTGATTGGCGTCGGGCGCTCGTCCGCGTCGAGCGCGCGGGCGCTGGAATTGGGTGTGATCGATAGCGCCGTGGCGTTGAACGACGACAGCGCGCTAAGCGAGGCATTGTCCGGCGCGGACTTCGTGCTGCTGGCGGCGCCCGTCGCGCAAACGCAGCCGTTGCTCGAACGCATTGCGCCGTTTCTCGATGCAGAGACGATCGTCACCGACGCCGGCAGCACCAAGTCCGACGTGGTCGCGGCCGCCCGCGCGGCGCTTGGCGCGCAGATCGGCCAGTTCGTGCCGGGGCATCCGATTGCCGGCCGCGAAGCGAGCGGCCCGGATGCCGCGTTGCCCGACCTGTACGTGAACCGCAATGTCGTGCTGTGCCCGTTGCCGGAGAATGCGGCGGAGGCGGTCGAGCGCGTCGCCGCGATGTGGCGTGCCACCGGCGCCTGCGTGCGCGATATGTCGCCGGAGCAGCATGATCGTGTGCTGGCGTCGGTCAGTCATTTGCCGCATGTGTTGTCGTTCGCGCTGGTCGAGCAGATTCTCAATTCGCCGGACGCCGCGTTGAAGTTTTCGTTCGCGGCGGGCGGCTTTCGCGACTTCACGCGCATCGCGGCGTCGAGCCCGGAAATGTGGCGCGACGTGTGTGTCGCCAATCGCACCGCGCTGCTTGAAGAACTCGACAGCTACACGGCCGTGCTCGCGCGCTTGCGCGCAGCGATCGAGGCTGGCGACGGCGCGACGCTCGAAGCTGTGTTCGCACGCTCACGCGTGGCGCGCAGCGAGTGGCAGGAACAGCGCTCGGCCGGCGTCGCGCATAGCGACGCGTCGAAATAACCGGAACTGGACTCAATCATGGAATTCCTCGACCTCGGACCTTTTTCCCGTGCGTCCGGCACGATTCGTCTGCCTGGCTCGAAGAGCATTTCGAATCGGGTGTTGCTGCTGGCGGCGCTTGCCGAAGGCGAAACGACGATCACCAATCTGCTCGACTCCGACGACACCCGCGTGATGCTCGACGCGCTCGAAAAGCTCGGCGTGCGTCTGAAGCGCGACGGCGACACCTGCGTCGTTACCGGCACGCGTGGAGCGTTTACGGCGCGCACGGCGGATCTGTTTCTCGGTAATGCGGGTACGGCGGTGCGTCCGCTGACCGCGGCGCTGGCGGTGAACGGCGGCGACTATCGCATTCACGGTGTGCCGCGTATGCATGAGCGGCCGATCGGCGATCTGGTCGACGGCTTGCGCCAGATCGGCGCGCGGGTGGATTACGAAGAGAACGAAGGCTATCCGCCGCTGCGCATTCGCCCGGCGCAGATTTCCGCCGAGGCGCCGATCCGCGTGCGCGGCGACGTGTCGAGCCAGTTCCTCACTTCGCTGCTGATGACGCTGCCGCTGCTGCGCACCGAAAGCGGCGTCAGCACTGTGCAGGTGGACGGCGAACTGATCTCGAAACCGTACATCGAGATCACGATCAAGCTGATGGAGCGCTTCGGCATCAAAGTCGAGCGTCAAGGCTGGCATCAGTTCGTCGTGCCGGCGGGGCAGCGGTATCAGTCGCCGGGCACGATCATGGTGGAAGGCGATGCGTCGTCGGCGTCGTATTTCCTCGCGGCCGGCGCGCTCGGCGGCGGCCCGCTGAAAGTGGAAGGCGTGGGTCGCGCGAGCATTCAGGGCGACATCGGCTTTGCCGACGCGCTGATCCGCATGGGCGCGAACCTGCAAATGGGCGACGACTGGATCGAAGTGCGCGGTGTCGGTCACGACAGCGGCAAGCTCGAGCCGATCGACATGGACTGCAATCTGATCCCCGACGCGGCCATGACGATCGCCGTCGCCGCGCTGTTCGCGGACGGCGCGACGACGCTGCGCAATATCGCCAGCTGGCGCGTGAAGGAAACCGACCGGCTCGCCGCGATGGCGACCGAATTGCGCAAGGTTGGCGCCAAGGTGCAGGAGGGCGAGGACTATCTCGTCATCGAGCCGCCTGAAAAACTGATTCCGAACGCCGCGATTGATACTTACGACGATCACCGCATGGCCATGTGCTTTTCGCTGGTGAGCCTCGGCGGCGTGCCGATCCGGATTAATGACCCGAAGTGCGTCGGCAAGACATTTCCCGATTATTTCGAGCGCTTTACCGCGCTTGCTCAACCCTGATTCGCCCCCGAATCGCCTGACGTGCGACTTTTTAGATGAAACCGACCCGTCCCTTTCACCAGACGCCCGTCATTACGATCGACGGCCCGAGCGCCTCCGGCAAAGGCACCGTGGCTGCGCTGGTTGCCGCGAGCCTTGGCTTTCACCTGCTGGATAGCGGCGCGCTGTACCGGCTTGCCGCGTTGGCGAGCTGCCGCTACAACGTCGCGGCCGATGACGCCGACGCGCTGGTCAAGCTGATCGACGAGCTGCACATCACGTTTCGCGAGGGCCTGGCACAGCTGGACAGCGTCGACGTATCCGCCGACATTCGTGCTGAGGAAGTCGGCAGCCGTGCTTCCGCGATCGCCGTGCACGCTCCCGTGCGAGCCGCGCTGGTGGCGCGTCAGCGGGCGTTTCGCAAGGAACCTGGGCTGGTGGCCGACGGCCGGGATATGGGCACGGTGATCTTCCAGGATGCCGTGCTGAAGGTGTTCATGACCGCCAGTGTCGAGGCCCGCGCGGCCCGCCGGCATAAGCAATTGATCCAAAAAGGTTTTTCTGCTAATATAGATGACTTGCTCCGGGATTTGCGTGAGCGCGACGAGCGTGACAGTCAGCGCGCGGCCGCGCCGCTCAAGCCCGCGGCGGATGCAAAGCTGCTTGATACCTCGGCATTGTCGATCGACCAGGCGGTTGAGCACGTGGTGCAGTGGTATGAAGCTTTAGTCCCGCACGCCTGACAGAAGTACGAGTTGTGTCGGCGGCGGGCGCAGTAGAAAGTCCGTTGTCAGTAGGTGCTTCACGATCGTTGTGAAGCTGTATTAACCCCTTAACCCCGCGTGGCATTCGCACTTTTTACCGATGCTGACCATCCGGCCAGCCGGGCACCGCGAGAACCATGCAAATTTTGATTTTTATGTCCGACCTGCAAACCTCTACCCCGAATACCGAATCTTTTGCGGCTCTGTTCGAAGAGTCGCTGACCAAGCAAGACATGCGCGCCGGCGAAGTGATCTCCGCCGAAGTCGTGCGTGTTGACCACAACTTCGTGGTCGTCAATGCTGGTCTCAAGTCCGAAGCCTACATCCCGCTCGAAGAGTTCCTGAACGACGCGGGCGAGGTAGAAGTGCAGGCGGGCGACTTCGTTTCCGTCGCGATCGACGCGCTGGAAAACGGCTACGGCGACACGATCCTGTCGCGCGACAAGGCGAAGCGTCTGGCTTCGTGGCTGTCGTTGGAAAAAGCGCTCGACAACAACGAACTCGTGACCGGCACGATCACGGGCAAGGTCAAGGGCGGCATGACCGTCATGGTCAACGGCATCCGCGCGTTCCTGCCGGGTTCGCTGGTCGACACGCGTCCGGTCAAGGACACGACCCCGTACGAAGGCAAGACGCTGGAATTCCGCGTCATCAAGCTGGACCGCAAGCGTAACAACGTGGTGCTGTCGCGCCGCGCTGTGATCGAAGCGACCCAAGGCGAAGAGCGCGCAAAGCTGCTCGAAACGCTGAAGGAAGGCGCGATTGTGGAAGGCGTGGTGAAGAACATCACGGACTACGGCGCATTCGTGGACCTCGGCGGTATCGACGGCCTGCTGCACATCACCGACATCGCATGGCGTCGTGTGCGTCACCCGAGCGAAGTGCTGTCGGTTGGCCAGGAAGTCACCGCGAAGATCCTCAAGTTCGATCAAGAGAAGAACCGCGTTTCGCTGGGCATCAAGCAACTGGGCGACGATCCGTGGGAAGGCATCTCGCGCCGTTACCCGTCGGGCACGCGCCTGTTCGGTAAGGTTACCAACATCACCGACTACGGCGCATTCGTCGAAGTGGAATCGGGCATCGAAGGCCTGGTTCACGTGTCGGAAATGGACTGGACGAACAAGAACGTTGCGCCGTCGAAGGTTGTGCAACTGGGCGACGAAGTCGAAGTCATGGTTCTCGAAATCGACGAAGACCGCCGCCGTATCAGCCTCGGCATGAAGCAATGCAAGCCGAACCCGTGGGACGATTTCAGCCGCAACTTCAAGAAGGGCGACAAGCTGCAAGGCGCAATCAAGTCGATCACCGACTTCGGCGTCTTCATCGGTCTGCCGGGCGGCATCGACGGTCTGGTTCATCTGTCGGACCTGTCGTGGAGCGAAACGGGCGAAGAAGCAGTTCGCAAGTACAAGAAGGGCGACGAAGTGGAAGCGATTGTTCTCGGCATCGACGTCGAGAAGGAACGTATTTCGCTGGGTATCAAGCAGCTCGAAGGCGACCCGTTCAGCAACTTCGTTGCAATGAACGACAAGGGCTCGACCGTCGACGGCGTGGTCAAGACGGTGGACGCGAAGGGTGCCGTGGTTCAGTTGTCGATGGAAGTCGAAGGCTACCTGCGTGCTTCGGAAATCGCCCAAGACCGCGTGGAAGATGCTCGCAACGTGCTGAAGGAAGGCGATAAGGTCAACGCGATGATCATCAACATCGATCGCAAGTCGCGTGGTATCAACCTGTCGATCAAGGCTAAGGATTCGGCTGAGCAACAGGAAGCGATCCGCGGCCTGGCTTCGTCGGATTCGAGCACGGCTGCTACCGGCACGACGAACCTCGGCGCGCTGCTGAAGGCCAAGCTCGACGGCCAGAACCAGTAAGCCTGAGAGGTCTGCTGCAGTATGACCAAATCGGAATTGGTCGCCCAGCTGGCCACGCGATTTCCGCAGCTTGTTCTTAAAGATGCGGATTTCGCGGTGAAGACGATGCTTGATGCGATGTCGGAGGCACTTGCCAACGGTCATCGCATCGAAATTCGTGGCTTCGGCAGCTTCGGCCTCAACCGTCGTCCCTCCCGCGTCGGGCGTAATCCGAAGTCGGGCGAGAAAGTGCTGGTACCTGAGAAGTACGTACCGCACTTCAAGCCAGGCAAGGAGTTGCGCGAACGGGTAGATCGTCGCGCGGGCGAGCCGCTGAAGGCCGAAGAGCCGGATGACGACCTGTAAATGTTCCGCTGCGTGGTTTGCAGCGTGGCATTGGTAACGTCAGCGGCCAAAGCCAGTCGGCAAAAGACCAGAAAAAGCGCCTTCGGGCGCTTTTTTTTCGCCTGTACTTTTTGCGCGAGCGCGATGACACCTTTCGCCGCCACGCCGCTTTCAGTCAGTTCCTGCCCAGCCGCGAGGGCTTCAATTACAATACGGGTCACTTCGGCGCGGGCAACACCGTGGCGCGACGCGTCATCAAGCCGGCGTCACCCCGCAACTGCCGTCAAGAGACCTTATTCATGAAATTTATCGTCTGGCTGATCCGTGTACTGGTGTTCGTGCTGCTGCTGGTGCTGGCGCTCTCCAATACGCAAACTGCTACGCTGAATTTCCTCGCGGGCTACGCATGGTCGGCGCCGTTGATCCTGATCGGCCTCGCGTTCTTCGTGGTGGGGCTGCTGGCCGGGCTGGTGTCGTCAATGCCGGCAATGGTGCGCCTGCGCATGGAAAACGGCCGGCTCAAGCGCGAGTTGCGCGTGGCGCGCGAAACCCCCGTAGTGGTCGAACAACCACCCATGCCGCCGCTGATCTGACATTTCCTCAGCCGCGCGTCGTCAGCGCGGCTTTCCGTTTCCGCTTTCCCGCTCATTTGCATCAATCGCATGGATCTAGACTTCTGGTGGCTGCTGGTCATACCCGTCGCATTCGCGTTCGGCTGGATGGCCGCGCGCTACGACCTCAAGACGCTGCTGTCCGAAAGCGCCAACCTGCCACGTTCGTATTTCCGCGGGCTGAATTTCCTGCTCAACGAGCAGCCGGACCAGGCGATCGACGCGTTCATCGAAGTGGTCAAGCTCGACCCGGAAACGATCGAACTGCACTTCGCGCTGGGCAATCTGTTCCGGCGCCGTGGTGAAACGGACCGCGCGATCCGCGTGCATCAGAACCTGCTGAGCCGGTCCGATCTACCCGTCACTGAGCGAGATCACGCTCTTTACGAACTGGGGCAGGACTTCCTGAAAGCCGGCCTGCTCGACCGTGCGGAGGAGACTTTCAGTTCGCTCGAAACCGGTGACTACGCGCTGGGCGCGCAACGCGCGCTGCTGACCATCTACGAAATCGAGAAGGACTGGGTCAAGTCGATCGACACCGCTCGTCATCTCGAAACGATGGGCGCGGAATCGCTCGACAAGGAAATCGCGCAGTTCCATTGCGAACTCGCGCAAGAAGCGCTGCAACAGAAAAACCCGGACGAAGCACGCCGTCAACTCGGCTACGCGCTGAAGGCGAACCCGACCAACGTGCGCGCCACGATCCTGTTCGGCGACGTCGACGCGGCCGGCGGCGCGCAGGAAGCGGCCATCGCGCAATGGCGGCGCGTGGAGGAGCAGAATGCGGCGTATCTGCCGCTCGTCGCGGAAAAGCTGATGAAAGCCTACGAGGCGCTCGGCCGCCCGCAGGACGGCGCGGATCTGCTGACCACCTGGGTCGACCGCTATCCGACCAACGACCTGCTCGACGTCGCCTATCAGCACGTCGCGTCGCTGCGCGGACCCGACGCGGCGCACGCGCTGGCGCGCTCGCAGATGCAGAAGTCGCCGAATCTGGCCGGCATGACGCGCCTGCTCGAAGCGCAGGAAGCCCTCGCGGAAGAGCCGCGGCGCAGCGAGCTGGAACTGATGCGCACGCTGATCCGCCAGCGCACCAAAAATCTGCCACGGTATACGTGCCAGAATTGCGGTTTCAGGGCGCGGCTCTTCTACTGGCAGTGCCCGGGTTGCAGCGGTTGGGAAACCTATGCGCCGCGTCGCGTCGAACCGATCACCGCGTCGAACTGACGCCATGGCGGCGCGTCGGCCATTAATCGGACCGCCGCGCGCCTACCGCATCACGCGCCAGGCGACAGCGCCCGCGCAGGCGGATATCGCAGCAACGTGTTCATGACCGGCTTCACCGCCGGGAATCATCACCGGAACCCTCTACCGGAAAGCGTATGAAAATCACCATTATCGGCACGGGCTATGTGGGCCTCGTCACCGGCGCGTGCCTCGCCGAAATCGGCCACGACGTGTTCTGTCTCGACGTCGATCCGCGCAAGATCGAGATCCTCAACAACGGCGGCGTGCCGATTCACGAGCCGGGTTTGCTGGAAATCATCAACCGCACGCGCGCGGCGCGCCGCATCACGTTTTCGACCGATATCGCAGCGAGCGTGGCGCACGGCGAGGTGCAGTTCATCGCCGTCGGCACGCCGCCCGACGAAGACGGCTCGGCCGATCTGCAATACGTGCTCGAAGCGGCCCGCAACATCGGCCGCACAATGAACGGCTTCAAGGTGATCGTCGACAAATCGACGGTGCCAGTCGGCACCGCGCAGCGCGTGCGCGCGGTGGTCGAAGAAGAGCTGGCCAAACGCGGGCTCGCCGATAGCGAGCAGCATCGCTTTTCAGTGGTGTCGAATCCCGAGTTCCTCAAGGAAGGCGCGGCGGTCGACGACTTCATGCGGCCCGATCGCATCGTGCTCGGCCACGACGAAGACGAATCCGGCATGCGCGCCCGCGAACTGATGAAGCGCCTGTATGCGCCGTTCAACCGCAATCACGAACGCACGCTGTACATGGACGTGCGCTCGGCCGAATTCACCAAATACGCGGCCAACGCCATGCTCGCCACGCGCATCTCGTTCATGAACGAGATGTCGAATCTGGCGGACCGTGTCGGCGCCGATATCGAAGCGGTGCGTCGCGGCATCGGTTCGGATCCGCGGATCGGCTATCACTTCCTGTATGCCGGTTGCGGCTACGGCGGCTCGTGCTTCCCGAAGGACGTGCAGGCGCTGATCCGCACGGCGAGCGAAAGCGGCCATCCGCTGCGCATTCTCGAAGCGGTCGAGGACGTGAACAACAACCAGAAAGACGTGCTGGTGAACAAGATCGCCGCGAAGCTCGGTAACGATCTGAGCGGCCGCACGTTCGCCGTCTGGGGCCTCGCGTTCAAACCGAATACCGACGACATGCGCGAAGCGCCCAGCCGTCGCGTGATCGCCGAACTGCTGGCGCGTGGCGCGCAGGTGCGCGCGTACGATCCGGTTGCGGTGGCCGAAGCGCGCCGTGTTTTCGCGCTCGATCTGCACGACGCGCCGGAGCAACTCGCGCGTCTGACCTTCACCGGCACGCAGGACGAAACGCTCACCGGCGCGGACGCGCTCGTGATCGTCACCGAATGGAAGGAATTCAAGAGCCCGGATTTCCTGCATCTGAAATCCGTGCTGAAGTCGCCGCTGATTTTCGACGGTCGCAATCTGTACGAACCGGACGCGATGACCGAGATCGGCATCGACTATCACTCGATTGGACGCCCTTATGCCCAACCCTCTGAACTTCCGGCCGATGTCTGAGACCTTGCCTGGAGCTACAGCGTCCACGCCGGCGCCGGCGCTCATCGTGGTGCCGCGTGAGCAACTCGCCGCCGCGCGCGTGCTGGTGGTCGGCGACGTGATGCTCGACCGCTACTGGTTCGGCGACGTGAACCGCATTTCGCCGGAAGCACCGGTGCCGGTCGTTCATGTGCAACGCCAGGAAGACCGTCTGGGCGGCGCGGCCAACGTCGCGCGCAATGCGGTTGCGCTCGGCGCGCAAGCCGGCCTGCTGTGCGTGGTCGGTCATGACGAACCCGGCGAGCGCATCGTGCAATTGCTCGGCGAAAGCGGCGTGACGCCGCATCTGGAACGCGATCCGGCCTTGCTCACCACGATCAAGCTGCGCGTGCTGTCGCGCCAGCAGCAGTTGCTGCGCGTCGACTTCGAAAACTCGCCGGCGCATGAAGTGCTGCTCGCAGGCCTCGCGCGCTTCGACGAGTTGCTGCCCTCGCACGACGTGATCCTGATGTCCGATTACGCGAAGGGTGGCCTGACCCACGTCACGCAGATGATCGCCAAGGCACACGCGGCCGGCAAGGCGGTGCTGGTCGATCCGAAGGGCGACGACTGGGAACGCTATCGCGGCGCCACGCTGATCACGCCGAATCGCGCCGAGTTGCGCGAAGTGGTCGGCCAGTGGAAATCCGAAGAAGACCTGATCGCGCGCGTGACGAAGTTGCGCGCCGATCTGCAGTTCAAGGCGCTGCTGCTGACGCGTTCGGAAGAGGGCATGACGCTCTTCTCCGACGACGGCATCCTGCACGCGTCGGCGGTTGCACGCGAAGTGTATGATGTCTCGGGCGCCGGCGACACCGTGATCGCGACGCTCGCCGCCATGCTGGGCGCGGGTCTCACGCTGGTCGACGCGGTTGGCCTCGCGAATCGCGCGGCCGGTATCGTGGTCGGCAAACTCGGCACGGCCACCGTCAACTACGACGAACTCTTTCATTGACCCAGGCCCGCCCGAACTCTCGTCGCGCGCGCATTGGCCGCACGACTGAAGGTTTCGCGGGGCGTCGGTTGAACACCTTTACCGCAGGATCATCATGACCGTCATCGTCACCGGCGCGGCCGGCTTTATCGGCAGCAATCTCGTGAAGGCGCTCAACGAGCGCGGCGAACAACGCATCATCGCCGTGGACAACCTCACGCGCGCCGACAAGTTCAAGAACCTGGTCGACTGCGAAATCGACGACTACCTGGACAAAACCGAATTCGTCGAACGCTTCAAGCGCGGCGACTTCGGCAAGGTCCGCGCGATTTTCCACGAAGGCGCCTGCTCGGACACGATGGAAACCGACGGCCGCTACATGATGGACAACAACTTCCGCTACAGCCGCGAGGTGCTCGACGTCTGCCTCGCACAGAACATCCAGTTCCTGTACGCGTCGTCGGCGGCTACGTACGGCGGCTCGAGCCGTTTCGTCGAAGAGCGCGAAGTCGAGCAGCCGCTGAACGTGTACGGCTATTCGAAGTTCCTGTTCGACCAGGTGATCCGCCGCGTGCTGCCTACAGCAAAGAGCCAGATTGCCGGCTTCCGTTACTTCAACGTCTATGGGCCGCGCGAAACGCATAAGGCGCGCATGGCGTCGGTGGCGTTTCACAACTTCAACCAGTTCCGGGCCGAAGGCAAGGTCAAGCTGTTCGGCGAGTACAACGGCTATGCCGCGGGCGAGCAGACGCGCGATTTCGTCTCGATCGAAGACGTGGTGAAGGTCAACCTCTTCTTCTTCGATAATCCGGACAAGTCGGGCATCTTCAATCTGGGCAGCGGCCGCGCGCAACCGTTCAACGACATCGCGAGCACGGTGGTCAACACGCTTCGCGGGCTGAACAATGAACCGCCGTTGTCGCTCGCGGATCAGGTGCAGCGCGGGATGATCGAATACATTCCGTTCCCCGACGCGCTACGCGGCAAGTATCAGTGCTTCACGCAGGCCGATCAGACCAGGCTGCGCGCGGCCGGCTACGACGCGCCGTTCCTGAGCGTGCAGGAAGGTGTCGATCGCTACGTCCATTGGCTATTCGGCCAGGTTTAATTAGTCCGGACACCTCTGTAAAGTGGAATCTCCCGGTGGGTGATGGTCGCCAACCGGTTGTACGAGGGAGATTCCATATGTTTCGAAAAATTCTGGTTACCGCGGCGATGCTCGCCGCTTTCGGCCACGCGTATGCGGCGGTCGACGTCAACACGGCTAACGAAGATGCGTTGCGCGGCATCAAGGGCATCGGTCCTGCCAAAGCGAAAGCCATTCTCGAAGAGCGTACAGCGCATGGTCCATTCAAGGACCCGGCGGATCTCGGCAAGCGCGTCAAAGGCATGGGCGGGCATACCGTCGAGCGCCTGCAGGCGGAGGGTCTCGCTGTCGGTCCGGCTGGCGCGGCTGCTAACGCGCAAGCTGCGGCGTCTGCATCGACCAGGGGCGCGGCCGCTCCGGCCAATGCACCCAAAGGCAATACCACCGTGGCGGTAAAGAAATAGCCTGACGCGGGCCGCGTCCGTGGCGTGCGTCGTCACGCGCGCGACTCGCTCCCGCCGTACCCCTTCATGTCCCCGGAGTTGTCCAGCACACTCCTTCAGCTGTCATCCAGATGACTGGCTCCCGCGGTACTCCACCGCGGGCTTTTTGCGTGGTTCGCGCCATGCGCGATGAATGATGCGCGCGCCTGCATCCATGCGGCCAGAAGGGCCGCACGGCAGCAGCGGGCACGGTGGTTTAGAATCGATAGATTGAAGACTCCCCGCAGCGACGGCACCAGAAACGATATGGCTTACAAAACGATTGAAGACACGATCGGCAATACGCCGCTCGTGCAACTCGTCCGGCTTCCCGACGACGAAATTCGCAGCCGCAATAACGTGATCCTTGCGAAGCTCGAGGGCAACAATCCCGCGGGGTCGGTGAAGGATCGTCCGGCGCTGTCGATGATCAAGAAAGCGGAAGCGCGCGGCCGCATCAAGCCGGGCGACACGCTGATCGAATCGACCAGCGGCAACACCGGCATTGCGCTCGCCATGGCGGCCGCGATCCGCGGCTACAAGATGGTGCTGATCATGCCGGAAGATCTGTCGATCGAGCGCCGTCAGAGCATGGCCGCGTACGGCGCGCAGATCATTCTGACGCCCGTCACCGGCGGCATGGAATACGCCCGCGATCTCGCCGAGCAGATGCAGCGCGAAGGCAAGGGCATCATCCTCGACCAGTTCGCGAATCCGGATAATCCGGCGGCGCACGTCGAAGGCACGGGTCCGGAAATCTGGCGCGATACAGAAGGGCGCATTACGCACTTCGTATCGTCCATGGGTACGACGGGCACGATCATGGGCGTGTCCACGTATCTGAAGCAACAGAATCAGGCAATTGAGATTGTCGGCGCGCAGCCCGAAGAGGGCTCGCGTATTCCGGGCATCCGCAAGTGGCCGGAAGCGTATCTGCCGAAGATTTTCGATCGCAGCCGTGTGGATCGCGTCGAAAACGTGAGCCAGGCCGCGGCCGAAGCGATGGTGCGTCGTATGGCGGCGGTGGAGGGCATCTTTGCCGGCATCTCGTCGGGCGGCGCGTGCGAAGTGGCGCTACGCGTGGCGCGTCAGGTCGAGAACGCGACGATCGTGTTCATTGTCTGCGATCGCGGCGACCGGTATTTGTCGACGGGTGTGTTTCCCGCCTGAGTACGCGGCTTCGCTTGAACGAATGCAAAAGCGCCGGTCCTTTCAAAAAGGACCGGCGCTTTTTTTATGCTCGTGCGATACGTCGCGAACCGCTAGCCGGCTCGCGCGCCGATAGCGGATTTACTGCGAAGCCGCCACGGGCGGCGTTGCATTCTTGACAGCGCTTGCCGCGTCGCTCGCTTCCATCTGCGCCTTGACGCGCTGGCCCAACTGATAAACCGCGAGCGCATAAAAGAAGCTGCGGTTATAGCGCGTCAGCACGTAGAAGTTCTTCAGGCCGAGCATGTACTCGGTGCCGCGTCCCGGCGACGGCAGGTCCACCACCGTGACCGGCGTACCGGCTTCCGCGGCGATGTCGACGTCCGGTTCGTTGAGCAGCAGGCCGGCGCGCAGCAACTGGTCGAGCGGCCAATGCGGTTCCGGCTTGCCGTCGGCGGCGGCTTGCGCGACGCCCAGGCTGCCGGCGTCCGTGCCGATTTTCCACACCACCGGCCGGCCGTTTTCCCAGCCGTTCTGACGCAGATAGTTCGCCACGCTGCCGATCGCATCCGCCTGGTTGGTGCGCAGGTCGATCTGCTTGTTGCCGTCGTAGCTCACCGCGTACTGAACGATGCTGCTCGGCAGAAACTGCGGAATACCGATCGCGCCGGTGTACGAGCCGAGCACTGTGGTCGGGTCGATCTGCGAATCACGGGTCCACACCAGGTAGTCTTCGAGATTCTTGCGGAAGGTCGCCTGGCGATCCGCGCGATTGGCGGTGCTCGGGTAGTCGAAGCTGAGCGTGGTCAGCGCGTCGAGCACGCGGAAATTGCCCATGAAGCGACCGTAAATCGTCTCCACGCCGATAATGCCGACGACCACTTCCGGCGGCACGCCGAACTCCTCGTACGCGCGTTGCAGCGTGGCCTGGTTGGCGCGCCAGAAGCGCACGCCGGCGTTGATGCGGATCTGGTCGAGAAAGCGCGACTGATAGACGCGCCAGTTCTTGATGGACGGCGAGGGCGACGGCGTCACCAGCTTGACCGCGGTCGCCGAATAGCTCACGTGCGAAAACAGCGCGTGCAGCGCGTCGGGATCGAAGTCGTAGCGCGCGACCATGTCGTTGATGAACGTGTCCACCGCGGCGTTGTTCGCGTAGCGCTGCGGAACGATCTCTTCTTCGAAGGTTTGCCCTTGCGGCACGGCGGGCTGCGGTTGGCTTTGCGCGATCTGCACCGGCGCTTTCTTGCCGGCGCTTTGCGCTTGCGCCGGATGGGTTGCCATGAACATGCACGATACGACGGATAGTGCGGCGACTACCGTTTTGGTGCGTAGCCGGTTTCGTGCAGACAGAGCAAGCTTGACGGTCATAGTGAGCTGAAGGCGCGGTGCGCAAGAGACGGGGAAAAACGGTACGGGGCAGTATACCCGACGCCTTCTGCAAAACTGTGGTGGATACGTCGTACCCGCGTCGTGTGGTAACTTGATAAATGTTGGCGCGCCGAGGGCGCGCGCCCTGGATGGAGACACGCCGCGCGTGCATCACGGTGCCGCGCCGCAGAAGAGAATCATGGCAACAGGTTTTTATTCCCACGCCGACTGTTTGCTGCACGATATGGGGCAATGGCATCCCGAATGCCCCGCGCGTCTGCAGGCGATCGAAGATCAAATGATCGCGAGCCGCATCGACTCGCTGATCGAGCGCGAGTCGTCGCCGCTCGCCGACGAAGCCGCGCTGCTGCGCGTGCATACGCAAGCTCACGTCGACTACATTCGCAGCCGTTCGCCCGCCGAAGGTCTCGCCGAGATCGACCCCGATACGTCAATGAACCCGCACACGTGGCAGGCCGCGTTGCGCGCGGCGGGCGCGGCGGTGGCCGCGACGGACGCGGTGATCGAAGGCCGTTACGACAACGCGTTCTGCAGCGTGCGCCCGCCGGGTCACCATGCGGAGCCGGCGCGCGCGATGGGCTTCTGCTTCTTCAACAACGTCGCGATCGCCGCGCGTCATGCGCTCGAAGTGCATGGCCTGGAGCGCGTCGCGATTATCGATTTCGACGTGCATCACGGCAACGGCACCGAAGCGGCTTTCTCGGGCGACTCGCGCGTGTTGATGTGCAGCATCTTCCAGCATCCGTTCTATCCGTTCACCGGCGCGGACAACCAGGCGTCCAACATGTGCAACGTGCCGATGGCGGCGCGCTCGAAAGGCATGGAAGTGCGCGAGGTGGTGGACATGATGTGGCTGCCGCGTCTGCATGAATTCAAGCCGGAGATGATTTTCATCTCCGCGGGTTTCGACGCGCATCGCGAGGACGATCTCGGCAACATGGGCCTCGTCGAAGACGACTACGCGTGGATCACCGACCAGATGCGCGAGATCGCGAAGCGTTATGCGCGTGGGCGCATCGTCAGTTGTCTTGAGGGCGGTTATAACCTGTCGGCGCTCGGGCGTAGCGTGGTGGCGCATTTGCGTGCACTGGCCGGGATTTGATTCGCAGAACCGCTGAAGCGCTGTGCGGCAGGTTGCCGCTAACGCGCCGTGCCATCAACGCGCGGCTTACGTGAATTCAACCAGGACCGAGCCATGAATGCCGACGTGCGCAACGCTTCATTAGTCGAGATCGAACACGGCGCGTATGGCGTGCCGGGCGTCGTGCGGGTGACGATGAACCGGCCCGACGCATTCAACGCGCTGTCCGAAGCCTTGCTCGACGCGTTGCAGACGGCGCTGGCCGAGATCGCGCAGTCGTCGGCGGCGCGCGTGGTCGTGATCGCGGGTGCAGGTCGCGCATTCTGCGCGGGCCACGATCTGAAGGAGATGCGCGCGGCGCCGTCGTTGGCGTACTACCAGGCGCTGTTCGCCCGCTGCACGAAACTGATGATGACGATCCAGCGCATGCCGCAACCGGTGATCGCGCGGGTGCAGGGCATTGCCACGGCGGCAGGTTGTCAGCTGGTTGCGATGTGCGATCTAGCGGTTGCAGCCGAGACGGCGCGCTTCGCGGTGTCGGGCGTGAATCTGGGGCTGTTCTGCGCGACGCCGTCGGTGCCGCTGTCGCGCAACCTGTCGCGCAAGGCCGCGCTGGAGATGTTGCTGACCGGCGATTTCATCGATGCCGCCGAAGCGAAGCAGCAGGGTCTGGTGAATCGCGTAGCGCCGGCGGATGCGTTAGACGCGGAAATCGCGCGGCTCGCCACCAGCATTTGCGCGAAACCGGTTGAAGCGGTGAGCGCGGGCAAGGGGCTTTTTTATCGTCAGCTTGAGATGGGCATTGAAGCGGCGTATCAGCTCGCCGGCCAGACGATGGCCTGCAACATGATGGATGACTCGGCGCTCGAAGGCGTGCAGGCGTTCATCGAAAAGCGGCCGCCGGACTGGAAGGGCTAGGTGCGTCCAGCCGCTCTCGCTCAGCCTCTCACCACCACCCGTTTCTCGATCCACTCGATCAACGCCCCAATCACCCGATCCCGATCCATGTCGTTCATCGTCTCGTGATAGCTGCCTTCGTGCAGCGTGAGCGTCTTATCCGGCGAACCCGCGAACTGACCGAAGGCGCGGCTGCCGTCGGGCTCCGTGAGCTTATCGGCGGTGCCGTGATACACCAGCAGCGGCACGCGCAACCCCGCGCGGCCATTTTCGATCCGCGCCATCGCCAGCAACAACTCGGCGCCCGTGCGCGCCGGAATCGCGCCGTGATGCACGAGCGGATCGTTGCGATTGGCCTTCACCACCGGTTCGAGGCGCGACAGCAACGCGGCGTCGATTTTCATTGCGGGAAAGCCTGGCCATAAACGGCTGATCACCTGGCTCAGCTTGAGCATCCAGCGCGGCACGTCACGGCCGGGCGCAAGCGCCGGACTCGACAGAATCAGCCCGTTCAAGCGCCGGCGGGTCGCGCCGAGCCGCTCGATTGCGTACAGCGCGGCCACCGCGCCACCCATGCTGTGTCCCATCAGAAAGAGCGGTGCGCAACTTTGCGCCGCCGCGTCGAGCAGCGCCTGCGCGTCGAGCAGATAGTCGTCGAAGCGGTTCACGTAAGCGCGTTTGCCCGGCGCTTCGCCGTGACCGCGCAGATCGATCGCGACCAGTTCGATGCCGGCGGCATTCAACCGCGCAGCCAGCGCGGCATAACGCCCGGCGTGCTCGGCGAGACCGTGCAGCAGCGCCACCGTCGCGCGCAATGGCGCGGTCGTCGGCCAGCGGTAGAGCGGCAACGTCAAACCGTCGGCGGTCGTGACTGACCCGCGCTGCGCTGCGCCGCTCGTCCGCGTGCCCTCGATGGGCCGCACCTTGCTGTTTTGGGATGTCTCCATGGCCGCTGTCTTATCCTGATTTTGTTCCGCCCGATCATAGTCGCTGCCACGCGACGCACGCGAGCATCCCGTACCGGGCAGGTCTCTAATGCTCTCAGGTTATAAAAAGCGCGCAATTGATTATTAAAGGGAATGACGCCGCTGCGGTAGAATTGCGGCCTCAAATCCCAATAAAAGCAACGGCGGCCGCTTGTCCGGAGCACACCACGCTCGCAGACAAACTCCGCCGTTTCGTTTTTCCATGATCGAAATACGCAATATCTCCCAGCGTTTCGCCGGACCCCGGGGCTGGGTCGAGGCGCTGCACAACGTCAATCTGTCGATTCCGGCGGGTGAAGTGTTCGGCATCATCGGCCGAAGCGGCGCGGGCAAGAGCACGCTCGTCCGCACCCTCAATCTGCTGACGCGCCCGTCCGAGGGCAATATCGTCGTCAACGGCCGCGATCTGACCACGCTGCCCGCCGCGCAACTGCGCGAGGCGCGCCGTGAAATCGGCATGATCTTCCAGCACTTCAACCTGCTGTCGTCGCGTACCGTGTACGAGAACGTCGCGCTGCCGCTCGAACTCGCCGGCATGAAACGCGCCGAAATCGAAGCGAACGTGCTGCCGCTGCTCGAGCTGGTCGGCCTGTCGGCGCAGAAAGACCGTTATCCGGCGCAGATCAGCGGCGGCCAGAAGCAGCGCGTCGGTATCGCGCGTGCGTTGGCGAGCAAGCCGAAAGTGCTGCTCTCCGACGAGGCTACCTCCGCGCTCGATCCCGAAACCACCCGCGCGATTCTCGACCTGCTCAAACGCATCAATCGCGAACTGAACCTGACGATCGTGCTGATCACCCACCAGATGGACGTGATCAAGCAGGTCTGCGACCGCGTCGCGGTGCTGGACGCCGGCCGTGTGGTCGAAGAGGGCAAAGTCATCGACGTGTTCCTGCAACCGCACCACGAAGTCACGCGCGCCTTGATCGGCGACGTGATCGCGCAGGAACTGCCGCCCGCCATGAAAGCGCGCGTTGCCGAACGCCTGAAAACCGGCAGCGGCCATTTGCTGCGTCTGGCGTTCACCGGCTCGGGCGTCGACCAGCCAATTCTGTCGGAGACGATTCGCCGCTTCGAACTCGACTTCAACATCCTGCACGGCCAGATCGACGAGATCCAGGGGCAGACGTTCGGCTCGCTCGCGGTGCTCGCGGGCGGTGAACCGGTGAAGGTGGCGCAGGCGCTGACGTATCTGCGCGAACAGGGTGTGGTGGTGGAGGAGCTCTCGTATGTTGAGTGAAATGTTCGATATGTTCGTCCAGTCGTTCTGGGAAACGCTCGTGATGGTGGGCATTTCCGGACTGGTCGGCGCAGCGGTGGGCTTGCCGCTCGGCGTGTTGCTGTACCTGACCGATCGTCAGGGCGTGTTGCAGAACATCGCGGTGAATCGCGTGATGGGCGTGATCGTCAATGCGGTGCGTTCGACGCCGTTCATCATCCTGCTGGTCGCGGTGATTCCGTTCACGCGTCTGATCGTCGGTTCGTCGATCGGCACGATGGCCGCCGTGGTGCCGCTGACGATCGCCGCCGCGCCGTTCATCGCGCGTCTGGTGGAAACCGCGCTGCGCGAAGTCGACCGCGGGCTGATCGAAGCCGCGCAGGCCATGGGCGCGACCACCAGCCAGATCGTCTTCAAGGTGCTGTTGCCGGAATCGTTGCCGGGCGTGGTGGCCGGGTTGACGATCACGTTCGTCTCGCTGGTCGGCTATTCGGCGATGGCCGGCGCGATCGGCGGCGGCGGTCTCGGCGATCTGGGCATTCGTTACGGGTATCAGCGGTTTTTGCCGGAAGTGATGTTGACGGTCGTCGTGATCCTGATCGTCTTCGTGCAACTGGTGCAGTCGTTCGGGGATTGGCTCGTGCGTCGTTTGAGCCATAAATAACAACAGCATCATCAGGTTTGGAAAGGTCCATCATGCAACGTCGTTTGGTTCTCAAGCTCGCCGCCCTGCTCGGCGCCGCGTCGCTGTTCGCCGCCAGTGCGGCTCGCGCCGAAGACTCGATCAAGGTCGGCGTCACCGGCGGTCCGCACGCGCAGATCATGGAAGTCGTGAAGACGGTCGCGGCAAAGAACGGTCTGAACATCAAGATCATCGAATTTGCCGACTACGTGCAGCCGAACGCCGCGCTCGCCGCCGGCGATCTGGACGCGAACAGTTACCAGCACGACCCGTACTTGCAGGCGCAGGTGAAGGACCGCGGCTACAAGCTGATCCGTATCGCCGATACGGTCACGTACCCGATGGGCATCTATTCGAAGAAAGTGAAGACGCTCGCCGAGTTGCAGCCGGGCGCGAAGATCGCCGTGCCGAACGATCCGACCAACGGCGGCCGGGCGCTGTTGTTGCTGCAAAAGCAGGGTCTGGTGAAACTGCGCGCCGATGCCGGCCTGAAGGCGACGCCGCTCGACATCGTCGACAATCCGCGCAAACTGAAGATCGTCGAACTCGACGCCGCGCAGATTCCGCGTTCGCTCAACGACGTGGACGCCGCCGCGATCAACACCAACTTCGCGATGGAAGCCGGCCTGAATCCCAAGAAGGACGCGATCGCCGCCGAAGACCCGAAGGGTCCGTACGTGAACATCATCGCGATCCGCGCGGAAGACAAGGACAAGCCTTGGGTCGCCAAGCTGGTCTCGGCGTACCATTCGCCGGAAGTGAAGCAGTTCGTGGCCACGAAATTCGGTGGGTCGGTGATCACCGCGTGGTGATCCGGCATCCCCCATACGTAGTAAGTCAAACGTAGTAAGACACGACGGCAATGCAAAATTAGAGTCGTAGATCGGGACCCGGGGTTGTCACCCGGGTTTTTTCGAGATTAAAATAGAACGATCGTTCGTTATTGCCGTCACGCCGCTGAGGAGCGATATCCTCCTGCTAGAGCGCCCGCGACGCGGCTGCCGTAAGGGCAGTCGCTATAATGTTCGCTGGGTTGACGTATTCGTAACTTTGGAGCGTGTGCATGAAAATCCTGGTGCCAGTGAAGAGAGTGGTCGATTACAACGTGAAAGTTCGAGTCAAATCGGACGGCACGGGTGTCGACATCGCGAACGTGAAGATGTCGATGAATCCGTTCGACGAAATCGCGGTGGAAGAAGCCGTGCGTCTGCGCGAAGCGGGCGTGGCGACGGAAGTGATCGCCGTGTCGTGCGGCGTGACGCAATCGCAGGAAACGCTGCGTACGGCGCTGGCGATCGGCGCGGACCGCGCGATCCTGATCGAGTCGAACGAAGAACTGCAGCCGCTGGCGGTCGCCAAGCTGCTGAAGGCGCTGGTCGACAAGGAACAGCCGCAGCTGGTCATCCTCGGCAAGCAGGCTATCGACGACGATTCGAACCAGACCGGCCAGATGCTGGCTGCGCTGGCGAATCTGCCGCAAGCAACGTTCGCGTCGAAGGTGGTCGTGGCTGACGGTAAGGCAACGGTGTCGCGCGAAGTGGATGGCGGCGCGGAAACGCTATCGCTGACGCTGCCGGCCGTGATCACGACCGACCTGCGCCTGAACGAGCCGCGCTACGTGACGCTGCCGAACATCATGAAGGCGAAGAAAAAGCCGCTGGAAACGATCAAGCCGGAAGACCTCGGCGTTGATGTGTCGCCGCGCCTGAAGACGCTGAAAGTCGTCGAGCCGCCCAAGCGTTCCGCCGGTGTGAAGGTGCCGGACGTGAAGACGCTGGTCGAGAAGCTGAAGACTGAAGCCAAGGTGCTTTAAGAGAAACGCGGAGACAGACGAAATGACGAATCTGGTTATTGCAGAACACGACGGCGCGTCGATTAAAGCCGCGACGCTGAACACGATTGCCGCCGCGCAGAAGATCGGCGGGGATATTCACGTGCTGGTGGCGGGTCACAACGCGCAAGCAGCAGCGGATGCGGCAGCGAAGATCGCTGGCGTCAGCAAAGTGCTGCTCGCCGACGCACCGCAACTCGAAGCGGGTCTCGCGGAAAACGTCGAAGCGACGGTGCTGACCATCGCGAAGAACTACACGCACATCCTGGCGCCCGCCACCGCGTACGGCAAGAACGTTGCGCCGCGTATCGCCGCAAAGCTCGACGTCGCGCAGATCAGCGACATCACGGCAGTTGACTCGGCCGACACGTTCGAGCGCCCGATCTACGCCGGCAACGCGATCGCCACGGTGCAATCGGCTGACCCGATCAAGGTCGTCACGGTGCGTTCCACCGGTTTCGATCCGGTCGCAGCCGAAGGCGGCAGCGCAGCGGTCGAGAAGATCGACGCAGCGGCAGACAGCGGCATCTCGCAGTTCGTGAGCCGTGAAGTGACGAAGCTGGACCGTCCGGAACTGACGTCGGCGAAGATCATTGTCTCGGGTGGCCGCGGTCTGGGCAACGGCGAGAACTACACCAAGGTGCTCGAACCGCTGGCCGACAAGCTGAACGCAGCGCTCGGCGCATCGCGCGCAGCGGTCGACGCGGGCTTCGTGCCGAACGACTATCAGGTCGGCCAGACCGGCAAGATCGTCGCGCCGCAACTGTACGTGGCGGTCGGCATCTCGGGTGCGATCCAGCATCTGGCCGGCATGAAAGACTCGAAGGTCATCGTCGCGATCAACAAAGACCCGGAAGCGCCGATTTTCAGCGTCGCCGATTACGGTCTGGTGGGCGATCTGTTCACGGTCGTGCCGGAGCTCGTGAGCGAACTCGGCTAAACGCCGCAGCGCCGTCTACAAGGCGTCTGGCAGCAACAGCGAAGGGCGCGGGACCGATCAAGTCCAGCGCCCTTTTTATATCGAAGACAGGAGGAGAACTGAAATGAGCTATACGGCGCCCATCAAGGACATGCTGTTCGTGATGAAAGAACTGGCCGGTCTCGACGAAATCGCGACGCTGCCGGGCTTCGAAGACGCTAACTTCGACACGGCCCAGGCCGTGCTCGACGAGTCGGCGAAACTGTGCGGCGAAGTGCTGGCGCCGCTGAACGTCGAAGGCGATCGCAATCCGAGCAGCTGGAAAGACGGCGTGGTCACCGCGACGCCCGGCTTCAAGGAGGCGTTTCGCCAGTTCGGAGAAGGCGGCTGGCAAGGTTTGCAGCATCCGGTTGAATACGAAGGCCAGGGGCTGCCGAAGCTGATCGCCACGCCTTGCATCGAGATGCTCAATGCGTCGAATCTGTCGTTCGCGCTCTGCCCGCTGCTGACCGACGGCGCGATCGAAGCGCTGCTCACCGCCGGCACCGAAGCGCAAAAACAAACCTACGTGCCCAAGCTGATTTCCGGCGAATGGACCGGCACGATGAACCTGACCGAGCCGCAAGCCGGTTCCGACCTGGCGCTCGTGCGCACGCGCGCCGAGCCGCAGGGCGACGGTTCTTTCAAGGTGTTCGGCACGAAGATTTTCATCACGTGGGGCGAGCACGATATGGCGAAGAACATCGCCCATCTCGTGCTGGCGCGCACGCCAAATGCGCCGGAAGGCGTGAAGGGTATCTCGCTCTTTATCGTGCCGAAGTTTCTCGTCAATGAAGACGGTTCGCTCGGCGAGCGCAACGACGTGCATTGTGTGTCGATCGAACACAAGCTCGGCATCAAGGCGAGCCCGACCGCGGTGCTGCAATTCGGCGACCACGGCGGCGCGATCGGGCATCTGATCGGCGAAGAAAATCGCGGCCTCGAGTACATGTTCATCATGATGAACGCGGCGCGTTTCGCGGTTGGCATGCAGGGCGTGGGCGTGTCGGATCGCGCGTATCAGAAGGCGGTCGCGTATGCGAAAGATCGCGTGCAGAGCCGTCCGGTGGATGGCTCCGCGAAGCAGTCGGTCGCGATCATCCAGCATCCGGACGTGCGCCGCATGCTCGCGACGATGCGCGGCCTCACCGAAGCCTCGCGCGCGCTGGCTTATGTGGCGGCAGGGCATTGCGACATCGCGCATCGTCATCCTGACGAAGCGACGCGTGCCGAGCATCAGGCGATTTACGAATTCCTCGTGCCGATCGTGAAGGGCTGGAGCACGGAGCTTTCCATCGACGTGACGAGCCTCGGCGTGCAGGTGCACGGCGGCATGGGCTTTATCGAAGAAACCGGCGCGGCGCAGTACTACCGCGACGCGCGCATTCTGCCGATCTACGAAGGCACGACCGCGATTCAGGCGAACGACCTGATCGGCCGCAAGACGCTGCGCGACGGCGGCAAGGTTGCGAAGTCGCTGCTCGCCGACATGGCGCGCACGGTCGAAGCGCTCGGCGCGCAACAGGGCCCGGCGTTCGACTCGATGAAGAAGTATCTGGCGCAAGGCCACGACGCGTTGAGCTCGGCGGTGGACTACGTGCTGGCCAATACCAAGGCCGATCCGAACGCGGTGTTTGCCGGCAGCGTGCCGTATCTGAAACTGGCGGGCGTGGTGCTGGGCGGCTGGCAGATGGCGCGTGCGTTGCTGGCGGCCACTCAGAAGCGCGACGAAGATCCGGCGTTTTACGGTGCGAAGATCGCGACCGCGCAGTTCTACGCGGAGCATGTGTTGCCGCTGGCGTCGGCGTTCGAGGCGTCGATTGTCAGCGCGAAGGGTGGCGAGAGCGTGCTGGCTTTGTCGGACGATCAGTTTTGACGTGGTTTGACTACGCGTAACGCGTCGGCATGAAAAAAGCGCCCCTCGGGGCGCTTTTTTTCGCGCAGGCAAAGTCCAACGACCCGCCAGCGCAACCGCTCTCGCGAAGCGTGGTTAAACCTTAGGCATAAGCCGGACGATGCGCACCGGCGGTCTCGCCCAGATAGCGATGCACCGACAGATCGTCCGCCTTGATGACCGGTTGCTTACCCGACATCACGTCGGCCAGCAACTGGCCCGAGCCGCACGACATGGTCCAGCCCAGCGTGCCGTGACCCGTGTTCAGGAACAGATTCGGCACCGGCGTACGGCCGACGATCGGCGTGCCGTCCGGCGTCATGGGGCGCAGGCCGGTCCAGAAGCTTGCCTTCGACGTGTCGCCGCCGCCCGGGAACAGATCGTTCACGCACAGTTCCAGCGTTTCGCGACGCGCCTGACGCAGCGATTTGTCGAAGCCGACGATCTCGGCCATGCCGCCCACGCGAATCCGGTCGTTGAAACGCGTGATCGCGATCTTGTAGGTTTCGTCGAGCACGGTGGAGATCGGCGCAGCCGCTGCGTTGACGATCGGCGCGGTGATCGAATAACCCTTGAGCGGGTAGACCGGAATCTTCACGAGGCCGGACAGGAATTTGGTCGAGTACGAACCCAGCGCGACGACGAACGAATCCGCGCGCACCAGTTCACTGCCGCATTGCACGCCGGCAATGCGGTCGCCCGCCATGGCGAGTGCGTCGATCGGCGTGTTGTAGCGGAATTTGACGCCCAGTTGCTCGGCCAGCGCGGCGAGGCGCGTGGTGAACATCTGGCAGTCGCCGGTTTCGTCGCCCGGCAGGCGCAGGCCGCCGGTCAGTTTGTGCGACACGGCGGCGAGCGCCGGCTCGGCTTGCGCGAGTTCGGCCGCCGACAGCAGTTCATACGGCACGTTGGCTTCCTGCAGCACGGCGATGTCTTTCGCGGCGCCGTCGAACTGCTGCTGCGTACGGAACACCTGCAGCGTGCCGCCGGTGCGGCCTTCGTACTGAATGCCCGTTTCGGCGCGCAGCGCCTGCAGGCAGTCGCGGCTGTATTCGGCGAGGCGCACCATGCGGCCCTTGTTCACCGCATAACGCGACGACGTGCAGTTCTGCAGCATCTGCCACATCCATTGCAACTGGAATTGCGTGCCGTCGAGGCGGATCGCCAGCGGCGCGTGCTTCTGGAACATCCACTTGACGGCCTTCAGCGGCACGCCCGGCGCGGCCCACGGCGACGCGTAGCCCGGCGAGATCTGGCCGGCGTTGGCAAAGCTGGTTTCGAGCGCCGGGCCGGCTTCGCGATCGATCACGGTCACTTCGTGACCCGCGCGCGCCAGGTAATACGCGCTCGTCACCCCGACGACGCCACTGCCCAAAACGACGACTCGCATAACTGCTCCGACTGTTCAATAGAGGTTGGATGGGTGCCGCGTGCGTCGATTCGTTGGCATTCATTCGATTCACGAGGTGCAACGCGGGTCGCCCAGTGTTAACCGCTATACTATTAACAGTCAGGTAGGTTTTGTTATTGTATTTTCAAGATTTTCAGCAAATACACCATGCGTACACAGCGCCAACCGGTCCGGTCCCTCGACAAACTCGATCACAAGATCCTGCGCCTGCTGCAACAGGACGGCCGGATGGCCATGAAAGACCTCGCCGAGCAGGTTGGACTGTCGGTCACCCCGTGCATCGAGCGGGTCAAGCGGATGGAGCGCGACGGCGTGATCACCGGCTATCACGCGCGCGTGAATCCGGCTGAACTGGGCGCGGCGCTGTTGGTGTTCGTCGAGATCACGCTGGATCACAAAAGCGGCAACATGTTCGACCAGTTCCGCCGCGAGGTGCAGAAGATCCCCGAGGTGCTGGAGTGCCATCTGGTGTCGGGCGATTTCGACTATCTGATCAAGGCGCGTATCGGCGAGATGGCCGATTACCGAAAACTGCTGGGGGACATCCTGTTGCAGTTGCCCGGCGCCGTGCAGTCGAAGAGTTACGTGGTGATGGAAGAGATCAAGGAAACACTGACGATCGCGGTGGGGGATTAGCCGGCGGTTTAGGCAGTGCTTCACGGCTTGGCGGGACTCGACAAACGGCGCAAACACTGTATATTTATACAGGTGTTTTGCGCCGTTTTTTGTTTTGACCCGCCCTGCGTTCTGCGTGCTCTTCAGCCGTGACCCAATCCGATCCCGACTTCGACTCCGTTCCTGAATTTCCGGTCGCCCCACCGACGCCCCGCAAAGGGCGCGGCGCGGTGACGAATCTGCAAGGCCGCTACGAAGTCGACCAGCGCGAAGCGGTCGACGACGGCTGGCTAGCGGTTTCGGTCCCGGAAGAAGACGACGACGGCGAGCCCAAGGTCTTGCGTACACAAGTGTTCGAGGAGCGGGCCAAGACCATCCTCACGCACAATGCGTCGCCGGATATTCCGTTCAGCGTGTCGCTGAACCCGTATCGCGGTTGCGAGCATGGCTGCATCTACTGTTTCGCGCGGCCTACGCATAGTTATTTGGGTTTGTCGCCGGGGCTCGATTTCGAGAGCCGGATCTACGCGAAGATCAACGCGCCGGAACTGCTCGAACGGGAATTGTCGAAGAAGTCTTACGTGCCGGAGCCGATCGCGCTCGGCGTGAATACGGACGCGTGGCAGCCCGTCGAGCGTGACTTGCGCATCACGCGCCGGGTTATCGAGGTGCTGAGCGAGCGCAACCATCCGTTCGCGGCGATCACCAAATCGTCGCTGATCGAACGCGATATCGATCTGCTTGCGCCCATGGCGGCGCGCGGTCAATTCATGGCCGCTATTACCATCACCACGCTGGACTCGGAGATCGCGCGCACGCTCGAACCTCGCGCGGCCACGCCGTCGCGGCGGCTGCGCGCCATCCGCACGTTGAGCGAGGCGGGGATTCCGGTCGGCGTGAGCATTGCGCCGGTCATTCCGTTCGTCACGGAGCCGGACATGGAGCGTGTGCTGGAGGCCTGTGCGGAAGCGGGCGCAAGCAACGCGAGCTATATCGTGTTGCGTCTGCCGTGGGAGGTCGCGCCGCTATTTAAAGACTGGCTCGCGGCGAATTTCCCCGATCGCGCGGACAGGGTTATGAGTCGAGTGCGCGATATGCGCGGCGGCAAGGATTACGACGCGAATTTCGCCACTCGCATGAAGGGCGAAGGTTTGTGGGCGGACCTGCTCAAGCAGCGATTCCATAAGGCCGTGCGCCGCCTGGGATTAAACCGGCGCGATCACGGCATTCTGGATATGTCGCACTTCCGGCAGGTCACGCCGACGCGGGCCGAGCCGCCAGCGCGGGCCAATCCTCAACTGGATCTTTTTTAGCGCCGCGCGCAACCGAAGGGTGGTTACTGGGACAGCGCCTTGGCCGCTTGCACCTGACCTTCGAAATAGGTCTGGAAAGAGATGGCGAGACCGGTCATCAGCAAAAATGCGCCGATCAGTAGCGAAAAGATCACGATAAAGATCACCGTCCAACCGGAGCGGCTTTGGCGCTGGGTTTGCGCATTGAATTGCGCGTCCCACTTTTCATCCGGCCGCAGCCCGTAGACGATCGCGGCGAGAAACGCGGAGAGCAGCGAAACGGCGCCGAAAAATGCCAGTACCCAACCGAGCATCGAGGCCCGCTCGCTGGCTACCACCAGCATGGCGCCCGGAATGCCGATCAGCGTGCCGATCAGGTGCGCCCAGCCGTAAATGTCGCGCGTGCCATAAAGATAGAAGCGGTGGGCGCCGAGACTACCGAAGAAAAAGGCCAGCGCGGCGGTAATCGTCTTGGATCTGAAGCGCGGGGAAGCCGAAGCAAGGGTGGACATGTAGGCGAGGTTAGAGTGGCGGACGGTAGCGAGCAGTAGCGTGCAGTAGCAGGCGGTCGAAAGATGCGGCGCGCCGAAGGGCGCGGACCGACGCGCATTCTACGCCCGCCCGGTGGCGGCGCACGTTTCAGGACGCCGGCCCTGAATAAATCACGCGATAGACCGCGCCGGCGTAATCGTCGCTGATCAGAAGCGAGCCGTCGGGCATCGGCAACACGTCGGCCGGGCGGCCCCACACCGCTTCGCCGGGCTGAAGCCAGCCTTCGGCAAAGACTTCCTGATGAGCGTCGCGGCCGTCCGGGTCGGTGATCACCCGCACAACGCGGTAACCGACCTTCTTGCTGCGATTCCACGAACCGTGCTCGGCAATGAAAATATTGTCCCGATACGCGGCGGGAAACATCGAACCGTTATAAAAGCGCATGCCGAGCGAGGCGACGTGAGCGCCTAGTTTGACCACCGGCGGGGTGAACGCGCTGCACGGATGGTCCTTGCCGAATTCGGGATCGGGTGTGTCGCCGCCATGGCAGTAAGGAAAGCCGAAGTCCATGCCGACTCGCGGCGCGCGGTTCAGCTTGTCGTCCGGGACGTCGTCGCCCAACAGGTCGCGACCGTTGTCGGTGAACCACAGTTCATGCGTCGCCGGATGCCATGCGAAACCGACCGAATTGCGGATGCCGCGCGCGATGACCTCGTAATGGCTGCCGTCCGGGTCCATCCGGCCGATCAACCCGTACCGGTCGCGATCCTTCAGGCACACATTGCAGGGCGCGCCCTGCGGTACATACAGCTTGCCGTCCGGGCCGAACGCGATGAATTTCCAGCCGTGATGCGTTTCCGTAGGCAGGGAGTCGGTAATCACCACCGGCTTGGGCGGATCGTTCAGATGACTGTCGATCGCGTCGTAGCGCAAGATTTTCGACACCGCGGACACATACAGCGCACCGTCCCGCCAGGCCACGCCCGCCGGCATTTCCAGGCCCGAAGCGATGACATGCCGGGCTGTCACGTGGCCATTCTGCAATTCGAGCGCGTAGACGTGACCGTCGAGGCTGCCTATATAGAGAACGCCTTGCGGCGAGAACGCCATGGCCCGCGCGCTGGGCACCGCGTCCGACAGCACCTCGATGCGGAAGCCCGGCGGCAGTTTTATCCGTTCGACCGGCAACGCGGCGAGGGCGCCGAGGGTCTGTCCAGCGAGCAACACGCCCGCAACGGCGTGCACGGTGCTTCGACAACGTAAGGCGCGCGCCAGCAAACCGGCAAACCACACGCGAACGGCAAAAAAGGCGGGCAAAAACGCAATCGGCGGCAGGAGTTTCACAGGCGCTCCGTCAGGTAATGCGGGCGTTTCGGCGGGGTCCGAGGCCCGTTTCAGGATGGGCGGCGCAACCTCGTTCCTCAGTTTATCCCCGTAAGTGTTTGTTATGGCGTCGGTTTCCCGCTATAATCGCGTGTTTCAGTCGTTCCGAACCCCGGTTTTCAAGGATTCTAGTATGGTCATCATCCGCTTGGCTCGTGGCGGCTCCAAGAAGCGCCCGTTCTACAACATCGTCGCAACCGATTCGCGTAACCGTCGTGACGGCCGCTTCATCGAACGCGTTGGTTTCTACAACCCGGTCGCTACGAAGGGTGAGTCGCTGCGTATCGCTCAAGATCGCCTGACGTACTGGCAAGGTGTTGGCGCGCAACTGTCGCCGACCGTCGAGCGTCTCGTGAAAGAAGCGCAAAAGGCGCAGCCGGCTGCTTAATGGTAGCTAGCATGTGTGTCGTCGTCGGTTCGGCCGGCGGCTCGCGCAGTCTGCGTGAGCAGTCCGATGCGCAAAGTGTTTTGCTGAAACAGGCGTCGAAGTTAGCCGCGAGGTTCAATCATGTCTGAGCGTGATTCCGGCAGTTCAGGTCGCGCCAAGGCCACTTCGCGCGCCAAGACGTCTGATCAGGCGCCGTTCGGTGCATTCGTCCGCAAGCCGGTCGAAAAAGCCGAGGGCAAGGCGAAAGCCGAGGTCGTACCCGTTGCTTCTGGTGCTGCAGAAATGCGCCCGGAAACGGCGGAAAGCTGGCCGGCCGATTTGGTCGAGGTCGGCAAAATCGTCGATGCTTACGGCCTTAAAGGCTGGGTCAAGGTAGCCGCTCACGCGGATGCCGGGCATGGCGGCGACGCTTTGCTGAGCGCGAAGCGCTGGTGGCTGATGCAAGGCCATGAGCGCAAGTCGGCGCCGTCGTTGCAGGCGAAAACGCACAGCGACAGTGTGGTTGCCCAACTGGGTGGCGTCGCTGATCGTGACGTGGCGCTGGCAATGCGCGGTACGCGTATCTATATCAGCCGCAGCGAATTTCCGGCTCTCGAAGCCGACGAATTCTACTGGGTCGACCTGCTCGGCCTGGATGTGGTGAACGTTGCCGGGGTCCATCTCGGCAAGGTTGCAGACATGATCGACAACGGTGCGCACTCGGTGTTGCGTATCGAATATCCGGCTACCGACAAAAGCGGCAAGCCGGTTACCGGCGAGCGTTTGATCCCGTTCGTTGGCGTCTTTGTCAAAACAGTGGACCAGACGGCCAGGCTGATTACCGTCGACTGGGAAGCTGATTACTAAATCATTCGCTGAACGGAGAGAGCGATGCAGTTCGATGTCGTCACGCTCTTTCCCGACATGTTTCGCGCGCTGACCGACTGGGGTATCACCAGCCGGGCGGCCAAGCAGGAGCGCTACGGGTTGCGTACGTGGAATCCGCGCGATTTCACGACCGACAACTACCGCACGATCGACCATCGCCCATACGGCGGTGGACCCGGCATGGTCATGCTGGCCAAACCGCTCGAAGACGCGATCGGCGCGGCGAAAGCGGCGCAGGCGGAGCAGGGTATTGGCGCTCCGCGTGTCGTGATGATGTCACCGCAAGGCGCTACGCTGAATCACGACCGTGTCATGCAGTTCGCTGCAGAGCCCGGTCTGATCCTGTTGTGCGGCCGTTACGAAGCGATCGACCAGCGTTTGCTCGACCGTGTCGTCGACGAAGAGGTCAGCCTTGGCGACTTCGTGCTGTCGGGCGGTGAATTGCCCGCCATGGCGTTGATGGATGCCGTGGTGCGTCAGTTGCCCGGCGTGCTGAACGACTCGCAGTCGGCGGTGCAGGACAGTTTCGTCGATGTGCTGCTGGATTGTCCGCATTACACGCGTCCCGAAGAATATGACGGCGTGCGTGTACCCGATGTGCTGCTCGGCGGCCATCATGCGGAAATCGAGGCGTGGCGTCGGCGTGAAGCGTTGCGCAACACGCGGAACAAGCGGCCCGATCTGATCGTGAAGGCCAGAAAGAACAAGATGTTGAGCCGTGCCGACGAGGCATGGCTTACGAGTCTCGCGAAGGAAGAGTCGAAGGCGTAAAGCCTGCGGTCTTTCGAGCGGACACCAGGCGGCGCCGCACATGCGTGTACGGCGCCAGATGTGAACCCATCCTCTATCGGGGCCGTAGCGGAGCGTAACAAGGCAACTTGGCGCAAAGCAGGTACGAACGCCGACAAGATGGACCTAGGAGTCAGTGATGAATCTGATTGCAATACTCGAGCAGGAAGAAATTGGCCGCGCCCTCGGCGAGAAGACTATCCCCGCATTCGCCCCCGGCGATACGGTGATCGTCAGCGTGAACGTGGTTGAAGGTACGCGTAAGCGTGTTCAGGCTTACGAAGGCGTCGTGATCGCCAAGCGTAACCGTGGTCTGAATTCGTCGTTCATCGTCCGTAAGATTTCGTCGGGCGAAGGCGTCGAGCGTACGTTCCAGACGTACTCGCCGCTGCTGGCAAGCATCGTTGTGAAGCGTCGTGGCGACGTGCGTCGCGCGAAGCTGTACTACCTGCGCGACCGTTCGGGCAAGTCGGCCCGGATCAAGGAAAAGCTGGTCTCGAAAGACCGCGCTGCTTCCCAAGCGTAAATGCTGTAAGAAAAAGCACCCCTCGCGGGTGCTTTTTTGTTTGCCAGGTCAAAATAGCGGCACGCCCCCTTCCGCCTATTCGAGAGACCCGTTGATCCGCCCCGTCTTTGAGCCCGAAACCTTGCCTGTTGTCGCAACAGGCGCCGATCTGCCGCCGGTGGCTGGCGGGCGTCTCACGCCCGATGGCTTGCGAGCACGGTTCGAGCAGCGTCTTTCGTGGGCGCCCGAGCCGATCATCGAAGCGCCCTGGCGCGATACGCACGTCGATCCCCGTGTTGCCGCGGTGCTGGTGCCGCTAGTGGTTCGCGAGCACGGCCTCACCGTGTTGTTGACCCAACGTGCCGACCATCTGAACGACCACGCCGGCCAGGTGAGTTTCCCGGGCGGCCGTCACGAACCTTTCGATGCCGACGCCACCGCCACTGCACTGCGCGAAGCGCAGGAAGAGGTGGGTCTTGCGCCGTCGCGTGTTGAAATTCTCGGTGCGTTGCCCGACTATCTGACGGGCACCGGATTTCGCGTGACACCGGTCATTGGTCTGGTGCATCCGCCGTTCGCGTTGAAAGCGGATGCGCTCGAAGTCGCCGAAGTCTTCGAGGTGCCGCTCGCTTTTCTGATGGACCCCGCGAATCACGAAGAGCGTATCTTTCGCTACGAAGGCGGCGAGCGCCGTTTCTTCGCGATGCCGTACCCGCGTGCGGCGTCGGCGGAGACGGAGGCGGGTGACGAGAGCGGCAATCCGGTTGGTGGCCACCATTTCATCTGGGGCGCGACGGCGGCCATGCTGCGCAATTTTTATCGCTTTCTTGCGGCTTGAATCGCTGCGGGTTGTGCACTTGTTGGGTGTTTGTCAACGTCCTCGCTCAGTGGCATCCGACCCTGTGCTATCGTTATAAATCAATCGTAAAAACTCGAAAAGCACGGCGCATCGCATGACTTTTTTCTCCGTATTGCTGGCTCTGATCATTGAACAGGTGCGCGCGCTGTCGCCGAACAATCCGGTGTCCGCGCTGCTTCAATACCATGCGGAGTCGGCGGCGCACGGATTCGATGCCGGCAAGCCCAGGCATGGCTTGCTCGCCTGGCTCGTGGTGGTGGTGCCGTGGACGCTGGCCGTCGCGCTCGTCTACTACGTGCTCTATCACATTCACTTTGCGCTCGCGTTCCTGTGGAACGTCGCGGTGCTGTACTTCACGCTCGGCTTCCGGCAGTTCAGCCATTACTTCACCGACATCCACCTCGCGTTGAATAACGACGACGTGCCGCGTGCGCGTGAAATCCTGAATGAATGGACCGGGCTCGATACCGTGGACATGCCCGTCAGCGAAATCGTGCGTCACACGCTGATTCATGCGGTGGTGGCGTCACATCGTCACGTGTTCGGCGTGTTCTTCTGGTTCCTGATTCCGGTCGGCCCGGCGGGCGCGGTGCTGTATCGCATCGCCGAATATCTGGCGCGCACGTGGGCGCGGCCGGTCGACGATCGGACCGCCGCGTTTTCGAGCTTCGCGCAGCGTGCGTTTTTCGTGATCGACTGGGTGCCGGCGCGACTGACGTCGCTGGGCTTTGCGATTGTCGGCAATTTCGAAGACGCGATTTATGCATGGCGCAACCATGCGCGTCAGTGGCCGGATGCTAACGACGGCGTCTTGCTCGCGGCGGGCAGCGGTGCGTTGGGCGCGCGGTTGAGCGGGCCGTTGGCGGAACCCTCCAGCCTCGACGCGCTGACCACCGGCGACGGCGGTCCGATGCAGGTCGGCGACGACTGCACGCCGCGCACGTTGCAATCGGCGGTGGGGCTGGTGTGGCGTGCGGTGGTGCTGTGGATGATTCTGTTGTTGATGCTGACAATCGCGGTGTGGTTGGCTTAACACCCAAGCAAGGTCACGCAAGGCGACTCCAGCGTCACGTAGAGCGTGGAGCATAAAAAAACCGGGCAATCGCCCGGTTTTTTTATTCACTCATTCATTCACCCATCCAACGGATCCCGCGCCGTCCCACACTGCCAGCACACCGTAAACTGCGCCTCGAGCATTTCAGCGCACGCATGGCACCGCCACGAAGGCGACCCCACCGCCGGCCCCGCGACGCCGCCTCGATCAACCGCCGCGCCATCGCTTCGTCGCGCTCATCCACAAGCCACAATTCAGGCGCGCACTGATCCGCCGGAATATCCCCGAGCGCGCCGTTCAGATACCGGTTGTGCAACTCGCAACGAATACCCGCAGTCTCGAGCAGATTCACCCAGTGCTGTCCGATGATCAGATTCGGCGCGCGCATCAGCCTCATGTCAGCGCACGATCTGACTGGCTTCGTGCACGAGTTGCGCGTACAGCGCATGCCGTTCGTGACGGATGCTGCCGTCGGCGACCGCTTCGAGAATCGCGCAGCCCGGTTCCTGCAAATGATGGCAGTTATAGAACCGGCAGTTCGCAAGCAGCGGCCTGAACTCGGGGAACGCACGTTCGAGCCGGCCTTCGGTCAGATGATGCAAACCGAATTCCTGGAAGCCCGGCGAGTCGATCAACACACCGCGCTTGCCGCTGCCACCGAGATCCGGCAACGGATAAAGCCGCGTGAACGTCGTGGTATGACGGCCGCTGTTCAACGCGGTCGAGATTTCGCGCGTGGCGACTTCGGCGTCCGGAATCAGCAGATTCACCAGCGTGGATTTGCCCATGCCGGACTGGCCGAGCAGCAAGGTGGAATGCCCCTGCAGATGTTCGGTCAAGACAGCGAGGGCTGCCTCGGGCTGCGTCCGGATCGACACTTCCACGACCGTGTAGTCGAGCGCCCGATACGATTCGAGCCGCTTGCGCGCGCCCTCGAGTTCGGCCGTCACGTCGGTCTTGTTCAGCACGATCAGCGGCTTCAACTCGTTCGCTTCGGCCGCGACCAGCGCGCGCCCGAGCAGATCTTCGCTGAAGCGCGGTTCGGTGGCGAGCACGATCAGCAGTTGATCGAGATTCGCCGCAAAGAGTTTCGACTTGTACTGATCCGAGCGATATAGCAGATTGCGCCGTTCGCCGATCTCGACGATCACGCCTTGATCGGCCGAGGTCATTTCGTAAAGCACGCGATCGCCCACCGCGACTTCGCTGCGCTTGCCGCGCGGGAAGCACTGGAGCATCGGGCCGCCGTCTTCCGGCGCAACCAGGTAGTGACGGCCATGCGCGGCGATCACGAGGCCGCCTACGCGCGCGGCGGACGGGGCTTGCTTGGCCTTCGGGGAGCGGCCGCTCATGCGTGACGCAACAGTCGGTCGATCCGCTGCGACGCCGGCGGATGCGAGTAATAGAACGCGGTATAGAGCGGATCGGGCGTCAGCGTCGACGCGTTGTCCTCATACAGTTTGACGAGTGCGTTGACGAGATCTTGCGCATCGGTTTGGGTCGCGGCGAACGCGTCCGCTTCGAACTCGTGCTTGCGCGAGCTGAGGCTGCCGAGCGGCGTGACGAAGAACAGGAACACCGGCAGCGCGAGGAAGAACAGCACCAGCGCCAGACCGCTATTGCCGCCGATCAGCGACGGCCGCACGCCCAGGCCCTCGTAGAACCACACGCATTGGGAGAGCCAGCCTAGCAGGGCGAGCATCGCGAGACTGATCGCAAACGTGACGAGCATCCGCTTGATCACATGACGGCGCTTGAAGTGGCCGAGTTCGTGCGCGAGCACGGCTTCGATCTCGTTGCCCGACAGACGCGCGAGCAGCGTGTCGAAGAACACGATGCGCTTGGCCGCGCCGAAGCCGGTGAAGTACGCATTGCCGTGCGCGGAGCGGCGGCTGCCGTCCATCACGAACAGGCCCTTGGCGGCGAAACCGCAGCGCTGCATCAACGCTTCGATCCGGCTTTTCAGCGCTTCGTCCTTGAGCGGTTCGAACTTGTTGAAGAGCGGCGCGATAAACGACGGATACAGCACCAGCACGAGCATCTGGAACGCCACCCACACGACCCAGGTCCACAGCCACCACAGGCTGCCGGCCTGGTTCATCAGCCACAGCACGACGAACAGCAGCGGCAGGCCGAACGCGGCGCCGAGCAGCACGCCCTTCAGACGGTCGACGAAGAAAATGCCCTTGCTCATGCGGTTGAAGCCGAAGCGCTGTTCGACCACGAACTGCCGGTAGTAGTCGAACGGCAGATCGATCACGCTGGTGATCGCGATCACCGCCGCGACCAAAGCGATCTGGCCGGTGTAGCTGCGGCCGAGCCAGTCGGAGATCGCCAGATCGAGCGCCTGCACCCCGCCGAGCAGCGTGAGGCCGACCAGCACGGCGGCGCTGACGACGATCTCGATCATGGTGAGGCGAGTACGCTCGACGGTGTAGTCGGCGGCGCGTTGGTGCGCGGTGAGGGCGATGGTGCCGGCAAACTGGCTCGGCACCTGCTCGCGATGGCCGGCGACGAAGCGGATCTGCCGCGACGCGAGCCACAGTTTGGTGCCGACCATCGCCACGACGGCGACGACGAACAGAACGGTGAAGTACAGGGTAGGCATCCGGGGATTCCGTGGTATCTATGCGAGAATTATATGTTTCTTCCCGCCTCGCGGCGGGGCATAAGGCCAAACGCAGGCCAAACGCGGGCCAAACTGGCCCAAACGCTTCAAACCAATCTCAAACGAACATTCGCCGTGGCAGGCGCGCGGGTTGCACGCCGTCTGTCTGGCCATCAAGGTTGCCCTTCATGACTGACATCCTCGCATCCACCGACCAGCCGCTCGTGCGTAGCGACATGAATCTCGTCTGGCTGGACATGGAAATGACCGGGCTCGAGCCCGATTCCGACCGCATCATCGAAATCGCGGTGGTGGTGACGAATTCGACGCTCGACCGCCTGGTCGAAGGTCCGGTGCTGGCGATTCATCAGAGCGACGAGACGCTCGCCAGGATGGATCAGTGGAATCAGAACACGCATGGCCGCTCGGGCCTGATCGACCGTGTGAAGGCTTCCACGGTCAGCGAAGCCGACGCCACCGAGCAGATTCGCGAGTTCCTGGGCGCTTATGTGCCGCCGGGCAAATCGCCGATGTGCGGCAACTCGATCTGCCAGGATCGCCGCTTCATGGCGCGCTGGATGCCGGATCTGGAGCGCTTCTTCCATTACCGCAATCTCGACGTCAGCACGCTGAAGGAACTGTGCCGCCGCTGGCAGCCGGCTATCTACAAGGGTTTCCAGAAGCGCGCCATGCATACGGCGCTGGCCGATATTCACGAGTCGATCGACGAGCTGAAGTACTACCGCGAGCACTTCCTGATTCCGGCGTCGGCGGATGCGGCGGGCGCTGGGGAATAACGGGCGGGCTTTTCGCTGCGCCCGCGCATGCTTCCGCTTCCGGAAGGAGAGGGCGCAGTTCGTTGACTGCGCTTGACCCGTACTGGCTCAGACCTGCGCGATTAAGCTCAAGCTTCGGCTTGAGTGCGCAAAACCGGGCATCGACCTAAGGCTGAGGCGGGATCGAGGCCCACCTTTACCCTTGCTTCGCCGCCCGCAACGCGTTTTTCGGCCGGAACGCCTTCACCACGTCGGAATGGGTTTCCACATACGGACCGCCGATCAGATCGATGCAATACGGCACCGCGGCAAAAATACCCGGCACCTTCACCGCACCGCTTCCGCCGCCTGCATCCGCATCGCGCAAACCTTCCAGCGTTTCCTTGATCGACTTCGGCTGACCCGGCAGATTGATGATCAGCGCCGCGTGTTCCGCCGTTTCGCGAATCACCGCCACCTGGCGCGACAGAATCGCCGTCGGCACGAAATTCAGGCTGATCTGCCGCATCTGCTCGCCGAAACCCGGCATTTCCTTGGTGGCGACCGCGAGTGTCGCTTCCGGTGTCACGTCGCGGCGCGACGGACCGGTGCCGCCGGTGGTCAGCACCAGATCGCAGCCCACTTCGTCGACCAGTTCGATCAGCGTGGCTGAAATGGTGGCCGCGTCGTCCTGAATCAGGCGCGTGACGATCTGCCACGGCGAACTCAGCGCCGCGCCGAGCCATTCCTGCAGCGCCGGAATACCTTTGTCTTCGTAGACGCCAGTGGACGCGCGGTCGCTGATCGACACGAGGCCGATCACGATCTCGTCCGCATGCTGCCGCGTCGCACGCTCCACTTGTTCCGCCTTGTCCGACCGATTACTCGTCGTGGTCGTCATCATCGTCTTCCAAGGCGTCGTCAGCGTCGGAATCGGTCGCGGCGGACGGGCCGTCGGCGTTCTTGATCCACTTGAACAGTTCGCGGAAGTAACGCGGTGGTTTGCTCTGCTGCGCTTCCTTGCGAGCATTGCGGATCAGCGTGCGTCCCTGCTGCGGATCGGCGTTCGGGTGCTGGCGGATGAACTCGGTCAGCGCGGCGTCGTCGGCGAGCAGTTTTTCGCGGGTGCGTTCGATCCAGTGAAGTTTCGCCGTTTCCGCCTTGTTGACGCCGTTGTAGGTGTCGAGCGCGGTGCGCAGCGCGGCGGTTTCGTCGTCCAGCAGCGAGCGCATCACGCGCCCGACGTATTGCACCTGGCGGCGCTTGCCTTCGTGATCGGTGATGCGGCGCGCTTCGCGCACGGCGTCGTCGAGCTTTTCGGGCATCGGCATGCGCTTGAGCGCGTCTTTCGGCAAGGCGATCAGCGCCATGCCCAGTTCCTGCAGCTCATGCATGTCGCGCTTGAGCTGGGACTTGCTGGGACGGTCGTAACCGTTCTCGTCGATTTCCGGCTCGGCGGATTCGATGGGTTGAATGCGGGTTTTGCGTGTCATACCGATATTGTAGCGTGCCGCGCCCGTCGAACCGGCCGTCCTGGCGCGCGCGAGCGTTCGCGCCACGCCTGCCGAGGCGGATTGCGCATGACCTTGACGGTACGCTTTCGCACGGTTGCGCGCCCGCCAAAGCATCGTCGAAGTGACGCCCGGCGAATGCCAGGTACGGCGGCGCGGACCTTGCTATGATCGCGGGATGCGTTACGACGCAAATGCAGACACAGACGCAGACGCACATGCGTGGCAGGTACGAACACACAGGGCCGCTCGGCCCCGAACAGGACGGCAACGACAATGGCAGCAGACATGGACGTCAAGCAGCGCTTTTTTCCGCATACCCAGGATGAACTGAAGGAAATCGCCTCGGACATCCTTCGTCACGCGAAGTCGCTCGGCGGTACCGACGCGGCGACCGAGATCTCCGAAGGCGACGGCCTGTCCGTCTCCGTGCGGCGCGGCGAAGTCGAGACGATCGAGCACAACCGCGACAAGATGGTCGGCGTGACGGTGTTCATCGGCAACAAGCGCGGCAACGCGAGCACCTCGGACTTTTCGTCGCAGGCGCTGAAGGACACGGTCGCGGCGGCGTACAACATCGCGCGCTTCACGGCGGAAGACGATTGCGCCGGCCTCGCCGAAGCGGAGCTGCTCGAAACCGCGCCGCGCGATCTCGATCTGTATCACCCGTGGAATCTGAGCGCGGACGAAGCAGTGGAAATCGCCCGCCGCTCGGAAGACGCCGCCTTCGCGACCGATCCGCAGATCAAGAACTCGGAAGGCGCGAGCGTCTCGGCGCAGCACTCGCAATTCGTGCTGGCCACGTCGCGCGGTTTCCTCGCGGGTTATCCGTTCTCGCGTCACTACGTTGCGTGCGCACCGATCGCTGGCAGCGGCCGCAACATGCAGCGCGACGACTGGTACACGTCGACCCGCAACGCCGGCGATCTGGCCGATCCGGAAGCGGTGGGCCGTTACGCGGCGCAACGCGCGCTGTCGCGCATCGGCGCGCGTAGCCTCGACACCCGCAAGGTGCCGGTGCTGTTCGAAGCGCCGCTCGCCGCCGGTATTCTCGGCGCGTTCGTGCAGGCCACCAGCGGCGGCGCGCTGTATCGCAAGACGTCGTTCCTCGTCGACAGCCTCGGCAAGCCGGTGTTCGCGCCGCACGTGCAGGTGGTGGAAGATCCGCATGTCGCCCGCGCCATGGGCAGCGCGCCGTTCGACGAAGAAGGTGTGCGTACCAAACAGCGGTCTGTCGTGAAAGACGGCGTGGTGGAAGGCTATTTCCTCTCCACCTACTCGGCGCGCAAGCTCGGCATGCAAACCACCGGTAACGCGGGCGGCTCGCACAACCTGTCGCTGAAGAGTTCCAACACGCGTCCGGAAGACGACTTCGAAGCCATGCTGAAGAAGCTCGGCACCGGCTTGCTGCTGACCGAACTGATGGGGCAGGGCGTGAACTACGTGACGGGCGATTATTCGCGCGGCGCGTCGGGCTTCTGGGTCGAGAACGGCAAGATCCAGTACCCGGTTGAGGAAATCACGGTGGCGAGCACGCTGCAGGAGATGTTCCACCATATCGTTGCGATCGGCGCGGATACGATCACGCGCGGCACCAAGCAGACCGGCTCGGTGCTGATCGAACGGATGACGATCGCTGGGCAGTAAGCGGGTTGTCGCTGCGCGTTGAGGCGCGCAGCCGCAGCAACGCACAGCCCCCTCAGGCAGAAACAAAAACGCCACGCAAGTTCTTGCGTGGCGTTTTTTTATTCGAATGCGTTTGAGTCCGGCCGCAGTAGCCTCAAGCGCCCGTGCGCTTATAAGTCACGAACGCGTAATCGAAGTCATTCGGTGCATCCGCGCGATGCGTTTCATGCGCGACTTCTTCCCACTCGCTGTCGTCGAGCTCGGGGAAAGTGGCGTCGCCTTCGAAGTCGGCGGAAATCTCGGTGATGATCAGCTTGTCCGCCTGCCGCAATCCTTCCGCGTACAACTGCGCGCCGCCGATCAGAAACGCTTCCGGCGCCTGATCCTGGGCGGCGAGTTCGAGCGCTTCTTCAAGCGTCGTAGCGGCGTCGCAGCCCTGAAAGCGGCGCGTGGCATCCCGTGTCACGACAATGTTGCGGCGTCCCGGCAGCGGCCGGCCGATCGATTCATGCGTTTTACGGCCCATGATGATGGGCGCGCCCATGGTGGTGCGCTTGAAGAACGCGAGGTCTTCGGGAAGTCGCCAGGGCAACTGGTTGTCGCGGCCGATCACGCCGTTATTGGCGCGAGCGACGATCAGGGTGAGCGTCGTCATCGAATGGAAAGGGGAACGTAACCGGGACGATTCTACCTGACGCGCAGAAGCGGGCCCACGGGTGTGGACCCGCCCCTCGCTCAGGCCGTCACTCCTGCGCGGCGTCTTCGCCGGCGAGCACGGCCTTGTCTTCCACAGCGCTCAATTCGCGCAAGCCATGCAGTCCCATCAGCCGGTACAGCGTGACGCGCGAAATATTCAGATCCACCGCCGCCTCGTTCAAGCGATGCCGATGGCGCAGCAACGCCGTTTCGATCGCGCGCTTCTCGGCGGCCTCGCGTGCTTGCGATAGCGTCATGGTCTGCTGTTCGGTGAAGTGAGCGAGATCGAGGTCGTCGGCGGAAATCAGCTTGTTCTCCGCCATCACGATCGCGCGGCGCACCCGGTTGATCAGCTCGCGCACGTTGCCCGGCCAGGTGTAGTTGTAGAGCGCTTCGATCGCCGACGGCGTGAAGCCGCGAATCTTGCGCGCGCTGTCGGTCTTGAACTTGTGCAGGATGTGATGCGCGAGAATTTCGATGTCCTTGCCGCGCGCGCGCAACGGCGGTTCGTCCACCCGCAGCACGCACAGCCGATGAAACAGGTCGGCCCGGAAACGCCCTTCGCGCATGGCGTCTTCCAGATCGATGTGAGTCGCGGAAATGATCCGCACGTCGATCGGAATCGATTCGCGGCCGCCGAGGCGTTCGATCTTGCCTTCCTGCAGGAAGCGCAGCAGGCTCGCCTGGCTTTCGAGCGGCAGATCGCCGATTTCGTCGAGCAGCAGGGTGCCGCCGTCGGCGGCTTCGACCCGGCCGATCTTGCGCTGATTGGCGCCGGTGAACGCGCCGCGCTCGTAGCCGAACAGTTCCGACTGCAACAGGTGGTGCGGAATCGCGCCGCAATTGATCGCGATGAACGGCGCTTTGCGGCGCGGCGAGCGCTCGTGAATCGCCAGCGCGGTGAGCTCCTTGCCGGTGCCCGATTCGCCGGAGATAAACACGCTCGCGTCGGTGTTCGCTACCTTGCGGATGGTGCGAAACAGTTGCTGCATCGCTTCGCAGGTGCCGACCATTTCCTCATCGCCCGACTCGCTGCTGGGCGGCGGCATTTCCGGTTCGCACAGCGTCACCATGCCGAACGCGTGGCTGACCAGATAATCGACCGAGGCATTCGCCACCGGCATTTTCACGAAGTCGAAACAGTAGTGACGCACGAGTCGCCGCACGACCGGATCGTTCAACCGCTCGTGCGTGGCGAGCGCGATCCAGCCGACCTGCTGCTGCCGCAGACTGGCTTCGAGACCGGCCAGATCGCGCGGCGGAAAGCTCGCCAGATCGACGATGCCGGCACACGCCACGTCGGGCTTCACCAGCTTGCCGAGTTCATGTGCGGAGCGTGCCGACGCGACGTTCCAGCCACGGCTTTTCAGATGCGCGATCAAGGTCTCGTCCGGGGTGCGCGCCACATAGAGCAGCAGACGCTCGGTCCGTATGTGGGCCACCGCCGCCACGCCGCCGTTCGCGGCCACCGCCGGCGGCAGGTGCGGCGGAATGTCCACGGCGCGGGCCGCCGCGCTCTTTTGCGGCAGCGCGAGCGTCAGATGCGAACCCGCTCCCGCCACCGGAGCAACACTGGTCAGATGAGGTGATTCACGCACGTTCGACCTCGTATCGTTGGCATATCAGAATGTGTAGGGAAAGCGCACGCCGACCACGAAGTTCGGCGCGTCCGGCGTCAGGCCGACCGAGACCGAACCGTTGATGGTCAGGTGCTTGTTCACCACGTGGTTCAGCCCGAAATTCAGCGCGGCCGCGGTGGTCTCGCTGCCCGGCACCTTCGAGTACGAGCCGCCCGGCGCGCGCGTCTTCGATTCCGGTTCGAGCGCCATCGTGTACGAGATGCTGGCCGAGTCCTTGTCGGAGAACGCGAGCGCGACACCGCCGCCGAACTGCACGACGTCGCCGAGCTTGACCGTCGCCGGTTCGGTTTGTCCCTGCACCGACGAGATATCCGCGAACGAACGGGCGACGTTATACGTGTACGACAGGCTGCCGAACAGCACCACCGGGTCGTAGGTTTTCAACAGCGAGACGCCGGCCGTGACGTTCCACATGCCGGTGCCCGTGGGCAGCTTGTTCGGTGCCACCAGGTTGGTGTTGTTGGCGTCCACCTGCACCAGCTTCTGGCCGAACGGCGAGGTGCCGGTCGGGGCCTTGATGCGCAGACTGCCGACCACGTCGGGCAGGCTGTTGGTTTCTTTCAGGAACTGGTAGTAGATCCCGAAGTTGATGTCGCCGACATTGCTGCCGTTCACCGACGCGTCCGACAACGTGTTCGCCGCGCCGCCCGCGCCGCCGACAATGAAGTTGCTATGCCGGTAGATGTACGGCACGTCGACGTCGATACTCATGCGGTCGGTCAGACCGTAGCGCGTATCGAGATCGGCCATCACCTGGTGCGACTTGGTCTCGCCGAGGTTGATGTTGCCGAGAAAAATCGCGTCGAGCGCAAGGAAGCCCGACAACTGCAACTGGCGGCGATCGTAGTAGGTGTCGCTGATGCCCCAGTCCAACGTCAGCTTATGGTCGAAGAGCGGCGCGTGTTCGCGTTGCACGACGGCTTCTTCGGCTTGTGTGCGCACCGGTTCGTTGGCTTTCTGGGTCGTGCCGATCGCGCCGCTGCCGTCGGTGGCGGCGGGCAGGCCGCCCGCGCTGTTGCCCTCGGGCGTTGGCGGGTTGACGGGCACGCCGGTGGCGGTGCCGGTGGTGCCGCCCGGCGCCGGGACGCCCGGATTGACCTGGGCAAGCGGCGGTAACGGTACCGGTAGCCCGTCGGCGCCGGGCTGTTCGGCCACCGCTTCGCTGCCGGCCGGCGCACCGTAGCCCGGCACGCCGCGGCCGCGTTGCGCCATCTCGAGATTGGTGACTTGCGTTTCGAGTGAATGGATCTGCCGTTGCTGCTCGTCGACGACTCGCATCAACGTGTTCAGACGGTCTTCTACCGATTGTCCCACCAGCGCCTGAGCGCCGGCACTTTGCGAAAGCGCGAATAGCAGGACGGCGGCCGGAATGGCCGCCAGTGCCGTGCGCGGCATTCTGGTCGATGAAAAATTATTCATTTTGTGTTCCCCCGGTGTTCCGGCTGCACGCCGTCCGTTGCCGGGCGGCGCGCTGCCGTATCTTTACTGCTGGTCCTACGGTTGGCGGGTGGCGGCCCGCCGCGTCATCTCCGGTTTTGCAGCGCTTGTAGTACGCCTAACTGACGGATCATCGCGGCTGACATTTGCTGCGTCTGCAAACTCAACTGCAATGCGTTGGCGACTTGCTGGTTATTGCCTGCAATCTGTAGTAACTGGGCGATCTGCCCGTTGCCTGGCGTGATGGTCTGGGTGGCGAGCCCAGCCGGTGTTTGTAATGCGACGCTAATGCCATTGCTGCCGAACGTGATGCCGGCTTTCACTGAGCCGGTCGAATTGCTGGCCGCTGCTGACGGGACATTGGCGGCGCCCCCCAGAATCACGGCGTTATTATTGAAATCGATGACTGCCGAGTTGGAACCCGTGTTCTTATCGCCCGCGACCTGGGTGACTTGCGACACCCCGTTGACCGAAATGTTTTGTCCGCCCGTGGCTTGAGCATTCGGGTTGGCGCCCGTGTTGCCTGCATTGCCGCCGTTGCCTCCCGTCACGCTCGCCATCGAATTGACGGCGGTGGTGACCTGTCCGACGGCGTTCTGCACCGCCGACAGCGTGCCCTGGGCGAGGGCGGTCACGCCGTTGGGCAACTGCCATTGCGAAATGACGTTCAGCACGAAGCCGGAAATCATCGTGCCGCCGGCGTATTTGCCGGTCTGGGTCGCGAGTACGTCGTCGCCGACCATCTGCACCTTGAGGGCTGCAGCGTCGGTATCGTGAGCGGCGAGAAATTCAGGCACCGGTGGCGAGCCGGTGCCTTGTGCCGCATGGGCGCTGCTGGTCAGGCCGCACATCAAGGTGCAGATGGCGAGCCCGAGCTGAGTGAGCTGTTGCTTCATGGTTGAGTCAGAACAGGTCTGCCTTGATCAAGCCGTACTCGACAAAGGGAGTCGCCGCGGTGCCGTTAGCCAGCGCGTTGGCGCGCAGCTTCAGCGCAAGCGACTCGTTGTCCTGCAAGAGCGGTGAATCCTCCCTGAAGGGTTTGCCGAGGACCGCGAAGACGAGACCGTTCCAGGTCTTCGCGAAGTCCTCCTGCATCACGATGCGATTGCCCAGCGCCGGATCCGCAATGAAGATGCGGCCTTGCTCGGCGTGCTTGACGATCACGAAGTGTTCGTACCCGTCGATGTTCATCAACACCATCACGGGAATCTGTAAATGCTGGAGTGCGTCGACGGTGACCCGGAAGCCGCGGCCGCGCATGCCGATGGTCTCGACGAACTTCTTCATGTCGAGCATCGAGAAGCCATTCTTGACCACCACTTCGGGCGTGGAGAACACCATCATCCGGCGGATCAGTTCGGTCTCCGGAATGTCGATGCCGTAGCCGAATTTGAGGAGGGTCGCAAGCGCTGCCGCACCGCAGCTGTAGTCGAACTGCTGATTGACGATGTGGCTGTAACGGATGTCCTTCATCGAACGAACCGTCTTCGTCAACGGCACGCCCGCGAAGGTGGACGTGTCGATGCTCGCCTGCGCGTAAGTCTGGTCCACGCACAGCGTGCAGCTTGCCAACGCTACGGCGAAGCGTAGCGCCGGGAACCCCTTGAACCCGGACATGCTGGTCTCCTGCTTTGTGGTCGCGCCGGCCGCTTCGATGGCGGCCGGCGCTTCCTCCCTGCTGCTTTTCTGGCTTCTTCTACCCGCTGTCGCGGTGCTGTCAGCTTAGTGACCGCTGTTCAGCGCTGCGATCGCGAGGCCGTTGTGTTGCAGGTTGCCCGCGCCGCCGGCAATGTTCACGCCGATGTTGCCCGACGCGTTCATCAAAGCGCCTGCGCCCAGCATCGCGGTGCCCTGGAATTGACCCTTGACCGACATGTTGGCGGATTGCGAGTTGTCATCCGTGGCGACCATTGCCGTGGTTTCGGCATTCATCGGCGTGGTCGTCGTCACTGCACCGGCGAGGCTGTTGTTCTGCACGTTGCCGATACCCGACGAGACGTTCACCCCGACATTGCCCGACACGCTTTGCAGCGAGTTGTCGCCGATCGACGCGTTCAGATTGAAGTTGTTGATCTTGGCGGTGCCGGCCGAGCTTTGCGCGTTGAAGATCTGCGCATTGCCGAACACGTTGCCGACGTCGACCGAAGCGAGCGACACGTCGTTGCTTTGAGCGTTGTCGATACCTTCCGTGATGTTGATGCCGAGGTTGCCCGAGACACCGTTGGCGGCGCCGTTGCCGGTCGTGGCGGTGAGCGTGCCGGCGGCTTGCGTGTTGATGTGCTGCGTCACGGAGCCTTTGGTCGTCACGTCGGTCGTGGCGAGGCTGGCGTCGATACCCCAGGCTGCGCCGTAGGCGTCGGTGGAAGACGAGGAGCTCTTCGAATAGCTGGACGACTGTTCGCCGACCGCGGCGTAGCCGGAGCCCTGGCTAGCCTTGTAGCCCCACACCTTGCCTTGTCCCGAACCTTCGCTGGCTTCGAAGCCGCCCGCTACACCCGCCGAGTTGGCATAGCTCGATTCGTTGTAGCCGGCCGAGAAACCGCCGCTTGCATGCGCCGAGCCTTCGCCGAAGAACGGCGTATTGAAGCCCTGATAGTTGTAGCTGCCGCCGATCGAGCCGCCGGCCGCGATATGGCCGCCGGCGTTCTGGCTGGTGTGGCTGAAGCCGCCTTCAATACCGGCTGCCTGCTGGCTGAACGAATAGCCGCCGCCTTGCACCGCGCTGCTCTGGCTGCCGTACACATAACCGGCCGACGCCTGAGCGCCTTGCGAGCTGGACGATTTCGACGAATGGCTTTGCGTCAGCACGGCGTACGCGACGCCGCCGCCGACGACCGACGACGAGTTGTTATTCACCGACGTCGTCACGTGGCCGCTCGTGTAGCTCTGGGCTTGCGGGTCGAGCGACGCGTTGACGCTGACCATCTGGCTGTTGTTGATCACCGCGCCGGCCGTGCTGGACACGTGCACGCAACCGTACAGGCCAACCAGACCTTCGACGCCGACCGCTTCACCCACCAGCGTGGCATTGAACAGGTAGACCTTTTGCGGTGCGGCAAAGGCGCTGCCGGATGCGGCAACGAGGACGGCTGCGGCAATAAGAGTGCGCTTCATGATTCGCTCCGATACTTTAAGTGTGGTCAGTTAAAAAAAGTGCCCGCCGGGGGACGGAGCACAAAACTGTTTGCCGTGGCATTACCGGCGCCGGCTGTCTGGTTGATCTGCACGATCCCGCCGACGTTCCTGAAGGCATCGCTGGAGATGTTGGCTTCGCGGACGCTATGAACCCCGATGGATTGACCCAGACTTCCGTTTTTCGGGGCCGTCGCGGATAGCTCCCCATCCGAGACGGTCTCGACTCCGAGCACAGCGGCGGTCCCGATCTGGGTGCTGTTGCGCTGCAGATTCCCTGCTCCGGCGGACTGGTTCACCAGTACCGCGCCGGATGTATTCGAAAAAGCATTGGCTTCGATCGACGCCCGCGCCGTCGTGACCTTCGCGGCGACGCTCGCGCTTTGCGTGCTGACGTTGGCATTGCCGACCGAGCCACCGTTTGTGAGCGTGATCTGATTGGCCTGCGCGTTGTCGAGGCCGGCCGTTTCATTGACCGCGAACGCGCCGGTGACACCCGCGCCGGCGCCGTTGCCGATGGTCGCATTGGCGCCGACGGTCGGCACGGCTTGCGCATGCGCCTGGCCGGCCAGCAGCGCCACGCCGCCAAAGCACAGGCACAGCGCGGTATGCAGCGAACGAAAGCGCGGTGAACGCGAGTTGAGCGGGTTCATTTCAAACCTCCGAGCGAGCCGCTCAGCGCGTTCGACAGCGGTGCCAGCGCGCCGGTGACCGACGAGGTGATCGTGCCGCCGATCCCCGGGCCGGGCAGGCCGATGCCGCCCGCGTTCAGCGCGACGTTGTTGCCGGTCGACTTGCCGCTCAGGATTTGCGTGACCGCCTGCATGCCGGTGCCGCCGAGCACGCCGCCGTCGGCGACGCCGCTGGACCCGTGCGCATTCGTCAGATCGGTATCGCCCACGAGTTGGGCGATTGCCGGATTGAAGGAATTGGCCGGGAAAGTGGTGGCGCGTACGGCGACCGGATCCTGATCTTTCGGCACCGGGATGAACGCGTCACGCGGCGTGACCGTGCGTTCAACGATGATGTCGCCAGGATTGACGGTCTGTTGCGCGTTGGCGCAGACGCTGAAACATGCGGCGAGCAGGGCGGCTCCGGCTAGTGCGGCCAGGGCGGCGGGACGGCGGGCCGGGTGCGAGGTCGCCTGCGGCGACCTGTGCGCGTACGGCATGCGGGTTGAGATAGTCATTTCGGTCCCTTGCCTTCGTCTCTGTGAGCGGGTGGCGCGCTGTGCGCGTCACCGTCGCCGGTATGCGTCGTTAATCTGTTCGGTTACTTTCTTTGGTAATTGGCCACGTTGCCTTGCGCGGAACGCGCGGCGTCGACCGGAATCGGCAGCGGCGACGAGGGCGGGGCGATTTCGTCCCACAGCGTCACGCCGTTACCGTTGCCGTTGCCACGCATCAACTGCGGCGTCGCCGCGACCATCAACATGCCGACCGCGCCGCCGCGTTGCCGCGACAAGACCTGGTCGTCGAGCGAAAAATCGTTCACCGATGCACCATCGACCGGAAGGCTCAGCACGTTGCCGGCGAGCAGGCGGAATTCGCTGGCCATCGAGGTCGCCCAGTCGGGCGCGGCCTTAACGCGGAGCGTCGCGTTCGTGAACGAGGCGAAGCCGCTGTCGTTCGAGTCGGCGGAATCGGCCAGCGTGGCGGTTTGCGCCTGGACAGCCTGTTGAGCGCGGACGCCGGCGGGCAGCACGAACAGAGCGGCTGCGGCGCACAGTGCGGCGCAAGATGCGAGGCTGCTCAGTTCGGTGCGGAAAGCGAGTCGCATGATGTGTCTCCTTGGTGCACAGCATTTAGCGAAACGTGTGCCATCACTCGCAATCCATTGGTGCATCTGGATGCGACCCGCATACCCCGGAGTCAGCCTCGACAAATCGGACAAAAACGTTTCAGCGCTGAAACGGCAGGCAGAAAATACCTATAATTTGTTAATTGCGGCGGTACGAAGTACCTTCGGGTCTACGCTAGGAAAAGCGCTTCCACTCGTCTTTTATTTGTCGGCTTAATCTCGGTGGATCGCCCGCTAAACCTTACTGGGTATGGGATTTGCGATTAAATTCGCATAATTGTTTTCCAAGCGACGCGCGTATAGTAAGCTCTCGAAAAAGAGCTTCAGATTTAAAAAAGCCCGCTAACGGGCCGTCTCAAACACACACGCCGCTTTCTTGGGGATCAGCTGTCCGCACGGAATGGAATGGCCGTTCGGTTTTTGCTATTGCGCGAATCCCGAACGAGTCAGCGTGTCTGAATCTTGGTTCAGGTGCGTGCGTCATCCTTAACGTTCGTTGACGAGAGGATCTGAATAATGGAACCCGCAACGCGGCAACTGATTTATGTTTCACGCGACCCGAGCGCGGAGCTGAACACACGCTTTCATCAGCGTGGCTGGCATGTCGAAGTGGTGGGATCGGCGCGCGACGTGCGCCGGGCGGTTCGCGCCGGAATGGCGGCGGGCGGCCTGCTCGATCTGTGCAGCGACTTCCAGCCGCATGAAATTGCCGCCTTCGAATCCTGCCTGACCATGCCGAACGTCGGCTGGGTCGCGGCCACGTTGCCCGGCCAGTTACAGGACGCCGCTTTGCGCCGGCTCGTGCGCGACTACTGTTTCGACTATGTGACGGTGCCGTATTCGGGCGACCGCATCGTCGATTCGGTCGGTCACGCGTACGGCATGATCTCGCTGGGCGAACCCGCTTCGAACGATGCATCGCAAGGCGCCGAAGGCGAAATGGTCGGCTCGTGCGACGCCATGCTCGCGCTGTTCCGCTCCATCCGCAAAGTGGCCATGACCGACGCGCCGGTGTTCATCTCCGGTGAATCGGGCACCGGCAAGGAATTGACGGCGGTCGCGATTCACGAACGCTCGGCACGGCGCAACGCGCCGTTCGTGCCGATCAACTGCGGTGCGATTCCCCCGCATCTGTTGCAATCCGAACTATTTGGTTATGAGCGCGGCGCGTTCACGGGCGCGAATCAGCGCAAGATCGGCCGCGTGGAAGCCGCCAATGGCGGCACCTTGTTTCTCGATGAAATCGGCGATCTGCCGCTCGAAAGCCAGGCGAGCCTGCTGCGCTTTCTGCAGGAACGCAAGGTCGAGCGGCTCGGCGGCCATGGTGCGATCGACGTCGACGTGCGCATCATCTCGGCCACGCACGTGGATATGACCGCCGCGATGATCGAAGGGCGCTTTCGCTCCGATCTGTATCACCGTCTGTGCGTGCTGCAGATCGACGAGCCACCGCTGCGCGCGCGGTAAGGATATCGAACTGCTTGCGCGGCACATGCTGGAACGTTTCAAGAAAGATGCGAGCCGCCGTCTGCGCGGCTTTGCGCCGGATGCGATCGCGGCGCTGCATAACTATGGCTGGCCGGGCAATGTGCGCGAACTGATCAACCGGGTGCGGCGCGCGATCGTGATGTCGGAAGGGCGCGCGATCACGGCGCGCGATCTGGAACTGGCCGAGTATGTCGAGATCGTGCCCGTGTCGCTCGCGCAGGCACGCGAGGCGGCCGAGCGTCAGGCCATCGAACTGGCGTTGCTGCGCCATCGCGGCCGTCTCGGCGACGCCGCCCAGGAACTCGGTATTTCGCGCGTCACGTTGTACCGCCTGTTGTGCTCGCATGGCATGCGGCATATGGAAGGCGAGCCGCTCGCCGCGCCGCACGGCGAATTGCCGGCGTCGGTGCCGCATCTCTAGGCTCGGCTTTCGACCGACCTCGCGAGTGTCGCGGGCCGGGCGGAAGGCGGGTATCACTATTTTCTCCGCTTCATACCGCGCTCCGGCGTCGTTCGGCCGCGCTTGTTAAAATCGGGTTTTCCGCTCAATTTCCGTGGCGCGTCTCGCTGTTGCGCCGCGCGCGTCGTCGAAGGAACCCGCATGAAACAGTATCTGGACCTCGTCCGCACGATTCTCGACACCGGCACATGGCAGGAGAACCGTACCGGCATCCGCACCATCAGCATGCCGGGCGCGATGTTGCGCTTCGACCTCCAGCAAGGTTTTCCCGCTGTCACCACGAAAAAGCTGGCGTTCAAGTCGGCGGTCGGCGAACTGGTTGGATTTTTGCGCGCGTCGCGTAGCGCCGCGGATTTTCGCGACCTCGGCTGCAAGGTATGGGACGCGAACGCGAACCAGAATCCGCAGTGGCTGGCCAATCCGTATCGCGAAGGGCCGGACGATCTCGGCGACGTGTACGGCGTGCAGTGGCGCCAGTGGCCGGCCTACAAGGTGCTCGACGCGGGCGCGAGCGCGCAGTTGGCCGACGCGCAGTCGCGTGGCTTCCAGGTGGTGACCGAATTCGACGAGAACGGCAGCCCCAAAGTGCTGCTCTACAAGGCGATCGACCAGTTGCGGCAATGTCTGGACACGATCATGCAGAATCCCGCCGACCGGCGAATTCTGTTTCATGCATGGAACCCCGCTGTGCTGGATCAGATTGCGTTGCCGGCTTGCCATCTGCTGTATCAGTTCCTGCCGAACGTCGCGCGGCGCGAAATTTCGCTGTGTCTGTACATTCGCAGTAACGACGTTGGGCTCGGCACGCCGTTCAATCTGACCGAAGGCGCGGCGTTGCTGCATCTGGTGGGCCGCTTGACGGGCTATACGCCGCGCTGGTTCACGTACTTTATCGGCGACGCGCACATCTACGAGAACCAGCTCGATATGTTGCAGCAGCAGTTGACGCGTGAGCCGTATGAGAGCCCGGCGTTCGCGATTTCGGACCGGGTGCCGGACTACGCGAAGACCGGCGTGTATGAACCGGAGTGGCTGGAGAAGATCGAGCCGTCGGACTTTTCGCTGGTGGGTTACCGGCATCACGAGCCGTTGACCGCGCCGATGGCGGTCTGAGCGAGGGCGGCCACCAGAGTGGCGAAGCGAACCAGGAGGTGAATCGGCCCTTTTCCGCCTGGCGGAGAGCTGCCACCGACGTTTCCTAAATCCCCCGACGACCTTCGGTCTCGGGGGATTTGCTTTTGGCGGACACGCCAGCGAAGACATCGGCGTTCGCGGAGCGAAGCGCCCTATGTGGCTGCGATACAGCATCGCATTATTGCGATCGAATGACGTCAAACTATTGCTTTGATAAAGCATCAGACTATTGTTATAGTAAAGCATCAAATTATTGCGATGCTAAATCACACGATCTGAAACCATGCCGACCACCAACGAAAAACTCGCAGCCTCGCTGTCGGTGTTGAAGCAGATCCAGGACCGCGGCGTGAGCGTTTTTCAGGCCAGTGCACTGCCCGAGCTAACCCGTGTCCATCGGGAAAGGCTGGTGCGGGCCAATTTCCTGAAAGCCGTCATCCCGGGATGGTATATGGCCAACAATCCCGCCGATGACGCGGGTGACTCGACCCTCTGGTACGCGAGCATGGAGGCGTTCGTGTCAGCCTATGCGAATGCCCGCTTCGGCAGCGAATGGGAGGTCAATCCAGAGTTTTCATTGCTTCGGCATAGCGGCTATACCAGCATCGGCACGCAGATCGTGATTCATGCGGCGAACGCGAACAATCAGCTTTTGCAGCTTCCCCACGGCTGCTCGGTTTTTCTTTATCAGGTGAAGCGTCGAGCGTCGACGGCGCGCCGGATACCGAGCGCAAGCGGCCTTCTTCTGATTCCTGTATCAGAGGCACTGGTTCGGGTGGGCGCGTCGTTCTTCGAAAAGCAGCCGCTTGCTGCGCAGATTGCAATGCGTCAGGTCGATCTGACGGACCTTATTTCCGCGCTGCTTGCCGGCGGCCATAGTGTGATTGGCGGACGGATGGCGGGCGCGCTGAGAGCGGTAGGGCGTGACGACGATGCCAGTCAACTCGTCGCCACCTTGAAGGCGGCGGACTACGTCGTCAGCGAGAGCAATCCGTTCGAGCAGTCTTTGGTGGCGATCTCGGGGCGGCGCAACGAGTCGCCGTACGTGCAACGCATACAGGCAATGTGGGCTGCCATGCGAAACGCGGTAGTTGACCGCTTTGCCGACATACCCCAGCAAGCTCCTCGCGACGTGGACGCTTTGATCGACGATATTTCCGCACGTTACGTGGCGGATGCGTATCACTCGCTGTCCATCGAGGGGTATCGGGTGAATGCCTTGCTCATCGAGAAAGTGCGTAACGGCAACTGGAGTCCGCTGACCCATCCGGAGGACAAAGAGACTCAGGAAGCCATGGCAGCCAAAGGCTATGCGGACACTCACAAACGTATTCGCGATCTGATCCGACAGGTCGTGACCGCTTCCGACAACCCGGCCGAGGCGCTGAGGCGTGATTTCTTCCAATGGTATGTGACGCTGTTTTCGCCCAGTGTTGCTGCCGGCATTCTCAAGCCGGCCGATCTTGCCGGATACCGCAGCAGCCAGGTATTCATTCGGAATGCGTTGCATGTGCCGCTCGGACCTGAAGCCGTGAGGGACTGCATGCCTGCGTTATTCGATCTGCTGGTCGCCGAAGAACATCCGGGCGTGCGCGCGGTGCTGGGTCATTTCATTTTTGTTTTTATCCATCCGTACATGGACGGAAACGGCCGGCTTAGCCGATTCCTGATGAACTGCATGCTGACGACCGGCGGGTATCCGTGGACGATCGTGACGGTCCAGTCGCGCAGACTTTATCTGGCCGCGCTTGAGCAGGCGAGCACTTACGGAAATATCGTCCCTTTTGCCGACCTGATTGGCGGACTTGTGGCGTCTCAGGCGGCACAGCCGCTGGAGCGTATTACCCAACGTCCGGAGTCGGGCGAGTGGACTGCACCACCGGGCGCCACTGGACTGTGAGTTCGAGCCGTTTAGTCTGGGAGCGGCAGCGTCTATGTGCCCGGCAATCCGCCTGGTTTAAAAAAATCCCGCCATCGCGAAGATGGCGGGATTCTGCGGATCAAGCCCGCTTCACTAACGTTCCGTGGGAACGCGTGCAACGTGAGTCGTAGGTTGCTTTATTGCGAGTCAGATACGTCTCACTGACCCGCGTTCCGCAGCGCTTAGCTCTTGTGATGCTCGTCGTGGTTGCCGCCGGCTGAGTGTTGCTCCTCGTGTTGCTGCGGATGCGGCTCGGGACGCTGCGCCTGCTGCGGATGCGGTTCCGGGTGCGGCTGCTGTGCCGGTTGCGGACGCGGCTCCGGACGAGGCTGTTGCACCTGTTGCGGACGCGGTTCCTGACGGGGCTGCTGAACCTGCTGAGGACGCGGCTCCGGGCGAGGCTGCTGCATCTGTTCCGGACGTGCCTCCTGACGCGGCTGCTGCGCCTGCTGCGCCGGCTGCGGATGAGATTCTTCACGCGGCTGTTGTTGCGCCTGCGGCATCGGTTGCGGATGGGCCTCTTGCGGCCGTTGCGCTTCATGTTGCACGTCACGCGGCGCTTCCGGCTGACGCTCAGCCTGCTGCGGCTGCTGCGGACGAGCTTCCGCCTGCCGCGCCGGTTCCTGCGGGCCGCCATGCTGTTGCGCCTGCTGGGCCATCGGCGTATGCGGCTGCGTCCATGCCGGCTCGTGGCGCTCGTTCGCGCCCGGCTGCTGACCAGCTTGCTGCGGCATGCCGTGCTGCTGCGCGTTGGCCTGCGGGTTGCCGCCGTTCGCTTGCGGCGGACGCGGCACGCCATTCACCGGATGTCCCGCTTCGCCGGGCTGCTGGCGTTCGTTGGCCATCGGCTGCGGCGTGCCCGGACGAGCCTGCGCCTGTTCGCCACGTTGCGGCTGGCCGGGCGCCGCGCCGGGCATGGCACCCGGACGCTGTCCTGCCTGCTGCATCCCACCCGGCGCACCAGGCGCGCCCGGCGCCGCCCCCGGCGTGCGTCCCGGCATATGCGACTGCACGACCCGCACGTTCTGCACCGGCAACGCGCCCGGACCGCCCGCCATATGCGCCGGCACCGAAGTCCGCACGATCGGCTGACCCGCGCCCGGCACCCGTCCACCGCTTTGCGCGAAACGCTGAGCGAGGGTGTCGTGATAGGCGGCCGGCATGGCCGCACTGCGCGTGGCCACCACCGGACGCGCCGCGACACCCGCCGGCGGCCGGTAATTCGCGTTGCGCAGACCCGGCCCGAAGCTTTCCTTGACCGGCGCGATACCCACACCGCCCGGGTTGATCTGCGCGTTGCGCCATTGCCGCGGATCGACCTTCTGCGCGAAGCGCGCGACCGGCTGACCGTGCACGAAGGCCGTCGCCGGCACTGCGGTAACAGCACCCGGCGCGCGATAGTTGATGTACGTGTTGTGAATGTTGGTCACATTCACATTCGTCACGTTGTGGTTGTAGTTGTTGACGATCGTCGTCTGGTTGACGCGGTTGTAGTAACCCGGGCTCCAGTGATCGTGACCGCCACCCCACTGCGGATGCCACGGCTCGCCGGGGCCGAGCGGGAACCACGCGACGCCCGCTGCCACCGCGCCGCCGATCGCCAGACTCACGCCCCAGTTGATGCCGCCGCCACCGCCGCCGCCCACGAAGGCGACCAGCGCCGGCGCGTAGACCGGCGGCGCGCTGACCACGATCGGACCCGGCACCCACGCCCACGCGTCGTCGACCTGGGCCCAGCGGCCGTAGTGGTAGGGCGCGAAGCCCCACGGTGCGTCGTCGACCCACGTCCAGCCCCACGGCGCCTGCCAGACCCAATGGCCTTCGTGATACGGCGCCCAGCCGACCGGCGTGGCGCGCGGCACCCACACCTCGCCGTATTGCGGGCTGCTGCGCCATGTGCCGTTGGCGTCGAGGTCTTCGTAACCGGGCACGTCGCGCGACACGTAGCGCGCCGACACCGAGCGGTCTTCGGCGGCATCGCGCGCGGCGGCCCATTGGTCGAAGCCGTCGAGGCCCGGCACGCCGTTGTCGGCGACCTGTTGCAGGTTGGTGCCGCCGAAGCGGACCTGCTGGCCCGGCGAGATTTGCACCTGCCCGCTGTCGCCGTACACGGTCGCGCTGCCGCTGCGCACGGTCACGCTGGTGCTGCTGCCGTCCGGCGCGACGTCGACGCGATAGTCGCCGGGGCCGTTCAGCCCAAGCGCAAGATTCGGCGTGTCGATTTCATACGATGACCCCGGCGCCAGTTCGCGCACCCGCGTCGACAAGGTGCCTTGCGCGACTTTGAGCTGCGCGCTGTTGTCGTCGAGATTCAGGATGTCGAGGCTGGTGGACTGATCGAGGCGCACCGCGGTCGAGCCGATGTGCAGCTCCGAGCGCGAATTCTGATCGTTCCAGAGCTGATCGCCGGTGGTGAGCGGGCGGTTGACCTGCGCGTACGACCAGTCGGTCGCGCCGGCCGGTTCGGTGGTTACCGTGCCGGCCATGTAGTTCAGACGCGCAACGCGTCCCGGCGGATCGGTGTTCTGCGTCGAGGCGACCTGGGGAGCGGGCTGCACTTCCTGCGCGATGCCGGCTTGGGCGGCGAACAGGAACGCGGCGGCCGCGATAAGGGTGTAGCCCGTAATGCGGCGGTTTGAGTGTTGATCTTTGGTGAGTGTTCTCATGATTTATCTCCGGCGGACGCGGCATTTTGCTTCATCCGGAGTTCACTTTACCTGCCGCGTATGTTTCAAGACCCCACTTTTGTAAGGCCACCTCACCGGCGTGTAACAAAAGGTCTCGATAAGGCATTTCGTAAGCAGATTGGAGAATTTTTGTAATCGTTTCAGATGCTTAGCAGCGCCGCGGGTGGCCGGCGCCGCCATCGTTCAGGCCGCCAGAAACGCATCGAAATGTTGCTGACCCGCCGGCGTGATACGCAGGATACGCGGCCGCTCGGTCCGCTCGACCCAACCGTGCGCGGACCACGAGTCGAGCAACGCGGCGCCGAGCGCGCCGCCCAGATGCGGCCGCCGTTCGCTCCAGTCGGGGCAGGTGCAGGCAAAGCGGCGCCGACGGCTTTTCTGCGCCGACAGGTCGATGCCCCATTCGGCGAAGCGGCTGGCGCCGTCTTCGGTCGCTTCCAGCGAGGTGCCGTCCAGCGTCAGCAGCCCGCGCTGGACCAGCCGCTCCAGCACGCGCACGGAAAGCCCGCCCGCCATATGGTCGTAGCAGGTGCGGGCGTAGCGCATGTCGAGCGGCACGGTGCGCACCGGACGCGGCACGGACCGCTGCGGCGCGCTAATTTGCGCGACGTTGGCGAGCGCTTCGATAGAGGCGGCGATATCCGGCGACGCGATCCGGAAGTAGCGATGCCGGCCGCGCACCTCGAGCGCGAGCAGCCCGCCGTCGGTCAGGCGGGCGAGATGCGCGCTCGCCGCCGACGGCGAGAGCCCGGCGATGATCGTCAGTTCGCCGGCGGGGCGGGCGCTGCCGTCCATCAGTGCCCACAGCATCGCGGCGCGGCCGGGATCGGCAAGCAGCGAGCCGATCCGGCTCAAGCCGGGGAAATGGTTCTGTTCGTCGGCGAGCTTGAGCGTCATGGGTGTCTCCTTCGGGTCCCGGGCAACCTGGTTGCCGTTGGCGGCGCCGCCGGGGCGCCATACGAATCAATGTACCGATCCACGGCATTCTATGTTTCAGCTTAGCGTGAAACGTGGCGTGCAGGCGCTACGAAAACCCGGCCGGCGAGGCGGAGCGCTTGTGGCTCCTGAGCCGGCGCGATTCGCCAGGCTAGAATCAAAGTCTGTCTTTGCAGGAACACGCAGTCATGAAAACTCTTCTTGCCGTGCTGGTCGCGGCGCTGCTGCTCGGCGCGTGCGCGCACGGCGGTGCGGATTCGTCGGGGGCGGGCACCGGCAGCATCACGATGTACGGCACGATCGACGAAGGCGTCACCGTGCATAAATGAGCGACGGGCAACGGCCTGGGTCGTGCGAGTGCTGCCGACACTAGCCTGGCGTTACCTTCGCGCAAGCCTCGCGCCAACGGAAAGCTCGCCGAAAGCCTCAGCCGATTCCCGCAACAATTCACCTCTCCAACAGCGCCGAACCCACGACGCTGTCAATATTGCGCTCGTATAATCGCCTCCTTTCAATGCATCCGATTGACCGGAGTCAACATGAGCACCCCTCCCGCAGCCCCGTTTGACCGTTCCGAAACCACTTTCCGCTTTCTCGCCGAACCCAGTTCGGTCAACTTCGGCGGCAAGGTGCACGGCGGCGCGCTGATGAAGTGGATCGACGAGACCGCGTACGCGTGCTCGGCGGTGTGGTCGGGCCGCTACTGCGTGACGGTCAGCGTGGGCAATATCCGTTTCCGTCGGCCGATTCTGGTCGGCAACCTCGTCGAATTGCGCGCGCGGGTCGTAGCGACGGGCCGCACCAGCATGCACATTCACGTGTCCGTGCAGGCCGGCGACCCGAAGGGCGGCGAGCTGATGCAAACCACCGACTGCCTGGTCGTGATGGTCGCCGTCAACGAGAACGGTCATCCGGTGCCGGTGCCGGCCTTCGTGCCGGAGACGGACGAGCAGAAGCGCCTCGCGAAGTACGCGATCGACGTGAAGGAAGCGCTCGACGCGATCGTCGAGCTGAAGCCGGAAGAAGTGGCGCAGGGGAAGGTTTAACGGGCGCCGGCTGAGATTGCCGGCGCGCTGAGCTGCCCACACGAACAGGGCGTTCGCGTGGGCGGCCGCTCAACCGGCCGAATGCCCCACCATCTCCTTCGGCTTCACCCACTCATCGAACTGCTGCTCGGTCACATAGCCGAGCGCAAGCGCCGACGCCTTCAGCGTGGTGCCTTCCTTATGCGCTTGCTTCGCGATCCTGGCGGCCTTGTCGTAGCCGATGTGCGGATTGAGCGCCGTCACCAGCATCAGCGATTCATTCAGCAACGTGTCGATACGCTCGCGATTCGGCTCGATGCCGACCGCGCAGTTGTCGTTGAAGCTATGTGCGCCGTCGGCCAGCAGTCGCACCGATTGCAGTACGTTGTGCGCGATCATCGGCCGGAACACGTTCAGCTCGAAGTTGCCGCTCGCGCCGCCGATATTCACCGCGACGTCGTTGCCGAACACCTGCGCACACAGCATCGTCAGGGCTTCGGACTGGGTCGGATTGACCTTGCCCGGCATGATCGAACTGCCCGGTTCGTTCTCCGGAATCGAGAGTTCGCCGAGGCCGCAACGCGGGCCGCTCGAGAGCCAGCGCACGTCGTTGGCGATCTTGTTCAGACTCGCCGCGACGGTTTTCAACGCGCCGTGCGCGAACACCAGCGCGTCGGCCGCGGCCATCACTTCGAACTTGTTCGGCGCCGACACGAATGGCAAGCCGGTCTGCTTGCCGATCGCGGCCGCGACCTTATCCGCGAACTGCGGATGCGCGTTCAAGCCGGTGCCGACCGCGGTGCCGCCCTGTGCAAGTTCGTACAGATGCGGCAGCGTCGCTTCCACGTGACGAATGCCGTGATCCAGTTGCGCGACGTAACCCGAAAACTCCTGGCCGAGCGTGAGCGGCGTTGCGTCCTGCAAGTGCGTGCGGCCAATCTTCACGATATCGACGAACGCTTTCGCCTTGCCGTCAAGCGTATCGCGCAGCGTCTTCAGCGCCGGTAGCAGATGCTTGACGATCGCGTCGGCAGCGGCCACATGCATGGCCGTCGGGAATACGTCGTTGGACGACTGGCCGCGATTCACGTCGTCGTTCGGATGCACTTTGCGCGCTTCGCCGCGCTCGCCGCCGAGCAGTTCGCTGGCGCGATTCGCGATCACCTCGTTGAGGTTCATATTGGTCTGCGTGCCCGAGCCGGTCTGCCAGACGGCGAGCGGAAATTCGTCGGGATGCTTGCCCGCGATGATCTCGTCGGCGGCCGCGATGATGGCTTTGGCGTTGCTTTCGTCGAGCACGCCGAGACCCTGGTTGACCTCGGCGGCGGCGCGCTTGATGACGGCCAGCGCATTGATCAGTTCAAGCGACTGTTTCTCGGTCGAAATGCGGAAATTCTGCAGCGAGCGCTGCGTTTGCGCGCCCCACAGACGCGCGTTCGGCACGGCGATTTCACCGAACGTGTCACGCTCCATTCGTACGTCTTCAGTCATGTTCAACTCCGCTTTTCAAAGTTCTGCGTTGACAGGCAATAGGGAGAATAGACCCGTTAGCGCGTTCCGGTACAAACCCGCTTGCGGATCGAAAATGTAGGTGCGGCGTGTGCCGTTTTCGACATCGGTCCACACCAGCGGCGACAGCGGCGCGCCGATCGAACGCAGATACGCGAGCTGCGCGCTATCGGCCAGCGTCACGCGGTAACTGACCTCGGGCGCGATGGCGCGCTCGAAGATTTGCGCGACCTGTTCGGCGAGCGGCGCGCTATGAATCACCAGCGCCAGTTCGGTGTTCAGATTGGCCGACCGCGGGTCGAGATTCATCGAGCCGATCACCAGAATCTTGTGATCGATCACGTAGGTTTTGGCATGCAGGCTGGCGCGCGAACGCGACCCGGCAATCCCCGCGCGCGGCGTTTTCTGCTGCGGTTTGAATTCGTACAGTTCGACGCCTTGCTGCAGCAGCGGCACGCGAAACGGACTGTAGCCGGCTTGCACGGCGACCGCGTCGGTGGCGGCTAGCGAGTTCGTCAGCACGGCGATCCGCACGCCGCGATGCGTCAGCACGCCCGCCGCCTCGACGCCGGATTCGTGCGGCACGAAGTACGGCGAAATGATCAGAAAATCTTTCTGCGCGTCGTGCATCAGTTCGGTGAGGCGTTGCATCGGCGGGCTCACATAGTCCGGCGACGGGTGCACGATTTTCTCCGGCAAATCCGCCTTGAATTCGGCCGGCGCCCACGTCAGACCGAGCTGGTCGTTGGCGATTTGCGTGGCGAGCGGCGTTGCGTTCAGCGGCTTCGCGTTGTACGGATCGGCGTTCTCGCGCCAGTGCTGACGCAAGTCGTCGCGCGTCTCGTCGAGTTCTTTCGCGTCGAACTTCTGATGGTTCAGCGCGCGCAGCGGATAGGCAATGCTGCTGTTCCAGTAGTCGTCGAAACTGGCGGAGACGTCGGCGGTGATCGGGCCCGCGGCGAGCACGTCGAGATCGCGGAATTGCAGCGTTTCGCTGGCGCTGAAGTATTCGTCGCCGAGATTGCGGCCGCCGACGATCGCCAGCTGGTTGTCCGCGATCATCGCCTTGTTATGCATGCGGCGCGTGAAGTGGCCGATCTGCGTGAACAGGTTCGTTGTGCGTTCGAACACGCCTTGCTGCGCGCTGCCGAACGGATTGAACACGCGAATCTCGATGTTGTCGTGCGAGTTCAAACCCGCCATGACCTGATCGATGTCCTTGAAGTTCAGATCGTCGACCAGCATGCGCACGCGCACGCCATGGTCCGCCGCGTACAGTGCGGCGCCGAGCAACAGCTTGCCGGTGGTGTCCTCGTTGGCGATGTAGTACTGCATGTCGAGCGTTTTCGTCGCCGCGCGCGCGAGTGCGATGCGCATCTGCAATGCGTCGGTGCCGCTCGACAGCACGCGAAAACCGGACTCGTTCGGATGCGCGGCTTCGAGCGGCGCAAGCGCGGTATGCAGCGGTGTGGTTTCGGTGACGGGGAGCGCGTGAGTGACCTGACGGTCGAACGCGGTGGCGGGAGGCTTGGTGGCGCAAGCGGTCAGGAATGCCGTTGCGAAGCACAGCAGGAAGAAATGCCCGCTTGCCGCCCACGCCGATTTTCTGTGGGAGGTGCTCGACGCTTGCTGGCGTTGCGGTGCGGTCGGGCTTGGGTTCTGGTTCTGCTTCTGTTTTTGATGCCACGGCACGCTGGCTTCTCCCTTGAACGCAGGCTTCTCATGGCGACAGCGCAGGCGTTGGCCTGCGCTGTCGAGAAATGCATTCTAAGGGGAATTGCGGGCCTGGGCCTGGTTCGCCCGCATGCCGGCGAGGGGATTAGCCGCGTTCGGCGTTCAGCACGCGTTCGCCATCCGGATGCGTCGAACCCTTCGCCGGACGTCCTGCCCAATAGCCCGCGAGCAGTGAGCCGGAGAGGTTGTGCCACACCGAAAACAGCGCGCCGGGCAGCGCGGCGATCGGCGTGAAATACAGCTTGCCGAGCGTGGCCGCGAGGCCGGAATTCTGCATGCCGACTTCGATTGCGAGCGTACGGCAGACGGCTTCATCGAAGCCGAGCAGACGCCCGCCCCAATAGCCGCCGAGCAGGCCGATGCCGTTATGCAGCACCACGCCCAGCATCACCACGAGGCCGACCGACGCAATGCTCTTCTGCGTGCCGCCCACCACCGCGCCGATGATCAGGATGATCGCGACCATCGAGATCAGCGGCAGGATCGGTTCGATCTTGCGCACGACCTTGCCGAACAGATGATTGACGACGAGGCCGATCACGATCGGCAGCGCGACGATCTGCAGGATGCTCATCAGCATGCCGTGCACATCGACGACGATCGACGCGTCCACATACAGACGCGTGAGCAGCGGCGTCGCGAACACGCCGACGAGGGTCGACAGCGCGCTGATCGTCACCGACAACGCGACGTCGCCGCGCGCCAGATAAATCATCACGTTCGACGCCGTGCCGCTCGCCACGCTACCGACCAGCACCATGCCGGCGGTCAGATCGGGCGGCATGCGCAAGGCCTTCGCGATGACCCAGGCGGCGAGCGGCATCACGAGATAGTGCAGCACGATACCGGCCACCACCGGCGCAGGCCGCGTGAAAACGCGCTGGAAATCGGCGACGGAAAGCGTGACGCCCATGGCCAGCATGATGATGGTGAGCAGCGTGGTGACGTGCGGCGCGATGCCGGCGAACGACGCGGGCGAACTGTATGCGGCGATCGACACGAACACGGCCCAGAGCGGAAAGAGACGGGTGACGCGGGCGAGCATGACGGGTGGTCCTTGATTGTGTTTTATGGCGCGGGTAATGGCGTGTTTTATGGCGAGCAGCGAGATCGGTCGGGCGGCGCGCCGTGATTGCGGCGTGCAGGCGGATGTCGGCCGCGGGTGTTACGGCGAGCCGCTGAAAGCGGGTGAGGCGCTGGCGGGCGGCGCGGGCCTTCGTGAGGCGCGCGGGCAGATTAGCGGCGCGTAGGCGTGGGTGTGCGCGGACGCGGCCGAGCGCGCATTTTACCTTTTACCGCGGGGTTTTCGCGCGGCGATGGTTGCGCGTGCAACCAGCCGCGCGACATCAACTTAAGCGGATGGACCCGTCGTCCCCGCTTCAACCGGCACCTGCCGCAAGCTCAGCTTATGAAAGCGCAGCGTCATCAGCAAGGCGACGCTCGCGAGCCCCGCCGCCAGTCCCCACCACAGGCCAAGCGCGCCGAGCCCGAAGTGAAACGCCAGCGTGTAGCCGGTCGGAAAACCGATCACCCAGTAGCCGAACGCCGCGGCGATCATCGGCACGCGCGTGTCCTTCAGCCCGCGCAGACAGCCGGAGCCGACCGTCTGCATGCCGTCGACGATCTGGAAGATCGCCGCTACGCCGAGCAGCGAACTCGCCAGTTTGACCGTGGCCGCGTTGGCCGGATCGTCGAGATGCAGATACAGACCGACGATCCAATGCGGCGCCGCGATCAGCACGATGCCCGACAGCGTCATGAAGCCCACGCCGAGCGCCAGCGCGACGAACCCGGCGTGACGCGCGGCGAGCGGCTGCCCGGCGCCGGACCAGAAGCCGACCCGCACGTTGCCCGCCTGGCCGATTGCGAGCGGCACCATGAAGGCCACCGACGCCACGTTCAGCGCGATCTGATGCGCGGCCAGTTGCGATTCGCCCAGCAGGCCGACCATCAGACCCGTGGCGAGAAACAGCGTCGACTCGACGCCGTAGGTGATCGCCACCGGCCAGCCGATGCCGAACAGTTCACCCATCAACGGTACGTTCGGCCGTGTCGCGACGACGAAGTGACGGTAGCGCGGCCGCAAATGCAGCAGCGCCATCAGCACCAGCGCGCTCAGCCAGACGGTGATCGAGGTCGCGGCCGCCGAGCCGAGAAAGCCGAGCCGCGGCAAACCGTAGGCGCCGTGGATCAAGCCGTAGTTGAGAAAGCCGTTCACGACGACGCTCACGAGCGACACCCACAGCAGCCGCTTCGCCGCGCCGATCGCCGGCAGGAACGAGCGCATCAGGCCGACGCCGATCAGGCTGCCGAGCGAGCCCCAGCGCAATACGGACGCATATTCGCCGACGTTGTGCGCGAGCAGCGTGGGCTCGCCGAACGCCAGCAGGATCGGCGTGGCGAACGACAGCAGAAAGAACGCCGGCACCGACAGCAGCACCGACAGCACGAGGCCGGTCCAGTAGATATGCGGCACGCGGCTTTCGTCCTGAGCGCCGCGCGCATGCGACACGCTCACGCTGACGGAGGTCAGCACGCCTTGCAACAGCGTGACCACGACGAAAAACAGGTTCGCGCCGAGGCCGCCGGCGGCGAGCGCGTCGGGGCCGAGCGAGCCGAGCAGGATCGTATCGGTGACCGCCATGGCCATTTGCGCGAGCTGGGAGATCGCGAGCGGCGCGGCGAGCCGGGCGGTGTCGGCGGCATGGCGGGAAAGCGTCGGCGGCCGGGAGGCCACCCGGGTGAAGCTGGACTGAGTCATGGAAGCGCCTGGCGGCGAAAGTGGCGACCGGGTCACGGCCGGCGCGCGCTGCAGCGTTCGCGAGCGGGGCGGGCGGTGACCAAACGGCGAGGAGCGGCGGCTCGGCTAGCCAGCCGTTTGTTGTCTGTCGAATCTGACAGCTTATTGCTTAGGCGCGGCGCTGTCGATCAAAGAAGCACAATTTTGGTGCGTACGGCCCTCCGAATTTCCGGACCGTGGACCGTGGATAACGAAGAGGGAGTCGTCAGGCTTCGTGAACCGCGATGCGTGTGTCGCCGAACAGCACCACCTGGCCTGCGCGGATTTTGCAGGTTTTACGCGTCTCGACCCGTCCATCGACAGTAACCGCGCCGTCGCCGACCATCATTTTGGCTTGCCCGCCGCTCTCCGCCAAGCCCGTTATCTTCAGGAGATTGTGCAATTCGACGTAATCGCCGGTGAGCGTGAAATCGAGGTTGGGCATGGCGTTTGCACCTTCAGGCAAAGGGTTCGCATCATAAGCCAGAAGCTTGCCCTGGATGAAGCCCGCGCTGTACGCGGGCCTTGTGTAGGTTTTTGCAAGCAGATGTTATGTAATTGTCGGAAAGTGAAACGTTCCGTAACAGCGTTCGCGGATTACGAATTTCACTCGTAAAGTGGATCTCAGTAGGGAAGCTTGCTGGATTTGTCCCGCAACGAGAAGGCCGGCCGAAGCATAGGTTTTTGCGCGAAAGATCCGTCACGACGGGTTGGCACGGCGCGAAGCCAGATAAGACGTCCGGTCACAACAACTTTAGAGAGGATTTAGCCATGACCCAGATTCGTACACTTCTGATCGGTACCGCCCTGACTGCTTTCGCCGCGACTGCCGCTGTCGCGCAGACCGCGCAGCCGGCCGCAGGTGCGGACGGCCAGGCTCAGATGCAGATGCAAGCAGCGCCCGCCGCCGCCGGCGTGCAGCCGGTGACGCCGGCGCCGACCCGTCTGACCGCGCCGGGCTCGACCGATCCGCTGGTGCAGAAGCGCGATGCCAACGCCAAGGCGAACGCCGAATACCGTGCGTCGAAGAAGGCGTCCAAGACGGAGCTGAAGGATCAGCAGAAGGCCGCCAAGGCGCAGTACAAAGATCAGGTGCGCGACGCCAAGATCAACCAGAAGGCGGATAAGCAAACCGCCAACAACGAAATGAAGATGAACATGCAAGGCCAGACGGGCGATCAGTCCGATGGCAGCGATGTGAAGCACTAAGTCACCACTAAGTCGCTAACTCGCCAGGTTGGTCGGGCTTGGTGAAGAAGCGGCCGGGCGGCGGCGTTTTCCGCTGTCGCGCCCGGCCGCTTCGGTTTTTAAATTTTGAATCACCGGGCTTTGGCCAGGCAGATTCTGCCGCAGGGCATCGTGGCCAGATTGATGGCCACGATGACTCAAATCCCGTTGTACGGAGGTATCGAATGAGCATTGCCCAATCGACCAGAAAACAGATCTACGCCGCGCTGATCGCGGGGTGCCTGTCGTCCATGGCGTCCGTGGCGTTCGCGCAGGCGAGCGATCCGGCCGCCGCGCCCGTGACGCATGCCGACAAGAAGGCTGCGAAAGAACAATCGAAGGCGGACAAGAAGGCGTCCGTCGCGCAAGCCAAGGCGGACAAGAAGAAAACCGACGCGCAGGCCGACGCCGATAAGGCGAATGCCGACGCTAACGTGAAGGACGCGAAGAAGCAGTAACTGGCGCGCTTCGGCGTTGAGGGAGGCGACCCGAAATAAGGGTCGCTTGTCTGTGACGGTTGTATGGATATACAGTATGCGTCGCCATCCTCCATTCACTTCAGCGCCCGAATCCACGTGCTCTCCGTCGCCGACTCTCCGCCGCCGTCCGATACGTCCGCAGCGTCCGGTTCATCCGACGCAGCGGATGCCGCCGCCTGGCTGGCCAAGCTCAACGACGCGCAGCGCGAAGCCGTCGAACATGGCGCCGACACGCCTGATGCGCCGCCGGGCGCGTTACTGGTGATCGCAGGCGCGGGCTCCGGCAAGACCAACACGCTCGCGCACCGCGTTGCCAACCTCGTCGTGAAAGGCGCCGATCCGCGCCGCATTCTGCTGCTGACCTTTTCCCGCCGGGCGGCGCTCGAAATGACGCGCCGGGTCACACGCATTGCCGGCGCGGCACTCGGTGCTCGCGCCGCGCTCGCGCAAGGGCTGACGTGGTCGGGCACGTTCCACAGCGTCGGCGCGCGGCTGCTGCGCGAATACGCGGATCTGATCGGCCTCGCGCCGGCCTTCACGATCAACGACCGCGAGGATTCCGCCGACCTGATGAATCTGGTGCGCCACGAGCTCGGGTTATCCGCGAAAGAGCGGCGTTTCCCGGCCAAAGGCACCTGTTTCGCCATTTATTCGCGTGTGGTGAACACCGGCGCGTCGTTGGCGCATGTGCTCGATAGCGCGTTTCCTTGGTGCCGCGAGTGGGAGGACGATCTGCGCCGGCTGTTCGCCGCTTACGTCGACGCGAAACAGAAGCAGAGCGTGCTCGATTACGACGATCTGTTGCTCTACTGGGCGCATATGGCCGCCGAGCCGGCCATCGCGGCGGATCTGTCGGGGCGCTTCGATCACGTGCTGGTCGACGAGTATCAGGACACCAACCGTCTGCAGGCGTCGATCCTGCTCGCCCTGAAGCCTGACGGCCGCGGCCTGACCGTGGTCGGTGACGACGCCCAGTCGATCTATTCGTTTCGCGGCGCGACCGTGCTCAATATTCTCGACTTTCCGGCGCAATTCGATCCACCGGCGCGTCAGGTCACGCTCGAACGCAACTACCGGTCGACCGCGCCGATTCTCGCGGCGTCGAATGCGGTGATCGAGCTGGCCAGCGAGCGCTACACGAAGAATCTGTGGACCGACAAGGCGTCGGCGCAACGCCCGCGCCTCGTCACGGTCGCCGACGAAGCCGATCAGGCGCGCTACATCGTCGAACAGGTGCTCGACGCGCGCGAGCAGGGCATGAAGCTCAAATCCCAGGCGGTGCTGTTCCGCGCCGCACACCACAGCGCCGCGCTGGAGATCGAACTGACCCGACGCAACATTCCGTTCGTGAAGTTCGGCGGCCTGAAGTTTCTCGATTCGGTCCACGTCAAGGACGTGCTCGCGGTGCTGCGCTGGGCGGAGAATCCGCGCGACCGCGTCGCCGGGTTCCGCGTCGTGCAGTTGCTGCCCGGCGTCGGGCCGGCCACCGCCGCGAAAGTGCTCGACGAGATCGCCGCGCGCGCGGGCGCCGGCAATCCCGCCGACACCGCCGGCGGCGCGCTGGCCGCGTTCACCGCGCCGGCTCGCGCGCAGGAAGACTGGCATCCGTTCGTGAAACTGATGTCGAGCGTGTACGGTCGCCAGACGCCGTGGCCGTCCGAATTCGAAATGGTGCGGCGCTGGTACGAGCCGCATCTGGAGCGCAATCACGAGGACGCAGCGATCCGTCACGCGGATGTGTTGCAGATGGAGAGCATCGCGGGCACGTATCCGTCGCGAGAACGCTTTCTGACCGAGTTGACGCTCGACCCGCCCGACGCCACCAGCGGTGAATCCGGCGTCCCGCTGCTCGACGAAGACTATCTGATCCTATCGACGATTCATTCGGCGAAGGGGCAGGAATGGCGCAATGTGTTCGTGCTGAACGGCGTCGACGGTTGCATTCCGTCCGATCTCGGCACTGGCAGCGAAGAGGAAATCGACGAAGAGCGGCGCCTGCTTTACGTGGCGATGACGCGGGCGAAAGAGGATCTGCATATCGTCGTGCCGCAGCGTTTCTACGTGCACAACCAGACGCATATGGGCGACCGTCACGTGTGGGCGTCGCGCACGCGCTTCATCCCCGCGCATCTGATGCCGCTGTTCGATGCCTATGCGTGGCCGCGTGTGGCGATCCCGAGCGCGCCCACGGCGGCGGGGCTCGCCGCCGCAGCGCTGGCGAAGATCGAGATTGGGGCGAAGCTGAGGAAGATGTGGGATTGAGGGCGCTGAGGTGCGCTCTTTGGCGCAGCTGACTGGTGGGCCTCGTGACGACGGCCTATTTTGTCCGCTGCCATCTGGTGAGGCCTGATGCCTTAGGCCGTGGCCCGAGGCTTGATACCTCGGGCGGCCGGCGCAGGCCGCTAACGGCCGGCCTCCTGTATTTGGCGGTTTGAGCCGTTAGCCCATCGGCCCCAAACCGCCACCAACCCTTAGCGCGACTGCCGTTGCTGCTGTTGCGGCGCCGGACGCGGCGGCACGAAGAAATTGCGCAGCCAGGCCGCCAGCCGCGAAAACACGTCATACGGCTCTTCGACGAAAATCTCCGGCTTGAGCAGGCGCAAATATTCCATGATCTGCTGCGCTTCCTGCTTCTGGAACGAGCCGTGCGAAATGCCCAGCCGCAGCAGCCCACGCAGTTCGCCGAGCTTCTCGCGTGCCGTGCTGCCCACGCCGGTTTCGCACGCCACCTTCGCTTCGTACACGCGCTGACGCAGCGATTCCACCAACCGCCAGGCCGGCGTTTGCATCACTTCTTCCAGCGCCTGAATGTCCTGCGCGGCGCTCTTGATCTGCGCCGCGAGCGGATCGATCAGCGCGGCATCGCCTTCAGCTTCCTTGACGATCGCCGCCGCCCAGTCGCGGCACTGCTTGGCGAGCTCTTCCGGCGTCCATTCCGAACGCGCCGCGAAGCCGAAGCCGAATTCGCCCGCCTGCCGCATCAGAATCGCGACGACATCCGGGAATTCCTTGTCCAGCGTGCGTTTGGCCCATGCGTACTGGCCGCCTTGCAGCATCCGCTGCACGGCGTGTTCGGTCAGCGGCACCATGTTGTCGAGCAACTTGGCGCGTAAGAAATCCTCGAAAGATGGCGTCGCGAACTGCGGATCGAGCTTCAGCGAAACCCGCAGAAAAGCGTCGAAATCCTTGCGCAGCGTCGCAATGGTCTCGTCTTTGAGCGTGAGGGTGATTTGACCCATGTGTTATCCCGTTTGGTCCTGCCGCGCGGCTTCGTCGTGTCATCCGGCCGCCCATGGACCGGGTGAGACGCGACCCGTGATGCCGGCGCGATTGCTTCCTGCCTGTTGCCGCGTCACCAGCGGGACGTCATATCCCGATGTGCGGACCTCGACTTCATATCGGCGGATTCAGGGGAAACTTAAGGGTATACGGCCGATGGGAGCCGGCATTAGAAGGAAGCATCGCCCAACCCGTTCATGCCCGACGTTTGCCGTGCGTGCTTTGCTGCGCCTGGGTTGCCGTGTCGGATTGCCGTACTTCCCTGCCGGTGCCGTTCGCGGCAAAGGCGTCATGGCGCTGGGCACTCGATCGTTCGACAGGCAAGCCACCGTCGTCAATGCGGGCTCGACGGCGGCGCCCGGCTATTTAAGCACGACCAATTGCCAGACAAAAAAGACCGCCAGCCCGACCGCGATGGTCAGGAGCGGGCGCCGTGTCAGCGCGCTCACCAGGACGGCGGCGAGTGCGCCGACCAGTTGCGGATTGCGCCAGCTCAGTTCGGCCTGGGTGCCGTGCGGCGAAACCGCCATCGGCACGATGATCGCGGTCAGCACCGTCACCGGTACGAAGCCGAGGGCGGTGCGCACGAGCGGCGGAAACACCAGCCGGTCGCCGAGCACGAAGACGGCGGCGCGGATCACCCACGTGATGAGCGCCATGCCGAGGATCAGGGCGACGTAGTTCATCGCGACGCCTCCGCGTTGCCGCGTGTGCCGCGCGGGTTGGGACGCGGCATTGACAGCAGCACGCCGACCGCGACGCCCGCGAATACGGCGCCGAGCAGGCCGAGCTTGTACGGCCATGCCTGCCAGAAGAAGGCCAGCGTGCCCGCCGTGACGGCGGCGGCGATGTAGCGCAGTGCGACGAGCTGTGGCACGACGATCGCGATGAAGGTGGCGACCATCGCGAAATCGAGCCCGAGCGATTGCAGGCCGGGGAATGCCGCGCCGAACAGCAGGCCGGCGGCGGTCCAGAGCTGCCAGTTCAGGTACATCGCGAGACCGGCGCCGAAGAAGTAGTGCGGACCGACGGTGCCGGGTTCCTTATGGCGGTAGTGCTCCCACGCGACCGCGAAGACTTCGTCCGTGAGCAGCGCACCGAGCGCCCAGCGCCAGCGTGTCGACAGATGCGCGACGTGCGGCGCGAGCGTCGCGCTATACAGCACGTGACGCAGATTGACGACCAGGGTGGTCGCCCAGATCACCGCGAAACTCGCATGACCGGCGATCAGGCCAAGCGCGATGAACTGCGCGGAGCCGGCGAACACGACTAGCGACATCAACTGGCCGTGCCACAGATGCAGCGGGCCGGAGGCGACGAGCGTGCCGAAAATGACGCCGAAGGGCGCGGCGCCGACCATCATCGGAATGATGTCGCGCGCGCCGGCGATGAATGCTTTGAAATGGCCTGTGCGGGTGGGCTGGGCCGGGGTGGAATGGGTCAATCTTGCCTCCTTGGTGCGGGAAGCATAGCGGGAGGCGGGTGGGTGGGGCTTGTACGTTCTTGCGGCGGGGGCGCCTTATGCAAAAGGTGGAACGGCGTGACGGAGGCTGAAGCGGTGAGACGGTTAGCCCGGCCGGTGAGCCGCTGTCGCTGCCGTTACGCTCAAACGCCTTGCCAGCGTCCGGGCGGCACGCCGAACATGCGCCGGAAGTGCCGCGTGAAATGGCTCTGATCGGTAAAGCCGCTGGCCGCGGCGACATCCGTGACCGACACGCCCGCGCGCAACGGTGCCAGCGCGCGCTGCAAGCGCACCTGATTGCGCCATGCATGGGGCGGCAGGCCAGTGGTCTGCGTGAACAGGCGCGCCGCGTGAAACGGCGAAAGCCCCGCCGCGCGCGCCAGGTCGGCGAGCGCGACGGCCTCGACGAGGTCTCCTGTCAGACGCTCTTTCATGAGCGCGACGCGAGTGTCGTCGGTAGCGAGGCGTGCGGGCCCCGCTTGCGTTTGCGAGTAGCGAACCAGCAGCATGGACACGGCGTCGAGCATGGCGGCTTCGGCGGCGAGTGGGTCGCTGCCCGCTTCGAGCAAACGATGCGCTTGCGCGAGCCGTCTCGCCAGATCGGGATCGCGGATCACGCCCGGCTCGAACCATGGCAACGCCTGCGGCTTGCCGGTGACTTCGTTCGCGAGGTCGTGAATGAAATCCACCGGCGCATAGATCACGCGATAGCGCCAGCCGGCCTCGATCGCCTTCGAACCGGTATGCAGTTCACCGGGATTGATGATCGGCACGGTGCCGGCCTCGGCCACATGGTAGGCGCCGCGATACCGATAGCCCTCGGCGCCCGCGACGATCACCGGGATCGTGTACGCGTCGTGCCAATGCGGCGCGAACTCGTGGTCGTGATATTCGGCGGTGACCAGATCCGCGCCGGGCAAAAGCGGCGTGCGCCAGTAGCGGGCGGAATTCTGGAAGCGATGGGCGGCGGTCATGATGAATCTTCGGCGGGGCCGTTCAGTGTAGCGCGACGTGAGCGCGGCCGCCCAATCTGACAGCGCGTCGGCCGATCGCGTTTTGCCGTAGGACGGCGGGCTACTTGAGCGGGATCGTGGTGCCGGCCGGCATCGGCACGGCGCTCACGCTGTTTTTCGCGCTGCCGCTGACCACCCGGTCGCTGTACGTGAGATACACCAGCGTATTGCGCTTCGCGTCGACCACCCGCACCACGTGCAGCGATTTGAAGATCAGCGACATGCTCACCGAGAACACATCGGCCTGTTGCTTGAGCGGTCCGGTGAAATGGATCGCGCCGACCTGACGGCAGGCGATGGACGCCTCGGTCGGATCTTCGGCGATACCGAGCGTGCCCTTGACGCCACCGGTTCGCGCTCGCGACACATAGCAGGTCACGCCCTGGACGATCGGATCGTCGTACGCTTCGACCACGACGCGATCGGAACCGGTGATGCGGAAGTTGGTATTGACGCTGCCGACTTCTTCGCCGTGCGCGGAGGGCAGTAGCAGGGCGGCAGCGGTTGCAAGGGCGAAGCTCAACGAGGTGGGTTTCATGGGTTGCCGGAAGTGAGCACGTGAGTTGAGCGCGACAAGGCGTGCGAGTTGGATGCGAAGTGCGCGCGCAGAAGTCGCCATCGTATAACGGCGCGCCCGTGAAAGGGCTGGTGCAAATGGGCTGGCGTGCTGGAGCGCTGGAGGTTGCGGCGGTTGGCGATCTTGAGATCGATGAGCGAAGCGTGGCTCGCAAAATGCACGTCGAAAAACAAAAAGGCCCGCACGAATGCGGGCCTTTCAAATTTTTTGGCTCCTCGACCTGGGCTCGAACCAGGGACCTACGGATTAACAGTCCGGCGCTCTACCAACTGAGCTATCGAGGAACAGCAGTGCAACTTGATCTACATAAAAAAGCCCGTATTGGTTAACGGGCTTTTGAAATTCTTGGCTCCTCGACCTGGGCTCGAACCAGGGACCTACGGATTAACAGTCCGGCGCTCTACCAACTGAGCTATCGAGGAACAGAACAACAAACAGCAGAGAAGCGAAATTGTAGAAGCAGCTTAAGCGCCTGTCAATACCCTGCGCGGCTCGTTTTCACTTGAATCGACCCATGAGATCCGAACCGAGGGGACAGGCGGTCACGCTCAGCGAGCGAGCAGCTCGAGCTTTTCCTTAATGTCCTTGAACTCGTCGGCTTCCGGCAGCGGAGCCTTGGTCTTGGTGATGCTCGGCCAGTTTTTCGCCAGGTCGGCGTTCAGCTCGATGAAGTTCTGCTGGTCGCCCGGCACGTCTTCTTCGGCATAAATGGCATTCACCGGGCACTCGGCCACGCACACGGCGCAGTCGATGCATTCGTCGGGGTCGATCGCGAGGAAGTTGGGACCTTCGCGAAAGCAGTCCACGGGACACACATCGACGCAGTCGGTATAGCGGCACTTAATGCAGCTTTCGGTCACAACGTGAGTCATTCAGGCAGCTCCTGCATGCAGAATCAGGGAAGGCGAATACGCCAAAAGCGCTATTGTAACGTAACGTCAAGAGGCGGTTGCAGCATCGGGCTACGGCTTTTATACGTTTTCGTGATTAGTTTATGGTGGGCTGAACAGCCGTCCTTCGGCACGCGGAATTCGCGTGCATTCGGGTAACATGCGTCAGGTCGGCGGCCATGGGGCACGCCGCATGCGCATAGGTTGAGTCAGGCCTTCCGTTCTTCCTGCGGTCCAGTTCGCACCATCATGATTATTACTTCGCTGCTCGACACCGATCTGTACAAGTTCACGATGATGCAAGTGGTGTTGCATCACTTTCCCGCCGCGAACGTGGAATATCGCTTCCGCTGCCGTACGCCGAATGTCGATCTCGTGCCGTATATCGCCGAGATTCGCGACGAAGTGCGCAAGCTGTGCGATCTGCGCTTTACCGACGACGAGCTCGACTACCTGCGGCGCATGCGCTTCATCAAGGGCGACTTCATCGAGTTTCTCGCGCTGTTCCATCTGAACGAGAAATACATTTCGATTGAGCCATCGCCGAAGGGCAATGGCGAAATCGACATCGAGATCAAAGGACCGTGGCTGCATACGATCCTGTTCGAGATCCCGATGCTCGCGATCGTCAACGAAGTCTATTTCCGCAACACGCAGCAGAAGCCCGACTACAGCGAAGGGCGCGGCCGTCTTGTCGAGAAGATCCAGTTGCTGGGCGCCCGCCCGGAATTCGCCGACTGCAAGATCGCCGACTACGGCACCCGCCGCCGCTTCTCGAAACAATGGCACGAGGAAGTGATCCTCACGCTCAAAGACGGCCTGGGCGAGCAGTTCGCCGGCACCAGCAACGTCTTCTACGCGATGAAGCACAGCCTCACGCCGCTCGGCACGATGGCGCACGAATACCTGCAGGCTTGCCAGGCGCTCGGTCCACGGTTGCGTGACTCGCAGATCTTCGGCTTCGAAATGTGGGCCAAGGAATATCGCGGCGACCTGGGGATTGCGCTCTCCGACGTGTACGGCATGCAGGCTTTCCTGCGCGACTTCGACATGTACTTCTGCAAGCTGTTCGACGGCGCGCGCCACGATTCCGGCGATCCGTTCGACTGGGGCGAGCGCCTGCTCAAGCATTACGAAGAGAATCGCTGCGACCCGCGCACCAAGATCCTCGTGTTCTCCGACGCCCTTGATATTCCCAAGGTGCTGCAGTTGTACGAACGATTCCGCGGCCGCTGCAAACTGGCCTTCGGCGTGGGCACCAACCTGACCAACGACCTCGGCTACAACCCGCTGCAGATCGTCATCAAGATGGTTCGCTGCAATGGTCAGCCCGTGGCCAAGCTGTCGGATTCGCCGGGCAAGAACATGTGCGAAGACAAGGCCTATCTGGCGTATCTGCGCCAGGTGTTCGGCATCGCGCAGCCTGAGGAAGAGGTGTCGAAGTAAGCCGCTTCGTCTGCGGCTGTCCGCTGCCGGTCTTGCGTTGCCGTTACTTTGCCCGTGCGTCCGGCGGCCCGCAATAGGCCGTTCGGCCAGGGTGTTCGCGCGCAGGGTGGCCGGTATAATCCTCGTCACATTGCACGGCTGTCGACACGAGGATTTCGCATATGGACACATCGATTGCCCGCCGCAACATCCTGGCGCGCATCCGCGCAGCGCAAGGGCGTGAGCCCGAGCCGTCCGCTGCCGAACGCGAGGCTGCCGCCGATTACGTGGCGCGTCATCCGCCGGGTCCGCGACCGGAGATGTCGGCCGATCTGAGCGCGCGCTTCATCGAAGAAGCCCAGAAAATGGCGACCACGGTGGAGCAGGTTCAGGCAATGAGCGAGGTGCCGGCCGCCGCGCATCGCTATCTCACGCAGCACGCTTTGCCGTTGCAAGCCATTGCCTGGCAAACGCTGCAGGACCTGCAGTGGGCCGAAGCCGGCCTCAGCGTCGAATTCCGCAAGCCGCGAGACGGCGACGTGGTGGGTCTCACCGGCTGCTTCTGCGCAACGGCCGAAACCGGCACGCTGGTTTTGCTGTCCGGTCCGCAGACGTATGCGTCGGCCGGTCTGCTGCCGGAAACGCACGTCGCGATCGTGCCGGCTTCGCGCATCGTCGCAGGTCATGAAGAGGCTTTCGACCTGATTCGCAGCGAGCGCGGCGAATTGCCGCGCGCGGTCAATTTCGTCTCCGGGCCATCGCGCACCGGCGATATCGAACAGACCATCGTGCTCGGCGCGCATGGGCCTTACCGGGTGCATGTGATCGTCGTGCAAGGCGCCTGAGCAGCGCGCGCATCGGTGTCTTTGGCCATCGCGGCCACCGTAATAACAAGGACTTCAAGAATATGAAAGGGCACGCCGGTTGGGCGAGCATGGCGCTCGCCATTGTTGCATCGACGTTGGCGGGTTGGTCTCAACCGGCCGCTGCCGCGACGCTGGACGGCGCGACCTTGTCCGCGCTGTGGGGCTTGCCGTTCGCCGGCGTGCTGCTGTCCATCGCGGTGTTCCCGCTGGTGGCGCCGGCGTTCTGGCATCACCATTTCGGCAAGATCGCGGCAGCGTGGGCGCTGCTGTTCCTCGTGCCGTTCGCGCTCACGTTCGGAACCGGCGTGGCGTTCGGCGCGCTCGTGCATGCGTTGCTCGAGGAATACATTCCGTTCATCGTGCTGCTCACGGCGCTCTATACCGTGGCGGGTGGCATCTGCGTGCGCGGTAATCTGCACGGCACGCCGCGCCTGAATACCGGCATCCTCGCGCTCGGCACCTTGCTGGCGAGCATCATGGGCACGACCGGCGCGGCCATGCTGTTGATCCGTCCGTTGCTGCGCGCCAACGACAACCGCAAGCACGTGGTCCACGTGGTCGTGTTCTTCATTTTTCTGGTGGCGAATGCCGGTGGTTCGCTCTCGCCGTTGGGCGATCCGCCGCTGTTCCTCGGTTTCCTGCAAGGCGTCAGTTTCTTCTGGACCACCACGCATCTCGCGCTGCCCATGCTGTTTGTCTGTGCGGTGCTGCTCGGCGGGTTCTACGCGTTGGACTCGTATTACTTTCATCGGCGCGAAGAAGAGCGTTCGCGCTTTCTCGATCCGACGCCGGACTCGCCGTCGCTCGGTATCGACGGCAAGATCAATTTTCTGCTGCTCGGCGCGGTAATCGGCTTGGTGTTGATGAGCGGGTTGTGGAAGCCGGGCATCGAGTTCGACGTGTTCGGTACGCACGTGGCGTTGCAGAACGCCGTGCGCGATCTCGCGCTGATCGGCGTGACGTTGCTCTCGCTGGTGTTGACGCCGCGCACGGCGCGCGCCGGCAACGATTTCAACTGGGCGCCGATCGAAGAAGTGGCCAAGCTGTTCGCCGGCATCTTCGTGACGATCGCGCCGGTCATCACGATCCTGCGCGCCGGCCGCGAGGGCGCGTTCGCGGGCATCGTCGATCTGGTCAACCACGCGTCGGGCCAGCCGCACGACGCGATGTACTTCTGGGCCACCGGCCTGCTGTCGTCGTTTCTCGACAATGCGCCGACCTATCTCGTGTTCTTCAATCTGGCCGGCGGCGACGCGCAGACCCTGATGACCACCGGGGCCACCACGCTCGCCGCCATCTCGGCAGGCGCGGTGTTCATGGGCGCGAATACGTATATCGGCAATGCGCCGAACTTCATGGTGAAAGCGATCGCGGAATCGCGCGGCGTGCGTATGCCGAGTTTCTTCGCATATCTCGGCTGGTCTTGCACGGTGTTACTGCCGCTGTTTCTCGTGACCGGCTGGCTGTTCTTTTAACGCACAGTTTCGAACCAACCCGACCCGAACCGACCTTTATCGCCGAGGCAAACCAGCTCGACGCGCTATACGGAGAATGGCAATGCAAAAGATCCTCGTCGCCCGTCCGATTTTTCCCGATGTGATCGAACGGCTCAAACAGTATTTCGACGTCGACTGGAATCAGGGCGAGGTCATGGCCGCCGACGACCTGACGCGTCGTCTGGCGGACAAAGACGGCGCGCTGACCGCGGGCGATCCGGTCGGCGTGGCCGCCCTCGCGGCGGCGCCGCGTTTGCGCGTGGTGTCGAACATGGCCGTGGGTTACAACAACTTCGACATGGCCGCGTTCAATGCGTCGAACGTGCTCGCCACCAATACGCCGGACGTGCTGAACGAGTCGACCGCGGACTTCGGCTGGGCGCTGATGATGGCGGCCGCGCGCCGTCTCGCTGAATCGGAGCATTGGTTGCGCGCGGGTCAATGGCAGAAGTGGGCGTACGACGGTTTTCTCGGCAGCGACCTGTATGGCTCGACGCTCGGCGTACTCGGCATGGGCCGGATCGGCCAGGCGCTGGCGCGTCGCGCGAAGGGTTTCAATATGCAGGTGATTTATCACAACCGCTCGCGTGTCGCGCCGGAGATCGAAGCCGAACTGAACGCCGAATACGTGTCGAAGCAGGACCTGTTGCGGCGTGCCGATCATGTCGTGCTGGTCTTGCCGTACACCAAGGAAAACCACCACACGATCGGCGCCGCCGAATTCGCCTTGATGAAACCGAGCGCGACGCTGACCAATATCGCGCGCGGCGGTATTGTCGACGACGCCGCGCTGGTCCACGCGCTGCGCTCGAAGCAGATCGCCGCCGCGGGGCTGGACGTGTTCGAAGGCGAGCCGAAGCTCAATCCGGATCTGCTCACCGTGCCGAATATCGTGCTGACGCCGCACATTGCCAGCGCGACCGAAGCCACGCGCCGCGCCATGGCGAACCTCGCCGCAGATAACCTGATTGCCGCGTTGGGCGAAGGACCGCGCGCCGGTCGTCCGCCGAATCCGATCAACCCCGAGGTCATCGGCCGGGCGCGTTCATGACCCTGATTCTGGTGGCGGCCGTCGCGGTGCTGGCGGTCGCCTTGCTTATCGCGTTGGCCGTGTTGCTGCGCGGCTCCGGCCGCGCGGAGGACAGCGAGCCGTTCGAACTGGTCAACGAGCGCATCGACGCGGCGGCCGACGCGCAAGCCCATGCGTATGAACGCCTCGAGCGGCAACTGCGCAATGACATCGCCGAGACGGCGCGCGTGTCGCGCACCGAGCAGAGCAGCGGCTTCGCGCATTTTCAGCAGACGCTCGCGGCGCAGTTCAGCAGCATGACCACGGTGCAGGGCGGCAAGATCGACGGTTTCGCGCAGCAGCTCGACGCCGTGCGTCACAGCTTGCAGCAGCAGGCGCAGCAGGCGCGTGACGAGCAGGGTCGTTCGCTCAAGCAGTTCGGCGATACGCTGAGCCTGCAACTGGGGCAACTGACCGAAGCGAACGATCGCCGCTTCACCGAAGTGCGCGCGACCATCGAGCAGCGGCTCAAGGACATCGAGGCGAATAACTCGGCCAAGCTCGAGGAAATGCGCCGCACCGTCGACGAAAAGCTGCACGCCACGCTCGAACAACGCCTCGGCGAGTCGTTCAAGCTGGTGTCCGACCGGCTCGAACAGGTGCATCGCGGATTGGGCGAGATGCAGACATTGGCGGCCGGTGTCGGCGATCTGAAGAAGGTGCTCACCAACGTCAAGACGCGCGGCACATGGGGCGAAGTGCAACTGGAAGCGTTGCTCGACCAACTGCTCACCGCCGATCAATACGCGAAGAACGTCGCGACGGTGCCGAAGAGCACCGAGCGCGTCGAATTCGCGATCAAGCTGCCGGGTCGCGCGGAGCAAGGCAGCACGGCCACGCCCGTATGGCTGCCGATCGACGCCAAATTCCCGCGCGAAGATTACGAGCGCTTGATCGAAGCGCAGGAGCGCGCCGATCCGGTCGCGGTGGAAGAAGCGTCGCGCGCGCTGGAAGCGCGGATTCGCGCCGAGGCTCGCACAATCGCGGAGAAGTACGTGGCGCCGCCGCATACCACCGACTTCGCGCTGCTGTTCCTGCCGACCGAAGGGCTCTACGCGGAAGTGCTGCGTCGGCCGGGTCTCACCGACATGCTGCAACGCGACTATCGCGTGACGATCGCCGGTCCGACTACGCTGACCGCGTTGCTCAATAGTTTGCAGATGGGTTTCCGCACGCTCGCGATCGAGAAGCGCTCGAGCGAGGTGTGGCAGGTGCTTGGCGCGGTGAAAACGGAGTTCGGCAAATTCGGCGACGTGCTGGCCAAGACCAAGGCGCAACTGGAAACCGTTACGCGTTCAATCGAAGCCGCCGAAACGCGCACGCGGGTGATGAACCGCAAGCTGCGCGATGTCGAAGCGTTGCCGGGCGAAGCGGCGAGCGGCTTGCTCGGCGATGCGCTATCTGGCGTGGAGCCTGACGAGCAATTGGGTGAATAGGGCGGAACGTGGGGCGCGCGCCACTCAGGCGCCCGTGCCCGCAGCCAGCTTTGCTAGCGCGTCGCCTGTCAGACGCACTACGCGCCAATCCGGCATCACGGTTGCGCCCATCTTTTCGTAGAAGTTGATGGCCGGCTGATTCCAGTCCAGCACGGTCCACTCGAAGCGTCCGCATTGGCGCTCCACCGCCAACGCCGCGAGGCGCTGCAGTAAAGCACTGCCCAGTCCGCTGCCGCGCCGGCTCGGCTGCACGTAGACGTCTTCCAGATACAGTCCGCGCGTGCCGACAAAACTCGAATAATTGTGGAAGAACAGCGCATAGCCGACGATGCGCCCTTCCTGTTCCGCGACCAACGCTTCGATCGACGGCCGCGTGCCGAACAGCGCGTCGCGCAGACCGTCTTCGGTCGCGACAAACACGTGTGTGAGGCTTTCGAACTCCGCCAGTTCGTACGTCAGCGCGAAGATCGCGCTGGTGTCCGCGGGCGTGGCGGCGCGGATCGCTGCCGGCATCAGGCTTCTTCCGGCGCGTCGCTCAACTGGATTTCAATACCGCCGAAGCGTGACGCCACCCAGTTGTACGCGTGGCACGCGATCCACAGCAGGATGAAGCCGAGAATCGCGTTCAGCAGCAGCGCGCTGAACACGGTGCTCAATTCCACCGAGCCGTAACGGAAGAACGCGACCAGCACGCCGAGCAGCACGAGCGGCACCGAGAACGTCAAATACACGAGGATCAGTGCTTTGGCCGTCTGTCCCGGTGCGATGAACGAGATCTGTTTTTTCATGTAAGTCAAACCCGTGAGTCGTAGTGGTAATGGGTGAAGCTGCAACTAGTCGCCAGAGTAGGCGCGGGGCGCCGAAGCGTCAGATGAGGCCGTCGAACGGCATGATAGCCACTTGTTGCCCTTGGGCGATCTCGCCCTCATCGTGATCGAGCACGATGAAACAATTGGCTTCGCTCATGGAACTCAGCACGCCGGAGCTTTGCGAACCGGTTGGCGTGACGTGCCATTCTCCTTGCTCGCTCTGAACCGCCACGCCGCGCTGGAATTCCGTACGGCCGGCGCGTTTGCGGATGGCCTGGCGGCTCGTGGCGCGAATCACCGGCAGCGGCTGTGGCGTGGCGCCCGACATGAGCAGCAGCGCCTCGCGCACGATCTGATAGAACGTCACCATCACGGCCACCGGGTTGCCCGGCAACCCGAAGAATAGCGCGGGAAGTCCGAGACCCGGGCGCTCGCCCGACCAGACGCGGCCAAAAGCGAGCGGTCGACCGGGGCGCATGGCGAGGCTCCAGAACGCGACGTCGCCGAATGTTTGCAGCAATTGCTTGGTGAAATCGGCCTCGCCGACCGAGACGCCGCCGGAGGTTAGCACCATGTCGGCATTGGCCGCGGCGCTGCGCAATGCGGCTTCCAGCGCGGCCGGTTCGTCGCGCACTACGCCGAGGTCGAGCGTGTCGACGTTCAGGCGCCGCAGCATGGCAAACAGCGTGTAGCGGTTGCTGTCGTACACCGAGCCCGGGTCGAGCGGCTCGCCGAGCGAACGCAATTCGTCGCCGGTCGAGAAGAAGGCAACGCGCAAACGCCGCCGCACATTCACCTCGCCGATACCGAGCGAAGCCAGCAAGCCCAGGTCCGACGCGCGCATGACACGGCCGGCCCGCAAAGCCACGTGGCCGCGAGCGAGGTCTTCGCCGGCGAGACGCCGGTTGGCGCCCGGCGCTACCGCGTGGCCGGCAAAGCGGATCGACGTGCATTCGGCATTGCGTTCGACCCGTTCCTGCGGCACCACGGTGTCGCAGTCTGCCGGCATGCAGGCGCCGGTCATCACGCGCACGCATTGCGTCGTCGCGACGCCGCCTTCGTATGGATGCCCGGCCAGCGCCTTGCCGACGATCGTCAACTCGACGGTTGCCGTATCGCCCGCCAATGCGGCGCGCCGGAACGCGTAGCCGTCCATGGCCGAATTGTCGTGCGACGGCACGGCGATCGGCGACACGATGTCGACGGCTAGCACGCGGTCGAGCGCATCGCGCAATGCCACGCGTTCAACTGCCGCGACCGGCGCGGCCCATTGACGAACAATCGCCTGAGCCGCCTTGACGGGCAGCGCGTGAGGATCGTACTGCGCGACGCAGCGGGAAAAGTCGTTAAGCGTGGTCATGAAGGGCTGGGCGTCGCGACCGGTGGCCGGAGTGGAAACGCGCGGCGTGTGCCGTGTGGCCGGAGCGGGATTTCACCGGGGCCTCAAGCGCGCTCGAGGTCGGAGAGTTCTTGTAACGAATTGATATTGTAAAACGCGCGCTCGTCGGTAAAGGTGACTTCCACCGTCTTGTGGCGTGCGTACCACGCGCGAACTTTGCGCTCACCCGCGTCCAGAAAGGCCGCCAGGTCGTCCGCGAGCGTCGTGCGCAGCAGCGCGAAGACCGGGTGCAGCGAGACTTCGCCCTGGGCGTCGGCAGTCGTGACGGTGGCGATGTCAGCCTGGTTCGCGTCCATGGCGTGCGCGAGGCGCATGGCCAGATCGGCAGGCAGGCCGGGCGTGTCGCACGGCGCGCTGAGCAGGTAGGCGGTGCGCGCGGTGCGCAGCCCGGCGAGCAAGCCGGCTAGCGGGCCGGGGAAGCCGGGGAGGGTATCGGCCACGATCGTGGCACCGAACGGCGCACCGAGCGCCGCGTAGATTTCCGGATGACGATTGGCGCTGATCAGCAGGGCGCCGCACTGCGGTGCGAGGCGCTTCAGTACGTGGGCGGCGAGCGGTTCGCCGTGCAGTGTTTGCAGGCCTTTGTCGACGCCGCCCATGCGCATGCCGCGGCCGCCCGCGAGCACCAGACCGGTGATGTGTTCGCGTGTCGGTTTCATGCTGTCATGCGCCGGTCGTTCAGCCGCCGATGTACGACATTTCGACGCGCCGGCTGTCCAGCACGCGCGTCTCGGCGGCGCTGCTGCCGCGCAGTTGCGAATAGCGGTCGCCGCGGCCCTGCCAGATTTCGGCGACGGCGGTGGCGATGCCCGCGTCGTTCGCGCCACTGCGCAACAACGCCCGTAAGTCGTGACCGGCCGACGCGAACAGGCACAGGTACAGCTTGCCCTCGGTCGACAGACGCGCCCGCGTGCAACTGCCGCAAAACGCGCGCGTCACGCTCGAAATCACGCCGATCTCGCCGCTGCCGTCCACATAGCCCCAGCGCTGCGCGGTCTCGGCGGCGCTGTGCGCGTCGAGCGGGGCCAGCGGGAAATGTTCGGCGATGCGGGTGACCACCTCGGCGGATGGGAGTACCTCGGTCATGTTCCAGCCGTTCGAGGTGCCGACATCCATATATTCGATGAAGCGCAGCACCGCGCCCGAACCTTTGAAATGGCGCGCCATCGGCACGATTTCACAGTCGTTCGTGCCGCGCTTGACGACCATGTTGACCTTGACCGGTGCCAGCCCCACCGCGTGCGCCGCGGCAATGCCGTCCAGTACGTCGGCGACCGCGAAGTCGGCGTCGTTCATGCGGCGGAACAGGCTGTCGTCGAGCGCGTCGAGACTGACGGTGACGCGGGTCAGGCCGGCGTCTTTCAGGCTACGCGCCTTGCGCGCCAGCAGCGAACCGTTGGTGGTCAGAGTCAGGTCGAGCGGCCGGCCGGCCGGCGTGGTGAGCTGCGCGAGCCGTTCGATCAGGAATTCCAGATTTTTACGCAGCAGCGGCTCGCCGCCCGTCAGGCGGATTTTCTCCACGCCATGTGCGACGAACAGTCGCGCCAGTCGTTCGATTTCTTCGAAGCTGAGCAAGGCGCTGTGCGGCAAGAACGTGTAGTCCTTGTCGAACACCGCGCGGGGCATGCAGTAGACGCAGCGGAAATTGCAACGATCCGTCACCGAGATGCGCAAATCGCGCAGCGGGCGCGCCAGCGTGTCGTGCAGCACGCCGATGGGCGTCTGCACGGGGCCGGCAATGACCGGCGCCGCGCTGAAATCGGCAACAGGGATGATGCGTCGGGACATGAAATGCTTCGGTTAGTGCTTGAAAATAAAGCCAGATATTCATTCTAGCGGAAATGCCTGTGCCGGCAGCCGGGCCTGGGGGCCAGTCGGGGTATACGGGGAGCGGCATAACGCTGAACGGGTGGCTCGCGGTTTCGTTTTCGTCCCTGAGCCGCAAAAAAAAGCCCGCCGGTGAAGGCGGGCTTTTCGAGGAGGAGGCGAGGCAGCTTACTGCGTGTGCTTGCCCGTTTCCACCTGTTGCATCGGCGCGCTGTCAACCGGCGACAACTGCTTGCGCTCACGCACTACGCGGGCCGGCTTGACGGTCTGCGCAGCGGTTTCCTGCGCGGCACGCAGCTTGTCGGCGTCGGTGTTCACCCAGACGAGACCGGCTTGTTCCAGCACCGGCTTCAGGGCTTCGGCCGAGACGCCGCTGTTACGCGGCGCTTGTGCGGCCTGAGGCGCCTGAGCTTGCACTTGCGGTGCGGCGGCGACAGGCGCCGACTCCGACCGCTCGATCGCCGCCGGTTCCGCTGCCGGTGCGGCGGCTGCCACGACGGGTTGCGGCTCGACGATTTCGACTTGCGGTGCGGGCTGAACAACCGGTGCTTCGGCTACGACAGCCGGAGCAGCGGGTTCGACCGGAGCGGGAGCGGCTTGTGCCGATTCGACCGATTCGACCGTTTCGACCGCAGCAGCAACTGCCGGGGCTTCGACGTGCGTGTGAGCCGGCGCTTCGACATGCGCGACCGGTTCAACCAGCGAAACCGTTTCGCTGGCAGCCGGAGCCGCTTGCGCTGCTTCGACCGGCACTGCCGCTGCTTGCGCAACCGGCGCTTCCACCACCGGCTCGACCGCAACCGGTGCTGCCGGTGCTTCCGCAGCCGGCACGACGGCTTCAGTCGTCACCGCTTTCTCGACGGCCAGAACCGGCGTTTCGGTCGCTGCGTGCAGTTCGGTGACCACGGCGGTTTCAGTCGCGACAGCTGCGACGACCACTTCCACCGGCTTCACTTCGCTCGCCTCGTTGACCTCAGCCTTGTGCTCGACCGGCTGATGCGCGGTGCGCACCGGGGCTTCGTCGTTCACATTGGTGCTGTCGCCTTCGGCTTCCGCTACATCCGCAGCCAGGTTGCCGTTCACGTCTTCTTCACGCTCACGACGGCCACCACGACGGCCACGACGGCGACGACGACGCTCTTCGCCTTCGCGCGCCACGGCTTCCTGATCGATCGGCATGCCGTTTTCGCCCAAAGCGGCCTGGTTTTGCGCCAGTTCTTCCGCCGTTTGCGTTTCGCCTTGCGTCAGCGCGTCCGCGGTTTCAGCTTGCGGCTTGCGACCGCCGCGCTCCGTACGCTCGCCACGTTCACGGCGCTCGCCGCGTTCCTGACGCTCACCACGCGGTGCGGCTTCGGCAGTTTCAGCGCGCTCGCCACGGTTGTCGCGATCGCGGTTCTCACGCGGCTCACGACCTTCACGCGGCTCGCGAGCCTCGCGTGGTTCACGGCCTTCGCGGCCTTCACGCGGCTCACGCGATTCACGAGCGCCACGCGGTTCGCGGCCTTCACGAGCCTCGCGCGGTTCACGACCTTCGCGTGCTTCACGCACCTCGCGGCCTTCACGCGGTTCGCGTTCCTCGCGACGTTGCGACGACGGCTGCTGGCCTTGACCCTGAGCTTGGCCCTGACGTGCGCCATTCGTACCTTCGGCACGTCCTGCTGCGTCACGGCCGCCTGCGCCGCCACGGCGATTGCGGTTGCGATCGCCGCCGCGTTCGCCGGTGCGCTCACCGCGCTCCGTGCGTTCGCCGCGTTGCGGACGGGTCTGCTTTTCCGTCGAGGCCGGTGCGACCGGTGCCGGAGCAGCCGGTTGCATGCCGAACAGATTCTTCAACCAGCCGATGAAACCACCGCTCGCCGGCGTAACCGCGACCGGAGCCGGGGTTGCCGTTGCGCGAACCGGTGCGCTCGGCGCCGGTTTTTCAGGCGTGATGCCCTTGACCGCCGCTTCCTGCTTCGGCTTCACTTCTTCAGCACGCTTGCTGTAGCCGGTTTCCGACTCCATTTCGCGGGCCGCTTCTTCGGCCATCTTCCACGAAGCGCGCGGTTCGTCCAGGCGGGCATCGTCGTGACGCAGACGCTCCAGCTTGTAGTGCGGCGTATCGAGATGCTTGTTCGGGATCAGAACGACATTGACCCTGAAACGCGATTCGATCTTGTTGATTTCGGCGCGCTTCTCGTTCAGCAGGAAGGCGGTCACTTCGACCGGCACCTGGCAATGGATCGCCGCGGTGTTTTCCTTCATCGCTTCTTCCTGAATGATCCGCAGCACTTGCAGCGCGGACGATTCGGTATCGCGAATGTGGCCCGTGCCGTTACAGCGCGGGCAGGTCACGTGGCTGCCTTCCGACAGCGCCGGACGCAGACGCTGACGCGACAGTTCCATCAGGCCGAAGCGCGAAATCTTGCCCATCTGGACGCGCGCACGGTCGTGCTTGAGCGCGTCTTTCAGGCGTTGTTCGACTTCGCGCTGACTCTTGGCCGATTCCATGTCGATGAAGTCGATCACGATCAGGCCACCCAGGTCGCGCAGACGCAACTGGCGGGCCACTTCGTCGGCGGCTTCGAGATTGGTTCGCGCGGCCGTTTCTTCGATGTCGGCGCCCTTGGTGGCGCGGGCCGAGTTCACGTCGATCGCGACCAGCGCTTCGGTGTGGTCGATCACGATTGCGCCGCCCGAGGGCAGCGGCACCGTGCGCGAGTAAGCCGTTTCGATCTGGTGTTCGATCTGGAAGCGCGAGAAGAGCGGCACGTCGTCGTGATACCGCTTCACCTTGCTGACATTGTCCGGCATCACGATGTCCATGAAGGCGCGGGCCTGGTCATGGATTTCGGTGGTGTCGATCAGAATTTCGCCGATATCCGGCTGGAAATAGTCGCGAATCGCGCGGATCACCAGGCTCGATTCGAGATAAATCAGCATCGGCTGACCGCTCGAACCGCTTTGCGACGCGGCTTCAATCGCGCGCCACAGTTGCATCAGGTAGTTCAGGTCCCACTGCAGCTCTTCGGCGCTGCGACCGATACCGGCCGTGCGCGCGATGATGCTCATGCCTTCCGGCAATTGCAGTTGCGCCATGGTTTCGCGCAGTTCCTGGCGGTCGTCGCCTTCGATCCGGCGCGACACGCCGCCGCCGCGCGGGTTGTTCGGCATCAGGACCAGATAACGGCCGGCGAGCGAGATGAACGTGGTGAGGGCTGCGCCCTTGTTGCCGCGCTCTTCTTTTTCGACCTGAACGATCAGTTCCTGACCTTCGCGCAGCGCGTCCTGGATGCGCGCGGAACGCATGTCGACGCCGTCACGGAAATACTGGCGGGCGACTTCCTTGAACGGCAGAAAACCGTGGCGGTCTTCGCCGTAGTTGACGAAACAGGCTTCGAGCGACGGCTCGATGCGAGTAATGATGCCTTTGTAAATATTGCCTTTGCGCTGTTCGCGCCCGGCGGTTTCGATGTCGATATCGATGAGTTTTTGCCCATCGACGATGGCGACGCGCAGTTCTTCCTGCTGCGTCGCGTTGAACAACATTCGTTTCATTGAACGGCTCCAGAGCGGCTTAGCCACCCCAACGCTCGCGCGGTTGTCAGTCGCGAAAGCGTTGCGGGCAAAGGCATGCCGCGCCTTATTGTGTTTTCACAAGCACGCTGGAGCGGGAAAAATGGCGGGAGAATTGCCTGGAAGGGCCCGGCCCATCAAAAAAGGGGCACGGTGCCGCAGGGCACATGCGAACACGGCTTCAAATAACGACCCGACACGCCGCGGGTTCTGCCAGCAGACCTTCATAAGCCTTCGTCCACTCGCGCCGGTGCGCCGGGTGGGCGCGTGACCGGAGGGTCGAAGGCTGCGGTCATGCCGCAGCGGGAAGTTCGCGCAGTCGGCGCGTCTTTTCCAGCTGGGGGTGTCTCGCCTCATTTTGACGTCGCCATGTCTTGCACTTTCTACAAGACGCCTCGGGCGCACGCCGTATTTTCGCAACCTGCAGCTTCGTACAGCAGGGCGTCTACCGCCCGATACCGAAGCTGAAAGTTAAATTCTTTTTTACCAAAATTCCGTTACCGTCGAAGCCGACCTTGACCGAACGCGCCTGTGGGCGCCGTCCCTGCCGGGCACTGACTTCGTGCGTGCAACTTGTTGCATCTCATTTTCAGGGTGAGCAACCAGACCCCGGCGCAAGTAAAATAACGGTTTCAAGCTTGCACCTGCGCAATCCGCCCGAACTCGGACACTGCGCCGGCCGCCGCAGACTGCTGGGCAAATTATATTCAGAATGAAAGAGTTAGGCAAAATATCCCAGAAATCGGTCGCAAGCGACCAGGTCTCGATGATCGAGATCGACGACAGCGCGGCCGGACAGCGCATCGACAACTTCCTGTTGCGCGTCTGTAAAGGCGTGCCAAAAAGCCATATTTATCGCATCCTGCGCAGCGGGGAAGTGCGTGTGAATAAGGGCCGGATAGACGCGCAGTACCGTCTCGAGCTTGGCGATCTGGTGCGCGTGCCGCCCATTCGCGTTGCTCAGCCGAACGAGGCGGCGGCTCACGCGCCGGTGCCGAGCGCGGACTTCAAGATCATTTTTGAAGACGAGCACATGCTCGTGATCGATAAACCGGCCGGCGTGGCGGTCCACGGCGGCAGCGGCGTGGCCTTCGGCGTGATCGAGCAGATGCGTTCGGCGCGGCCGCAAGCGAAATTCCTCGAACTGGTGCATCGCCTGGATCGCGAAACGTCCGGCATTCTGATGCTGGCCAAGAAGCGCACGGCGCTCGTCAACCTGCATGAGCAGATTCGCGAGAACAAGATGGATAAGCGCTACTATGCTTGCGTTCACGGTGAGTGGGCGAGCGATTGGGGCCGTCGCCGGGCGGTCAAGGAGCCGCTGCACAAGTATCTGACCGCGGACGGCGAGCGCCGCGTGCGCGTGCAGGCGGACGGCCTGGCGTCGCATACGGTGTTCAATCTGATCGACCGCTGGCTGGAGTACGCGCTGCTCGAGGCGGAACTCAAGACTGGCCGCACGCACCAGATTCGCGTCCATTTGCAGCATCTGGAACTGCCGATCGTCGGCGATGCCAAATACGGCGATTTCGCGCTGAACAAGGCGCTGGCGCGCGCCAACGCGAAGCCGGGCCTCAAGCGCATGTTCCTGCACGCCTACCGGCTGAAGCTTACGCACCCGGCAACCGGCGAGTCGATTCAGTTCGAGGCGCCGTTGCCGGCCGAGTGCCGCAGCTTCGTCGCGCAGCTCAACGAATTACGAAATGGGTCAAACCCGGAGACGACACCGCATGGCTAGAGAGCAATTTGATCTGATCGTCTTCGACTGGGACGGGACGTTGATGGATTCGACCGCGCACATCACGCGCAGCATCCAGTCCGCCTGCCGCGATCTCGGCCTGCCGGTTCCCGCCGACGAAGCCGCCAGCTACGTGATCGGCCTCGGCCTGCGCGACGCGCTGCAGATCGCCGCGCCCACGCTCGATCCGGCGGATTACCCGCGGCTCGCCGAGCGCTATCGCTTCCACTATCTGGTGAAGGATCAGACCACCGAGTTGTTCGTCGGCGTGCGCGAAATGTTGCAGGAGTTGCGCGATCAGGGTTATCTGCTGGCCGTGGCGACGGGCAAAAGCCGCGTCGGGCTGAACCGCGCGCTCGACCAGTCGCGCCTCACCAGCCTGTTCGACGGCACCCGCTGCGCCGACGAGACGTTCTCGAAGCCGCATCCGGCCATGCTGCATGAACTGACGCGCGAACTGGGGCAGGACCCGGCGCGGACAGTGATGGTGGGCGATACGACGCACGATCTGCAGATGGCGATCAACGCGGGCGTCGCCGGTATTGGTGTCACGTATGGCGCGCATCCTGCGGCTTCGTTGACTGCGCTGGAGCCGAAGTTCGTCGCATCGAGCGTGGGCGCGCTGTCCGGCTGGCTACGAGAGAACGCATGAGCACGGTCGGCACCGCAACGGACGCGGTGCGCATTTGCGCGTCCGAGGAACTGGTCGACGGCGGTATTGGCGTGCGACGTGCCGCCAGGCTGGGCGGTGGCGACGTCGTGGTGTTTTTTGTTCGCTATGATGGCCGGGCATACGGCTACCTGAACCGCTGCGCGCATGTGCCGATGGAACTCGACTGGGCCGAAGGGCAGTTCTTCGAATCGTCGGGTTTATACTTGATGTGCGCTACGCACGGCGCGATTTACGCGCCTGATACCGGCAAATGCATGGGTGGTCCGTGCCGCGGCGGCAGATTGCGCGCCGTCCAGGTGGACGAACGCGATACGCCGGAAGGCCGCACCGTATTCTGGCTGCCCGACGGCGAACTGCGTCCGGCCGCACCCTGACTTTCCTCTTCGACCTTTCCACTGCACCGCATGTCCGACAATTTGACTCCTGAGCCGAAGGAACCGTCCCTGACAGGCCGCCCCCGATCGCCTGCCGATGAACCCGGCTGGGAACGCGCGGCGCTCGAGCGCATCGCGCTGGCGGCGATCAACGAACAGCGCGCGGCGCGGCGCTGGAAAATCTTTTTCCGGTTCGTGTTTCTGATCGTGCTGCTGCTGGTGGTCTGGGGCGCGATCGATTTCTCCGGCGACAAGGTCGCGACCACCGGCCGTCATACGGCGATGGTGGCGCTTGACGGCGAAATCTCGGCTGATACCAACGCGAATGCCGAAGATATCAACACGGCGCTGGAAAGCGCGTTCGACGACGCCGGCACCGCGGGCGTGATTCTGCGCTGCAATAGCCCGGGCGGCAGCCCGGTGCAGGCGGGCATTATCTACAACGAGATCCGTCGGTTGCGCGCTAAATACCCGTCGATTCCGCTGTACGTGGTGGTCGGCGACATGTGTGCGTCGGGTGGCTATTACGCTGCCGCGGCCGCCGACAAGATTTATGTCGACAAGGCAAGCATCGTCGGTTCGATTGGCGTGCTGATGGACAGCTTTGGTTTCACGGGTCTGATGGATAAGCTGGGGATTCAGCGGCGCCTGCACACATCGGGTGAGAACAAGGGCTTTTTCGACCCGTTCTCACCGGAAACGCCGAAGATGGACGAACATGCGCAAGACATGCTCGATCAGATTCACGCGCAATTCATCGACGCCGTGCGCCAAGGGCGCGGCAAGCGCCTGCATGAAACGCCGGATATGTTCTCGGGTCTGTTCTGGACCGGGCAAAAAAGCGTGGAGCTAGGCTTGGCGGATGGTTTCGGCGACGCGGATTACGTCGCCCGCGATCTCTTCAAGGCGCCGGATATCGTCGACTACACGGTGAAAGAGAGCATTACGGACCGCGTTGCGCGCAAGTTCGGCGCGGCGGTGGGTAGTGGCGCGGTGCATGCCATGGCGCTTGGTGGGAAGATGAGCCTGCGCTGATCGGCCGTTTGCGATGCCCAGCGGTGCGATGTGATGTGAAAAGCCCCGCACGATCGAATGCTGATCGTGCGGGGTTTTTTTTGTGTGGTGGGTTTGCAGCGAGCGTTTGCCGCTTTATCGGTTGCGGATCAAACGGCCAGAATCAGAAAAATAGCCGGTCGCTTGTGCAAATCGAGCGCGGGCTTCTTCTTCCAGTCGGCCACGCTTCGACTGGCAATGGTTTCCGTCTCCAGCGTCAGATCGACCGCCACGCAAACCAGGGTGGACGGCGCGCAAGTCGCGAGTAACGTGTCCAGCAGGGCACGATTCCGATACGGCGTCTCGATAAAAATCTGCGTCTGCTTGCCCTTGCGCGACTGCTGTTCCAGCTCACGCAGACGTTTCGCCCGCTCAACGGCGTCGACCGGCAGATAGCCGTGAAACGCAAAACTCTGACCATTGAGCCCCGACGCCATCAGCGCCAGCAATATCGAACTGGGTCCGACAAACGGCACCACCTTGACGCCGCGCTCATGCGCGCGCCGCACCAGCAGTGCGCCGGGATCCGCGACCGCCGGGCAGCCGGCCTCGGAGACGAGACCCGCGTCGGTGCCGGCCAGCAGCGGCGCGAGCAGCTTGTCGATCTCGCCGGCCGGCGTGTTGACGTTCAGTTCGCGAATCTCGATGTCCTGGATCGGCCGTTCCGTGCCGACCTTCTTCAGGAAAGCGCGAGTCGTTTTCGCGTTTTCGCCGATGTAATACTGAAGCGCCGCCGCGCGAGCCCTGACGGGCGCGGGCAGGACGGCGTCGAGTGCGTCGGCGTCGCCTTCGCCCAGGGTGTTCGGAATCAGGTAGAGCGTGCCGCTCATTTATGCCCCCAGAAGTGGATAGCCCGCTGCGAGCAACATGCGCGACAGTGCAATTAATGGCAAGCCGACGAGCGCGGTAGGGTCGTCGGAGTGGATGGATTCGAGCAAGGCAATGCCGAGCCCTTCGGATTTGGCGCTGCCGGCGACGTCGTACGGCGTTTCGGCGCGCAGATACGCTTCCAGCGAAGCGTCCGGCAAGTCGCGGAATTGCACGCGGGTGATGACGTCGAGCGCTTGCGCCGCGCCCGAGCGGTTGTCGAACAGGCACAACGCGCTATGAAATAGCACTTCGCGGCCGCGCATCGCCTGTAATTGGGCGAGCGCCTTGTCGTGCGTGCCGGGCTTGCCGATCTGCAGGCCGTCGTAAGTGGCGACCTGGTCGGAGCCGATCACGAGCGCGGCTTCATTCGCGCCGAGCTTGTCGGCTACCGCGCGAGCCTTGGCTTCGGCGAGTCGCAGCGCGGTGACTTCGGGCGTTTCGCCGGCAAGCGGCGTCTCGTCGATGGCGGGCACGACGACGTCGAACGGCACGCGCAGGCGTTCGAGCAACTCGCGACGGTACGGCGAACTCGACGCCAGAATCAGGCGTGGCGGGCGATTGAGGGAATTTGACATGGTCAATCAACGGCTAGGGAGGCGGGGCGTACGGGGTTGCGCGAAATGTGCGCAGGTACGGGCTTAAGTGTTTGACTCGAAAAGACAAAACGGATATGATTTCCGGCTTTTCATCGGTATGCTTGCGCTGGGTGGGGCTGGGTGCGTACAACTTGTGTGTACGAATCTCCAGTGCTTACAGGCTGTTTGCGAACCGATTTACCCCGGCGAAATCCTTGCCGACGCAGGAGCGCACATGACTCAACATCCTGGCAACCCTGCTGGTCTGTCCGACCCGCACGATCTCGATCTGTTCGAATTTGCGCGGAGTGGGCGTCAGGCCGCGGGTGTCGTGCGCGTCTCGCAACTGCCGCGCATGTTAAACGAAGTCCCGGCAGAAGCGCCAGACCGCGACACCGCGTTCACCTGGCAAGCCGAAGGCACGACGCAGCCGGAATTGCAGGACGACGGCACCGAGGGTCCGCAGCCTTATCTGAGGTTGGCGATTCACGGCGCCGCATGGCTCGAATGTCAGCGGTGCATGACACCGTATTTGCAGGCATTCGACGTCGACGCAACTTATCGGATCGTCAACACTGAGGCGGAAGCCGAAGAGTTTCCGCTCGACGAGGATGAAGTCGAAGTGATCGTGGGTTCGCGCCAGTTCGATCTCATCGACTTGATCGAAGACGAGTTGCTGCTTTCGTTGCCGGTCGTGCCCAAGCACGAAGTCTGCCCCGAAGTGCACGAGAGCCTCGTCTCTGGTGTGGCCGGAGCAGAAGGCGAGGGCAACGAAGCCGAGTCGGACGAGGCTGGCGAGGGCGATGAGCCTGAGCGGCCCAATCCGTTCGCGGCGCTCGAAAGTCTCAAGCGCGGTGAGCCGGACGACAAGAAGCACTAAACAGTTGCGTGGTTGCGCGATGCGGGCGCATTGGCCATTCGGCCAGTGGCGGAGACCCGATCGGGCTGTGTTAGAATTCGGAAAATTTTTAGGAGTTAGTCATGGCAGTTCAGCAAAACAAGAAGTCGCCGTCGAAGCGCGGCATGCACCGTTCGCACGATTTCCTGACGGCAGCGCCGCTGGCCGTGGAACCGAGCACGGGCGAAGTGCATCTGCGTCACCACGTTAGCCCGAACGGCTACTATCGCGGCAAGAAAGTCGTCAAGACGAAGAACGACTAATCGTTCACTGCGTTGCGCCCTTCGGCGTTTCGCGTGGCGATCGGCTCGCTTGACATTTTCCCGGCTCGGCAAAAAGGCGGCATTCAACTGCCGCTTTTTTGCGTCGGTCGCACCTGGCGCTTTAGTGCTTTCTGCGATCCCATGCAGGGCGCCTGAAATTCGTCGCACTCCATGACAGTAAAGCTCACGATAGATTGCATGGGAGGCGACCACGGCCCGTCCGTGACCGTTCCCGCTGCCGTTAACTTCGTTCGTTCGCATCCCGACGCGCAACTGCTGCTCGTTGGCATTGAAGGTGCGATTCGTGCGCAGTTGAAGAAGTTGAAGGCACAAGACCTGCCGGCGCTGACCGTCGTCCCCGCTTCCGAAATCGTCGCCATGGACGATTCGGTTGAAGTCGCGCTGCGCAAGAAAAAAGATTCATCCATGCGCGTTGCGCTGAACCGCGTCAAGGAAGGCGAGGCGCAAGCCTGCGTTTCCGCCGGCAACACCGGCGCACTGATGGCGGTCTCGCGCTATGTGCTGAAAACGCTGTCGGGCATTGAACGCCCGGCCATCGCGTTTGCTCTGCCCAACCCCGACGGCTATACGACGATGCTCGACCTGGGCGCCAACGTCGACTGCGAACCGCAGCATCTGCTGCAGTTCGCGGAGATGGGGCACGCGCTCGTGTCGGCGCTCGAAGGCAAGGAGCGGCCTACCATCGGGCTGCTCAACATCGGCGAAGAAGTCATCAAGGGCAACGACACCATCAAGCGTGCCGGCGAACTGTTGCGCGCGAGTACACTCAACTTTCACGGTAACGTGGAAGGCAACGACATCTTCAAGGGCACGGTCGACGTGATCGTCTGCGATGGTTTCGTGGGTAACGTCGCGTTGAAGACGTCGGAAGGCCTCGCACAGATGCTCAACGACATCATCAAGGAAGAGTTCGGCCGTTCGTGGCTCACCAAGGTGATGGCAGTGCTCGCTTTGCCGGTATTGATGCGCTTCAAGAAGCGCGTGGATCACCGGCAGTACAACGGCGCCGCGCTGCTCGGCCTGCGTGGCCTTGTGATAAAAAGTCACGGGTCGGCTGACGCCTACGGGTTTGAGTGGGCTATCAAACGCGGGTATGATGCCGTCAAAAACGGCGTGCTGGAACGCCTTGCGCGAGCAATGGAAGAGAACGCGGGTTCTCTCGAACAGGCGGCGCGCGACGCGAGTGGTGCGGGTCACGCAAGCCCGATCGCAGGCCAGCCGGCCGAGCCCTACGCTGCGCAATCCTCGAAGGCATAATGGCTCAATCGACAATTTATTCCCGCGTGCTGGGCACCGGCAGCTACCTGCCGCCCGGGCGCGTCACCAATCAGGATCTGGCTGAACGTCTCGCCCGCCAAGGCGTCGAGACCAGCGACGAATGGATCGTCGCCCGTACGGGCATCCATGCGCGTCACTTCGCCGAGCCCGATGTGGCCACCAGCGACCTCGCGCTGATCGCCGCACAGCGCGCGATCGAAGCGGCGGACGTCGATCCGCAATCCATCGACCTGATCATCGTTGCCACTTCCACGCCTGACTTCGTGTTTCCGAGCACGGCGTGTCTGTTGCAGAACAAGCTCGGCATCAAGAACCACGGCGCGGCGTTCGACGTGCAGGCGGTCTGTTCCGGCTTCGCCTACGCGGTCGCCACGGCAGACAGCTTCATTCGCAGCGGCCAGCATCGCACGGCGCTGGTGATCGGCGCCGAGACCTTCTCGCGCATTCTCGATTTCAAGGACCGCACCACCTGCGTGCTGTTCGGCGACGGCGCCGGCGCGGTGATCCTGCAGGCGTCCGACGAACCGGGCGTGCTGGCTAGCGCCTTGCACGCCGACGGCAGCCATTCGAACATTCTCTGCACGCCGGGCAATGTGAACGGCGGCGTGATCGAAGGCAGCGCGTTTCTGCACATGGACGGCCAGGCGGTGTTCAAGCTCGCCGTCAACGTGCTCGAAAAGGTCGCGGTCGAGGCGCTCGCCAAGGCGAATCTGTCGGCCGAGCAGATCGATTGGCTGATTCCGCACCAGGCCAATATCCGCATCATGCAAAGCACTTGCCGCAAGCTCGGCTTGCCGCAGGAACGCATGGTCGTCACGGTGGGCGAGCACGGCAATACGTCGGCTGCGTCCATTCCGCTCGCATTCGACGTTGCGGTGCGCGACGGCCGCATCAAGCGCGGCCAGAACGTGCTGATCGAAGGCGTCGGCGGCGGCTTTACGTGGGGCGCGTCGGTCATTCGCTACTGATAGCGGCGACACGCCGGGGCGCCGCTAGTGGCGCCCGAGTGCGCCGGCGCGATATCGTTTGATGTCCGCGCCGCGCGCCACCCACATCTGACTCAATCGATTTTGGGGACGTTATGAAATTTGCGTTCGTTTTTCCTGGGCAGGGTTCGCAGACGGTCGGCATGCTCAACGCATTCGCCGATCACGCGATCGTGCGCGAGACGGTTCAGGAAGCCTCCGACGCGCTCAATCAGGACCTCGGCAAGCTGATCGCCGAAGGCCCGGTCGAAGATCTGAATCTCACCACCAATACCCAGCCGGTCATGCTGACCGCCGCATACGCGATTTATCGCGCGTGGCAGCAGGCGGGCGGCCCGCAGCCGGCGATCGTCGCCGGTCATAGCCTCGGCGAATATACGGCGCTGGTTGCTGCCGGCGCGCTCGCGTTCCGCGACGCCGTGCCGCTCGTGCGCTTCCGCGCGCAAGCCATGCAAACGGCGGTGCCGGTCGGCGAAGGCGGCATGGCCGCGATTCTCGGCCTCGACGACGACACGGTTCGCACAGTGTGCGCCGAAGCGTCGATTGCGGGTGTCGTGGAAGCGGTCAATTTCAACGCGCCGTCGCAAGTCGTGATCGCGGGCCACAAGGCGGCGGTCGAGAAGGCCTGCGAAGTCGCCAAGGCGAAGGGCGCCAAGCGTGCGTTGCCGCTGCCGGTGTCGGCGCCGTTCCACTCGTCGCTGCTCAAGCCGGCTTCGGACCAACTGCGCGAGTATCTGGCCAGCGTCAACGTGCTGGTGCCGGCGATTCCGGTCATCAATAACGTCGACGTCGCCATCGTCAACGAGCCGGCTCAGATCAAAGATGCGCTGGTGCGCCAGGCGGCTGGTGCGGTGCGCTGGGTCGAAAGCGTACAGGCGATCGCGGCTCAGGGCGTCACGCATGTGATCGAATGCGGTCCTGGCAAGGTCCTTGCGGGTTTGACCAAGCGTATTGACGGCAATCTGATCGGCGCTTCGGTGTTCGATCCGGCTTCGCTCGAAGAAACGCTCAAGCTCGTGACGGCAGGCTGAACGCCGCTTCGCAAGTTGCCCGGCAACGGGCGCCGAAGCGCGGCATCAGGACGCTGCATCAGCAATCAATCAGCCCTCCGAAGGGCATTCGGACTGACAGATGGAAAAGACTCTCGACAAGCAGATCGCAATCGTGACGGGCGCATCGCGCGGCATCGGCCGTGCGATCGCGATGGAACTGGCGCGCCAGGGCGCGACGGTCATCGGCACGGCGACCAGCGAAAGCGGCGCGGCCGCGATCACGGAAGCGTTTAACGCGGCCGGCGTGAACGGTCGTGGCGCGGTGCTCAACGTCAATGACGCGGCCGCGGCCGAAGCGCTGATCGACGGCACGGTGAAGGAGTTCGGCGCGCTGCACGTGCTGGTGAACAACGCCGGCATCACGCAGGACCAGCTGGCCATGCGTATGAAGGACGACGATTGGGACGCGGTGGTCGACACGAACCTCAAGTCGGTCTTCCGTTTGTCGCGCGCGGTGCTGCGCCCCATGATGAAGGCGCGAGGTGGCCGCATCATCAACATCACGTCGGTGGTCGGCTCGGCCGGCAACGCGGGGCAGGTCAACTACGCGGCCGCGAAAGCGGGCGTGGCGGGCATGACGCGCGCGCTGGCACGCGAGATCGGCAGCCGCGGCATCACCGTGAATTGCGTCGCGCCGGGCTTCATCGATACCGACATGACCAAGACCCTGCCGGAAGAGCAGCAAACGGCGCTGAAGGCGCAAATTCCGCTCGGCCGTCTGGGCAGCCCGGAAGATATCGCGCACGCTGTCGTGTTCCTGGCATCGCCCCAAGCGGGCTATATCACCGGCACGACTTTGCATGTGAACGGCGGAATGTACATGTCGTAACCAAATTCGGTTACTATCCGCGCCTTGATGCGTTTGCAAAAGCGTAAGGCGCATGCCTTGACAGCAACCCGATGCGCCGCTTTTTTGCCGGGTCAAACCTGATAAAATGCGCGCACCTGTATTTTTGAACTTCTTTTCCCTTGGAGGGGTAATGGACAATATCGAACAGCGCGTCAAGAAGATCGTCGCAGAACAACTGGGCGTTGCAGAAGCTGAGATCAAGAACGAAGCTTCGTTCGTGAACGACCTCGGCGCCGACTCGCTCGACACTGTTGAACTCGTGATGGCCCTCGAAGACGAATTCGGCATGGAAATTCCGGATGAAGAAGCCGAGAAGATCACTACCGTTCAGCAAGCGATCGACTACGCTCGCGCGAACGTCAAGGCCTAAGGTCATTCGCGCCTGCGTTTCTGCGTTGGTGGCGTATGACGCCCTGCCGTGTCGGTTGCCGACGCCAGCAGGGTTGGCGCTTTTTGCCGTGCAGGAGCCAGCGATGTTGACAGCGCAACTTTTCGCGCGATTGGCGACTTTCAAGAAAACACCGGGCCGCCCCAAGTTTTCTTGCGTTCCCTTCGGGGGGCTGGTGCGAAGCACCAGATTCGGGGGCGGTTAACAGCCACAGGGCATACAGGGCACGTTCCTGTGGCCGCTGTGGCTTTTGCTTTTGTCATCTATGAAAAAGGGGTTACCGTGAGCCGCCGTCGTGTTGTTGTTACAGGCCTGGGGCTGATTTCGCCTGTTGGCAATAATGTTGCCGACGGCTGGGCCAATCTGGTCGCCGGCAAGTCGGGTATTGCCAATATCACGAAGTTCGATGCGTCGAACTTCTCGACTCGTTTCGCCGGCGAGGTGAAGGGCTTCAATATCGAGGACTACATCCCCGGTAAGGAGGCGCGCCATATGGATACGTTTATCCATTACGGCGTGGCTGCAGGCATCCAGGCGATGCAGGACAGCGGCCTCGAAGTGACCGACGAGAATTCGGAGCGTATCGGTGTGGTGGTCGGTTCGGGCATTGGCGGTCTGCCGATGATCGAAGCTACGCAAACGGAATACGCGAATCGCGGCCCGCGCCGCATTTCGCCGTTTTTCGTGCCGGCGTCGATCATCAACATGATCTCCGGCCATCTGTCGATCAAGTTCGGCATCAAGGGTCCGAATCTGGCGATCGTCACCGCATGTACCACGGGTCTGCACTGTATCGGCGAGGCTTCGCGCCTGATCGAATACGGTGACGCCGACGTGATGATCGCGGGCGGTGCGGAATCCACCGTGTCGCCGCTGGGTATCGGCGGCTTTGCGGCGGCGCGCGCGCTGTCGCAACGCAATGACGATCCGGCAACGGCGAGCCGTCCGTGGGACAAGGATCGCGATGGTTTCGTGCTGGGTGAGGGCGCCGGCGTGATGGTGCTCGAAGAGTACGAACATGCGAAGGCGCGCGGCGCGAAGATTTACGCCGAAGTCAGCGGCTATGGGATGAGCGGCGACGCCTATCACATGACCGCACCGCTGGAAGACGGCGACGGCGCACGCCGCTGCATGCTGGCTGCGTTGAAGAACGCGGGCATCAATGCCGATCAGGTGAATTACCTGAACGCGCACGGCACCTCCACGCCGCTCGGCGACCTGGCTGAAACCACCGGCATCAAGCGCGCTTTCGGCGATCACGCCAAAGACATGGTCGTGAACTCGACCAAGTCGATGACGGGTCACCTGTTGGGCGGCGCCGGCGGTCTGGAGTCGGTGTTCACCGTGCTGGCCGTGCACCATCAGGTGTCGCCGCCGACGATCAACATCTTCAATCAGGACCCGGCCTGCGATCTGGACTACTGCGCCAACACCGCGCGGGAGATGAAGATCGACGTCGCGCTGAAGAACTCGTTCGGGTTCGGCGGCACGAACGGCACGCTGGTTTTCAAGCGCGCGTGATCGTCTGATCGTTTGGTGATACGCCAGTCGACACCGCCGGTTCGTCCGGCGGTTTCCCCCGAATCGGCTACGCCTGACGGAGCGCCGCAACGGATTACGTTGCGGCGTTCTTTTGTTATGCGCGCTGCGTTGGGGGTGTTCATCCTGACTGCGACGTGGGCTGTTCATGCGTGCGCCGCCTCGCATCTTGGCGCAGCGACGGCCATGCCGTTGACGCTCGCGGTGTGCGTGCTGCTCATGCTTGGCGCAATCAGACATGAGTGGGCGCAGCCCGTCGCGCTGAAAATCGGGCCGTGTGGGCTATCCGTCTGGGATCGCAGCGGGAGTGCGTCCGCGCAGAGGCGCATTGCCGGCTGTGCGCATTGGAGCGATCGCCTACTTATTCTGGTGCTCGTCCCGGAGCCGGGGCGCGAAGCCACGTTACTGCTTGGCGCCGACGCGCTTCCACGTCCCGTTTTCCGCAAACTGGCGGTGTTGGGCCGGCGTGCCGCGGGCGCGTGACTGTAACGACTGTAACCGCTGTTACCGGAGTAACGTCTCATTGTTGATGGGGACGCTACAATGGTCCCCCGCCATGCGCCCTAAAGTTAACGGATTTATCAGGTGAGCGAAAAAGAAATTGATCAGGTGCTGGTCGAGCGCGTCCAGAAGGGCGACAAGGCCGCGTTCGAGCTTCTGGTCACCAAATACCACCGCAAGATTCTCCGGCTGATCTCGCGCCTCGTGCGGGACCCCGCCGAAGTGGAAGACGTTGCCCAGGACGCCTTTATCAAGGCGTATCGGGCATTGCCGCAGTTTCGTGGCGATTCGGCCTTTTATACGTGGTTGTACCGGATTGCGGTCAACACGGCAAAGAACTACCTTGCGACCCAAGGGCGGCGCGCGCCGACATCGACCGAAGCAGATGCTGAAGAAGCTGAAACTTTCTCGGACGCGGACCAACTAAGGGATATCAACACGCCTGAGTCGATGTTGATGAGCAAGCAGATCGCTGAGACGGTCAATGCTGCGATGGCGGTTTTGCCGGAAGAGTTGCGCACCGCCATTACTCTTCGTGAAATTGAAGGTTTGAGTTACGAGGAAATCGCTGAGATGATGGGTTGCCCAATTGGCACAGTCAGATCACGAATTTTCCGCGCTCGCGAAGCCATTGCGGCAAAATTGCGTCCGTTGCTTGACACACCTGAAGGCAAGCGCTGGTAAACACCAGCCGGGCCGTACGGGGCACGGGTGCAATATCTGGATTAGTGGTGTCACTACGGGGTATTTGTAAGATGGGGAGCATCATGGGGTCGGTCTCGGTGCAATCGCAAGTCAGCTCGCGCGGCGAGCGTGTTTCCGCTTTTGTCGACGGTGAGTTGTTCGGCGAAGAGCATCTGAATCTGAACGCGTTTCTTTCCGGGCTAAATAGCGAGGATCGCACCGCGTGGTCGAGCTATCACCTGATCGGCGACGCATTGCGTTCCGACGATCTGGCGGTCAGCCCGGCGACGAGCAGCGCGTTCCTCAGCGGTTTCGCCGCGCGTCTCGAGAGCGAGCCGCACGTGCTCGCGCCCGCGGCCATGCCGGTTGCGCGCCGTTTGCTGGCGCTGCGCCGCCGTGTGGTGCCGGCCTTCGCGGTGGCGGCCGCCGCCGCTACGTTGACTTGGATCGTCGTGCCCCAACTGCAAGGCGTGCCGGGCGGCTCGGGCGCGGGGCAGTTCGCGTCGGTCCAGTCACATGGCGACTCGCTGCAACGCGTGGCCATGGCTTCGGTGCCGGCCGCGACGGTTCAGCCGGTCGCGCAAGACGCCAATATCATCCGCGACGCCAGTCTCGACCAGTATCTGGAAGCTCACCAGCAATTCGCGCAACAACCGGTCATGCCGGGCTCGATGCCGCTGATTCGCGCTGCCGCAGTTTCTACGCAAGGCCAATAGTTTGATGCAGACTCCGCGGTTGAATAAAACGACTATCTGGGGGCGGCTGCCGGCATTTCTGTTCTGCGCAGCCGTATTGTTGTCCGCTACACCGCGGGTTTTTGCACAAACCGACGATCCGCTCGTCGCCCGTCGCACGGCCGCGGATCTGCTCGATCGCATCCATCAGGCCGCCCAGCAGCAAAACTACGAGGGCGCGTTCGTCTATCAGCGCGGCAATTTCGTGCAGACGTCGCGGATCGCGCATTACGCGACCCGCAATGACGGCGAATTCGAGCAGCTCGAAAGCCTCGACGGCAAGCCGCGCAAAATGCTGCGCCATAACGAAGATCTCTACACGTTCGTGCCGGAGCGGCATCTGTGTGTGGTCGAAAAGCGTCAGAACAAAGACTCGTTCCCGGCGCTGCTGGCAGTCAGCGGCGAACAGGTGCTGACGGTTTATGAGCCGAAGCTGCTGGGCGACGATCGCGTCGCGGGCGTCGATAGTCAGGTGATCGAGCTCGATCCGAAAGACGCCTATCGCTTTGCGTACAAGCTGTGGGCCGACAAGAAAACCGGCCTGTTGCTGCGCGCGCAGACCCTCGATCCGAGCGGTCAGGTGCTCGAGCAACTGTCGTTCTCGCAGATTCGCATCGGCGTGCCGTTGGATAAGGCCGGGATTGTCAACGGCATTCGTAATCTGGCGGGGTGGACCGTGGTGCGTCCGCCGGTCGAGCCGGTCGACATGGCCGCGCAAGGCTGGCAGATCACGCCGCCCGTGCCGGGCTTCCGCAAGATTCGTGAATTGCGCCGCCCCATGGCCGCGCGCGACGCGGGCCAGCCGACCATTCCGGTGGATCAGGCGGTGTTCTCCGACGGCCTCGCGGCCATTTCGGTGTTCGTCGAGCCGGTCGAGAACAACACGCGCAAGGAAGGCGCGGGCAGTAGCGGCGCCACCCATGTACTGGTGAAGCGCCGTGGCGACTTCTGGATTACTCTGCTTGGTGAAGTGCCCCAGACCACATTGCAGCAATTTGCGTCTGCCATAGAATACAAAGCTCCGAAGTAATCCTCCGAATCCTGAATCCCTCGGCTTGCTACGATATGACGACTTTCTCGGTGCGCAAATTCCTCGCGGCCGCGGTTGTAGCGGCGTGTTTGCCGCTCATGCCGCACACGGCGTCGGCGGCTCCTGCCGCGGCCAATCTGCCCGACTTCACTGATCTCGTCGACAAGGTCGGCCCGGCGGTCGTCAACATTCGCACGACCACGCGCGTGTCCAATAGCGGCAGCGCCCGCGGCGGTTTGCCGCCGGGTATGGACGACGGCGATATGTCGGAGTTCTTCCGCCGCTTTTTCGGCATTCCGCTGCCGCAGTCGCCACAATCGCCGGGTTCGCCGCGCGGTGGCGACAACGGTGGCAGCGGCGGCAGTGGCGGTAGCCAGGACACGCCGGATAACAGTGATCCGGAACAGAACAGCGGCGTCGGCTCGGGCTTTATCCTGTCGGCGGACGGCTATGTGATGACCAACGCGCACGTCGTCGACGACGCGGACACCATCTACGTCACGCTCACCGACAAGCGCGAATTCAAAGCCAAGCTGATCGGCGTGGACGATCGGACCGACGTCGCCGTCGTCAAGATCAGCGCCGCCAATTTGCCGACCATCACGATCGGCGATTCGAACAAGGTCCGCGTCGGCGAGTGGGTCGTCGCGATCGGTTCGCCGTTCGGTCTCGAGAATACGGTGACGGCCGGTATCGTCAGCGCCAAGGGACGCGATACGGGCGACTATCTGCCGTTCATCCAGACCGACGTGGCCGTCAATCCGGGCAATTCGGGCGGTCCGCTGATCAACATGCAAGGCGAAGTGATCGGCATCAACTCGCAGATCTACAGCCGCACCGGCGGTTTCATGGGCATTTCGTTCGCGATTCCGATCGACGAGGCGATGCGCGTGGCCGACCAGTTGAAGACGTCAGGCAAAGTGGTGCGCGGCCGGATCGCGGTGGCGATCGGCGAAGTGACCAAAGACGTCGCCGACTCGCTCGGACTGCCGAAGGCGCAAGGCGCGCTGGTCAGCAGCGTCGAGCCGGGCGGCCCGGCGGACAAGGCCGGCGTGCAGCCGGGCGACATCATCCTGAAGTTCAACGGCCATTCGGTGGATACGGCTACGGATCTGCCGCGCATGGTCGGCGACACCAAGCCGGGCACTAAATCCACGATCACGATCTGGCGCAAGGGTCAGACGCGCGACCTGCCGGTCACGATCGCCGAGATGCAGCCGGACAAGACCACCAAGGCGGATGAGAAGAAGCCGCAGCCGCCGAAGCAGCGCGCGACCAACGTGCTGGGTCTGGCCGTCAGCGATATCCCGGCCGACCAGTTGAAGTCGCTGAAGCTGCACAACGGCGTGCAGGTCGATGCGGCTGACGGTCCGGCCGCGCGCGTCGGCCTGCAGAAGGGCGACATCATTCTGCGGGTGGGCGATACGGACATCACGAGCGCGAAGCAGTTCGACGATCTGAGCGCGCACCTCGATCCGTCGAAGATGGTCGCGCTGCTGGTTCGTCGCGGCGAGAACACGCAGTTCGTGCCGGTCCGTCCGCGCAGCAGCGCCCAGAAATGACGAAGGCGGCACCACTCACGCTCTATGGGCGCGCGTGGTGCCACCTGTGCGACGATATGCGCGCCGCGCTCGAGCCGTTGCTAGCTGAGTTCGGGGCGCAGGTAGCAGTGGTCGATGTCGATAGCGATCCGGTGCTGGAAGCGCGTTACAACGAACTGGTGCCGGTTCTGCTCTGCGATGGCGTCGAACTGTGCCACTATCACCTCGACGTCACACGGGTTCGCGAGGCGCTGGCTGCACGGATCACACGCACGCCAGCGACGCCCTGAGTTCGCTCGGGGCTTCAAACAGGGCGCCAACGGGCGCCATTCACACCAGGTTTCACGTCTCTCTCAAGCCGTCTTTTCCGCCCGGACTTCGCAAGATGCGCCGGGCGATGGCCTTTTCGGCTAAAATAGATAGGTTTTTCACCTACTTACAAGGCGTGCTCCGCTATTGTCCGAGCGCGCCTTTTTCGCTTGATCGGTACTGAATGGATCATATTCGTAACTTCTCGATCATTGCGCACATCGACCATGGCAAGTCGACGCTCGCCGATCGCATCATCCAGATTTGCGGCGGCCTGTCCGATCGCGAGATGGAATCTCAAGTGCTCGACTCGATGGATCTCGAGCGCGAGCGCGGCATCACCATCAAGGCACAAACCGCCGCGCTGACGTACAAGGCGCGTGACGGTCAGGTCTACAACCTGAACATGATCGACACGCCGGGCCACGTCGACTTCTCGTATGAAGTCAGCCGCTCGCTGTCCGCGTGTGAAGGCGCGCTGCTGGTCGTCGACGCGAGCCAAGGCGTAGAGGCGCAAACCGTCGCCAACTGCTATACGGCGATCGAACTCGGCGTCGACGTGATTCCCGTGTTGAACAAGATCGACTTGCCGGCCGCGAACCCCGAAAACGCGATCGCCGAAATCGAAGACGTGATCGGTATCGACGCGACGGACGCTACGCATTGCAGCGCAAAGACCGGTCTCGGCGTCGAAGACGTACTCGAAGCGCTGATCCTGAAAGTACCGCCGCCCAAGGGCGATACGGAAGCGCCGCTGCAGGCGCTGATCATCGACTCGTGGTTCGACAACTACGTCGGCGTCGTGATGCTGGTGCGTATCGTCAACGGCACGCTGCGTCCGAAAGACAAGATCCGCATGATGGCGACCGGCGCGCAGTACCCGGTCGAGCATATCGGCGTGTTCACGCCGAAGTCGAAGAATCTTGAATCGTTGTCGGCCGGGCAGGTGGGTTTCATCATCGCCGGCATCAAGGAATTGGCCGCGGCGAAGGTGGGCGACACCGTCACGCTGGTGAATCGTCCCGCAACCGAGCCGCTGCCCGGTTTCAAGGAAGTGAAGCCGCAGGTGTTCGCCGGCCTCTATCCGGTCGAAGCCAACCAGTACGACGCGCTGCGCGACTCGCTCGAAAAGCTCAAGCTGAACGACGCGTCGCTGCAGTACGAGCCGGAAGTGTCGCAGGCGCTCGGTTTCGGTTTCCGTTGCGGCTTCCTCGGGCTGCTGCATATGGAAATCGTGCAGGAACGTCTCGAGCGTGAGTTCGACATGGACCTGATCACCACGGCGCCGACCGTGGTGTACGAAGTCCTGCAACGCGACAACACGATCCTGATGGTCGAAAATCCGGCCAAGATGCCGGAGCCGTCCAAGATCGAAGAAGTGCGCGAGCCGATCGTCACCGTGAATCTGTACATGCCGCAAGACTACGTCGGCGCGGTGATCACGCTGTGCACGCAAAAGCGCGGCAATCAGATCAACATGCAGTACCACGGCCGTCAGGTTCAGCTCACATACGAAATCCCGATGGGCGAAGTCGTGCTCGATTTCTTCGATCGTCTGAAGTCGATTTCGCGCGGCTATGCGTCGATGGATTACGAGTTCAAGGAATACCGCGCGGCGGACGTCGTGAAGGTCGACATGCTGATCAACGGCGACAAGGTGGACGCGCTGTCGGTCATCGTGCACCGTTCGCAAAGCCAGTATCGCGGCCGCGAAGTGGCGGCGAAAATGCGCGAACTGATTCCGCGGCAAATGTACGACGTGGCGATTCAGGCCACCATCGGCGCGAACATCATTGCGCGCGAAAACATTAAAGCGTTGCGTAAGAACGTGCTGGCAAAATGCTACGGCGGCGATATCTCCCGGAAGAAGAAGCTGCTGGAAAAGCAAAAGGCAGGCAAGAAGCGAATGAAGCAGGTGGGCTCGGTCGAGATTCCGCAAGAAGCTTTCCTCGCGATTCTGCGTGTCGAAGACAAATAAGACGAACAACGGAACCCTATGAATTTTGCGCTGATTCTTTTTGTGCTCGTCATTTTGACGGGCGTCGCATGGGTCGCAGACAAACTGGTTTTCCTGCCGCAACGGCGGCGCGCGGCGGAAGCCGTGGTCGCCGAGTTTGACCGCCAGCAGGCACGCGTCGGCGAGCGTTTCGCCGACGAAAACGCGGCGCAAACGCGCGCCCGTCTGCGTGACGACAAGCTGCGTCAGCCGTGGTGGCTCGAGTATTCGGCGAGCTTCTTCCCGGTGATCCTGGTGGTGTTCGTGGTGCGCTCTTTCGTGGTCGAGCCGTTCAAGATTCCGTCGGGTTCGATGGTGCCGACGCTGCTGGTGGGCGACTTCATCCTCGTCAATAAATTCGAGTACGGCATTCGCCTGCCGATCACCAACACGAAGATCACCGAGGGCCGTCCGCTCGAACGCGGCGACGTGGTGGTGTTCCGCTATCCGAAAGACGAGTCGGTCGACTACATCAAGCGCGTGATCGGCCTGCCGGGCGACACGATCGCTTATCAAGACAAGCAACTGACGATCAACGGCAAGCCGGTGCCGGAGACGGCGCTGCCCGATTACCTCGACGACGAACGCATGGGCTATGCGAAGCAGTTCGAAGAAGATCTGGGCGGCCGCAAGAACGCGATTCTGAACAATCCCGCAGTGCCGCCGTTTATCGTCGGTGCGGAAGATTATCCGTATCGCGATAACTGCACGTACAACGCACGCGGCGTGATCTGCAAGGTGCCGCCGGGTAACTACTTCATGATGGGCGACAACCGCGACAACAGCGCGGACAGCCGGTACTGGGGTTTTGCGCCGGACAAGAATGTCGTCGGCCGCGCGTTTTTTATCTGGATGAACTTTAGCAATCTGAAACGCATCGGCTCATTCCACTGAGTTCGCGTGCAGCGATTGCACAGCACGCCGCGCGCGTGACCCCACTGAGGTCAGGTTAGTCGCGGCGTGTTATCACGCTACTTTAAGAACACGCGGTAACGTCGCTTCACCACGCTTTTTCCGCAGGCCGCCCCGCGTTTTCGCCGGGTCTGGCGCCCGCGTTATACTCTGCCCATGCCCCTATCTCCGTTGGAAAGCCGTCTGCGCTACGAATTTCGCAATACGGAATTGTTGCGCCAGGCTTTAACGCACCGCAGTCATAGCTCCACGCATAACGAACGGCTCGAGTTTCTCGGCGATTCCGTCCTAAATTGCGCGGTGGCTGCGCTTTTGTTCCAACGTTTCAGCAAATTGGACGAAGGCGATCTGTCGCGCGTCCGTGCCAATCTGGTCAAACAGCAGTCGCTTTACGAAATCGCTCAGGCCCTGAATATCTCCGAAGGCCTCCGGTTGGGCGAAGGCGAGTTGCGCAGCGGCGGCTTCCGCCGGCCCTCGATCCTCGCTGACACGCTCGAAGCAGTGCTGGGCGCGGTGTTCCTCGACGGTGGCTTTGAAGCCGCCCAGACGGTCATCAAGCGCCTTTACGTGCCGATTCTGGATCACATCGACCCGCGCACGCTCGGCAAAGATTCCAAGACGCTGCTGCAGGAGTATCTGCAAGGTCACAAGATCGCGCTGCCCACCTACACGGTGGTCGCAACGCATGGTGCGGCGCACAATCAGCAATTCGAAGTCGAATGTACGGTGCCCAAGCTGGACGTGAAGGTGGCCGGTTCCGGCGCGAGCCGCCGCGCGGCCGAGCAGGCGGCGGCCAAGAAGGCGCTTGACGAAGTGATGGCTGCGGCGCCGGCTGTGGTCGCCAAGCCGAAGCGCTCGAAGAGCGCTCGCGCAGCAAAAAACGCCGAGCCGGAAATCGTGCCTGGCGTGACCGGCGTGCAGGCCGCGCTGGATTTGCGCAGTCCGGACCGCAAGAGTGAACGCGGCCTCGGCCGGGGCGAGATTCGTGCGGCGTTTGCAGCGGAATCCGCCGCGGAACGGGCAGCGTCGACCGTTGCGGCCGCGCCGCTCGCAGTGATTCGTGCCTCGCACGTCGAGTACAGCGGGCAGGACCGGACTGAACGTGCCGACAAGGCAGATAAAGCAGACAAAGCGGAACGGGCGGATAAAGCCCAGGCTCAGGCCCACTCAGCCACACCCGGTGCTGCCGCCGCCGTCACCCCGAGCGCACCGGCATCTACCGAACACGAACCCGGCGTAGCCGACGCGGTGCATACCCGCGTCGCCGATGCGGGCCATTGATTGCCGTCGGCGCGCCGATCCCGCGCGCCGATCTGAACTAGCCGTAGCCTGAATATGAACGCTCCCACACCCACTGGTTTTCGTTGCGGCATGGTCGCGATCGTCGGCCGTCCGAACGTCGGCAAATCCACGCTGATGAACGCGCTGGTCGGCCAGAAAGTCAGTATCACGTCGCGCAAGGCGCAGACCACGCGCCATCGCATCACCGGCATTCATACGCTGGAAGATGCTCAGTACATTTTCGTCGACACGCCCGGTTTCCAGACCAAGCACAGCGGCGCGCTGAACCGCTCGCTGAACCGCGCGGTGACGTCCACGCTGACCTCGGTGGATGCGATCCTGTTCGTGATCGAAGCCGGCCGTTTTGGTCCCGACGACCAGAAGGTGCTCGACCTGATCCCGCCGTCGGTGCCGACGCTGCTGATCGCGAACAAGCTCGATCGCGTGTCCGATAAAGCCTCGCTGTTCCCGTTCATGCAGGAGATCAGCGCGCTGCACAAATTCGCCGAGATCGTGCCGCTGTCGGCCAAGCACGTCGACGACGTCAATCGTCTGATGGCGACAGTCAAACCGTTCCTGCCGGAAGGCTCGCCGATCTACGGCGAAGACGACCTGACCGATCGCAGCGAGCGTTTCCTCGCGGCCGAAATTCTGCGCGAAAAAGTGTTCCGCTGGACCGGCGACGAACTGCCGTACACCAGCACCGTGCTGATCGAGAAGTTTGAAACCGAAGGGCGTCTGCGCCGCATTTTCGCGACCATCATGGTCGACCGCGACACGCACAAGGCCATGATCATCGGCCAGAAAGGCGCGAAGCTGAAGCAGATCAGCACCGAAGCGCGCCTCGACATGGAAAGGCTGTTCGACGGTCCGGTGTATCTGGAAACCTTCATCAAGGTGAAGAGCGGTTGGGCCGACAACGAAGCCGGACTTCGCGCGTATGGGTACGAATGACGCGTGGATGACGCGGAATTCCGCGGGCGAGCCGGACGATTCGGAGCCGGCCGCACCCGCACGCGAGCCTGTCAGGCCCGCGCGTAGCACCAGAAAATCTTCCAGTAAAAGCAGCCAGGGCAGCGAGGGCGAACCGCACAAGGCGGCGAGCTCTTCTCCGGCTCGCGCGCCGGCGCGCCGTGCGCCGCGCACCTCCGCATCCGACTACCGGATCACGGAACAACCCGCGTTCGTTCTGCATAGCTACCCGTATAGCGAGACCAGTCTGATCATCGACGTGCTGTCGCGCGATCACGGTCGTCTCGCGCTGGTTGCGAAGGGCGCGAAGCGACCGCACTCGGCGTTGCGCGGCGTCTTGCAGACGTTCCAGCCGCTCGCGCTGTCGTGGTCCGGCAAATCCGAAGTGCGCACGCTGACCGGCGCCGAATGGGTCGGCGGCATGTTGCCGTTGTGCGGCGACGCGCTGTTGTGCGGCTTCTACGTCAACGAACTGATGGTCAAATTCTGCGCGCGCGAAGACCCGCATCCGCAACTGTTTCATCACTACGTTGTCACCATGACGCGTCTCGCGCACGACGAACCGCCCGTGCAGGTGCTGCGTTCGTTCGAGCGCGTGCTGCTGCGCGAAACCGGTTACGCGATGGCGCTGAATCGCACCGTCGCGCGTAAAGCGGTGGTGGCCGAAGGCCGCTACGTGTTCGATCCGGAGCGCGGCGTGCGCGAAGCCTCCGACGATCTACCCGCGCAATGGCCGGTGGTTTCGGGGCAGACCTTGCTCGACATGGAGCAGGACGATTACCATCGTGCGCAGACCGTGGCGCAAAGCAAAACGCTGATGCGCTTTCTGCTCAACACTTACCTTGGCGGCACGCCGCTCGCGACGCGCCAGATCCTGATCGACTTGCAGAACTTATGAGCTTCTTTCTTACGTTGCCGAACGTCATTGACCTGGGCGTGAATATCGATCACGTCGCCACGCTGCGCAACGCGCGCGGCACGTCCTATCCCGATCCGATCCGCGCCGCGTTGATGGCCGAAGAGGCGGGCGCCGACGTGATCACGCTGCATCTGCGCGAAGACCGCCGCCATATCGTCGACGCCGACGTGCGCAAGCTGCGTCCGCTGCTGAAAACGCGCATGAATCTCGAATGCGCGGTGACTCAGGAGATGCTCGACATCGCCTGTGAAGTGCAGCCGCACGACACCTGCCTCGTGCCCGAAAAGCGCCAGGAACTGACCACGGAAGGCGGCCTCGACGTCGCCGGCCAGTTCGAAGCGGTGCGGGCCGCGTGCAAGCAGCTCGCGGAAGCGAACTCGCGCGTGTCGCTCTTCATCGACCCGGACGAAACGCAGATTCGCGCCGCGCACGAAGCCGGCGCGCCGGTGATCGAACTGCACACCGGCCGTTACGCGGAAGCGCACGATCCCGCCGAACAGCAGCGCGAATTCGAGCGCGTGGTTCGCGCGGTGGAATTCGGCGCGACGCTCGGCATCAAGGTGAACGCGGGCCACGGCTTGCACTACACGAACGTGCAGCAGATCGCGGCGATCGAAGGCATCGACGAATTGAATATCGGCCACTCGATCGTGGCGCATGCGATCTTCGCCGGCTGGGAAAACGCGGTGCGCGAGATGAAGGCGATCATGGTCGCCGCGCGTCTCGGCGCGCGCGCGTAGTTCGGCGGATCTGCGACGGCACCCCACATGACGATCTACGGCATCGGCACGGATATCGTTCAGGTCAGCCGCGTGGCCGCGGTCATGACGCGCACCAACGGCCGCTTTGCCGAGAAGGTGCTCGGGCCGGACGAACTGCGCGTTTATCACGCGCGTCAGGCTCGGTCGGCGGCGCGCGGTCTCGCGTTTCTCGCCACGCGGTTCTCGGCGAAAGAAGCGTTCTCGAAAGCGATTGGCCTGGGTATGCGCTGGCCGATGACCTGGCGTGCGCTGCAAACGCTCAACAAGCCGAGCGGCGAACCGATGGTGGTGGCCTCCGGCGAGCTGGCCGAATGGCTCGACGCGCGCGGCATCACGGCGCGCGTGACGATCAGCGACGAGCGGGACTACGCGGTGTCGTTCGTGATTGCGGAAACCGGGCAGGAGAGCGGGACGGTGCAAACGGCGACGCAAACACAGCCGGACGCTCAAATACAGACGCAACCGCCAACTCAAACCCAACCGCCTTCATCGGCCCCAACGCCGGACGCTCCGCACGCTCCCGCCGCCGACGAATAAAAAATACTTTGAACGCGGCCTGCAAAGGCCGCGTCTTTCTTTGTCTCAAGCTTTTTTCTAGCGGAATTCGATGAAAACCACTCCCGGACCGGTGATGCTCGACGTGGTCGGCAAAACGCTGAACGACGACGACAGGCGCCGCCTTGCCCATCCGATGACAGGCGGCGTAATCCTGTTCGCGCGCCACTACGAGAACCGCGCGCAGTTGCTCGCGCTGACCGCCGCGATCCGCGACGTGAGCCCGGATCTGCTGATCGCCGTCGACCACGAAGGCGGCCGCGTCCAGCGCTTTCGCACCGACGGCTTCACCGTGTTGCCGTCGATGGGCAAGCTCGGCACGTTGTGGGACAGCGACGTACTGCATGCCACCAAGGTCACGACCGCGGTCGGCTATATCCTCGCGGCGGAGCTGCGCGCGTGCGACATCGACATGAGCTTCACCCCCGTGCTCGATCTGAACTACGGGCAGTCGCAGGTAATTGGCGACCGCTCGTTTCACCGCGATCCGCGCGTGGTGACGCTGCTGGCCAAGAGCCTCAACCACGGCCTCGCGCTCGCCGGCATGAGCAATTGCGGCAAGCACTTTCCGGGGCACGGTTTCGCGCAGGCGGATTCGCACGTCGCGATGCCGGTCGACGACCGTTCGCTCGAAGACATCCTGCGCGACGACGTGGCGCCGTACGACTGGCTCGATCTGTCGCTGGGATCGGTGCTGCCCGCGCATGTGGTGTATCCGCAGGTCGATTCGAAGCCGGCGGGTTTTTCTCGTGTGTGGCTGCAGGATATTCTGCGCAACAAGCTGCGCTTCGAGGGCGCGATTTTCAGCGACGATCTGTCGATGGAAGCCGCGCGCCAGGGCGGTACGCTGACCGAAGGCGCGACGGCCGCGCTGCAGGCCGGTTGCGACATGGTGCTGATCTGCAATCAGCCGGATGAAGCGGAGAAGGTGCTGGACGCGCTGCGCTTCACGCCGTCGAAGGAATCGCAGCAGCGCCTGAAGCGCATGCGGCCGCGCGGCAAGGCGCTGAAGTGGAGCAAGCTGGTCGCCGAGCCGCAGTATCTGCAAGCGCAGGCGTTGTTGCGCAGTGCGTTTGCCGGATCGGCTTGAGGTCGGTTTGAGGTCGGTTCGCGTGGGGCATTGAGTGCCTTAGCATCGGCGAATAAAAAACGGCGCCTTCAATTTTGAAGGCGCCGTTTTTTTATGATCCTCGGTTGTCTGGACGAACAACGCGCAACTCAATTCAACCGCATCCGCTGCAACTTGTTGTACAGCGTCTTCGGGCTAATCCCCAGTAGCGACGCCGCACGGTGCCGCGTCCCGCCGACCGCATCGAGCGTGGCGCGAATCAGCATTTCCTCGACGTCCGCGAGCGGTGTACCGACGGTCACCTGCACGCGGCTGCCGTTCAGATCGCGGCCATTGGCCGAGCCGGCTTCGTCGGCGCGCAGCGATTCCACCACATCGCCCGACGCGTGATACGCGCGCCGCGCCCGTTCCTGCAACTCACGCACATTGCCCGGCCATTCGTACGCGAGACATTCGCGGATGAAGTTCGGCCCGATCTGCTTGGCGGCTTCCGCCGTCCCGCGTGCGGCCGCCTCGTGGTTCAGTTCGTCGACGATCGCCTGAGCGATCAGCGCCGGATCTTCGCCGCGCTCCCGCAGCGGCGGCAGGGTAACGGCCGCGGCTTCGAGACGCAGCGCCAGCTCTTCCTGCAGGCTGCCATCGGCCACCGCCGCGCGCGGCGCTTTGCGCGTCGAGGCGATCAGCCGGAAATCCGTCACCACCTGATGCGTACCGCCGACCCGCATGAAGGTCTGCGAGTCGAGCGCGCGCAGCAGCGCTTCCTGCTGGGCGCGCGGCAATTCGGCAATCTCGTCGATGAACAGCGTGCCGCCGCTCGCCTGTTCGAACAGCCCCGGCTCCCGCTGCTCCGCGCCGTTGAATGCGCCGCGCTCGTGACCGAACAGCACGCTATCCAGCGAACGATGCGCTGCCGCGCTGGCCGCGGTCCGGCAATCGAACGTGATGAACGGGCCTTTGCGGCGCCGGCTCATGTCGTGCATCGTGCGCGCCGCGACCTGCTTGCCGGTGCCGGCTTCGCCGGAAATCAGCACGGCCGCTTCGGTCGGCGCGATATGTTCGATCGTGTCGTACACGTGCTGGATCGTGCCGCTGCGGCCGAGCATCGCGCCGAAACGGCCGAGCTGCCGCAGCGAAGCGCGCAGCGTCTGGACCTCTTCGGTCAGCTCGTAGGGCCGCGGAATCCGCGCCAGCAGGCTGCGCAAGCGCGGAATGTTGACCGGCTTGAGCAGATAGTCCCAGATGCCGTGCCGCAAACCTTCGATCGCGCTTTCCACCGTCGCGTTGCCGGTCATCACGATCACGGGCAGAGCGCCGCCGGGCGGATGCGCGGGCAAGTGCTGCAACACGTCGAGCCCGCTGCCGTCCGGCAGATTCAGGTCGACCAGCACGACGTCAGGAATGAAGCGTGTCAGAGCCGCCCGCGCTTCGGCGATGGTGGTCGCGGTGTCGACGGAAAAGCCGTCGGCCGCGAGGATGGCGGACAGGCCCGACAGGCTATTGGGATCGTCTTCAACAATCAGGGCGTGTGGCATGGCGAGCGCAATTTTTAAATGGATGGAATACCGATGCGTCGCGCCGCGATACGGGCGCAATGCATGGGCGCGATAGCTGGCCGGTACTGCCGGTCGAATGGAGTGGCGATTCGACTCACGTAGTTCTGGTCCTTGGTTTGATCTGAGCCGGCCTGTTTCGGCGCGGATGCGCGTCGATAGACCGCCTGTACTTACTTCACTCGGCCTGTCAAAAATGCCGATTACTGTCGAAGAAGCGGCGCACTTCCAATTCCGCCTGTTCACGGGTCTTGCCGTAGCGTTCCTGGATCAGCCCGGCGAGTTTGTCGGCACGGCCTTCAGCCTTGGTCAATTCGTCGTCCGTCAATTCGCCCCATGCGGTCTTGGCCTTGCCCAGCATCTGCTTCCACTTGCCTTCAGCGATGTCGTTATTCATGTCGCATCTCCGGAGTTGAAGAAAATAAAGTCGTACTGGCCTCTCTCGAAGATAAGCATGGACTGTGCCAAAGGCATTTGCTCAGCTTTATCAAGCATTTGTCGGATGCAAGGTGAGTCAATTCGCGTCTCGAGCAGGCAATTTTGGACAGGCTGCCGGTAAAGTTTTCCTAACCATACACGGCGGCGCAAAAAAGAAAAAGTGCCTAAATTCGGCCGCCATGGCAGAGCGAATTTTTCTCCGTGGCGGGTGATCCTGGGCGACGTCCCGCGACTGATGGTCTCTTCGTAACGAATGGCGCGTGCCGCCGCGCGTCGCCTGAAATCGATTTATCCGCCACAACCGAAGGAGCAGTCCATGATTTGCCAATGTGTCGCATCGCTGGGTCGCCGGATCACCAACACGGCGGTGTGTGCCGCACTGCCGTTCGCGGCCGCTGGCGCAAACGCCGCGGCCGAGCCGGTATCTTTCCCGATGCCTACCGGCGACATGACGCTATCGCCGTCTGGTCCGCTTGCTGTGCCGGTCCCGCAGTCACGTGCCATGCCGGTTGAATCCCCGTTGGCCTTACGCCGGGGCAACGACACGTACACCTATCTGCGCTGCTGGTATCGCAGCAGCGCGGATCCGCTCGAACCCGACGCGAGCTACGAATGGGCGCTCGATCCGAGCGGAGGCGACTGGTATCGGGTGCCCGGTTTCTGGCGGGCGGACGGCGTGACGCAATGGAAGAACATGTTCTACAGCGTCAGGACGCAAGACACCCTCAACGACGTGTGCCGCAAGACGCTAAACGCGCGTGGTATCCGGGCGGCACTCACGCAGGCGGTCGCCGCCAACAACCGGTTGTCGTTCAACTTCACGATCTGGAGTATCGACAGCGCGTGGCAGGAGCCGCGCATCAACAAGCTGATCGTATTCGGCGACAGTCTGTCCGACACGCAAAACACCTTCAATGCGAGCCAGTGGACGCTGCCGAATCGCGCAAGCTGGCATGTGGGACGTTTCAGCAACGGGCCCGTCTGGCCCGAGTATCTGGCCAGCGCGTTGCACCTGCCGATGTATAACTGGTCAGCCGGAGGAGCCGCGACCAATCAGCACCTCGTCGTGCCTGGCCTCGTGCAGCAGGTCGAGTCATGGCGCGACTATATGAAGTTCGCGCCGGACTATCGGCCGCGTAACACGCTGTTCGCGGTGCTCGCCGGCGGCAACGATCTGGTCAGCTACGGCCGCACGCCCGAACAGGCGGCGAATGACATGCGCGACAGCCTCGAGCAACTCGCCGCGGCCGATGCGAGGCGCATCTTGCTCGTTACACTCCCGGACGTCTCCCGTGCGCCGGTCGTCGTCGCGCGTGGCGACGCGGTGCGGGTGGCCGCCGAGGTTCAGGATTACAACCGGAGGCTGGCCGATATGGCGGCGGCGCTGCGGCTCCGATACGGCGCGACGCTTCAGATCGAGCTATTCGATGCGAATGCGATGTTCGACGACATGCTGCGCCATCCCGAGCAATACGGACTCGACGATACGACGCATTCATGTCTCGACATTCCGAATCCGTCCGCACTGACTTACCTGAGCGCACAGACCCCACGCGCGATCTGTGACGACCCGGCGCGCTTCCTGTTCTGGGACGCGTTGCATCCGACGACCACGACGCACGCGCAGCTTGCACAACGTATCGCGTCGTTCGTGCGGGAGCGATTCAGAAACTGATAGCGTTGGATTGCTGCACAATAAAAAAAGACCCGATCGCGTGGGCGATCGGGTCTTTTTTTGCCATTTGCTCCACGACGCCGGCGAGTTGCCGGCGCGGGGTGCAAACGGGCGGCCAGGCGCTTACGCGCGGCTGCGGTATTCGTGCGTACGCGTGTCGATTTCGATCTTGTCGCCGATGCTGCAGAAGAGCGGCACTTGCAGTTCGAAACCCGTGGTCAGCTTGGCGTTCTTCAACACCTTACCCGACGACGTGTCGCCCTTGACGGCCGGTTCCGTGTAGATGATTTCGCGAACCAGCGTGGTCGGCAGTTCAACCGAAATCGCCTTCTCGTTGTAGAACACGACTTCGCAAGCCATGCCGTCTTCGAGGTAATGGAGGGCGTCGCCCATCATTTCGCCTTCGACTTCGAACTGGTTGTAGTCGGCGTCCATGAACACGTACATCGGGTCAGCGAAGTACGAGTAGGTGACTTCCTTGCGTTCCAGCACGACGACGTCGAACTTGTCGTCGGCCTTGTACACGCTTTCCATGCCTGCGCCGGTCAGCAGGTTCTTGAACTTCATCTTGACGACGGCGGAGTTGCGGCCCGATTTGTTGTACTCGGCCTTCTGCACAACCATTGCGTCTGCGCCGATCATCACGACGTTGCCGGTGCGGAGTTCCTGTGCGGTCTTCATAAAACTGTCCTGTACGAAATGAGTAGCTTCAACTTGTGCTCAACGGCATACGGCGCAAGCGGCTTCGGCGCTTCTCTCACTGCGTGCCGCGCCGCAGGGGAGCGGTTCGGCGGGAAGCTAGTGCATGAAGCGTGGCCAGTATGCCGCGAGGATTCGCGGGAGGCTGCATGATCTGCCGCCTCGATATGCTTGCGTCCGTTACCTTGCTTTTACCCTGTGCGGGCGTGTACACGAGTGGCGCCGATTCGCAACCTGCCTTGCAACCTGCTTTGCTGCGATCGGGCCGCGCTTGCGTCGTCGGCCGTTGGATAACCGCTTATTTTAACTGAGTTTTTGCGAACAAGGCCAGATTTCCGGCGAGGTCGCCCACTTCAGCCAGTTCGACGGCCCAGTCGGCTGCGCGCTGCCTCAGTGCCGGAAGGTGGTGCCGGAACGCCGCCCAGTCCGGCTGGCCCGCGCCGTTCCATGCGTGCCAGAAGCGCGCCAACGCGTCGCGGGCGTTGGCGGGCAGGGTGCGGGCGTAGTGGGCGAGCGCGGCGTCGAGCTTGGGCAAATGGGCGTCGTCGGCTTGCGGGTAGATATGCCAGACGAACGGTTTGGCCGCCCATTGGGCCCGCACGAACGAGTCTTCGCCGCGCACGAAATTGATGTCGCTGGCCCAGAGCAGCGCGTCGTAGCCCGGCTGGCTGGTGAATGCAAGCGCGTGCGCGCTGAGGTTGCCGCGTTCGGCGTGCGCGCCGGCGGTGAATTCGGGCAGCCCGAAAAATCGCGCGACCGCGCCCGAGATGCGGCCTTCCGGCACCAGCAGCACGACCGGCTCGGCGCTGTCGCGCCATTGTTCGAGCAGGCCGTTTACGGCCGGGTTTTCGTACGCGAACAGCGAGACGACCGTGGCCGCGGCGGGGGGCGGCGCGCGGCCGACGGTCTGCTGCCACCATGCGGCGCGTGCCGCCTGCGAGGTTTCGAAGGCCGCGCGTGCGGCGTCGAGATGGCGTTCTTTCAGCACGCCGCCGGTGCCGGGTCCGAGTCCGGGGAAGAAGAACGTCTTGGTCAGCGAATAGCGCGGATGCGGCGACGGCCGCAAATGAAAATCCGCGACCCAGTCTTCGGCGCTCAGATAGTCGAGGTTGAACCATACCGGCGCGCGTTCGCGCCGCGCCATCGCGGCGACGTAGACCGGCGGCAGTTCACAGGCGAAGGCTTCGATCACGACGTCGGCGACGTCGAGCGTATCGCCCGCATGCGCCGGCTGATGCCAGTGTTCGACGACGATGCCGCCGACCGTCTGGCGAGCACGGTCCAGCGCTAGCGACGGGCACAGCTTCTGGAACGCATGCAGATCGTCGACGAACACGCGCACCTGCCAGCCGTGCTCGCTCGCGAGCTGACGCGCAAGACGCCAGCACACGCCGATGTCGCCGAAATTGTCGATGACCGCGCAGAAGATGTCGCAGGCGATCGCGGTGGACGTGGCGTCGACGGGTTCGGAAGAGGGCGCAGCGGTGGACATGGTGGCCTGGGTCGCGGATGCAAAAAGGGTGGGGTGACGTCGCGGCGCATGCCGCGTGCAGACGCGGCTTGCGGTGAATTGCCTTGGCGCGTTACCCGGCGCTATGCCGGGTATTGCACCGGCGAGTTGCCGACGCGCCGCCAGACAACGCTCCGGCGCATTTCCGCCGCGCTGCCGGATCGCGGCAGCCGGTTCGAACGGGCGCGGAATGCTCTAAACTGGCGATTCTAAAGCACCCGTCCACGGCTGCGTCCACCGGTTTCACTCCGGCGCACGGCGCGAGGCGAGGCCCCGCGAGACAGTCTCACCCAACCGATTCTGCATGACCGAACCCGAAGCAACCGACGTCTTCGAGCCCAAAAAAGTGCTCGCCCAACTGCCGCATCTGCCCGGCGTGTATCGCTATTACGATACCCACGGCGCGGTGCTTTACGTGGGCAAGGCGCGCGATCTCAAGAAGCGCGTGTCGAGCTACTTCACGAAGACGCTGCTGTCGCCGCGCATCGCGATGATGGTGACGCGCATCGCACGGATCGAAACGACCGTCACGCGTTCCGAGGCCGAGGCGCTGCTGCTCGAGAACAACCTGATCAAGGCGCTCGCGCCGCGCTACAACATTCTGTTTCGCGACGACAAGTCGTATCCGTACCTCAAGCTGACCGGTCACAAGTTCCCGCGCATGGCGTATTACCGTGGCTCGGTGGACCGCAAGAACCAGTACTTCGGGCCGTTTCCGAGTGCTTGGGCGGTGCGCGAGAGCATCCAGATCCTGCAGCGCGTGTTTCAGTTGCGCACCTGCGAAGACTCGGTGTTCAACAACCGCACGCGGCCTTGCCTGCTGCATCAGATCGGCCGTTGCACGGCGCCGTGTGTCGCGGCGATCAGCGAAGAAGACTATGCGCACGACGTCGCCAACGCGTCGCGCTTTCTGCTCGGCCGTCAGGGCGAGGTGATGAAGGAGCTCGAGGGCAAGATGCATGCGTTCGCGAGCGAGCTGAAGTTCGAGCAGGCCGCAGCGGTGCGCAACCAGATGAGTTCGCTGTCGACGGTGCTGCATCAGCAGGCGATCGAAGTCGGCAGCGATAGCGACGTGGACATTCTCGCGGTGGTCGCGCTGGGCGGCCGGGTCTGCGTGAATCTAGCGATGGTGCGCGGCGGCCGGCATCTCGGTGACAAGGCGTATTTCCCGGCGCATGTGGAAAGCGCGTTGACGGCGGACGAGGGCGGCCTCGAAGAAGGCGCTGAGGGCGATGCGATGCTGGCGCGCGTGGCGATGGACGTCGCTGTCGCGGACGCAGCGGATAACGTGAACGGCGGGACGGAAGCGTCCGGCGTGGACGACGATGCGCTTGCGATTGCGGCAGCGCTGTCGGCGGAAGACGATGATGAAGCGGCGTTAGACGCCGAAGCCGAAGCCGAAGCCGGGCAAGACAACGACGCAGAAAACGCCGACGCCGACGCCGCCTCCGACGCACGACCCGCGAAACCGCGCAAAGGTCGCGCGTCCGGCGGGATCGAAGCCGAGGTCCTCGAAGCGTTCATTGCCCAGCATTACCTCGGCAACCGCGTGCCGCCGGTGCTGGTGGTCAGCCACGCGCCGGCCAACCGCGAACTGGTCGACGTGCTGATCGAGCAGGCCGGCCATAAGGTCACCGTGCTGCGTCAGCCTCAAGGCCAGCGACGTGCGTGGCTCGCGATGGCCGAGCAGAACGCGCGCCTCGCGCTGGCGCGCCTGCTCTCCGAACAAGGCTCGCAGCAGGCTCGCACACGCGCGCTGACCGATACGCTCGGCATGGAGTGCGACGACCTCGCGCATCTGCGGATCGAATGCTTCGACATCAGCCACACGATGGGCGAGGCGACGCAGGCGTCGTGCGTGGTGTATCACCATCACAAGATGCAGTCGTCCGAATACCGCCGCTACAACATCACCGGCATCACCCCCGGCGACGACTACGCGGCCATGCGCCAGGTGCTCACGCGCCGCTACGAGAAGATGGTCGCGCAAGCTGCCGCGAATGCCGGCGAGAACGATGCCGCGGGCGATGTCGCGAGCGACACGGCGAGCGACGCCGCGAATGTCGCCGACGAAGCCGTCACCTTGTCAGTTGACGCGGACAACGGCGTCGCCATTGAGCCCACTGAGCTCACCGACCCCACGCTCCCGCCCGAAACCACCGGGCCCGCCCCCACCGGCGGCATTTTGCCGACCATCGTGCTGATCGACGGCGGCAAGGGCCAGGTTGAAATCGCGCGCCAGGTGTTCTCCGAACTGGGACTGGACATCGGCATGCTGGTCGGCGTCGCGAAGGGCGAAGGACGTAAGGTCGGCCTCGAAACGCTGATTTTCGCTGACGACCGCGCGCCGCTCGAACTCGGCAAGGAAAGCGCCGCGCTGATGCTGGTCGCGCAGATTCGCGACGAAGCGCACCGTTTCGCGATCACCGGCATGCGCGCGAAGCGCGCCAAAACGCGCCAGACCTCGCGGCTCGAAGAACTCGAAGGCGTCGGCGCGAAGCGGCGTCAGCGGTTGCTCGCGCGCTTTGGCGGCCTGCGCGGCGTGGTCGCGGCGAGCGTCGAGGATCTGGCGAGCGTCGAAGGGATTTCGCAGGCGCTCGCCGAGCAGATCTATCGGCAATTGCACTGATTGCATTGATCACGGTCGGGCGGGCGGCCCGTTTATCGGCTGCGATCCAGCGTCCAGGCGGCGCGCGTGCCATGGCCCGTGCGCCGCTTTGCTTGTGGCAGGCCTTGTGACACGGCACAATTGCATCTCCCTTGCCAGACGCTGCGCCTGCCCATGCCGTTTAATTTCCCGATTTTCCTGACCTGGCTGCGGATCGTCCTGATTCCGCTCGTCGTCGGCGTGTTCTATTTGCCCGACATGATGATGAGCCCCGCGCACCGCAATCTGGCGGCCGCGACAATCTTCATTCTGGCCGCGCTGACCGACTGGTTCGATGGCTTCCTGGCGCGCAAGTGGAATCAGACCTCGGCGTTCGGCGCGTTTCTCGATCCGGTCGCCGACAAGCTGATGGTGACCGCGGCGCTGCTCGTGCTGGTGCAGCTCACGCGGATCGATTCGGCGATCGCGCTGGTGATCGTCGGGCGCGAGATCGCGATCTCGGCGCTGCGCGAGTGGATGGCGCAGATCGGCGCGTCGAAGAGCGTCGCGGTGAACTCGCTCGGCAAGTTCAAGACCGTGTGTCAGATGGTCGCGATTCCCATGCTGCTGTTCTATGGCCCCTTGCCGTTCGGCGGTGGCGTGGCGGTCGACACGCGCGTGTGGGGCCTGTGGCTGATCTATCTGGCCGCGTTCCTGACCATCTGGTCGATGCTCTATTACATGAAGCTCGCGTGGCCTCAGATCCGCGAACGCGGCGGGGCGGCATGAGTGAAATCTGTTCAGTAAAAGACATTCGCAAAAGGGGTTGACACGTTTCAGTCGATTCTCCATAATCTCGTTTCTCCGATGCACGCAGTTCGAAGCAGCAGCGGAAGTAGCGCAGTAGTTGCAGGCAGTATTCAAGTAGAAGCACGGCAATAGCAGCACAAAGCGGGAGTAGCTCAGTTGGTAGAGCGCAACCTTGCCAAGGTTGAGGTCGCGAGTTCGAGCCTCGTCTCCCGCTCCAAATTTTTGAAGCAATGCGTTGTTTGGCGAAGTAAGAAGTGCAGCGCGTTGTGAAGCAGTTCAATGCGGGAGTAGCTCAGTTGGTAGAGCGCAACCTTGCCAAGGTTGAGGTCGCGAGTTCGAGCCTCGTCTCCCGCTCCATACATAAGGGGAAGCAAGGCTTCCCTTTTTGTTTGATGGGCTGAAGGTTTCAGCCTCACCGGTGGTAGAGGTGGCCCACAGACAAACCTGCGAATCTGCAGCTAGATTCCAGTCCGCTTGCGGCGCGATAGCAAAGCGGTTATGCAGCGGCCTGCAAAGCCGTTTAGGCCGGTTCGACTCCGGCTCGCGCCTCCAGAAGTTGATGTAAAGAAAAGCCCCGACAAGGTCGGGGCTTTTCTTTTTGGCGCGTCTTTTTCCACGTATGGAAATGGATTGTTGAAAGTGGTACAAAGCCGTCTTCGATCGCTCAGAAAGTGCGCAGGAAATCCGTGGGTTCGGCAGTCGAATTCGATCAGACCGGGCGCTTGACCGAGGCAGCCAGCGCCACTGAAATGCTGCCTCCGCCGCGAAAACGCTGCGCATCCTCGGAGTCGGCGATAGTCATACCTGTGTGTGGGATGAAGAAGACCGGTTGTTGGGCGTTGGTATCTCCCGCAGCAAGATGTTCGCGGGACTCGATATGCTTCACTTGGGGCCGGTGCCTTCGAATCCGCCGGAAAAGCTGCTGTTTATCGCAAGCCATCCAACTGTCGGCTCGGTGGAGAAACGGAATCACGCCGCGCGGATTCTCAATGAAACGCTTGGTGTCCTCGCGACCGGGCGCCAGAACATGCGCATGTCGATCTGTACAGCGGCTTGACCGATCTCTTTTGAAGAACGCGTGCCGAGCATTTTTACGACGGCATCCATCTCGCCGGTTCTTTTCTCGCAACCGCGGCCGACAATCTGCGCGCGGCATTGTCGACGCTCGGACGACGGGCGCTGGGGCCGATACGGCATTGACTAGCGTGGTCACGGTCGGATCCGAATGCCGGTTGCGCAATATCGCGACAGGCCTGCCGTACTATGTCAGCAGTATCTACGGATTTCAACCTCAACCGTTCCTCGCCGAATCTTCCGGCAGCATACGTTTTCACACCAGTGCCCACGACGAGGCGCCGGCCATCGAATTCGACCTGCAAAGCGCCTATTGGATCGAACGGATCGTCGTTCACAACTCGGTCGCAGGGCCGGACCGGGCGCGCTCGCTGGCGGTATCGCTGTCTAACGATCGCGTCGACTACCAGCCGGTATTCGCTCCCGACCAGGCGGCGTGGCCGGTGTTCGGCGCCGGGCAAGACGCACTGACCATTGAGATCGACGCCACCGCTCCGCAGCGATTCGTGAAGCTTCATCTGCGTGAAAAAACCTACTTTCATCTGGATTGCGTTCAGGTTTACGTCAGAAGCTTTTTGTCGGATACGAATTCGCCGTGGTGATACACGACGTGTAGCGCAGACGCAAAAATTGCCATGGCGCGGATGGATAAGAGCGCCGCGGCCATGAATCGACAATGAAGCTCAAATCCACGACGGGTCGCGAAAACTCGCCCGCCTATTTCAACAATATTTTGAAACATTACGACTTGTTGTAAATCCAGTAATTCGGTGAATTGAATTGCAGGTGGGGCAAGCTTCGGGTAATTTTTTGCCTCGGTATTGGAAGCATATATTTCCGTTATTCAACATAAATAGAAAGAAAATGACACGGACACCACAGCGAATTCTGTTCTTCATGCTGGCGCTGATGCTCTCGACGCTGACCCGCATTGCATTCGCCGACGACGCGGCCGACGCGTCGAGGGAACCCGAAGCGCCGCTCAACGAGCGCGTGCTGAGTGTGCCGGGCGATCCCGAGCGGCCGGACACATTGCAGGTGACGGTGTTCACGCCGAGCGGCCCTGGCCCTTTCCCGCTTGCGGTGATGAACCACGGGTCAACGTCGAGCGAACCGCCCGCACAGCAACCGCGATATCACATCTCGTTCTCCGCTTACTATTTTCTGTCGCGCGGCTACGCCGTCGTCATGCCGATGATGCGCGGCTACGCCGGTACCCGCGGGACACTAAGCAAGTACGGCTGCGATGAGGTCATGACCGGTCTCGACGCAGCGCGAGACATCCGCGCCGTCATCGACTACATGAGGCAGCAGCCCGGTATCGACGGTTCACGCATCGTGGTAGCGGGGCAGAGCTTCGGTGGATGGAACACGCTCGCGCTAGGCGCGCTCAAGGTGCCCAACGTGCGAGGCTTGATCAGCTTCGCCGGCGGCATGAGAGAGTCGGATTGCGACAGTCAGGATTCAAGTCTGATCGACGCCGCCGGTCAGCTTGGCGCTCAGACCCGCATCCCCTCCATCTGGTTTTTTGGTGACAACGATCGCATCTTTCCCGTCGCCACCTGGCGCGGCATGTACAAGCAATACACCGCCGCCGGCGGCCGTGCCGAACTGGTCGCCTACGGTCCATTCGAGACGGACTCACACAACATGCTGGGCTCCGGCGCGGCGCTGTCGATCTGGGTGCCGAAGGTCGATGCTTTTCTTGCGAGCATCGGTCTTCCGAACAGCCCGATTTATCCGCAGTACATGCCTGGCCCGCTTCCTCCGCCGAGTCATTACGCAAGTCTCGACGACGTGAAGGCGTTGCCGTATCTCGGCGATCAGGGCAGTGACTACTACAGGAGTTTCCTGGCCAAGCCGCTGCCGCGCGCGTTCGCCATTGGGCAAGGCTCCGCGTCGTCGTACTCGGGCGGCTTCGATCCACGAGCTCAGGCGTTGAAGGCCTGTCAGCAGCGCGGCCGGAATTGCCAGCTTTACGCGGTCGACAACGAGATCGTTTGGGTGCGGCCGACGAAGGAGCCGCCGCCCACGCAATTCGCCGTCCTCGAGGACGAAAAGGCGGTGCCCTATGTGAACGAGGGTGGTCGCGCCGGGTATGAAAAATTTCTTGCGATGCGCAGGCCGCGTGCCTTTGCCGTTTCGCCCGACGGGGGCTGGGACGCCGCCTCGCTCGGCGCCGACCCGCTGGCCTATGCGCTGAACGCGTGCAACAGGCTCCATCACGATTGCCGGCTCTACGCGGTGGATGGCGATGTCGTCTGGGCTGGCGCCCATCCGTGAACGGAGAGTGAGTTCGCCGCCCGAGGGGCGGTGCGGCGGGGCGATATCCGATGGCGAACCCGTTCACATTCGGGGCTTTTTTGCGGATACTTCGCTACTTCGAAACCTGCCAGGCGCGTCCATGCAAGACCCCCAACGCCGCTCCCTCCAACTGCGCGTGATCTACGCGCTCTGCCTGTGCGGCGCCACCTGGACGCATCTGCAAGTCGCGCTGACTCACGGTCTCTGGTGGGACTACGGCGGCGCCGCGCCGCTCACGCGTATCTACTGGACCTCGCTGCTGTTCATCGACCCGTTGACCGCGCTGTTGCTGCTCGTCGCGCCGGTCGCCGGACTCATACTCTGCGTCGCCGTCATCGCGACGGATGTAGCGCACAATTCGTGGTTCGCGCTGCATCATCCGATCCGGATCGATCTGTACCTGTCGCAGATCGTCTTTCTGCTGTTCGTCCTGTCCACCGTCCGGATCGCCTGGCGCGGCGCCGTCCGCGCGCGTCCGGTGCTGTCCGTCGCCGATTGAGTGACGTACTCGCCGGCGGCGTTATCGACCGTCCATACCGAGGTTGCATGTATCTACAACTCACCGGCACCCAGTTGCGTCTGCTCGGCTCGATGCATCTTTTTCCCGCGACGAGCCGCCGTACCCCGCCCTGGATCGCCGAGGCCTACGACTGGGCCGAAACGCTCGTGTTCGAGTCCGACGCGCCGACCATCCTGCCGTTCCTGAAGGCCGCCGCGCAAGCCGGCGCCGATCGTCTGCGACCGCTGCTAGCCGACGACACATGGCAGCGGCTCAACGCCGTCTGGCCCACCGAAGGCCCGCTCGCGCCGCTCGCCGAGCTACGTCCGTGGGCCGCGATGATCGTCGCGCCGACGCTGTTCCAGCAAGTGGTTGAAGGCGTCGAGCCGCGTCTGTTGCGCTCGGCGCTGACCCAAGGCAAACCGTATCGCTACCTGGAAACCTCGCAGGAGGTGGCGGCGTCGCTCGATTCGATTCCACTCGACGCGATCGCCGCGGCGCTCGATCTGCTGATGGCCGATCTCACCGAACCGCAGCGTACGCTCGAGAAGATGCATGCCGCGTGGATCAACGGCGATTTGCCGGCCGTGCAACAGATCGCCGTCGAATCGCCGATGTTCAATCTGCCTGGCATACGCGAGGCGATCCTCGACGCGCGCAATCGCGCGTGGGCGGCGCATCTGACGGCGCTGATCGAGCGACCGGAGCGCACCCTGGTGGTGGTCGGCGCGCTGCATCTGTGCGGCCCCGGCAACCTGATCGAATGTCTCGCGCGGCCTGTCGATCCGGTGCCGGACGCAACCTGATAAGACCCGCGCCAGGCGATGCCAGGACGGGCTTTACGCCGCGTGCAACCCCGGCTACGCGTTTAACGGGATGGAACTCCGCCTCAGGGTTTAAATCCCACTGAAAACCTGACCGCAAAGGTTTGCCTCCAAGTTTGCCGCTATACAGTACATACGTGCCAATAACCGTAGCCAACCCAACGGCCATAGGAAACACGACATGCATGTCCCACCGACGCCCAGCAATGAAAGCGCCCGTCTCGACACCTTGCGTGCGCTGCATATCCTCGACACTTCGCCTGAAGAGCGGTTCGACCGCCTGACGCGGCTCGCCAAGCGGCTGTTCGGTGTGCCGATCGCGCTCGTGAGCCTCGTCGACGCCGACCGCCAATGGTTCAAATCCTGCGTCGGCCTGACGGCCAGCGAGACATCGCGCGACATTTCGTTCTGCGGTCACGCGATTCTCGGCGACGAAATCATGCTGGTGCCCGATGCGTTGGCCGACGCGCGTTTTCACGACAACCCGCTAGTCATCGACAACCCGAATATCCGTTTCTATGCCGGCTGTCCGCTGACGGTGCCCAACGGCAGCAAGCTCGGCACGCTCTGTCTGATCGACGTCAAGCCGCGCGGTCTCGACGAAGAAGAGCGCGAACTGCTGCGCGATCTGGCGCGCATGGCGGAGCAGGAACTGGCCGCCGTGCAGCTCGCCACGCTCGACGACCTGACGCTGCTGTCCAACCGGCGCGGCTTCGAAGCGCTCGCGCAACATGCGCTGAACGTCTGCAAGCGGCTGGAGAAACCAGCGTCGCTGCTGTTCTTCGACCTGAACGATTTCAAGCAGATCAACGACACCCACGGCCACGCCGAGGGCGATCGCGCACTGACCACGTTCGCCGACGTGCTGCGCACGGCGCTGCGTGAGAGCGACGTGATCGGGCGGTTGGGCGGCGACGAATTCGTCGTATTGCTGACCGATTCGAGCAGCGCCGAAACGCACGAAGTCACGCAGCGTCTCCAGCATCTGCTGGACGCGCGCAATGCCGACGAGAAGCGCGGCTATCAGATCCGTTTCAGCGTCGGGCAGATTCAGTACGAGCCCGCGCGGCATACGTCGATTGCCGAATTGCTGGCGGCCGCGGATACGGCGATGTATAGCCACAAACAGGCGTCGAAAGCCCGCCCCGCGCAGCAGCGCCTCTGAGCGCGCGATAGCGTGGGGTCGTCGCGCGCGGCATAATCCTGGATCGCCGCGGCGCCTGGCCGCCGGCTCTTTTTCGAAGCGCTGTCATGACCGAACCGCAACACACCGCCGCCACGCGGCGGGCACAACTCGAATGGCGCTGGAAAGCGTTTAGCGACCTCAGCAGCGCCGAAGTCTATGCGATGCTGGCGGCGCGTAGCGCGGTGTTCGTCGTCGAGCAGAATTGCGTCTATGGCGACATCGACGGGCTCGATCTGGACGCATGGCACCTGTTTGCGTTCGGTCCGGGCGACGAGCGTTATCCGCCGCTGGCGGGTTATCTGCGTGTGCTGCTGCCCGATGCCGAAGACAGCGATATCCGTATCGGCCGCGTGCTGACCACCGCGCCATTTCGCGGTATCGGTCTGGGCAATGCGATGCTCGAGCGCTCGCTCGGGCACATCCGCGCGCAGTGGCCCGGCACGCCGATTCGCCTGCATGCGCAAGCGCATCTGCAAGGCTTCTACGGCGCGTTCGGTTTTGCGCCGGTGTCGGAGATTCACGACGAAGACGACATTCCCCACGTGTGGATGCGTTCGCTCTGAAGCGAAGGCGGCCGCGTTCGGCGCATTAAGCTTGCCGGTTAGCTAGCTAACTCGCTAGCTCGCGCCATGCAGCCGTCAAACCCCAGCAGTTCTTCCAGTCTTGCTACTGACTACCGCTCGCCGACGCCGACGCGCCCGGCGTCGACCCTTGCGCCACCTTCACGCGACGTTCATTGCGCAACCGTCCACGCGCCGACAGCCGCATCCAGTGACGCAACGCGATCAGCGCGCCGATCACGCTCATCATCGAACCCGGAATCCACAGCAGCAGCCCGCCGATCTGCTGATCGCGCATCGGGCTCAGCCAGGTGAACGCGCGGCCGCAGATCGAATAGATCGGATACAGCTCGCGCGGCGTAAAGAAGATGAACGCGCCGAGCATGATCTGCGGCGGAATCGCGGCGATCACCACGAGAACGCGCTTACCCGGCGACAGCCGCGCCGGCGGCGCCGGACGCGGATCGAGCACGAGCCACCAGAACAGCAGGCCGTCGATCACCATGCTCCAGTTCATCACGCGATAAAGCCGCCAGTCGAGCATCGCGACGAAATGAACCGGCGACATCAGCCAGAAGTAAATCAGCCCGACGAACAGCGTGACCGCGACCACCGGATGCATCACGACGTCGAGCGTCCGGCGCACCACGGGTGTCGCCAGCGCGGGCCGCACGAAACGTTGCCGCCAGCGGAACGGAATCCCCGCACGCAACGCGGCGCCCGGATACGACAGCGCGATAAAGAACGGCCCGAGGTGATGCAGCACCAGATGCTGCGCGCGATGCATGAAGAACTCATGCTCGAAGAAATAATCGAGCCGCGTATGCAGCGCGACGTACAACGCGACCAGCCCGAACCAGAACGACAGACGCCGGCGGATCGACACCTTCGCCTTGTGCGCGCCGCGCACGAACAGGATCGCAGGAATCAGCAGCGCGATCACGACGGTCGGCGAAAACTCCCACGGATCGAGCCAGTAGAGCAGATTCATCACAGCGTGTTAGTTGGTTTGGGCGGGCGACTTGACGGCGAACGGCGTGTCGAGCGTTTCGCCGTCGGAGAACTTCAGCGTCAGATGCACGGTGTCGCCGGGCGCGACCTTGTGCTTCGCATTTTCGAGCATCACGTGATAGCCGCCGGGCGAGATCGCGACCTGGCCGTGCGCTGGCACCGTCAGTTTGTCGACCATCACCATTTTCTGCGACGAACCGTTCGACACGGTCTGATGCAGCATCGCGTCGCCGTAATCGGCGCTCGAAATGTCGACGAGATCGACCGGTTTGTCGCTCGCGTTCACCAGCGTCGCGTAGCCGGCGGCGGGCAGGTTGTTCGGCAACCAGCGGACCCACGCGTTCTGCACGCTGATCGCTTTCGCACCGGCGGCTTGCGCGGCGGGAGCGAAGGCGAAACCGAGCGAGAGCGTGAGCGTGAAAGCGGCGGCTAACGAGGCGGATGTTTTGAGCTTGAGCGACATGAATGATCTCGGGAAAAGTCAGGAACGGTCGTCGACGATACGGCGCAGGTCCTGCGCGATCGCGTCGGGTGTGTCGTGATCGGTGGCGAGCAGGCGCGCGTGGCCTTGCTGGTCGAACACGTAGACGGCGGAACTATGGGTCACTTCATAGCCGCCGTTGGGATCGCGTTTTTCCATCTGATACGCGACCCGGTAGCGCTTGGCGAGCGACTCGATCTGCCAGTCGGTGCCGGTCAGCCCTTCGGCATGCTGCGCGTCGAATGCGCCGACGTAGTCGCGCAAGGCCTGCGGCGTGTCGCGCGCGGGATCGACGGTGATGAACAGGATGCGCACCTTCTGCGCGTCGGGACCGAGTTTGGCGAGCACCTGCATCAGGCGGCCCATCGTTTCAGGGCAGACGTCCGGACAATGCGTGTAGCCGAAGTAGACGAGCGAGATACGGCCTTTGAACGACTCGCCGGTCACGGGACGGCCGTCGTCGCCGGTGAGCTTGAAGTCGAGGTCCGGCAGATGGCCGGTCACATCGGTCAGTTGCCACGTTTCGGTGCGATGCGTGCAAGCGGCCAGCGACGTGAGCGCGCCGGCGGCCAGCACGAGGCTCAGCGCGAATCGTCGCGCGAACCAGGGCTGACGGCGCGGCGCATGGGCCGGTGGCGACGGTCGGGAGGAGAGGATCGGGAACAAAGCAGGGTTCAATGACTCGATTGAAGAGCGGCGCATGATGTGCCTGTGGCGCGGCGCGCAGCGTCGTCTGTGAGAGGGCCTGGCCGGTTGTCCCGGGGCTGCCTCCGAACGGCGCCGCTCGATCCACACACAGTGCGCGTGGCCCGTCATGGCACGCACAACAGCGTGGTGGCGGCCATGATCCGCGTGGCAGCGACTGTATCGCAAAATCACCGTCGACGCCGCGCAGCGCCTGCGGGCGCGCCGTTTGCGAGGCAATTTGACGCAGCCCGCTGAAAGCTCGCTGAAGCCGGAATGTTCGGCTTTTGAACGCGATTGGCTGACGCTAAAGGACGCGCCGCCCGGCTGGGCTTGTGTCCTGGCTTACTTTCTCGAAAAATTGACCGATGCGCGGTAAGATGCGCACACTTTTCCGGCCGCAGAAGGCTGAAAGGCAAAACACTCCGATGCAAGCACTTCCGGTTGTTCTGTCTCCGAGCGAGACGGCATTTTTCTTCGATTTCGACGGCACGCTGGTCGAACTCGCGCCCACGCCGGACGGCGTGCTGGTGGAACCCCGCGTGATCACGCTGCTCGCCGAGCTGCGCAGTCTGACGAACGGCGCGGTCGCGATCGTGTCGGGGCGGGGTATCGACAGTATCGACGGTTTTCTCGGTATGCCCGATCTGCCGATTGCCGGTTTGCACGGCGCCGAACGGCGCGACGCGAACGGCGACACGCAGCGGATCGGCTTTCACGACGAGCGGCTGCTGCGCATGGAGCAGGTGCTCGCGCAGGTCGTCAACGAGCATCCCGGCATGCTGCTGGAGATCAAGGGCGCAGCGCTCGCGTTGCACTACCGCAATGCGCCGGACCGCGAGCCGCTCGCGCGCGAGGCGACCGAGCGGCTGGTGGCCGATTATCCCGGCGCCTACGTGCTGCAGCCGGGCAAGATGGTCTACGAAATCAAACCGAAAGACGTCGACAAGGGCCGCGCGATGCGCGCGTTCCTCGAGGAGCCGCCGTTCGTCGGCCGCCGTCCGGTATTCGCCGGCGACGACCTGACCGACGAAAAAGGCTTCGCGGTCGTCAACGAGCGCGCCGGACTGTCGATCAAGGTCGGCGCGGGCGAGACGCTGGCGCACACGCGCATCGACTCGGTGCCGGCGCTGCTCGACTGGCTCGGCGCGATCGTCACGGCGGCGCGCGCAGCATGAGAGCCGCGCCGCATCGTTTGAAAAACTCAACGTATTGCTTCGGGAATCGCGCTTCATGAGTCGACTGATCATCGTATCGAACCGGGTTGCGCCGATCTCGGAGGGCGGTCCGGCGGCGGGCGGTCTGGCGGTCGGCGTGTACGACGCGCTGAAGGAAACCGGCGGCATGTGGTTCGGCTGGAGCGGCGACGTGCTCAGCTCGGGTCAGCCGCAGATCAAGGTCGAAGAGCGCGGGCCGGTGACCTTCGCGACTATTGCGCTGATGCGGCGCGACTACGATCAGTACTATCGCGGGTTCTCGAACGCGACGCTGTGGCCGGCGTTCCACTATCGCGCGGACCTGGTGCAGTACGACCGGCACGATTTCGAAGGCTACTGGCGCGTCAACGCGTGGCTCGCGCAGCAACTCGTGCCGCTGCTGCGCGACGACGACGTTATCTGGGTACACGACTATCACCTGATCCCGTTCGCGCAGGCGCTGCGTGCGGCCGGCGTGAAGAATCGCATCGGCTTCTTTCTACATATTCCGTTTCCGGCTTCGCAGGTGTTGCTGGCGGTGCCGCCGCATCGCGAACTGGTCGAAGCGCTCTGTTCGTTCGACCTGCTCGGCTTCCAGACGGCGCCCGATCTGCGCGCGTTCTGCGATTACATCGTCAACGAGGCGAACGGTTCGGTCGATCTGGCGGTAAGCGGTCCGTCGACGATTCATGCATTCGGCCGCACACTGCGCGCGGCCGCTTATCCGATCGGCGTCTATCCGGACGAGATCGCCGAACTCGCGAAAGCGGGCGAGCGCGGCAAACCGGTACGCACGATGAAAGCGACGCTGCATTCGCGCAAGCTGATCATGAGCGTGGACCGGCTCGATTATTCGAAGGGGCTGGTCGAGCGGTTTCGCGCGTTCGAGCGGCTGCTCGAACACCACACCGGGCAACGCAACAAGGTGTCGTTCCTGCAGATCGCGCCGCCGACGCGCGCCGACCTGCACGCGTATCAGGACATTCGCCTGCAACTGGAAGGCGAGTCGGGGCGGATCAACGGACGTTTTGCCGAACTCGACTGGACGCCGATCCTGTACATCCACAAACAGTACGAGCGCTCGGTGCTGGCCGCGCTGTTCCGTACCGCGCACGTCGGCTATGTGACGCCGCTGCGCGACGGCATGAACCTCGTCGCCAAGGAATATGTGTCGGCGCAGGATCCGGAGAATCCGGGCGTGCTGGTGCTGTCGCGTTTTGCGGGCGCCGCGCAGGAGCTGGACGGTGCGCTGATCGTCAATCCGGTCGATATCGACGGCATGGCCGAGGCGCTGGCGAGAGCGCTCGAGATGCCGCTCGCCGAGCGTCAGGCGCGTCATCGCGACATGATGGTGCAGTTGCGCGAGAACAATGTGTCGGTGTGGCGCGATAACTTCATGCGCGATCTGCAGGGCGCGGATGGTGCGAAGCGCACCGGAAACGGGAAGAAGCGTACGGCGCCGGGCAAGAAGGCGGCGAGTGCGAGTCTGGTTGGCTAGTCTGTTTCTCGGGCGCCTGGTTTGATTGAGGCGCGAGTTGTAAAAAAAGCCGCTCGGATGAGCGGCTTTTTTGTCGGCTGGCTGCCGTGACGATGAGGGCGACGGCTGCCGCCAGGTTTGCCGCCTGGCAGCTTCAGCGCGCGTGACTTCAAACCACGTGCTGTTCGTCGACCTTCTTACCGCCGACGTGCAGCGTCGTGCCCTTGCCGTATTGCTTCGCGAGCAGATCGCGATACAGGCCCGGACGTTGGCGCAGCTCTTCGGGACTGCCGTCGTCGATCACCTTGCCCGCGCTCATCACGATGATCCGGTCGAAGTTGTTCAGCGTGGACAGCCGGTGCGCGATCGCGACGACGGTGCGGCCCACCATCAGCCGATCGAGCGCTTTCTGGATCGCTTCTTCGGATGCGCTGTCGAGCGCCGACGTGGCTTCGTCGAGCAGCAGGATCGGCGCGTTCTTCAGGATGGCCCGCGCAATCGCGATCCGTTGACGCTGTCCGCCGGACAGCTTCACGCCACGGTCGCCGACGATCGTGTCGTAGCCTTCCGGCATCGCTTCGATGAAGTCGGCGCAACGCGCTTCGCGCGCGGCCGCCAGCACTTCTTCACGCGTCGCCTCGGGGCGGCCATAGGCAATGTTCTCGTACACCGAGCGATGGAACAGCGAAATATCCTGCGGCACCAGCGCGATCGCGTGGCGCAAGCTGTCCTGGCTAATCGTGGCGATGTCCTGACCGTCGATCTTGATCGCGCCGCCCTGGGTTTCATAGAACCGTTGCAGCAGCGCCAGCACGGTGGATTTGCCCGCGCCCGATTTGCCGATCAGACCGACTCGTTGCCCCGGCTGGATATGCAGATCGAAGTGGTCGAGAATCGGCCGGCGGCGCGGATAGGCGAACGTCACGCCTTCGAACGCGATGCGACCGCCTTGCGGCACGAGTTCGGACGCGCCGTCGCGGTCCGGCATGCCGTGCGGTTCGAGCAGCGTGCGCACCGCTTCCGCCAGACGCGCAACGTGCTGCGTCACGTCGACCAGCGCCACGGCCAGATCGCGCGTGCCGTGCAGAATCGTGAAGCCGAGCGAGCTGACGAGCACGATGTCGCCCGAGGTCGCCTTGCCCTGATCCCACAGCCACAGCGCCCAGCCCAGCAAGCCCGCCGACAGCAGCGCGGTGATCACCGCGTGCAGCAGGCGCAGCTTTTCCAGATACAGCAGGCTCTGCTGACGGGCGTCCATCTCCGCCTTGACCGTCGCGCCGAACCGTTGCTGCTCGCGAAACGTCATGCCGAAGGCGCGCACGAGACCCATGTTGCTGATCACGTCGACCAGCTCGCCGTCTACCGAAGCCGCCTTGGTCGCGAAATGGTGATGCCGCGCCGAGCCGCGCCCGGCCAGTTTGTACAGCACGACCGACAGAATCGCCGAGCACAGCATCAGGCCGCCCGCCATTAGCGGATTCACCGCGATGATCATGACGATCGCGCCCAGCACCGCGATGCACGGCGGCAGCACGTTCCACGCGGTGGTGTTCTCGGCGGTGTAGACCGCGTTCGACGTGGCCGTGATGCGGCTGGCGAGCATCCCCGGTTGCTTCTCAGAGTAATAGCTGGGCGAGTGGCCGCTCAGATACTGGAACAGATCGCGCCGCAGATCGCCCGTCACGGCGACGAACGTATGCGCGGCGACCCAGCCGCCGACCCGCCACAACAGATTGTCCGCGGCGATCAGGCCGACCAGGATCGCGAACGCGCCCCACAGCGGACCCGGATGGTGCCGGCCTTCGCCGAGCACGTCGATCAGATGTTTGATCGCGTATTGCGAAGCGAGCGCACAGCCCACGGCCGCAAACACGCTGCACAGGACGATCGCGTGCGCGAGCGGATGGCGGCGGATAAAGCGGAAGAGAAACGCAAGCGGCCGGTGCGCAAAGCTCGCGAGCTTTGCGTTTTCGGCGTTACGTTGGGCAATGGTTAAGTGTTCCAATTGATCGTGAGTAGGTCGATGTGAGTCGGGTTGTGCATGCAATGCGCGGGCCAGACGGAAAAAACTGTCGCCGCGAGGCCGATGCTTCGCATTGTAAACATGCAAAAGCGATTGCGCCCTGTGTATCCGGGCGTTGACGCGACTGATTTCGCGATAGACCTCCGCAACCTACTGGTGCTCGACCCCGAGAACCGCCCGGTGGTTCACACAAGTTGCGGAAAATTTCGAGATATAATTACAAATTGCATTCAACCGCGCTGCGGCATTTCTTCAACGCTTGCCGGCAAAGTTGACGCAGAGCCTTGCGGGGCCGTCCAGGCGGTTCATCCCGCAAACCAGTTGCCACTGTAGAACTGTCATAGAAAACAAGGGTTTGCAAAGTGTTTCGCGTGTGTAACAACGTAAAGACTTTGAAATGTTGTGGTGCAGCGAGATGCCCGGCATCGATAATGCATGCTTCGTAGGCCCATGAAATATCTGACAGTTTGTCAACGTAGCGGGTGCGTGTGCGTTTACCGGCACAGGCGCAGACGGTGACCCACTGATCTGGGCTCACTACCCCAAGCGATCCATCGCAGGATTTCTCGAAAGAATCAGGCCCGCGCCGGCGATCCCGGCCAGACTGCCCTGGCGAGCAAGCGAGTCGCTTTTAACAAACGCAGTATCTTTGCCTGATTTTTTACGAGGACTTTCATTATGCGAATCGCTCAAATCGCTCCGTTGCACGAGGCGGTTCCTCCCAAGCTGTATGGCGGGACGGAACGCGTGGTGTCCTACCTGACTGAAGCGCTGGTCGAGCAGGGCCACGACGTCACGCTCTTTGCGAGCGGCGATTCGATCACCTCGGCAAAGCTCGAAGCCTTCTGGCCGCAGGCGCTGCGCCTCGACCCGACGATCCGCGACGTGATGGCGCCGCATATGCTGCTGCTCGAAGAAGTGCGCCGCCGCGCGGACGAATTCGACGTGCTGCATTTCCACATCGACTACTACCCGTTCTCGCTGTTCGCGCGTCAGCCGGTGCCGTTCCTGACCACGCTGCACGGCCGTCTGGACCTGCCGGAACTGCAACCGGTCTTCAACACGTTCAGCGACGTGCCGGTCGTGTCGATTTCGGACAACCAGCGCATTCCGCTGCAACAGGCTAACTGGCTGCAAACCGTGTATCACGGCCTGCCGGAACACGTGCTCACGCCGATCCCCGACGTCGAGCCGGGCTACCTCGCTTTCCTCGGCCGCGTGTCGCCGGAGAAGGGCCTCGACCGCGCGATCCGTATCGCCGGCCAGGCGGGCATGAAGCTCAAGGTCGCCGCCAAGATCGACAAGGCTGACCGCGCCTATTACGAAGAAGTGATCAAGCCGCTGATGGCGCTCCCGCACGTCGAGTACATCGGCGAAATCGGCGAGACCGAAAAGCGTGAGTTCCTCGGCAACGCGCATGCACTGGTGTTCCCGATCGACTGGCCGGAGCCCTTCGGTCTGGTCATGATCGAAGCGATGGCATGCGGCACGCCGGTGATCGCGTTCAATCGCGGTTCGGTGCCGGAAGTGATCGAGAACGGCGTGTCGGGCTTTGTCGTCGAAGACGAAATCAGCGCGGTCGCGGCGGTCAAGCGCCTGCACACGCTGCCGCGCGCCAACGTGCGCAAGGCGTTCGAATCGCGCTTCTCGTCGAAGGTCATGGCGCAGAACTACGTCGCCACGTACGAAGAGCTGCTGCGTCAGAAGCACCGCTCGGTGCTGCGCGAAGTCAACGCCAGCTAATGGCTGGCGGGTGGCCCGCGGTGACTCGCGGGTAACCGATTAATGCCTGGTCGATAAGGCATCGGCAACGCACTCGCCATCCAGACAGACCGGCCGCAAGCGTGCTTCACGCACGCCGAAGCCACCCACAACGCCTCGCGCGCTAACCGCTCGCGGGGCGTTGTTGCATGCGCGCCGCGTTTTTTGCGACAAGCGATGGAAAGTGGGGTTTTCGGGGCGGCAAGAATGAGCCACTCTCCGTAATATCCCTATAATGGCCGTGCCGCAAATTTGGCTGCGGCGCCGCCGACGACAGGAGGATGCCTTGGCGAGAACGAAAGAGACGCGTGCGAACGCGGCGCCTGGCGCCGGAACGATTTTCGCGTTGCGCGCCGTCGGTCTCGTGCTGCTGGCTCGCTGGCTTTTTTCGATGGCGCAGATGGACCTGAGCGCGTCGTTGTCGGCGATGGTGTCGTCGCCGTGGGCGTGTATCAACCTGGTGTTCCTGTTCCTGTTGATCTTTCTGCCCGGCGCGCGCGCCGTGGCCGAGCGACCGCTTCATCCGCTGCCGCAATGGCTGCGGCAAGCAGTGCGTCTGTTTGCTTTCCTCGGTTTGCTGTTTGCGGTCTGGTCGGTCGGCGCCTTTGCGGCGAGCGCCGGCTGGCGGCGCGCGGCGCAAGCGGTGGCCTCCACCAACGGCTGGCTGCTCGTCGCGCCGGCGTTGTATGCGGCGGTGGTGTGGATCTGCCGCCCGCGCGCGTTGTGGCGAACCAATATCGCCGCGCGCCGTTTCGCGATTGGCCGCTACGCGGTCGCGCTCGATCCGGCCACGCGCACCGTGATCGTGTGGGCCGAGCGTCGCAAGGTCGGTCAGTACGACGCGCGCGAATTGTCCGTGCGCTGGGCGCTGGGGCAGGACGCCCGCGTAACGCCGACGCCGACGCCGGTGGTGGCCTTCAGCGCGGCCGGCGAGCCGGGCGGCGCGGCTGCGTCGCTTGGATCGGCCGCCGCTCCCGCGATGACGCGGGGCATTTTCGGCCGCCGTCCGAAGATCGAATTGCTGTGGGATTCGCCGGCCGCCGCGGGTCACAACCGGCAAACCGTATTTCGCGCCGCGTTGACGACCGAAGGCGATCGCGTCGCCGCTCGAGCACTCGACACTTCCTTGCGGCAGGTTTGATCCCGTAAGCTCTGTGCAGTCGGCCACACCGGTGGCCGGCGTGCGCATCGTAAAGTCAGCATTAGTCGATAATGACGTCATGCCGCCCGGCGCTTCACGACGGGCGAGTCAGACGTACAACGATCGTATTGCGTCTTTTCCAGGAGTCGCCATGCTGGTTCGCTGGTTGCTTGCCGCCCTTCATCTGCTCGCTTATGGTTTTGCGCTCGCGTCGATTCTGCGGCGCACCTGGGCGCTGCGCCGCGCCGCCGTACCCGCTGCCTTGCGCTCCGTGTTCCGCGCCGATACGCGCTGGGGCCTGTCTGCACTGGTGTTGATCGTGACTGGCTTGATGCGCGCTTTCGGCGGTTACGAGAAGGGCGCCGATTACTATCTCCACGAGCCGCTCTTCCACGTGAAGATGACGCTGCTGGTGGTGATTCTTATCCTCGAAGTGCCTTCCATGCTTGCGTTGCTGCGCTGGCGCGCGGCGGTCCGGAACGGCGTGCCGCCGGATCTGCGCAAGGCGCGTTCGTATGCGCGCTACAGCGTGATTCAGACCGTGCTGCTGGTGTTGATGGTGTTTGCCGCGACCGGCATGGCGCGCGGTATTGGCCTGCCGGCGGGCGTGGTGTGAGGTGCGGTGATTTGAAGTGATGGGTGTAGGAGGAACGCCGGAATAAAGCGCCGGTTAGCGACGGCTTCTGCCTGGCGTCCCACCCATTTGCTGCTATTTACTTCCCGACCAGCAAGCTGGAATCATCGGTTCGGTTAGCCCTGCTGCCGGCACCGTCCAGCATGATGTCCGACTCGCCCAGACCCTTGATCAACTCCAGCGCCTGACGTTCGAACAGCCGCCGGTAGAGGCCATTCTCGAGCCTGATCAGCGTTTCGTGACTGCCTTCCTCGATGACCTTGCCCTTGTCCAGCACGAGCAACCGGTCGAGCGCCCGCACGGTAGACAGACGATGCGCGACCACCAGCGTGGTGCGGCCCGTCATCAGCCGCTCCATGGCGCGCTGGATCAGCACTTCGCTTTCACTGTCGAGGCTCGATGTCGCTTCGTCCAGAATGAGGATCGGCGCGTCGGCGAGAAACGCGCGTGCAATCGCCACCCGCTGACGTTCACCCCCCGACAGCTTGACGCCTCGTTCACCGACCAGCGTGTCGTAACCGTTCGGCAGCTCGACGATGAAGTCGTGCGCGCTCGCGAGCCGCGCGGCCCGCTCGATCTCGGCGCGACTCGCGCCGGGCCGTGCATACGCGATGTTCTCCGCCAGCGACCGGTGGAACAGAACCGGCTCCTGCTGAACGATCGCGATCTGGCTGCGCAACGACGCTTGCCGCACCCCGGCGATATCCTGACCGTCGATCGTGATCCGGCCACCCGAAATGTCGTAGAGCCGCTGGATCAGCTTGATGAAGGTCGTCTTCCCCGAGCCCGAATGCCCGACCAGTCCGATGCGTTCACCCGGCGCGATACGCACGGAGAAGTTGTCGTACAGCGGCCGGCCGCTCGCACCGTAGTGGAACGTGACGTGCTCGAAGCGGATCTCGCCCTTGCCGATCGCGATCGAACCCGCGCCGGGATGGTCTTCGATACCGAGCGGCTGGCTGTCCAGCGAGACCAGTTCTTCCATGTCGTTGACCGAGCGTTGCAGATTGCGGATGTGCATCCCGACTTCGCGCAGATACCCCTGCAACATGAAGAACATGGTCAGCGCGAACGTGATGTCGCCCACCCCCGCCTCGCCGCGCGCCCACAGCAGCAGCGCGACGCCGAGAATCGAAGCCTGGATCGCCACCAGCATGCCGCCCTGTACGCCGCCGTTGATCGTGCCGCGCATCCACGTGCGACGCGTGCGATGGCGCCACTTGTCGATCACGCGCGCCAGCAGTGCTTCCTCGCGATCTTCCGCGCCGAACGCTTTGACCACGCCGTTGCAACTGACCGCGTCGGCGAGCGCGCCGCCCATGCGCGTGTCCCACGCATTCGCGAGACGCGCGGCCGGCGCCACGAAGCCGAGCGACAGCGCCACGGTCACCGCGATGTACAGCACCGAGCCGATACCGACCACCGCGCCCATCATCGGCCAGCGCCAGCCGAGCAGGAAGGTGGCGCCCATCAGCATCACCATGGACGGGAGCAGCGCGATGAGCAGCGTGTCGTTGAGCAGGTCGAGCGCCCACATGCCGCGCGTGATCTTGCGGACCGTGGAGCCGGCGAAGCTGTTGGCGTGCCAGTCGGTCGAAAAGCGCTGCACGCGATGAAACGCGTTCGCCGCGATCTCGCTCATCATCCTCAACGAAAGCCGGATGATGTTGAAGTACACGCCTTGCCTCAGCAGCGTAGCACCGAGACCCAGCGCGGCGAGCACGCAGAAGGCCGTGACCGCCGCTTGCCACGCGAGCGCGTCGTGTGCCGAACCGGACGCGATCGCTTCGACGAGGCGCCCGGCGAACAGCGGCGTGAGCACGTCGGCCAATGCAGAGAGCAGCACCAGCGCCGTGATGACGCAGACGCGCCAGGGCTGCTTCGCCCAGTGAAGGAAGGTAAAGCCGAGGACGTCCTTGAAGGCTTGTCCACGAAAGTCGAGTTTCTTTTTAGTCATTGCCACAACCCGATGGCGCGCGAGCGCACCGGGGTTCCAGTCAGAAGCGAAAGGAAGAGACAGTTAATCCGCGTCGGAACGAATCGAACCGGCAACGGGACTACGGACTGTCTGGAAATTGCGCGGCGTACCTGTTCAGGCCAAACCGCGTGAGCGACGTAGTGGCGACCGTTACGGTCGCGAAAACGCTCGCGAAACCATGCCGAGGAAAGCGAGATGCATGCTGAACATGTGACGCCTCCCTGAGGTTGGTGAGGTGGAGAAAGAAGAGCGGGCGATTGCCCGAAAACCAACTATATCAGCAGTATTTGGCCGCCGCAATCGTACGAAGATTCGGTATTGACGGCGAAGCCTTGCAATGCGAGCGCTTCAAAACAACGTCTCGTCCGAACCCGAGAGACCAATTGAAAAAGGGCTTACGCATTGCTGCGTAAGCCCTTTTATCTTCGGTGATCGACACACCAAAATTCTGGTGGGTAGTACTGGGATCGAACCAGTGACCCCTGCCGTGTGAAGGCAGTGCTCTACCGCTGAGCTAACCACCCGAAGAGAGCCGAATTATGTCAGGGATTTTAAGGCTCGTCTAGTACTTTTTAAGCGGTTTGCTCATCCGCGGACGGCGTCGGTTCGAGGCGCCAAACGCTCGTACCTTTGACCGCTTTGTCGAGACCGTCGAGCACCGCCTGGTGCGCGGCGAGTTCGTCGTCGCTGGCGGCGACCACGACCAGATCGAGCGATTCGAACGCGACGCGCGGGGCATGCGCGTCACCCCCGCCGTGCGAGTCGCCGAGCATGTCGATGACGAGGCTCTCCTGGCCGCGCGTCATCGCCAGATAGACTTCCGCGAGCAGTTCCGAGTCGAGCAGCGCGCCGTGCAGCGTACGGTGCGCGTTGCTGACGCCGAAACGGTCGCACAGCGCGTCGAGCGAATTACGCTTGCCGGGGAACATCTGCTTGGCGCGCGCCAAGGTGTCGATGATCTCGCCGCAATAGGTTCTGACCGGCGGCAACCCGAGCAGCGCGAACTCGGCATCGAGAAAGCCGATGTCGAACGGCGCGTTGTGAATGATCAGTTCCGCGTCCTGAATGAAGTCGCGAATCTGATCGGCGATCTCGGCGAACTTCGGCTTGTCGCTGAGGAATTCGGTGGTCAAGCCGTGCACGGCCAGCGCGCCCGGATCGCTGTCACGTTCCGGGTTGATGTAGAAGTGCAGGTTGTTGCCCGTCAACCGGCGGTTCACCATTTCGACGCAGCCGAGTTCGAGAATCCGGTCGCCGGTGCGCGCATTCAGGCCGGTGGTTTCGGTATCGAGGATGAGTTGACGCATGTCGGTTTAGCCTGCTTCAAAATTCGAAAAAAATTGCCGCGAAAAAATCAGGCGGGAAGGGTGCACGTGCGCTCCGCGCACACGCATCGCAGCCGTCGTCACGCCTGCGTGAGCGACGCGACGCCGCGATTGGCCAGTTGATCGGCGCGCTCGTTTTCCGGATGCCCATTGTGCCCACGGACCCAGCGCCATTCGATTTCGTGTTGCGCGACGAGCGCGTCGAGCCGTTTCCACAGATCGGCGTTCTTCACCGGCTGCTTGGCGGCGGTGATCCAGCCTTTCTTCTTCCAGCCGTGAATCCACTCGCTAATGCCTTTCTGTACGTACTGCGAGTCGGTGTGGACGACCGCTTTGCACGGACGCTTCAGCGCTTCCAGCGCGCCGATCACGCCCATCAACTCCATGCGGTTGTTGGTGGTGTTGGGCTCGCCGCCGAACAGTTCTTTTTCCTGGTCGCCGAAGCGCAGCAGCGCGCCCCAGCCGCCGGGGCCGGGATTGCCCTTGCAGGCGCCGTCGGTATAAATATCGATGAGATCGGAAGTCATTGAGTGTGGTTGCGTGTATTCGGGGTGGCGGCGGGCGCGAGGCCCGCGGCGAGGACTGGTTTCTTCACTTTCAGCGGACCGACGAGCCGCATGCCGCGCACGCGCTTGATCGCCTTGATCATGTAGGTGGCGCCGAAAATCGGCCACCAGCGGTCGCCGGCGGCTTCCATGAAACCATAGCGGGACAGCCATTGATCGCTGCCGAGCGGCGGACGATAGCAGCCGAAGCGCCCGCGTTCAAGGTCGAAACCCAGCAGCTTGATCCAGTCTTTGAGCCGCGTGAAGGCGATCAGGTCGACGGCGGCGGGCACGAACGGCCGCCCGGTCACCTTGCCGACCGATTGCCGCGCGCCCCACAGCGACAGCGAGTTGAAGCCGAGAATGATCAGTTGCCCTTCGGGCATCAGTACGCGCTCGGCTTCGCGCAGCAGCCGGTGCGGGTCGCTGGTGAATTCCAGCGTGTGCGGCATCACGATCAGGTCGACGCTTTGAGCTTCGAACGGCAAGTCGAGCAGGTCGCACCAGACCGCGCTGCGTCCGGCCGGCGCGGGCAGGCCGGCGAGCCCGTTTTGCCCGGGCTGGGGCCACAGACCCGCGCCGTTGTTCGCCGAGTGGCTATTGCCGCCATGCCGCAAACCGCGCGGATACGAGTAGGGCGCGCTCGCACCGCTCGCGGCGTCGAGCACGAGGCCGCGGCACGGCATGCGGTTCTCGCGCAAGGCGTCGAGTTGCGGCAGGCCGAGTTGCAGCGCGTGGTAGCCGAACACGTCGGACACCACGCGGTCGAGCTGGGTTTGCTCCCAGTCCAGCACGTAGCGGCCAGGTGGCGAATCGGTCCACGCGGGCCAGTCTATAATCGCTCGGTCAGTCATATCAAAGAATGCGTCGCCTATGAATGCGCTCGAGTACGTACCGGTCCCGGCGTTTGAAGACAATTACATCTGGGTCGTTTCCGACGGACATCACGCGGTCGTCGTCGATCCGGGTGAGGCCGCCCCCGTGCGCGCGTATCTGGCGAAACGGGGGTGGCGGCTGAGCGCTATTTTACTCACGCACCATCATCACGACCATGTCGGTGGAGTGGCCGATCTGCTGAATGGCCAGGCCGTACCCGTCTATGGCCCCGCCGGTGAAGCGATCGAGCACCTCACGCAGCGTCTTGAAAATGGCGATCGCGTCACGATCGCGGCGCCCGCGCTCGACTTCACGGTGCTCGACGTGCCCGGTCACACGAGCGGCCACATCGCGTATTTCCAGACGGCCGATCCGCGCGGCACGCCGCACGTGTTTTGCGGCGACACGCTGTTCGCGTGCGGCTGCGGCCGGCTGTTCGAAGGCACGCCGAAGCAGATGCTGGCGTCGCTTGACGCGCTCGCCGCGCTGCCCGGCGCCACCGAGGTTCACTGCGCGCACGAGTACACGCTGTCGAACATCCGCTTCGCGCTCGCGTGCGAGCCGGACAACGCCGAGCTGCAGGCCTGGCGCGACAAAGCGACCGAGTTGCGGGCGCGTCACGTGCCCACGCTGCCGACCACGATTGCCCATGAACGCGCGGTGAATCCGTTTTTACGCGCCGACGAACCGGCGGTCCAGGCGAGCCTGCAAGATCAATTGCATGAAAAAGTGCCCGATCGACTCGCCGCATTTACGCTGATGCGCGAATGGAAAAACCGCTTCCGTTGACCGCACCCGCATAAGGGTATTCCTCACGCGAAGAATCGGAAAAATTCGCCAAGCCTAAGATTTGCTTGATTTTTTCGGTATTTTTAGATTGACGTAAACGTCGCCGTTTCGTACTATCGGCTGCAAATTCCAGCCCTTGTGGAAGCCGAGACGTTCATGCGATTTATCTTTAGTGCGTTGTTGGTCCTAACACTCGCCGCCTGCGCGAGTCAGGGACCAGCGACGAATAGTTCTTCCGCCAATAATCCCGCCAGTCAGCAAGCAGTCTCCGACGCCCTTCGCAAGACAGCCACCGCCAAAGAGACGATCAACGTCGACCAGGGCTCGGTCACTCAGCTGACGAGCGCGGACGCCGATCTGTGGGGCCGTATTCGGCGTGGTTTCCAGATGCCGGATTTGCAGACCGACCTCGTCGACATGCAGGTCAACTGGTACGTGCAGCGTCCCGACTACGTGCAGCGCATGACCGAGCGCTCGCAGAAATACCTGTACCACATCGTCGAAGAGCTCGAAGCGCGCCATATGCCGACCGAGCTCGCGCTGCTGCCGTTCATCGAATCGGCGTATAGCCCGCAGGCGTTGTCGGTGGCGAAGGCGGCCGGCATGTGGCAGTTCATGCCGGGCACCGGCCGCACCTACAACCTCAAGCAGAACATGTGGCAGGACGAGCGCCGCGACGTGCTGGCGTCGACCAGCGCCGCGCTCGACTATCTGTCGAATCTGCATGACATGTTCGGCGACTGGCAACTCGCGCTCGCCGCGTACAACTGGGGTGAGGGCAACGTGCAGCGCGCGATCGCCCGCAACGAAGCGGCGGGCTTGCCCACCGACTACCTCAGCCTGCGCATGCCGAACGAGACACGCAATTACGTGCCGAAGCTGCAGGCGGTGAAGAACATCATCATGAACCCGCAGATGTACGGGCTCACGCTGCCGCCGATTCCGAACCACCCGTATTTCGTGACGGTGACCACCTCGCACGATATCGATGTGGAAATGGCCGCCAAGCTCGCGAATCTTTCTCCCGACGAGTTCCGCTCGCTGAACCCGTCGTTCAGGAAGCCGGTGATTCTCGGCGCCACGCAGCCGCAGATCCTGCTGCCGTTCGACAACGCCAGCGCGTTCGAACGCAATCTGAAGGCGTACTCCGGCTCGCTGTCGTCGTGGACCACCTACACGGTCACCGAGCGCGCGGCGCCCGCGGCGATTGCGCAGAAGATCGGCGTCGACGCCGATACGCTGATGGAAGTGAACAAGATTCCGGCCGGCATGCGCCTGAAGCCGGGCTCCACGATCGTCGTGCCGCGCGGTTCGGACGACGACGAAGACATCAGCGCCGACGTCGCCGAAAGCGCGGTGCTGGCCATGGAGCCGGATGTCCCCGACACCCGCAAGATGCTGATCCGCGTGCGCCGCAATCAGTCGATGGCGGCAATCGCCGTGCGTTACGGCGTCTCGGTCGGCCAGTTGAAGGCGTGGAATCGTACGCATCGCGACGGCGTGTCGCGCGGCCAGGTGATCGTGCTGCACGTGCCGGTCGGCAAGGCCATGCCGAGCGAGCCCGGTCCGGAAGCGATCGCGACCAACGTGCAAGGCGGTGGCGTCGAGAAGATCGGCACCCGCGTCGCGGACACCCGCAGCGATTCGCGTTACGATAAGAAGAGAGGTCGTGGCCGCTCGCCCGTGGTGAAAGTCTCCGAGCCGGTAGGGAAGGTCAGCAAGCCGACAGCGTCCGTCGCCAGCAAGGGCAAAGTGACGAAGGTATCGGCTTCCACGTCCAGCAAGGCGTCGAAGGCCGCGGCGGATAGCCGCCCGAAGACCGCGGCCAGCGCGAAGAAGGGTAAGCAAAACCAATAAGCGGCTGCCACGGTAGTGACCACATGCGTTGCGGGGGCAGCGCATGAATTGCGCTCCGATCACGCACCGTGTTATTTCCAACGCCGTCACCTATGGTGACGGCGTTTTTCATTGATCGGAAGATTGACGGCAGGCCCGGCCGATTTGCTTTATCTTTCGAGCTCCGTTCTGCCTCGCTGTTTCACTCATAGCTTATGTCGCCGACCCAACTGCGCGTTTTTCTCCTGTTTTCCGCGGGCTACTTCGTTTCCTACGTGTTTCGCGGCGTCAATCTCGGTTTTGCGCCATTCATTACGCACGACCTCGGTTTGTCGGCTGCCAACCTCGGCGTGCTGACCAGTCTGTATTTCCTGGGGTTCGCGGGCGCGCAGATTCCGGCCGGCGTGCTGCTGGATCATTTCGGCTCACGGCGGGTCACGGCGGGCACGTTGCTATTCGCCGCGCTCGGCATCTGGGTGTTCGGCGCGGCGCACAGCGTCGGCATGATGATGGTGGGGCGTCTGCTGATCGGCATGGGTGTCTCGGTCTGCCTCGGCGGCGCGTTCAAGGCGCTGGCGCAGCATTTCGCCACCGCACGCCTGCCGTTGATGAACGGACTCGTGATGGCGGTCGGCGGCCTGGGCGGCGTCATGGTCGGCTCGCCGCTTACCTGGGTGCTGGGTCTCGCCACGTGGCGCACGGTCTGTGTCGGACTAGGCCTGATGACGGTGCTGGTGGCGCTGGCGTTGTGGACGCTCGCGCCCGATACGAAGGAAACCCATCATCAGGCGAGCATAAGCACGCAGTTCAAGGGCACGTTGCACATTCTCGGCAGCGCTGCGTTCTGGAAGATCGCGTCGTTTTCGGTCGTCACGCAGGGCGTCTTTTACGCGATGCAGTCGCTGTGGGTCGGCGCCTGGTTGCGCGACGTGCAGGGCTTCGCGCCACGCGAGGCGGCGGCGTTGGTGTCGATTCTCGGTTTCGCGATGATGGCTGGCTGCATCGGCTTTGGCGCAGCGGCGCGTAGTCTCGAGCGGCGCGGCATCTCGCTGTATGCCTTTTGCGGGATCGGCATGGCGCTGTTCGTCGTGACGCAATTGCTGATCGTGTTCAAGGCGCCGCTGCCTGCCGGCCTGCTGTGGGCGGCGTATGGGGCGTTCGGCGGCACCGGCATTCTGATCTACGCGGTGATGGCACGGCACTTTCCGCCGCAGATGACGGGCCGCGTCAACACGACGTTGAATCTGATTATCTTCTTGCTGATTTTCGGTTTTCAGATTGGCGTCGGCGCGGTGTTGTCGCACTGGCCGGCGAGCGGCGGGCACTATCCGGTGTCCGCGCATCTGACTGCCTGGGGCATTCTCATCGTGCTGCAGATACTGAGCGCGATCTGGTTCGCCCTGCCTGCCAGGAAGCCGGTCAAGGCGGTCGGCGCTCGCGAGCCGCAAGACGCCTAAGCCCTCGGTACCGGTATTGATAGTGCCGGTCATATTGACCGGCACTATCCTGATTTACGCCGCATAAATTCTGTCCGATGGGTTCAAACCCCGACGCAGCAAGGCTTTGAGTGCATTCAAAGCGAGCCTCCCACGGCGCGCCTGCCATCTCGGATTTGGCGGGAAGGGGTGTTTCACGCTATAATTTTAAGGTTTGAGCTTATCAACCCGCACCCTAGCGCCTACCTCTCCCATACCGTTCATCCGCCGCGCGCCACTGGCGTAGCAAGAAGGGCCCCGCACCCAGCCGATCCGTCCACACAATGGACCCATCGCGCCCCTTGCAACGTCAACGGCAGTACGCGAGCGAGTCTGCGCGTGCATCCTCATGGATGCGTTCCGCTGCGGCTCGCAGTCGGATAGACAGGTCGGCAACAGGGTGTTCCTCCAAGGAGTTTCCCGTGTTGCCGTCATTTTCTCCCGCTCTGCTCGCGCTCGCCGACGGCACGGTCTTTCGTGGTTACTCGATCGGCGCCCCCGGGCATACCATCGGCGAAGTCGTGTTCAACACCGCTATCACCGGCTATCAGGAAATCCTGACTGACCCGAGCTACGCGCGCCAGATCGTGACCCTCACGTATCCGCATATCGGCAACGTCGGCGTGAATGCCGAAGACGTCGAAGCCACGAAAGTCCATGCCGCCGGCCTGATCATCCGTGATCTGCCGGTTCTTGCGTCGAACTTCCGCATGGAGCGCACGCTCCCGCAATACCTCAAAGACGAAGGCGTGGTCGCCATCGCCGGTCTCGACACCCGCATGCTGACCCGCGTGCTGCGCGACAAGGGGGCGCAGAACGGCGCGATCCTCGCCGGTTCCGACGACGAAGCCAAGGCCATCGAACTCGCGCGCTCGTTCCCGGGCCTCTCGGGCATGGACCTCGCGAAGGTCGTGTCGACGAAGGAAACCTACGAATGGACCCAGACCGAATGGCGTCTGGGCGAGGGCTACGGCACGCAGAAGGCGCCGAAGTACCGCGTCGTCGCGTTCGACTACGGCGTCAAGTACAACATTCTGCGCATGCTGGCCGAACGCGGCTGCCACGTCACCGTGCTGCCGGCGCAAGCCAGCGCCGCTGACGCGCTCGCGCTCAACCCGGACGGCGTGTTCCTGTCGAACGGCCCGGGCGATCCGGAACCGTGCGACTACGCGATCGCGGCCACCAAAGAGCTGATCGAGCGCGGCATTCCGACCTTCGGTATTTGCCTCGGCCACCAGATCATGGGCCTCGCGGTCGGCGCGAAGACCATGAAGATGAAGACCGGCCACCACGGCGCGAACCATCCGGTCAAAGATCTGGACGACGGCCGCGTCGTGATCACGTCGCAAAACCACGGCTTCGCGGTCGACGCCGCCACGCTGCCCGCCAACGCGCGCGCCACGCACGTTTCGCTGTTCGACGGCACGCTGCAAGGTTTCGCGCTGACGGACAAGCCGGCGTTCTGCTTCCAGGGTCACCCGGAAGCGTCGCCCGGTCCGCACGACATCGCCTATCTGTTCGACCGCTTCACGGCGTTGATGGACACGAAGAAGGCCGGCAAGACCGCTGCGGCTTAAGCGGAGCATGTGACGCGCCGCTCCGGCGGCGCGCGGTTCGCAGCGCGAGACGGAACAACGCGAAGCAAACCGCACACAGCAGAGCGCGCGCAACGTAGCAACGGCGCGCGCCAACGGAAAGAACACAGGAATATTTAGCGAGAGCGTTATGCCCAAGCGGACAGACATCAAGAGCATTCTCATTATCGGCGCGGGTCCGATCATCATCGGCCAGGCGTGCGAGTTCGATTACTCGGGCGCGCAGGCATGCAAGGCGCTGCGTGAGGAAGGCTACAAGGTCATCCTCGTCAACAGCAATCCGGCGACGATCATGACCGACCCGAACACGGCCGACGTCACCTACATCGAGCCGATCACGTGGGAAGTGGTGGAGCGCATCATCGCCAAGGAGCGCCCCGACGCGATCCTGCCAACCATGGGCGGCCAGACCGCGCTGAATTGCGCGCTCGACCTGCACGCGCACGGCGTGCTGGAGAAGTACAAGGTCGAGCTGATCGGCGCGTCGCCGGAAGCCATCGACAAGGCGGAAGACCGCCAGAAATTCAAGGACGCGATGACCAGGATTGGCCTCGGTTCGGCCAAGTCGGGCACCGCGCATTCCATGGAAGAAGCGCTGCAGGTGCAGGCGGAAATCGCTGTGTTGACGGGCAGCGGCGGCTATCCGGTCGTGATCCGGCCGTCGTTCACGCTGGGCGGTTCGGGCGGCGGCATTGCGTACAACCGCGACGAGTTCGAAGAGATCTGCAAGCGCGGTCTGGACCTGTCGCCCACGCGCGAACTGCTGATCGAAGAATCGCTGCTCGGCTGGAAAGAGTACGAGATGGAAGTGGTCCGCGACAAAAAGGACAACTGCATCATCGTCTGCTCGATCGAAAACCTGGACCCGATGGGCATCCACACCGGCGACTCGATCACCGTCGCGCCGGCGCAAACGCTGACCGACAAGGAATACCAGATCCTGCGTAACGCGTCGCTCGCGGTGCTGCGCGAGATCGGCGTCGACACCGGCGGGTCGAACGTACAGTTCTCGATCAATCCGAAAGACGGCCGCATGGTCGTGATCGAAATGAATCCGCGCGTGTCGCGTTCGTCGGCGTTGGCGTCGAAGGCGACCGGCTTCCCGATCGCCAAGATCGCAGCGAAGCTCGCGGTCGGCTACTCGCTGGACGAGTTGAAGAACGAAATCACTGGCGGCCAGACCCCGGCGTCGTTCGAACCGACGATCGACTACGTCGTCACCAAGATCCCGCGTTTCGCGTTCGAGAAATTCCGCGAAGCCGATTCGCGCCTGACCACGCAGATGAAGTCGGTCGGCGAAGTGATGGCGATTGGCCGCACTTTCCAGGAATCGTTCCAGAAAGCGCTGCGCGGTCTGGAAGTCGGCGTCGACGGTCTGGACGAAAAGACCGATAACCGCGACGAGATCATCCGCGAGATCGGCGAAGCCGGTCCGGACCGAATCTGGTACGTCGGCGACGCGTTCCGTATCGGCATGACGGCTGAAGAAATCTTCGAAGAAACCTCGATCGACCCGTGGTTCCTCGCGCAGATCGAACAGATCATCCTGAAGGAAAAGGCGCTGGGCGGCCGGTCGCTCGCGAGCCTCACGAAGGAAGAGCTGAAGTACCTGAAGCAGAGCGGATTCTCGGATCGCCGTCTGGCGAAGCTGGTCGGCGCGAAGCCGATGGAAGTGCGTCAGCGCCGTATCGAGCTGAACGTGCGCCCGGTGTACAAGCGCGTCGACACATGCGCGGCCGAGTTCGCAACGAAAACCGCGTATATGTACTCGACCTACGAGGAAGAGTGCGAAGCGAATCCCACCAACAACAAGAAGATCATGGTGCTGGGCGGCGGCCCGAACCGGATCGGCCAGGGTATCGAGTTCGACTACTGCTGCGTGCACGCCGCGCTCGCCATGCGCGAAGACGGCTACGAAACGATCATGGTCAACTGCAACCCTGAAACCGTTTCGACCGACTACGACACGTCCGACCGTCTGTACTTCGAATCGCTGACGCTCGAAGACGTGCTCGAAATCGTCGACAAGGAAAAGCCGGTCGGCGTGATCGTGCAATACGGCGGTCAGACGCCGTTGAAGCTCGCGCTCGACCTCGAAGCGAACGGTGTGCCGATCGTCGGCACGTCGCCGGACATGATCGACGCCGCGGAAGACCGCGAGCGTTTCCAGAAGCTGCTGCAGGACCTCGGTCTGCGCCAGCCGCCGAACCGCACCGCGCGCGCCGAAGACGAAGCGCTCAAGCTCGCCGACGAAATCGGTTATCCGCTGGTGGTGCGGCCGTCGTACGTGCTCGGCGGCCGCGCGATGGAAATCGTTCACGAGCCGCGCGACCTCGAGCGTTATATGCGCGAAGCCGTGAAGGTCTCGCACGATTCGCCGGTGCTGCTCGACCGCTTCCTGAACGACGCGATCGAATGCGACGTGGACTGCATTTCGGACGGCGAAGCGGTGTTTATCGGCGGCGTGATGGAGCACATCGAACAGGCGGGCGTCCACTCGGGCGACTCGGCTTGCTCGCTGCCGCCGTACTCGCTGTCGCCGGAAACCGTCGCTGAATTGAAGCGTCAAACCGGCGCAATGGCGAAGGCGCTGAACGTGATCGGCCTGATGAACGTGCAGTTCGCGATTCAACAGGTGCCGCAGGCTGACGGCTCGAAAGAAGACGTCATCTACGTGCTCGAAGTGAATCCGCGTGCGTCGCGTACGGTGCCGTACGTGTCGAAGGCGACCAGCCTGCCGCTCGCGAAAATCGCGGCGCGCGCGATGGTCGGCCAGAAGCTCGCCGACCAGGGCGTGACGAAGGAAATTATTCCGCCGTACTTCAGCGTGAAAGAAGCCGTGTTCCCGTTCGTCAAGTTCCCGGCGGTCGATCCGGTGCTCGGACCGGAAATGCGCTCCACCGGTGAAGTGATGGGCGTGGGTCAGACGTTCGGCGAAGCGCTGTTCAAGTCGCAGCTCGCGGCGGGTTCGCGTCTGCCGGAAACGGGCACGGTGCTGCTGACCGTGATGGACGCCGACAAGCCGAAGGCGGTCGAAGTCGCACGCATGCTGCACGAACTCGGCTATCCGATCGTCGCGACCAAGGGCACGGCTGCCGCGATCGAAGCGGCGGGTGTGCCGGTGAAGGTCGTCAACAAGGTGAAGGACGGCCGTCCGCACATCGTCGACATGATCAAGAACGGCGAAATCGCGCTGGTCTTCACGACCGTCGACGAAACCCGCGCAGCGATCGCCGACTCGCGTTCAATCCGCATGAGTGCACAGGCGAACAAGGTCACGTACTACACGACGATGTCCGGCGCGCGTGCCGCGGTAGAGGGTTTGCGCTATTTGAAGAACCTCGAAGTCTATGATTTACAAGGGCTGCACGCTCGCCTAAACTAAGGCTTCGAATACCTGTCCAAGATGTAAGTGCCGCGGTTAAGCGGCGTTCCGCAGGTGCTGTGGTCCGGGTTTTGCCCGGGTCGCCGCGTCCCACGGAATGCACTTAACCGCGGTGATTTTTTTTACGGCTGTTTTTTGCATAGAGTTGTTTATGAGCACTGTTCCATTGACGAAGCGCGGCGCGGAAATGTTGCGCGATGAGTTGCAGCGCCTGAAATCGGTTGAGCGTCCGGCGGTGATCAAATCGATCTCCGAAGCGCGTGCCCAGGGCGATCTGTCGGAAAACTCGGAATACGACGCGGCGAAGGAAAAGCAGGGTTTTATCGAAGGCCGCATTGCCGAGATCGAATCGAAGCTGGCCGGTGCGCAAGTCATCGATCCGGCGTTGGTTGACGCGGACGGCCGCGTGGTGTTTGGCGCGACGGTCGAGCTCGAAGACCTGGACTCGGGCGCGCCGGTCAAGTATCAGATCGTCGGCGACGACGAAGCGGACATCGACCACGGCCTGATCTCGATCAGCTCGCCGATCGCGCGTGCATTGATCGGTAAGTCCGAAGGCGACGTGGCCTCGGTGCAGGCGCCTAGCGGCGTGCGCGAATACGAAATCATCGCGGTGAGCTACGTTTGAAAGCGGCTCCGGTGTCCTTGATGCCGCATCGTTTCTTCCGCCTCTTGACGGTGGTCTGGGTCGGTAGTCTGCTGACTATCGGCTATGCGGTCGCGCCGGTGTTATTCACATCGCTCGACCGGATTTCGGCCGGCGCGGTGGCGGCGCAACTGTTTCGCATCGAGGGTGTGCTGGGCGCCGTGTGCGGCATTTTGCTGCTGGGGCTGGCCAACGTGCTGGTTCGGCGTGGCGCTAACGCTTATCGCCAGTTGCGCTGGCTGATTGTCGGCATGCTGGTGTGTGTGCTGGTGGGCTACTTCGCGTTGCAGCCGTTTATGAATGCAATACGCATTGCCGCGCTGCAGGCGGGCACGGATGTCGGGCATTCGGCTTACGCGACTCGCTTTGGCATTCTGCACGGCGTGTCGAGTCTGTTCTATCTGATTGAGAGCCTGCTGGGCGTCGCGCTGGTGTGGAAGCTGCCCGCGGGCGCCGGCATTGTAGTAGCGGAGCAGGGTGCTGCTCGCGATACGGCGGGGAAGGTTGCCGGCTGAGCGCGGCGGTGGTGTGCTATAACCGCGGCGCCGGTTAGTGCGCGCGTGGCGGGTTGAGTTGGGCTTGGCTGATAGCGTTGCTCAACAAGCCGCAATCTGGTCGATGCAGTGCTGCACGATCGCGCTGCTAAATTCCCGGCGGCTGCTGCTGTCGGCACAAGTCCAGGAAAGCGGGACCTGTGCCGACTGAACCCAAGGTGCGGACCTCGCCCGCACCTCTCATCACCCGTTTATTTCGACGACTGATGCGAGCGCTTCGCGCTGGTTTGGCGCTTCTTGGCGCGCTTGATGTTGCCGCCTTGCGTGACGCGTTCATTGCCACGCACGACGACTGCTTTGGCCTTCGGCTTGCGCATCGGGATTTCGCTGGGCTTTACCACGGTGACGACGCGCGGTGCACGGCCTTTACCCGGCTTGGCTTCGACAGCGGCTTCGCGAGCGCTCGGCAGGGCGCCGCGCTTGGTCTTCGCTGCGGGTTTTTCGGCCGCTTCCGGCTTCCAGATCACCAGCAGCTTGCCGATATGCTGAATCGGCGCGGCATTCAGTTTGTCGCAGATTTCTTCGTAGATCGCGATGCGTTCTTCGCGTTCGTCGCCGAACACGCGGATTTTGATCAACTGGTGCGCGCCCAGGTGAACCTTGATTTCGGTCAGCACAGCGTCGGTCAAACCTTCGGCGCCGACGAGCACGACCGGTTTGAGCGCATGTGCCTGGGAGCGCAACTCGGCGCGTTGGTCGGTAGAGACTTTGAGGGCAGACATGGAAAGTGGGAGACTCGACTAAAATGGCGGCACCTGCGTTTCCGATCCAGTCGTTCGATTGGCTCGATCGGGGCGGTTCGGCAGGGCGGCGCGTCAGAACATCAGAATCGCGGATGGCAGCCAGTTTTGGCGGTGTCCGCGCGAATTAACCGCGTATTATCCGCTAAAGCGCGACATGACGCAGCAAGAGTTCAACGTTTAATGGCAAAAAACAAGTTCAATACCGCGTGGCTGCACGACCACATCAACGATCCGTACGTGAAAATGGCGCAGCGGGAGGGCTATCGCGCCCGCGCGGCCTATAAGCTCAAGGAAATCGACGAACAGGACAAGCTGATCCGGCCGGGGCAGGTGATCGTCGATCTGGGCTCAGTGCCGGGTAGCTGGAGCCAGTACGCACGCAACAAGCTGGCGAAGGGCTCGCAGCGCGACGCCGAACGTCAGGGCGGCATCGACGGGACCATCATCGCGCTGGACATGCTGCCCATGGAGCCGATTTCCGACGTTCACTTCATCCTGGGCGACTTCCGCGAAGACTCGGTGGTGCTCCAACTGGAAGAATTGGTCGGAGAACGTCAGGTCGACCTTGTAATTTCGGATATGGCGCCCAACCTGTCGGGAGTGGCGGTGGCGGATGCCGCGCGAATCGAGCATCTGTGCGATCTTGCGATGGAATTTTCGCAAAATCACCTGAAGCCGGATGGTGCCCTTTTAGTCAAATGTTTCCATGGCAGCGGTTACAGCCAGATTGTCGAAAAGTTCAAGCAACAGTTCAAGGTGGTGGCGGCCCGCAAGCCGAAAGCGTCGCGGGACAAGTCGTCAGAAACGTTTATTTTGGGTAAGCATCTCAAGCGGCCCGCATAGGGAAGCTGCAGGACGGATCCGCATCTGCCGATAATGGCTTCATGGCGTCGGAAATCGGCGCGGTAAATGCCCGCTACGCTATTTCTGTGGTAGCGAAACCTTATGGCAGGGGTCTGCGGACTGGATTAGAATGCTTTCGTGGTGCCGCAAGGCAAATGTAGGCGCCCGTCTAAGTGAAGGAGTGGTGCTTTGAACAACAATATGTTTTCGAAGGCAGCAGTGTGGCTGGTTATCGCACTGGTGCTGTTTACGGTGTTCAAGCAGTTCGACAAGCCCCGTGTCCAGGAAGGCGTTTCCTATTCGCAGTTCATGGACGACGCGAAGGCCGGCAAAGTCAAGAACGTCATTGTCCAGGGGCGTAACCTCACGGTCACTCCAGCAGACGGCCAGAAATACCAGATCGTGTCGCCCGGTGACATCTGGATGGTCGGCGATCTGATGAAGTACGGCGTTCAGGTGAGCGGCAAGGCTGACGACGAACCGAATGCGCTCGTGTCGGCGCTGTACTATCTCGGGCCGACGATCCTGATCATCGGTTTCTGGTTCTACATGATGAGACAGATGCAGGGAGGCGGGAAAGGCGGTGCGTTCTCGTTCGGTAAATCCCGTGCGCGTCTGATCGACGAAAACAACAACGCAATCAATTTCACCGACGTTGCTGGCTGCGACGAAGCGAAAGAAGAAGTGTCTGAGCTGGTCGACTTCCTTCGCGATCCGCAGAAGTTCCAGAAGCTGGGCGGGCGGATACCGCGCGGCGTGCTGCTGGTCGGGCCGCCGGGAACCGGTAAGACGCTGCTGGCGCGCGCTATCGCCGGTGAAGCGAAAGTGCCGTTCTTTAGCATCTCGGGTTCGGACTTCGTGGAAATGTTCGTCGGTGTCGGTGCGGCTCGTGTGCGTGACATGTTCGAGCAGGCCAAGAAGCACGCACCGTGCATCGTGTTCATCGACGAAATCGACGCGGTCGGCCGTCATCGTGGCGCCGGCATGGGCGGCGGTAACGACGAGCGCGAACAGACCTTGAACCAGATGCTGGTCGAGATGGACGGCTTCGAAGCGAACTCTGGCGTGATCGTGATCGCTGCAACGAACCGTTCGGACGTGCTCGATAAGGCGCTGCTGCGTCCGGGCCGTTTCGACCGTCAGGTGTATGTCGGTCTGCCGGACATTCGCGGTCGCGAGCACATCATGAAGGTTCACCTGCGCAAGGTGCCGATTTCGAACGACGTCGACGCAGCGGTGATCGCACGCGGCACGCCGGGCTTCTCGGGCGCTGACCTCGCGAATCTCGTGAACGAAGCGGCACTGTTCGCGGCTCGTCGCGGCAAGCGCATCGTCGAGATGAACGACTTCGAAGACGCGAAAGACAAGATCTTCATGGGTCCGGAGCGTAAGTCGGCCGTGATCCGCGAAGAATCGAAGCGCGCCACGGCTTACCACGAGTCGGGTCATGCGGTGATCGCCAAGCTGTTGCCGAAGGCCGATCCGGTGCACAAGGTCACGATCATTCCGCGCGGCCGTGCACTTGGCGTGACGTGGCAGTTGCCGGAGCACGACAACGAAACGTACTCGAAAGACTATCTGCTGGATCGTCTGGCGATCCTGTTCGGCGGTCGCGTAGCGGAAGAGTTGTTCCTGAATCTGATCAGCACCGGCGCATCGGACGACTTCAACAAGGCCACGCAAACCGCGCGCGCCATGGTGGCTCGCTTCGGTATGACGGACGCGCTCGGACCGATGGTCTACGTCGACGACGAAAACGACGCCACGCCGTTTGGCCGCGGTTTCACGCGGACCATTTCGGAAGCGACGCAGCAAAAGGTCGACGCGGAAATCCGTCGCGTGCTGGACGAGCAGTACAACCTCGCCAAGCGCCTGCTGGACGAAAACCGCGACAAGGTCGAAGCCATGACCGCCGCTTTGATGGAGTGGGAAACGATCGACGCCGATCAGATCAACGACATCATGGCAGGTCTTCCGCCGCGTTCGCCGAAGACCAGCAGCTCGACACCGTCGGCAAGCGACGCCTCGTCGGGCGGCAGCCCGGGCACCGAGGTCAAGCCGGGTAGCGCGACCGCGCCGGCTTGATGAGCCAGAAGTAGAAAGTGCGGGCCGGTGTGTTTTCACACCGGCCCGTTTTGCATTTATCTCGTTTTATTTAATGCATCGCTACGTGTCGACAGTCGATTTATCTCCCGCTCCGTTGCCCGAGCCGCTGCAATGCGGACGCTTCAAGCTGACCTTTGAACGCCCGTTGGTCATGGGCATCCTGAACATCACGCCGGACTCGTTTTCCGACGGTGGTCAATACGCCATGCGCGGCGACGCGCTGCGCCAGGCCGAGCGTATGCTGCTCGACGGCGCGGACATCATCGACATTGGCGGCGAGTCCACCCGGCCCGGCGCGCCGCCGGTGCCGCTCGACGAAGAGCTTGAACGGGTGATTCCGCTCGTCGAGCAGCTTCGCGCGGCGAACGTGCCGTTGTCGATCGATACCTACAAGCCCGAAGTGATGCGCCATGCGTTGAGCGCAGGCGCCGATCTGATCAACGACATCTGGGGCTTCCGCATGTCCGGCGCCATCGACGCGGTACGCGACAGCAACTGTGGCCTATGTGTAATGCATATGCTCGGCGAGCCGCAAACCATGCAGCTCGGCGAGCCTGTCTACGATGATGTAATCGGCGAAGTCCGGCAGTTTCTCGAGGAACGTGTGGCCGCGTTGACGCAAGCAGGCGTCGCGCGCGCGCGTATCAGCGTGGATCCGGGCTTCGGCTTCGGTAAAGCGGTCATCGAACACAACTACACTTTGCTCGCGCATCTGCAGGACACGGCGCCGCGGGCCAAGCCGCCGTATCCGATTCTCGCGGGCATGTCGCGTAAGTCGATGGTCGGCGCGGTGATTGGGCGTCCGGCGCCGGAGCGCGTCGCCGGCAGCGTCGCCGCGGCGGTGTGTGCCGCCGAGCGGGGCGCCGCGATTCTGCGCGTGCATGATGTCGCGCAAACAGTGGATGCATTGAAAGTGTGGGCAGCCATGCGCGATGCGGCGATAAGCCGCCCGCAGGCTAGAACCTGAAAAAAGCCAAGGAGGAAGATAAAACATGGCACGTCGTTATTTTGGAACGGATGGGATTCGAGGCAAGGTCGGCGAAGGCCCGATTACGCCGGAGTTTGTGTTGCGGCTCGGCTACGCGGCCGGCAAGGTGCTCGCGGGCGCGGACCGCTGGGCTAAGAGCGGCGCCCGGCCGACCGTGCTGATCGGCAAAGACACGCGGGTGTCGGGCTACATGCTCGAAGCCGCGCTGGAAGCGGGTTTCTCGGCGGCAGGCGTCGACGTGATGCTGGCCGGCCCGATGCCGACTCCCGGTGTCGCCTACCTGACGCGCGCGTTGCGGCTCGCCGCGGGCGTGGTGATCAGCGCATCGCACAATCCGTACTACGACAACGGCATCAAATTCTTCTCCGCCGACGGCAACAAGCTGCCCGACGAAGTGGAATTGCAGATCGAAGAGCAGCTCGATCTGCCGCTCTCCTGCGCGGCTTCCGAGCAACTCGGCAAGGCGCGACGTCTCGACGACGCCGCCGGCCGCTACATCGAGTTCTGCAAGAGCACGTTCCCGGCCGCGTTCGACCTGCGCGGGCTGAAGCTGGTGGTGGATTGTGCGCACGGCGCCGCCTACGACATCGCACCGCACGTGTTCCACGAACTCGGCGCGGACGTGATTCCGATCGGCGTCGCGCCGAACGGCTTCAACATCAACGACGGCGTCGGCGCGACCGCGCCGGACGCGCTGGTGCGCGCGGTGCGCGCGAACCACGCCGACCTCGGCATTGCGCTCGACGGCGACGCCGACCGTCTGCAGATCGTCGACGCAGCCGGCCGCCTGTATAACGGCGACGAATTGCTGTACGTGCTGGTCAAGGATCGCGTCGCGACAGAGGGCAAGGTGGAAGGCGCGGTCGGCACCTTGATGACCAACATGGCGGTTGAAGTCGCGCTGCAACGAGACGGTGTGAAGTTCGTCCGCGCGGCGGTGGGCGACCGCTACGTGCTCGAGCAGTTGCGCGAGCACGGCTGGCAACTCGGAGCGGAAGGCTCCGGCCATATTCTCTCCCTTGACCGCCATTCGACCGGCGACGGCATCGTCTCTGCGTTGCTCGTGCTGGCCGCGATGAAGCGCAGCGAGCAGACGCTGGCCGATCTGCTCGACGGCGTGACGCTGTTCCCGCAAAAGCTGATCAACGTGCGGATGAAGCCCGACGCGGACTGGAAGGGCAGCGACGCGATCCGTCGCGCGATCAGTCATGCCGAGGAGGCGCTGCATGGCCGCGGCCGCGTGCTGATTCGCGCATCCGGTACGGAACCGGTGCTGCGCGTGATGGTGGAAGCCGAGCATGCCGATGACGCGATCCGTCACGCGGAAGCGATTGCCGGCGCGGTCAAGCAGGCAACGGCCTAAATTTCGGATGTGTCGAACAGCGGCGGGGCGATCGAGAGGTCGCCCCGCCGCTGACCGTTTACCGCCAGACAATCCAGCGGACCCCCTGCAGCAAAAAAATCAAAAAAGCAAAACCCAAACCCAAAACCCGCACGCAAACGTTCGCGCCCCATCTTTATCGCCTAATCTTCAGAACGGCGTCGGCAATTCCGTCAAATCGGCATTTTGTCCGTCAAAACGCCTTTCACCCTCGTAATCCTACTGTCACATCTGTTTCACGGTAAGTCACGTTACTGTCACAAAGAGACCCTAAGCTTCGCGGTGTTCGTGTTATTCGCTCACACCGCTCACACCTTGGAGAGTCTCATGAAATTGATGCAAACCGTGTTCGCTGGCGTCGCTGGCGCGCTTTTCGCGATCGCAGCGCAAGCCGCAGACATCACCGGCGCGGGCAGCACCTTCGCAGCACCGATTTACACGAAGTGGGCTGACGCCTATCAGAAAACCGGCGGCGGCAAAGTCAACTACCAGGGCATCGGTTCGTCGGGCGGTATCAAGCAGATCGAAGCGAAGACGGTTGATTTCGCCGGCTCGGACGCTCCCCTGAAGGACGACGAACTCGCGAAGGCAGGTCTGTTCCAGTTCCCGACGGTGGTTGGCGGCGTGGTGCCGGCGATCAACGTGCCGGGCGTGAAGGCCGGTGAATTGACGCTGTCGGGCGAAGTGCTCGGCGACATCTACCTGGGCAAGATCAAGAAGTGGAATGACCCGGCAATCGTCGCGTTGAACCCGAAGGTCAAGCTGCCGGATACGGACATCGCCGTGGTTCGCCGCGCCGACGGTTCGGGCACCACGTTCATCTGGACGAACTACCTGTCGAAGGTCAACGCAGACTGGAAGTCGAAGGTCGGTGAAGGCGCAACGGTCAGCTGGCCGACGGGTACGGGCGGCAAGGGCAACGACGGCGTCGCAGCCTTCGTGCAACGTCTGCCGGGCGCAATCGGCTATGTGGAATGGGCGTACGCCAAGCAGAACCACATGACGTACGTGGCGATGAAGAATTCGACGGGCGCAGTGGTCGAGCCGAAGACGGAAACGTTCAAGGCAGCGGCAGCCGGTGCTGACTGGTCGAAGTCGTTCTATCAGATCCTGACGAACGAGCCGGGCAAGGACGCATGGCCGATCGTCGGCGCAACGTTCGTGCTGCTGCACACGGCGCAGGACAAGCCGGCGCAAGGCACGGAAACGCTGAAGTTCTTCGACTGGGCGTTCAAGAACGGCACCCAGGCTGCAAACGATCTGGACTACATCTCGCTGCCGGATTCGGTGACGGCTGAAATCCGTTCGCAATGGAAGTCGAAAGTGAAAGACGCTTCGGGCAAGGCAATCGCCGAGTAAGCGACAGTAAGCGACGCGAGAGGCACGCGCTTCTCGCCACACATTGGCCGTCCCCGGTTGAGGACGGCCAATGGCATTGACCCCGCATAACCGGCATTACCGCCGCACGACAAGTGTCGAACGGCAACTGGAAACAGGTCCATCAGGCTCTCATGTCCGATATCCAATTAGCGTCTGGCGCCTCGCGCTCGACCCCGCCCGGCAGCGCCTCGCAGCAGAAAGCGCCCAGCCGTGCCGGCGACGTGATCTTCGGCGGCCTCGCGCGCCTCGCCGCCATCATCACGCTATTGCTGCTCGGCGGCATCATCGTTTCGCTGATCGTCGCGTCCATGCCGTCGATCAAACAATTCGGTCTCAGCTTTCTGTGGACCGCGGACTGGGATCCACCCAGCAAGCAGTTCGGCGCACTGGTGCCGATCTACGGCACGATTGCCACCTCCCTCATTGCTCTCATCATCGCGGTGCCCGTCAGCTTCGGCATCGCGCTCTTTCTGACCGAACTCGCGCCGGCCTGGCTGCGTCGTCCGCTCGGTATCGCGATCGAACTGCTCGCCGCGATTCCGTCGATCGTGTACGGCATGTGGGGTCTGCTGGTGTTCGCGCCGATCTTCGCGGAGTGGTTCGAAAAGCCGCTCGGCACCGTGCTCGGCGGCATTCCGTTCGTGGGTGCGCTGTTTCAGGGCGCGCCGATCGGGATCGGCATTCTGTGCGCGGGCGTGATTCTCGCAATCATGATCATTCCGTACATCGCGTCGGTCATGCGCGACGTGTTCGAAGTCACGCCGGTGCTGCTGAAGGAATCGGCGTACGGCATCGGCTGCACGACGTGGGAAGTGATGTGGAAGATCGTGCTGCCCTTCACCAAGAGCGGCGTGATCGGTGGCGTGATGCTCGGCCTCGGCCGTGCGCTCGGCGAGACGATGGCGGTCACGTTCGTGATCGGCAACACCAATCTGCTCGATAACGTCTCGCTGTTTTCGCCGGGTAACAGCATCACGTCGGCGCTCGCCAACGAATTCGCGGAAGCGGATCCGGGCCTGCATACGTCGGCGCTGATGGAGCTCGGCCTGATCCTGTTCGTGATTACTTTCATCGTGCTGGCCATCTCCAAGTTCATGCTGCTTCGCCTCGAAAAAGGGGAGGGCGCGAAATGAGCCAGCCCACTCTGAATATGCCGGGTTCGCACGACGCCGTCGCGCTCGAAGCCATGCGCGTGCGTCTGCAAGGACGTCGCCGCTTCAAGAACGCCGTTGCGCTGACCATGTCGCTCGCCGCGATGGCGTTCGGCCTGCTGTGGCTCGTGTGGATTCTCTATACGACGCTGCGTCTCGGGATCGGCGGTTTGTCGATTGAGCTGTTCACGCAGTCGACGCCGCCGCCGAACACCGATGGCGGCGGTCTCGCCAACGCGATCGTCGGCAGCTTGATGCTGGTTGGCCTTGCCACGTTCGTCGGCACGCCGATCGGGATTCTCGCCGGCGTCTATCTCGCCGAATACGGTCAGAAGGGCTGGTTTGCCAGCCTCACGCGCTTCATCAACGACATTCTGTTGTCGGCGCCGTCGATCGTGGTCGGTCTGTTCGTCTACGCGTTGGTGGTGGCGAAGATGGGTCACTTCAGCGGCTGGGCCGGCGTGTTCGCGCTCGCACTGCTGCAGATTCCGATCGTGATCCGCACCACCGAAAACATGCTGAAGCTGGTGCCGAACGCGCTGCGTGAAGCGGCCTTCGCGCTCGGCACGCCGAAGTGGAAGATGGTGCTGTCGATCACGCTGAAGGCTTCCATTGCAGGTATCGTCACCGGCGTGCTGCTCGGCGTCGCACGGATTGCCGGCGAAACCGCGCCGCTGCTGTTCACGGCGCTGTCCAATCAGTTCTTCTCATGGGACATGGGCCAACCGGTCGCGAACCTGCCGGTCACGATCTACAAGTTTGCGATGAGCCCGTTCGCGCAGTGGCAATCACTCGCGTGGGCCGGCGTCTTCCTGATCACGCTCGCGGTGCTGGGATTGAATGTCCTCGCGCGCACGATCTTCACGAATAAGTAAGGGCGGAGTGTAATCCGATGAATATGGCAGAAACTCAACTCAATCCGACCGTGCGTCCGACTGCGCCCGCCGGTTTCGATCCCGCCCAAAGCGGCCAGAATCAGGCGTCGAACCGCCCGAAGATCGAGATCAACGATCTGAACTTCTTCTACGGCAAGTATCACGCGCTGAAGAACATCAACCTGGCGATTCCCGAAGGCAAGGTGACCGCGTTCATCGGCCCGTCGGGCTGCGGCAAGTCGACCTTGCTGCGCACGCTGAACAAGATGTACGCACTGTATCCGGAACAACGCGCCGAAGGCGAGATCCTGATGGACGGCGAAAACCTGCTGACCTCCAAGCGCGACATTTCGCTGCTGCGCGCGCGGATCGGCATGGTGTTCCAGAAGCCGACGCCGTTCCCGATGTCGATCTACGACAACATCGCGTTCGGTGTGAAGATGTTCGAATCGCTGCCGCGCTCGGAAATGGACGACCGCGTCGAATGGGCGCTGACCAAGGCGGCGCTGTGGAACGAAGTAAAGGACAAGCTCGGCCAGAGCGGCTACGGCCTGTCCGGCGGTCAACAGCAGCGTCTGTGTATCGCACGCGGCATCGCGATTCGACCTGAAGTGCTGCTGCTCGACGAACCGTGCTCCGCACTCGACCCGATCTCGACCGGCCGTATCGAAGAACTGATCGCCGAATTGAAAAGCGATTACACGGTGGTGATTGTCACGCATAACATGCAACAGGCCGCTCGCTGTTCGGACTACACTGCCTACATGTACCTCGGTGAACTGATCGAATTCGGCGACACCGAAAAGATCTTCATCAAGCCGGTCCGCAAGGAAACCGAGGACTACATCACTGGCCGCTTCGGCTAAGCCGCCAAGCCAAAACAACGGAGTACGACATGTCCGACAAACACCTGTCCAGCCAGTTCGACGCCGATCTGAATCTGGTTTCCTCGAAGGTGCTCGAAATGGGCGGCCTCGTCGAATCGCAGATCGTCCACGCCATGCAGGCGCTCAACGAGTTCGACCTCGATATCTGCGAGCAGGTGATCGCCGCTGAAGCTCGTCTGAACCAGATGGAAGTGGATATCGACGAAGAGTGCAGCAACATCATCGCGCGCCGTCAGCCGGCCGCGCGTGATCTGCGTCTGCTGATCGCGATTTCGAAGACCATCACGAACCTCGAGCGCGCCGGCGACGAAGCCGAAAAAATCGCCAAGCGTACCAAGCGTCTGATGGAAGACGGCGCGTCGCGCACCATCAATATTGCCGAGATCAAGCTGTCGGGCGAAATGGCGGTGTCGATCCTGCGCCGCGCGCTGGACGCGTTCGCGCGTCTCGATACGGTTGCCGCCGCGCAGATCGTGCGCGACGACAAAGCGATCGACGAAGAATTCCGCGCGTTCGTGCGCAAGCTGATTTCGTACATGACCGAAGATCCGCGTTCCATTTCCGTGGGCCTCGATTTTCTGTTCATCGCCAAGGCAATCGAACGGATCGGCGACCACGCGAAGAACATCGCGGAATTCATCATTTACATCGTCAAGGGCACCGACGTGCGGCACAAGTCGCGCGACGCGCTCGAACGCGAAGCACTCAGCTAATCCAGAGATAAGGACCAGAGGTGCCGATGCCCAGCAGCATTCTCGTCATTGAAGATGAGCCCGCCATTTCCGAATTGATTTCGGTCAATCTTCAACACGCCGGACACTGCCCGATTCGCGCGTACAACGCGGAGCAGGCGCAGAACCTGATCAGCGACGTGTTGCCCGATCTGGTCCTGCTCGACTGGATGTTGCCGGGCAAGTCCGGCATTGCGTTCGCGCGCGACCTGCGCAACAACGAACGCACGAAGCACATTCCGATCATCATGCTGACCGCACGTGGCGATGAGCAGGACAAGGTGCTAGGCCTCGAAATCGGCGCGGACGACTACGTCACCAAGCCGTTTTCGCCGAAGGAACTGATGGCGCGTATCAAGGCGGTGTTGCGCCGCCGCGCGCCGCAGCTCACCGAAGATCTGGTCGCGATCAACGGTCTGAAGCTCGACCCGGCCACGCACCGGGTGGCCGCGCACGCCGAAGGCAGCGAGATCAAGCTCGATCTCGGTCCGACGGAATTCCGCCTGCTGCATTTCTTCATGACGCACCCGGAGCGCGTGCACAGCCGCACGCAACTGCTCGATCAGGTCTGGGGTGATCACGTGTTCGTTGAAGAGCGCACGGTCGACGTGCATATCAAGCGCCTGCGCGCGGCACTGAAGCCGGCCGGCTGCGATGCTATGATCGAGACGGTTCGCGGCAGCGGCTACCGGCTTGCGAAGAGCGCCTGAAGCGTCACGGTGGCGAGGTTGGAACGCGTACGTAGTCCGTTACCGTTCTGGCGCGCCACCGGCATTCGCCAGGTCGGGTTCTTCATCTTCATCACGCTAGTCGCCGCGTTATTCTTTCTCCTATTCCGGCGCGTACGCTTTTCTCTTCGATCGCTAGAACATGAACATCATCTGGGCGCGCTCCATCGTGTCGATCGTGCTGCTGGCTGTTCTGTGCGCGGCGGTCGGCGCACTCGTGAACGTCAAGGCAGCGCTCGTCCTCGCGATCGTCATGCTGCTCGCGCAGAGCTTCTTCAGCACGTTTCACAAGCAGCGCCTGTGGCGCCTGCTCGACGCGCCGGTGTACGGCGAAGTGCCGAGCGCTCCCGGCATCTGGGGCGAAATCTATTACCGTCTGCATAAGCTCGCGAAGCGCTGGCATGCGCAGGTGCGCCAGGTCGAGCAGCAGCATTCGCGTTTCATCCAGGCCATTCAGGCATCGCCGAACGGCGTTGCCATGCTCGACGATCACGATCAGATCGAGTGGTGCAATGCGATCTCCGAACTCCATTTCGGTCTCGACGCGAAGCGCGATCTGCGCCAGCACATCACCCATCTGGTGCGTCAGCCCGACTTTGTCCGTTATCTGAATTCGCAGCGCTACGAGCAGATGCTGATCATGCGCGGCATGGGCGAGAAGCGTCAGAACGTGCTGTCGGTGCAGGTGTTTCCGTACGGCGAGAACCGCAAGCTGGTACTGTCGCAAGACATTACCGAGCTGGAGCGGACCGACGCGATGCGGCGTGACTTCGTCGCCAATGTCTCGCATGAACTGAAGACGCCGCTCACGGTGCTGTCCGGTTTCCTCGAGACCATGCGCGAACTGCCATTGAGCGAAGCCGAGCGCGGTCGCTATCTCGAGTTGATGGAGCAGCAGGCGTCGCGCATGCGGCATATCGTCAACGACCTGCTGGTGCTCGCCAAACTCGAAGGCGACAACAAGCCGCCGAGCGATCAGATGATCGATATGCGCGCGGTGATTCGCCATCTGCGGGACGACGCGGACAACCTGTCGAGCGACCATCACAAGATCAGTTTCGACGTCGACGAAGGGCTCACCGTCACCGGCGTCGAAACGGAAATTCTCAGCGCGCTGGGCAATCTCGTCACGAACGCGATTCGTTATACGCCGGACGGCGGCGGGATCAAGGTGAACTGGCATGCAACGGGTGGTTGCGCGGTGTTTTCGGTCACGGACAGCGGCCTGGGGATTCCGGCGGCCGACATTCCGCGACTGACCGAGCGCTTCTATCGCGTGGATCGCAGCCGCTCGCGCGACACGGGCGGCACGGGCCTCGGTCTCGCGATCGTCAAGCACGTGTTGCAGCGGCACGATGCGCAACTGGACGTGAAGAGCGAGGAGGGACGCGGCAGCACGTTCACCGTGCGCTTTCCGGTGTATCGCACGGCGCGTCGCCATCCGACGCCGGCTTGAGGTTAGTCGCGGGTACGCTCGCGCCGCCAGTCCGAAAAAAAACCGCCTGAATGAAGGCGGTTTTTTTATTTCCTGCGGAGAAGGATCGGCGTCAAGAACAGAACTTGCCCAGCAAGCTCATCTGCGCGTTACGCGACGACTTGCCCGGACGCCGACGACGATAGTGACCGTCGCTCTGCATCAGCCATGCGGACTGGTTGTCACCGAGAAACGCCGACAGACCTTCGGCAATCACGCGCCGCTTCAATCGACGATTAGTGATCGGGAACGCTACTTCCACGCGCCGGAAGAAATTGCGGTCCATCCAGTCGGCGCTCGACAGATAAACCTGTTCCTTGCCGCCGTCGTAGAAATAGAAAATGCGGTGATGTTCGAGAAAGCGCCCGACGATCGAGCGCACCGTGATGTTCTCCGACAGACCCGCCACGCCCGGCTGCAACGAACACACGCCACGCACGATCAGATCGATCTTCACGCCGGCCTGCGACGCTTCATACAACTCGGCGATCACGGTAGGTTCGAGCAGCGCGTTCATCTTCGCGACGATGCGCGCTTTCTTGCCGGCGCGCGCATGCTCGGCTTCGGCGCGAATCGCTTCGACCAGTTTCGGATGCAGCGTGAACGGCGACTGCCACAACTCGTGCAGCTTCAACTCGCCGCCAATGCCGGTCAGTTGCTGGAACACGTGATGCACGTCTTCGCAGATTTTCTGATCGGCGGTCATCAGGCCGAAGTCGGTGTACAGACGCGCCGTGCGCGGATGATAGTTGCCGGTGCCCAGATGCACGTAACGCTTGAGCGTGGTCTTGCCGCCCGACGACACGCGCCGCACGATCAGCATCATCTTCGCATGGCACTTGTGACCCACCACGCCGTAGACGACGTGCGCGCCCACCGCTTCGAGCTGCGACGCCCAGTTGATGTTGGTTTCTTCGTCGAAGCGCGCGAGCAGTTCGACCACCACCGTCACTTCCTTGCCGTTGCGCGCGGCTTGCATCAGCGCGTCCATTAGCGGCGAATCGGTGCCGGTGCGGTAAATGGTCTGCTTGATCGCCATCACGTTCGGATCTTTGGCGGCCTGCAGCAGCAGTTCCAGCACCGGCTGAAAGCTCTCGTACGGATGATGCAGCAGCACGTCGCCCTGATCGATCACGTCGAACATGCTGGCGCTGTTGGCGACCTGCGCCGGAATCGCCGGAATATGCGGCACGAATTTCAGATCGGGCCGGTCCACCATCTCCGGCAACTGCATCAACCGCACCAGATTGACGGGGCCATCGGCGTAATAGCAGTCTTTATCGGACAGATCGCTTTCGTCGAGCAGGCGCCGCACGACATGCGACGGTGTTTCCGCCGACACTTCGAGCCGCACCGCATTGCCCAGATGGCGCGCCGGCAATTCGCCCTGCAACGCGACGCGCAGATTGGTGATTTCGTCTTCGTCGACGAACAGTTCGCTATTGCGCGTGATGCGAAACTGATTGCAACTGCGCACCACCAGATTCGGAAACAGCTCGCCGACAAAGCGTTGCAGCAGCGAGCTCAGCAGCACGAAGCCGTGCGGATAGCCCGACAGGTCCTGCGGCATGCGCACGAGCCGCGGCAGCGCGCGCGGCGCTTGCACGATGCCCATCATGGCTTGACGGCCGAACGCGTCTTTGCCTTCGAGTTCGACGACGAAGTTCAGGCTCTTGTTGAGCACGCGCGGAAACGGGTGGGCCGGATCGAGACCGATCGGCGTGAGCACCGGCAGCAGTTCGTCGAAGAAGTAGTTGCGCGCCCATTCGGTCTGCGCTTCGTTCCACGCTTCGGTGCCGTGAAAATAGATGCCTTCCTGTTCGAGTGCGGTCAGCACGGTGTCGTGCAGCATCGTGTACTGACGATGCACGAGCTTCTGTGCGCGCTCGACCACGAGGTCGTACACGTGCTGCAACGACATACCGTCCGGCGACAGTGCGCCAGGGTTGTCGCGCATCTGTTCCTGCAGTCCGGCCATGCGGACTTCGAAGAATTCGTCGAGATTGCTACTGGTGATGCAGATGAAGCGCAGGCGTTCGAGCAAGGGGACGGCAGGGTCGGCAGCTTGTGCCAACACACGCTCGTTGAAACCCAGAATGCCCAGCTCGCGATTCAAGAGGGGGTAGCGGATGGACATCGGCAGCGAGAATGGAATGTCAGGAAGAGAGGCGGAAAGACGCTCGGAAATTCTCACAGTATGATGACGTTGTTATGACATTTTGAATGTTATAAATTCTACGCTGGATTCGTCACGTGTCGTCAATATGACGCAGTCCATATGGGACCATACGGCACCCCCATTGCTGCGAGGTGACATCGTGAGGCCCGGTACGCTTAGAATGGCGTCTTTGAACAGCGCGGCCGGCCATAAGGCGCCCAAAACATCGGGTGGACATACGCCAACTTCGGCGTCCACCGCCGCCGCGCTCGCGCGCATGGAGTCCGCTTACTCGATGGTCACAACGCCCCAACTCCTCGCCGCCGTCGACCTTGGCTCGAACAGCTTTCGCCTGATCGTGGGCCGGGTCGAGGAAACCGACGCGGGCAGCCAGATTTATCAGGTCGATGCTTTGCGTGAACCGGTGCGTCTCGCCGCCGGTCTGTCGCGTGACAAGATGCTCGATCGTGCCTCGCAAGTGCGGGGCTGGGACGCGCTCAAGCGCTTCGGCGAACGCCTGCGCGACTTTCATCCCGATCACGTTCGCGCGGTCGCCACTAATACATTGCGCATCGCCAAGAACGCCGGCGAATTTCTCGGCGAGGCACAAGCCGCGCTCGGGTTTCCGATCGAAGTGATCGCCGGGCGTGAAGAAGCACGTCTCATTTATGCCGGTGCAGCACACTCCGTGCCGGCTAGCGCAGGCAAGCGTCTGGTGGTCGATATCGGCGGCGGTTCGACGGAATTCATCATCGGCTCGCACTACACGCCGATCAAGATGGAGAGTCTGTATATCGGCTGCGTGAGCCATAGCCGCGCGTTTTTCCCGGCCGGCAATGTCGACGAATACACGATGCGCCAGGCTGAACTCGCCGCGGGCCGCGAAATCCAGATCATTTCCGCCGAGTACAAGAAAACCGGCTGGGAACAGGCGATTGGTTCGTCGGGCACCGCGCGCGCGTTGGCCGAACTGGTCGAGGCGAACGGTTTCAACGATCCGGGTGTCACGCATGGCATTACGCGCGGCGGTCTCGAACGGCTCAAGCGCGCGCTGATCAAGGCGGAGAACGTCAATCGTCTGAAGCTGGTCTCGTTGAAGGGTGACCGTATTCCGGTGCTGGCCGGCGGGCTGTCGATCATGATCGCGGTGTTCGACGAACTCGGCGTCGATTACGTCGATACGACAGACGGCGCGTTGCGTCTGGGCGTGCTGTACGACCTGCTCGGGCGTTCGCAACACGAAGACATGCGCACGGTGACGGCGGAAGGCTTCATGCGCCGCTATGGCGTGGATCGTGCGCAGGCTGGGCGCATCGGCGAACTCGCGGTGCGTTTCTACGATCAGTTTGCCGAACCCGACGACGAGCGTCGCGCGGAAAATCGCATGTTCCTCAGTTGGGCGTCGGCGCTGCATGAGATCGGTTTGTCGATTTCGCATAGCGCCTATCACAAGCATTCGGCTTATATCGCCAGCAATGCGGATATGCCGGGCTTTTCGCGCACCGATCAGGCACGGCTTGCTGCGCTCGTGCTGGGGCATGCGGGCAAGCTCGGTAAGTTGTCGCAAACGCGTGAAGTGGAATGGCCGTTGCTGTTCTGTCTGCGGCTCGCGGCGTTGTTGTGTCGTCGGCGTGCGGATGTCGGGTTGCCCGGCATCGCGGTTTCGCAGGTCAATAGCGGCTACGAGGTGCGTTTGCCGAACGAGTGGGTGGCCAACAATCCGCTGACCGACTACAGCCTGATTCAGGAAGCCGCCGAGTGGGAAAAGGTCGGCATTCCGTATCGTGTGGTTTATACCGGCGATTGACGCGATCGCTCGTTGAATGAAAAAAAGCCCGGTACGTCCCGGGCTTTTTTACGTGCATCGTCTCGTCTACCCGCGCGTTGGACGCGCGGTGCGATTGCGCTCAGCGCGATGCCGCATCGCCGAGGAAATGGCGAGCGTAACGCGCGTTGATTTCCGACAGACGCAGCAGCGTCAGAAAGTCCGCGCAGTTGAAATCAGGATCCCACGCCGGTGCGCCGCAAATCTTCGCGCCGAGGCGCAGATAGCCCTTCACGAGCGGCGGCGGCGTGACGTCGGCGCCGGTCTGCAATTCGTCGACCGGCAGCGGCGTGTGCGGGAACGCGTGATACTCCGGCGCGGTCATCGCGGTGTCGCGCAGCGCGCAATACAGGTTCGCCGCATAGTGGCCGCCGTCGACCATCGCGACGCTCGCGCAGCCGAGCATGGTCTCGTAGCCGTTGTGCTTCATGTAGGCGGCGAGGCCGGCCCACAGCGACATGATCACGGCGCCGCTGCGATAGTCGGGGTGCACGCACGAGCGGCCCACTTCGACCATCTTCGGGCGCAGGTGCGTCAGACGTGACACATCGAATTCGCTTTCCGCATACAGACGGCCGATACGCGCGGCCTGGTGCGGCGGCAACGCGCGATACGTACCGACTACTTTCAGCGTGTCGAGATCGCGCACCAGCAAATGGTCACAGTACGAATCGAACGAATCGACGTCGAGACCGGCGGGGCCGGTCAGACGTGCGCCCATTTCCTCGGCGAACACGCGGTAGCGCAGACGCTGCGCTTCGCGCAGTTCGTCGTCGCTACGGGCCCACGTAACTTGCAGGCGATGCTGGGCGGTGACCGTTTCCTCGGCGCGCGGCAGACGGCGCGTTTCGAAGAGCGAAGCCAGGGGCGGGGTGGGCGTCGGCAGTTCTCGCATTGGGGCGTCCTGGTCGAAAAAAGGGAGATTTCTTTTTTCGCCAATGTAGTAACGCCTGGTGACGCTCGCATGGCAATGCCATGACGATTGGGTGACGGCCCGTAAGCTGCGTGGGCGGGGGTTGTAATGTCGGGGGTGGAGCGGGGAGTGTTGTTTTCGTGCGAAGTGTGGGGGTGATGCGTGATGGGTGGGGTGGTTTGCGCGGTTCACCAGGGCACGTGAGGCGAGTGATGTTGCCTCCTGTCGTGCGCGTTCTTGCTGGTAGTGCGGTGCGCGCCGCACGTGCTGTTCATCCGCTGCGCTTCAGCTCAGTTCGAGTCAAATCAGGTCGGGTGTGATCGCTGCGCGCAGTACCGCCTGATCGTCGCCGTCGCGCTCACGGCTCGCGATCCACCACACGCCGGCTTTCTTCAGCGGCCAGCTCGCGTCGCTATTGCCGAGTAGCCGCGCGGCTACATGGCCAAGCGTTGGTTGATGGCCGACGATTACTACCGTCTGCGCTACACCCCTAGGCCAGCCGGCCGCGTTGAGCACGTCGTCCACGCTGGCGTTTGGCGCGAGTTCGCGCACTACGCGGTATTGGTCGCTCAAGGTCTCGGCGGTTTGGATCGTGCGGGTGGCTGGGCTGGCGAGTACTAATGCGTCTTCCGGCAGGCGAGTGCGCAGCCATTTGGCGACGTTTTGCGCCTGCTTGCGGCCGCGCGTGGTGAGCGCGCGTGTCAGGTCGCTGGCGGCGAATTCTTCGGCTTCGGCGTGACGCCAGAGGATCAGGTCCATGAGTGTCTCCTTGACTCTGGTTGCGGCGCGTGGGAGCGCGCCGGGTTTGAGCACTGTCGCATGGGGGCGAGGGAGGCCGCAAGGCGGTGGCGCTAATGGGCTGTATAGCTTGTCGGGGGAGGCGCGGTGCGAGTCGCGGCTGCAAGAGCGGGCGGCTGTCTGGATATGACGGGTGGGGTGGAAGCCTTTTTTGCGCTGGTATGCGGGGTGACACTGTTAGGTCGTCTCTTTTCCCGTGTGTTGCCGTGTTATTTGCCTAACGCCAGCCAGTAACAACAAACCCAGTTGTCGAGCTGGGTTTGTTGTTACTTGGGTTTAAGTCAATCGGGCGTAATCACGAGCTGGCCGTATTGAACTTTGATCGTCACGCGCTGGCCAGGTGGGAAGCCAGCCTGTTCGAGCCACTTGCCTGCGATGCGCAGCCACGGAAAAAATGAAGGCGTTCGCCACGGGCGGCCCGGTTTTGGGCAGGGGCGCCAGCGCATCAATTCCTGTACCGTGGCGCGGCGCTCCGGATGAGCGGGGAATGCATTAAGATTGGCGTCAGCCATTGTCAACTCCTTGTAAGTTGGTGGTGGTTAGCGGGCGGTGAGTGTTGGTAGCACTCATCGCCCGCGCTTCGTTTACTTCAACGGTTTGCCTTTTGAATCGATCATCTATGCGATTTTTAATGCGGAAGGCTTTGTCGTATTTTAATGGAAATATCTATATCGTTAAATGAAATTGGGTTGTATGAGATTTTGAGCATTTGAGGGCAGAGCGCTTCCGCGTGAGGGGCAGTCCGTTACGCTAGCGTGAAAATATGCGGTCGACTCCTGCAGATCTTTGAAGAGGGGCTCGATAATTTCTTTGTAGATATTTTTCTGAGCTTCCCTGTAGTTCATTAGGGTCATCGCTGCATTGAACATGTCAAAGACGGGATTTGCCATCGTTCATTTCCTTATTGTGAGCCTGCACATCTCAAAGCCTAGGTGGTGTGAATGGCACTGTTTCTGCTATGGCGAACGACGTTTGACGGCCGAACTGAGACAAATGCATAACGTTTCGGCTCTGCCGTTAGCGGTCCTTTCCTGCGCACTGCCGAGAAACCGTTTGCGAAAACCTGGCACGGCCCGTTCCGTCGATCGCGAGCGCCGAACCTGTAAAGTCGCAGTCAGGTCAAGCTGGAAATCAAGCGACAGCCACAGGTGCCACGATGGCCGTGTCGCGCAACCGGGATGCCGCCGTCCGTCATGGATGTGTCGCCTTCCTCGATCACGTTCGGCGACACATCGGGATGCTTCGGGCACGATACATGATCCCCTTTGCGCGCAACAAAGCGGCCGTCGTAACTCATCGTCGTCGAGCCAGTCACTACCTTGCCGCCGTGGTCGGTGTCGTCGTCGATTCGAATCAGATTCATCATCCCTGCAGACCTCAATTTGGCTGTTCGCCCTGCCACTTCCGGAATACCTCTAACAGACGCTGGGCGCGTTGCTTTGTCTGACTTGAAACATGAGCCAAATAATGCTCGTGGTCACTTGCACTTATGGAATTTTTGTTGGTGCTAAGTTGGAACGCGCCACTTTTGAACGCTAGGTAAGTGATGCCATAGCAATACGAGGTTCCCGATTCGCCCGGCCGTTTGTCGAGTAAAACAAACGTACTTGTATGCAGTTTCTCGATATCAGCAGCAGCGCAAACCAGTGTCGAACCAAATTTATCTGGGACAGCTGCGCTTGGGTTCTGCTGTAGGAAGCTGATTTTCACGTAACGACCATAGCTCAGACCGATCACATTGCTGTCGTCAACAACATAGTTCCTGTTATTTTCGGCCGTATCTGAACCGGTGCATTGAAGTAAAAGCTCTGTCGCGTTTTTCCGCCACGCTATTGATGTAGTTTTCGATCCACAAAGCGATTGCGCCTCCGGCACAGAACGATCAAACACAGCCGAACACTCACCGTCGTTGTCACAGCTACCGAACAGCGGCGGCGCAGCCGAGGCAACAACGCTTATCGACGTGAAAGCAGTAACCCATGCTATCAGGCCATATTTTACAAACATAGGTTTGTACGTCCGTCGAAAACAGGGGCGGCTTTCATTCAAGGACAGGACTCTATCGCATTGCAGTCTATCCAGCGTTCGATCACGACACCATTGCCGCTGACACACTCCACTTTCCAAAACTTAAAATCGTCCGACACGCTTAGTAGCTTTACGTAGTCTCCCTTCACCACATAGGTCTTAGTGGCTGGCAAAGGGGAAGGTTGATCGTATAAATACGCTTTGGCAGTCACAACTTGACGCTCGCCGCGATGCTCGTCAGTTGGTGTCCTTTTTAGTTTGACCTTGTACGGACCATAAAAGAAATCGCCACGGGGGTTTTGGGTGACTCTCCAATTGAGATCGCTACCCGGTGTCGCAAGCTCGGCAACTCCGTCCTTTGCGCCGAAGAAAGAATAGAAGTGAACTTCGGCTGACTTGCCGTCTGGCGCGACAAGGCCCGTTATGTTGATCGCTTTCCGATCGGGGTCACAGTCGATTCGGTTGCCGCTCTGTGTTACGAAACAATAGGACCCTTGGAGTTGGCCATCGGCGAGCTCTGTCAACTTCACCTCAAACGTCGAGTAGGGTTTTCCAGAGGCGTCAGCACGCTCCACATATTTCCAGTCGCCCGAGAACGGACCCTGAGCGTAGGCGCCGTTGACTGAATAAGCGAGCGCGATGCCGGCAATCGCCTTTGTCCAGACCTGGGCCGAACGTGTCTTTTTCATATACTCACCGTAAGACAGTCATCCACACGATCTAGCCAACCTTTGAGGTAAACGATCTGAGTCGAGTCATTTGCTACCAACTGGCTAGAAAGTTGGCCCGATTTTCATCGTGTTCGACCAACGTTTGCTTCAACAGGGCGCGAATGAGCGTCTCGCGTGCGTTGGGACCTTCAGTGAAGCGATCTATCATTTTTCCCGGTTTGTTCTTTAAGGATTCTTGGACGACTGATAGTGCCCGCCCGCGATGCTAACCGTTACTCTTTGGTTCCTCTACCGGCAACGAGATGTCACCGTTACCCGTAAGCTCAAGCGTGGCGCAGTTCGCGAATCAGAGCGACATGAAGTATGCCTTAACCCCAGAAGGTTGTGACATGGCTCAGCAGGGCGCTGCCGGGCGCAGAAAATATGACGCTGGATGCGTCCGAGGTAGAAACCTTGAGGATGCAACTATGGGCCTTTGGCTAGTCTACGCTGCGCCTCTTTCGCAGCTTTTGTGCAGCTTGCCGCGTATGAATTTCGCATATTTTCCGTCGTGGATTAATCCAAGCATTCAGTCCAACGACGATCTCGTTCACATCCATTTTTCGTTCGAAAACGCTTGGTCATTGTATGACGAAGTCCGTCCGCTTTCCGCGTACCAACTGCCGCTTGGTGAGAGCGGACCTATGACAGCTCTTGGCCGAACTGAGAAAAATGCATAGCGTCCCGGCTTTACCGTCAGCGGTCTCTCCGTGCGCACTATCGGGAAACCTTAGTCAGAAAGACTTCAGCCTATCGAAGACGAACGCGCAGAAATCCAGCACCGCCCATTCCGTCGATCGCGAGCGTCGATCCTGTTAAGTCGCAGTCAGGTTAAGCTCGAAATCAAATGACAGCCACACGTGGCGCGATGGCCGTGCCGTGCAATCGCGATGCCGCCGTCCGTCATCAATGTATCGCCTTCCTCGATCACGTTCGGCGAAACATCGGGATGCTTCGGGCACGATACATGATCCCCCTTGCGCGCAACGAAGCGGCCCTCGTAACTCATCGTCGTCGAGCCAGTCACTACCTTGCCGCCGTGGTCGGTGTCGTCGTCGACACGAATTAGATTCATCATGTTGTCACCGGCATCAGAATTCATAAATCGCGTGTCTCGGCTACCAATTCTTGTAGAAATTAAGTCTCGCGACACAGGCGTCATGCTCTTCCTGGAGCTTCGCTGCCGTCATTTTGCAGTTCAAATCGACATACTTGCGCCAATCTGGATTCTTTCCGTCTGGAGTCTGGTTTATCAGCTTCGAAACCACCTTGTTAGTGTCCCCGCCCTCGTAAACGCTGGCCATGACGGCCAATGCTTTTCTAAAGTCGCCCATTCCAACGGACGAATCAAGGTAGTGAATTTCCTTCGTTCTCGTTTCTGTCACTGAGGCAAAACAGGACCATTTGTCAACGCCCGCTTCCTCCCCTGGGCTAGTAGCATCATATGCAGACTGGCAATACTTTTCTTTATAGCTCACCCATGCTCTTTGAGTGGCAACGAAATTCGGCTTATCTGAGGCAGGCATTCTCTTCAATAGTTCACTATAGCTTCGATTGAGCTCCTTGTCTGTCGCATCAAAATTAGCATGCGCGCAGTTCTCAAGTTCAGCGTTCGTCTGCCCATCACATACTGCCTTGGAAAAGGCGAGATTCGATACTAATGCCATTAACAAAACAAAAATTATCTTTATCATAAATTATCTCCAACAATTGCAATTAATACCTTTTTCAAACAACTGAGCTTCTTCTTCCCGCCTTGTTATCAAGCCTCGCTCAGTCACTGGACTCCAAAGCACCTTCATTCCGCGAAGTTGTGTGGGCACGTCAGATAAATTATTTTCTTGGATTGCCGTCCTTATATTCCTCATGTGTACGCGCGTTTTTTGTCCTGGTTTATCTACCAAGCCCGACCCACGGTTCACAACTAGGCTAAGCAATGCCCCCTGACAGTGGGGGTGCAAATTCGTAACGCCTGGAAACGCGTCAACGGTATATTGTGCGTAGCGCCGTTTCATCCTTTTTGCCAGTTCGAGGGCGTTAGGATTCGAAATTTTTATGTCAGAAAGAGATGGAATCAGCGCCCGTGCATTGTCCCCGTGCCTTCCTATGGCACCTAGCAACCTCGTAATTTCCGCAGGAGTTAACAACCCATCGAGATCGGTAGATGCTTGAGCTGCGTTTTGCTGCCCCAAATCATAGCCGTAGCCAATCGTCACACCGCTGGATTGATCGCCACTCATATGGGGAACATAGGGGACTTCGCCATATCCTTCGTTTCTCAGAACAAGGGCAAACGCTTCCTTCGAGCAATAGAACGTTCCCTCAGATGTCTGAAAATCAAACACCTCTGTCTTACACTCCTCGGTACAGGCACCAGCAAAGTTTCCAATCAACCCAATCGGATGGAAATGCCAAGGCGTTGGCTCCGTCGGGAAGCCGTCGACGCCGGTCACCTGCTCCCACCATTGCAACTTGCCGATGCGCTCAAGCTCGCTCTTCCAGAGCCATAGCAGCTTCTTCATCAACGGCGACAACGCGTCCCATTTGCCCGGATCACCACCCCACTCGCTTTCGTATCGCACCACCAGATGCGAAATCGCTTCGGCCAACCACGGGGTCTGCTGCGCGGCCTTCAGTTCCTGCGCCGTTATCTTGCCGTCGTGATTCGTATCGATGGCCTTTTCCAGCTTCGTGATCAGTTCGCCCGCATTCACCAGCGACATGCTCGGCTCGAACTCCGACTTCTCCTCGCCTTCGATCAACTGTTCCGTCACGTACAAATAGCGCTTGAGCATGTCGACCGGCTTCGTGCTGCTGCTATCAACCAGATCAAAGCTAGGCCAGTCCCACGGCCCACACATGCGCGTGAGCGGATGCCCGGTATCACACACCCAGCCCTGCCGCGTCGCGCCGTCCTTCGTGCCGATGGTAATGTTCCACCAGGTTTGCCCCTTGTCATCCTTCGCGACATTCTCCGGGCCGAGCTTATCAAGATCGACTCGACGAAAGACATCCCGGAAATCCGCGCCCGGGCCCTTCGCGTTCGCGACTTTCAGCGGGAAATCGCTCCAGCCTTTCACCTCCGCGGTTGTGACCGTGTTTGCCAGACTGGCATCGACCCACAGCGGTGTCCCGAGATTATCGAGTGCGGGTGCCGGATGATGCCCGCCGTGATGCCCGCTGTGGTTACCCTGATGAGGTTGACCGGATGCCGCTGGCGTCGTCGGCTGGTGGGGGACTTTCGGTTGCACCTTGACCCAGCGCGAACCCTTGGCTTCACCGACCGGCACCAGATGCAGGCTGGGCTGAGTTTGCGTTTGCGTTGACTTCAGCGTCTGGTCGGGTTTGGGCAGGTCCGTTACCAGCAGCGCACCCGGCAAGATTTCCAGAAACGTCTTCGCCTGTGCCTGGGGTGACTGTTTGACCCGATCCCTGCTTCTGCTGATGAACGCCGGCAAATCCGGGCCAGCGAACGTTTCCAGATGCAGAATCGGATTGGTGCGCCCCGGCGGCAAGGAACTCGAACTGGCGTAATCCTGATACTGGCCGAGATAGCCGATCACGTCGCCCGCCTTCACGGGAAACGGAGTTTTCAACACCACGACCTGATCGAGTGGTTTGGGGTCCACCACGATGTCCAGCTCCTTCGTGTTCACCCACCCATACGGGACATGCGGCGAGGCTGCCTGACCCGCGACCGCGCCGACCGGCGTGCCGCTTTTGATCGTCGCGATCTTCGCCCAGTCGGGCTTGTTTGATTTCTCCGTTGCAGATACGGACAATTCCGATCCCATCGGGAGCAAGCCAATGATCTTGCCGCCGGCCAGATCATATATGCCAATGCCAGAAACAGGCGATGGCGGCGGGGCGTCATCGGCGTCGTCCGATTGAGCGGGCGGCTTGAAATTATCCTGGATCAAACTTCCAATCGGGTCGTCGACATTCTGAGGTTGCTGCGTTGTCTTCGGTTTCGGTGCTTTCTGTTTGCCCTTGGCCTTGGCTCCGACCCGGTAGTACCGATCGCCTTCCCAGAACGGCATCGGTTCGATGTGTGGCGCGTTCTTGTCGGCGGGAGCTTCCTTCCCGGCTTCCATCGCCATTTCATATCCCACCCAGTCCATCAGGTGCATATACAGGCTGAAAAATACCAGCGTGTCGGCGGCTGGGGGCTTCGGCGGTTGTGCGGGTTGCACAGGCGCGCTCGCCGCTCCGGCAGCAGAAGCCGGGGCAGCAGCAGAGGCCGGAGTCGCTGGTGCGCTGGACGCACCTTGCGGCGGAGCCGCACCCTGTTGTTGCGCCGGCACTGGCGGCAACGTCAACTCGTGGCGGATCAGCACGAAGCCCGTCGAGTAGAGCGCCGCGCGTTTGTCCCTGTATTCGAGCTCGGGATATTTGTGATCGAGCCGGTACGCGACCACCGTACCGTCCGCAATCGTGCGGACGCCACCGTCCTGCTTCAGCACACCGCCGGTTTGTCCGTCGAAGTGAACTCCACCGTGCCACAGGCCATTCGCACCGAGCGGATAAAAGCCGCCTCCGGCGTTTCCGAGTGCCTTCATGTAAGTCATCGGATCGGCGGCATCGCTTTTGTCAGCGGGCACAAACGGATAGCTGAAGGGCAACGGTTTGTACGGCGGCGTAGCGGGCGCGGCTGGGGCGGCGGGAGCCTGCGCGGGGTGCGAAGGGTGGTGATGCGTGTTGCTCATAGAACCCGGTTCCGATTGTTATTTCTGCGTGAAGTGCTGTAGTCAGGTTTCGCTCAGCCCGAAAACCCAAGGCCGCGGCCACCCTTTGTCGCAACAGGAGTCGCCTGCAACGGGTCGAGGTTCGTCGCACTTGCCCCGCCTGGCTTGTCCCACGACGCGCAGCGTTCCAGGATGTGCCCAGTCGTGACGTTCTCGATTCCCCCGCCCTTGATGCTGATATACGAGCCGCCTGCACCGATCCACACTTCCTCTTTCGCTGTCAGGACAAGCCGACCCGTTGCGCTCTCAACTTTCACGTCCAGTTGCGCAAGCAGGTTCATCGCATCGCTGAGCGCCTGGATGTCGATCTTCCCTTTGCCCGCAATCAGCTTGATGCCGAGGTTCTGCGCGAACAGGCTGATGCCGTCCATCACACTCGCGAGCAACGACTTACCTGCGGCGAAGATGACGTTCTTCCGGGCAACGGTGTTGATGTGCTCGTCGGCCGTGATATGCACGGATTGCTGCGTCGTCGCCGCGATGCCCTCGGGGCTCGACAGCACCATGACCGGCTTCGAAAAACCGTTCGCGTTGCCCGTGCCGCCGCCCGCCGTGCGGCCACCTTTGCCGACCGAAGCCGCCACGCTGTGCTGGGTCGAATCGGTAAAGGTCTTGAGTGCGTCATGCCCGTCCTGCAGACTCTCGCCCCGATTCGTCTCGCTCGCCTTGGAGACGGTGTCAAGGACCGCCTCGGCACCGGCCAACTGCCCGGTCGTTGCCGCTACGTTCAGCGGCTGTGCGGCGACGGGCTGCGTCGAAATGACCATGCCCTGCGCGGCGCGGATCGCCCCGTAAGCGCCCGACTTCAGATCAAAGCCCGTGCCGATGAATGCGCCACGCGTGTTGTCCGTATGCTGGATCAGATAGCCCATCTGCAGACCTGTCGCATAGCTCGTCGAGGACAGGCTCATGCGGTTCTGTCCGCTTGCGTCATCCATCAGGAATTCGTTAAACCCGTCGCCCCCGTACTCCTTCGAACGGTGCCCAGAAAACAGCCCGTGCGAGTGGAACACCGGTTTCGTCGCGCCCCCATGCAGCCTCGAGATGATTACGGGTCGATCGCAATCGCCATTCACGAAGCCGACCAGCACTTCGTCACCCTTCCTCAAGGCGAAGTGTCCGCCGCGCTGGCTGCCCGCATCCGGCATCGCCGCGCGTATCCACGCCGACGCCCGTTCGTTGCGGTCCTTGCGACTCCACGAAAGCCAGACCTTCGAGCGGTTCAGGGAGTCGATAAAAATCTCTTCGTTATCCGGCGTGCCGACGATGCCCGTTTGCAGATGCATTTCGGGTTTGTGATGGGAGAGCGGACTACGGAACGGTACGCGCCGACGCTGTGCTTCGATCTCGACCTGAAAGAATCCCGTACTGCCGTCCGTGTGGCGAACCGTCGATCCGACGCCCGCTGCGCGCACCTGTTCGACTTCGGCGCGCAGGCTCCGTGGGAATTGCGCGAGCGCTTCAATACCCGGCACGTTATTCTGGATCAGCCAGTCGACGGCGATGATCGCCATTTCGCGGTCGTTTGCCGGTTCGCTATCGTGAACCGGGTGGCCGTCGAGTTGATACCAATAGCCCGGCAGTGCGCACCGCAGACTGCCGACGCCAAAATAGCGCTTCGAACGGCTTGCCATTTCCTCCGTGCGGATGCGCGCCTGTTGTTCGCCCATGTCGCTGTCCGACCACGAATAGCCACCGGTATAAATGAACTTCTCACCTTGCGCGGGCAGTTCGTCCTGATTGAATGCTGGGGAACTGACTTCCTTCGGCAGGTCAGGGCGCATGTAGTCGAACGTGTTCGTTGTAATGGATTCGCTTTGCGAATCCTGCTGCTCGCTCCACTGCGTCAGGCCGTCGAACTCCTCGTTTGTCGCCGAACGACTGAATGTCACGACCTGTTGCGGCAATGGCGGCACGAAATACAGATCGTCCGTAATGACAACGGTGTGGGATTTACCGTCCTTCGCAAACTCAAAGCGTGGAAAGACGCCAACCTCTTCCATGCTGCGGTAGACAAAGTTCCAGTCGTCTTCCCACTGGACCCGCTGCGAATACGAGCGGATCGGTGAGCGCAGATCAAAGCGATACTGTCCCTGAGACTGCGGGTTTTTTGCGAACACGTCGGAGAGAATCTGCCTACCGTCGATTTCCTGCCAGTCGCGACAATCGCTGCTGAGCTTGAGGAGGCTCAGCCACGACGAAAACTGAATCTGGTAAGAAGTCAGTGGTCCGTCACTGCCGAGACGGCGTGCATGCTGCACATAACCATGGATTGGCATATAGCTGCCGTCGGTCTGCTGAATCCAGAGGGTGACCGGCTTGAGCACCAGCGCGCCGAGCTTGATCTTTTCGCCATACGTCGACACGGCATCAACGGTGAATTCGAAATTCCCCCCGAGGCGACCCGAGCCTTTTACGTACATCGGTACGAGCCAGTCGTCGCCAAGCGGCGTATCGAGTTTGATGAGTCGGCCGAGCTGCGTATAGCCGGCGCGCAGCGCTTTGTCCAGCACTTCGGAAGCCATGCGGAAACCCCGTGTTCAGGAAACACAACCTGGCCGCTATACAGAGTGGCGCGGCCTCTTTTACTTCGTCTATCATTGCCTCTGGAAGACTAGTCTTCGGGCATTGGGTCCGTTATCAAACCTGTTGCAACATACAATTCAAATTCACTTATCCATATTGCATGAAAGGCAATCGCCCAGCATCATCGATTACCTCGTTCTGCGCGGGATTCTACCGGAATCAATAGCGAACGCCATATCGAGGTCGTGTCAAAATTTGTAAATGGAAACAAACTGTTCGACTCTACTGGACAAATAAAACACGACATTTTTATTAAAATTCCGGAAGCATCTTTGTACGATTCCATGAAACCTTAGCAAGTCCCTTTCAAAACCAACGGCCTTTTTACGAAGAACGGCTGCGAGCTATCCCATAGCGCATAACCCGATCAATTTCAGGAGAGAAAACAGCATGCCACGCCGGTCCGCCAACCTGCCGAGCCTGACGCGCGAGGAATTCGAGATGCTGGTCACCGCGGCGAGGCAGCCGGGCAAGCGGGGAAGATCGATCTCTGATCGCAGCGCGGCGATGGCGCGATCTGTGCTGGTCGACGGCTTGACTATCACGCAGGCCGCGCGTGCGCAGGAAGGGCACGTTTCAACCGCTTACCAGGCGGTTCTGCTTTTACTCCACTATCGAAAACGGAAATCGTCCGCTCTGTCAGCCCAACGTTCCCGCGACGAACAGTTGGACTTGATTCGCCGCAAATTTGTCGATGCGGGAACAGCTTTGTTTGACACGGATTGGCGCGGACAGAACGCCCGGTATCGATTGCGATGCGCACAAGGGCACGAATGGGAGCGCGGCGGCCAGCAACTGCTACGCGTTGCCCGCATCGCGTGCGAACATTGCCGGGTCGAAGGTGTCATGAAGCGGATGCACGATATTGCCACTCAGTCGGGCGGTGAGTGCCTGACCCGTTCGTATCTTGGGTTGAATGGCCGATACCGGTTCGTTTGTGCAATTGGACATGAGTTTCAGACGACAGCAGATATCACGTTGGGGGGCAGTTGGTGTCCCGCGTGCTCAAACATAAGAAGGGCCGAGCGCCAGCTGTGGGCCGAAGGTGGGCTTCTCCCGATACAGGAGCGTGCCCGCGAGCGCGGCGGGGAATGTCTCTCCACGACGTACAACGGAAAGATGGCGCAATACCTGTTCCGATGCGCTCAGGGGCATGAATGGGAGGCGTGCGGTATGGAGGTGATGCGCAAGGCATGGTGCCCGCAATGCTTCGCAGACCGGTTGCGCCGACCGGATGGTTTGGCGGAGCTTCAGCAAGCCGCCGAACGTTGGGGCGGCAAATGCCTGGCGTCAGGTTATCTACGTATAAAGAGCCGCAATCCGTTCCAGTGCGAGCGAGAGCATGAATGGATGGCGTGGGGCTCAGAGGTTCTTAAAGGAAGCTGGTGCCCGACCTGTCGCACCGAGGACCGGCAGCAGCGCGGCATCGAAACAATGCATGCGGTTGCGGAAGAGCGTGGCGGGCGGTGTCTGTCCGATACCTACGTCGATAACCAGGCAAGGCTGGAATGGGAGTGCGCGCGTGGTCATCGATGGTGGGCGCGGCCTAGAAACATAACGTCGGGCAACTGGTGCGCCCAATGCAATTTCATGGCGCAGATTACCCGCGAGAAGACGCGCCGCAAGCGCCGGTATGAAGCGGCTTCACAAGCCGATTGATGCGGTCATGATGCCCATGCGGCTAAGGTTTGGCGAACATAGTGACTGGCCGGTAGTTCACTGGCGAATCGATATGCAGGACGGGTTTTTTCTGGACACTGATCCCCAAGGTGCAGAGTCCGACCGTGGCTACATGCGGCACCGGGACAGTAACGGTTTCGCAGTTACCGCAAATCCGGTAGCCAGAAGGTAACGGGAGGTAAGTCGGTATGGGGAAAAGAAAAAGGACTTACGGCGTTAGCTCGTAAGTCCTTGTTCGTTCTGCTTTTTTCGTGGTCGGAGCGAAAGGATTCGAACCTTCGACCCTCTGATCCCAAATCAGATGCGCTACCAGGCTGCGCTACGCTCCGACGAAGCCGGGATTCTACGCGGCATTGGGTGCCAGAGTCAATGCCCAATTGCGTCGGGCTGAAATGAGCGTGCAAAGAGGCCAAGGACTGCGCCAAACACGCAGCCTTATATCCGTCCCATCAACAGCAACACGATCACGATGATCAGCACGACGCCGAGCAGGCCGGTCGGCCGATAGCCCCAGCCACTGCTGTACGGCCAGCTCGGCAACGCGCCGATCAGCAGCAGGATGAGCACGATAAGCAGGATGGTTCCGATGGTCATTCGAGTTCTCCCTGTCGGGCCCTCGGGATGGCTGGGCCGCATAGTCCGGATGGTTCGGCGCATCAGCGCCGGGACAGTCGACGCGTTGTGCGCGTCCCTTGCAGGGAGCAATTCAGCAAGGCATGTGCCTAATGCGTCTGATGTTCCGGCGGGGCGGAGAAAGAGGCGGGCAACGCGACCAGGATAATTTCAGGCGCGCGCATCAAACATTCAACGCACCCGGCATTGAGATGCGTCGAGATGCGTCGAGACGCGAGATGAGACGAGGTCAGGCGAGGCGAAGGAGCGCGACGCACCCGCCGCGACACCGTCGCGACCGCCAGTGCGTCAACCAACCTGTCAACGCGTCAGACAGAGACAAAGCGCAACCAGCGTCTCAATGCCGACGCCGCATCCAGTTCGGCCGATGCGCGTGCGCATGAGCCCAGTGATGCAGCATGCCTTCGCCGTCGTGTTCGCGTCGATAGGTTCTCGATTCGAAAATGGACAGGGCGAGCAGCACGAGCAGGCCTATTGCGAGTCCGACCAGACCCGCGATCGATTCAGCGTCCATGGCAGTCTCCTATGACATGCGGCTGTGACTTTATAGTAGGTCACGCATCGCAAAATGGGAGGGCTGGCGCGTGGGTTGCGGCGTCGTCGAAACCGCTTTGCAGGTAGACTCTCGGCGCGCCGGACGGCGGTCCGATTTTCATCGTCACCGTATGCCGGGTTGCCGTTACTTCATTCCGATTCGAGAGACTATCGCCTCATGATCCGCGTTCCGATGATTGCATTGCTGCTGCTAGCTGGCCTCGCCGGCTGCGCGAACGATCCGTCCGGCCATCACGGTGGCCCGCCGCCGCAAGATCCTGCGGACTACCACGGCGTGCCGACCGACAACCGGCCGCCCACAATGATGCCCACGCCGCCCGCCCCGTGAGCGGCGTTCAGGCGTACGCCTATCTTGAGTTCAAGCCGTAACGGGAGGCGACTGCATCCCGCGCAACATCTCAGGCAGATACCGCGCCAGCGTGACGCCGCGTGCGGCCATGAAGATCGACATCGCGGCCCACAAGCCGTGATTGCCGTGCCAGGCCAGCAGCACCCAGGAGGCCGCCACGAACACCGCGAACGATACCACCATCGACATCATCAGCGCCCGCGTGCGGGTCGCGCCGATGAACACGCCGTCGAGCACAAACCCCCACACCGAAATCACCGGCATGAGCGCGGCCCACGGCAGATAAGTTTCCGCGACCGCGCGCACCGAGGCCTGATCGGTCAGGCGTTCGATGATCCACGTCCCCGCGCCCCAATACACCAGCGAAAAACCGAGCGCGCCCAGCGCCGACCACAGCGCCGTCACCTTGATCGCTTTCGCGACGGCATGCCGGTCGCGTGCGCCGATCGCCGCGCCGACCAGCGCTTCGGCGGCGTGCGCGAAGCCGTCGAGTCCATACGCCATGAAGGTCTGAAAATTGAGCAGCAGCGCGTTGGCGGCGAGCGTGGCGTCGCCCTGAGCGGCGCCCAGATGTGCGAACCAGCCGAACGACGACAGCAGGCACAGCGTGCGCACGAAAATATCTCGATTGAGCACCACCAGCCGTCTGAGCGCCGTCGCGTCGAACAGCGCGACGCGGTTCAACGCGGCCAGGCCGCGCGGCCTGCCGTGCCACAGCAGCGCGGCGCCGAGTACAAAGCCGAGTGCGTCCGCGGTCGCGGTGGCCGCGCCGATACCGGCCACGCCCCAGCCGAATCCATACACGTACAACAGCACCGCGCCGATGTTCACGCTATTGATAAACACCTGCGACAGCAGCGCGAGCCGCACCCGCTGCGTACCGAGCAGCCAGCCGAGCACGACGTAGTTGCCGAGCGCGAGCGGCGCGGCCCAGATACGCGCGTGGCAATAGAGTCGCGCGTGGCGCTGCACGGCGTCGCTGCCGCCGAGCGCGCGCAGTGCGTAGTCGATCAGCGGCGCTTGCAGCACCAGCACCAGGGCGCCGATCGCGCCCGCCAGCAACAACGCGCGGACCACGTCGTTGCGCAGCGCGGCCTGATCGCCCGCACCGTGCGCTTGCGCGACAAGACCGGTGGTGCCCATCCGCAAAAAGCCGAAGCCCCAGAACACGAAGCTGAAGAACAGCCCGCCGAGCGCCACGCCGCCCAGGTAGGAGGCGCCGTCCAGATGACCGGCGACGGCGGTGTCGACCGCGCCGAGGATTGGTTGCGTCAGATTGGCGAGCGCGATCGGGAACGCCAGCGTCAACACGCGACGATGCCAGTGGACCGGAACGGCAGGAGTCGACGACGGAATGTCGTTCGGCGTAGCCGCCAGGGAGGGCGCCTTCGGATCAAGTCCCAACGGGACTGCCTCCGCGGCACGCGCCAACGGCTCTTGCTTCGCGCCGTCGCTCAACTGCGTTCCTGCACGCACACCCATGGCGAGACGACCACCGCCCACAGATTGGGGTCGCGCGCGGCGAAATCGGCGGCGGTTTCCGCCTGCACACGCTCGACGAGCCCAGCGGACAACCATTGCGTGACCTGCGTGGTGTCGTCGCTCGCAATCGCTTCGGCGACGCTCACCAGATCGAGGTCACGTGCGACGCGCAGCAGGATGCCGCGCGCAAAAAAGCGTTCGAGTTCGGACCAGCCGATTTTGGCGGTTTCGGCGAGCAGCGTGGCGTAGAGCGGGCTGTGGGTAGCGTCGTTGGAAGTCATCGTAAGGCGGGGTTTGACGGGGCCGTCACTATAAACCATCGGCGTAAGCCGCCAGGGCGGCACGCGTTCCGGTACGCTTTGGGTTTCTCGAAACTGATTCTGAACCTTCATGTCATTGGACTCAACGGCGCCGGCAACGGGCGCGCAAACGCAGGCGGTGAGCGACGCCACGCTGACGCGTGCCGAAGTGGAACAACTGATCGCGGCCAATCACGCCGCTAACGCCGCCGGAAACAGGGCGCCGCTGCGCTTCACCGATTGCGATTTCGAAGGCGCCGATCTGTCGCGGCTCGATCTGCGTGGCGCCGAATTCGAGCGCTGCACGATCGTCGAGACGTCGTTCTTCGGCGCGGCGCTGTCGCATACCCGCTGGGTCCGTTGCCGCGGCCGTCAGGCCGATTTCGGATCCACCGATCTGGTCGACGCCGCGTTCCAGTCCAGCGATCTGAACAACACCAGTTGGCGGCGCGCGAAGCTCGCGTCGGCGTCGTTTCGCGGCTGCAAGCTGACCGGCGCCAATTTCGAGGCGTGCGCGTCGCTGGGCTTGAGCTTCGTCGAAACCTTGCTGGTCGGCGCGCACCTGCGCGGCCTGTCGTTTCGCAAAGCCACGCTGCAGCAACTGGATTTCTCCGACGCCGATCTCGCTGGCGTGGATTTCCGCGAGGCGATTTTCGACGGCGGCAGTCTGCGGGACGCGAATCTGAAGGGTGCGCGCTTTGACGGCGCCGATTTGCGCGACGCGGACCTGAGCGGCGTGCGTCTGGTCGACGCGGCGCTGTTCAAAGGCGCGACGATTTCGCATAGCCAGGCCGCGGTGCTGATCACGGAGCTGGGTTTGCGGGTGTTGTGAGCGTGCTTTCAGGCGGGTCGAATTAGCCGTTCGGCCAGCTTGAAGGATCGCGTGTCTCTGCATATCATTGGGTTGAATCAATCGATAATGTCAGCGGATTTTCAACTTGCAATTCGTCGGGGGATTTAAAGCTATTTAATATTTTCGCTATTCGCGAATTTTCCTGTGATGAATTGAAATTCGCTTTATTCGAATGGGTTGAGTATCGGTTAATACGTCGGCAAGGTGCGGTGGCGCACTAAAGCCATGCGGCGCGCGGTATGGCGGGATTGGGCCCGGTGCGCTAGCCGGAATCGGACGGCCGCCTTTCTTCAGGCTTTTCAGCGCGATTCCGGCGAGTGACGGTCAGGCAGCGCCGGGCGGGCGGTTCGCGGATTTAGACGCGCAATATCCAGAACATTTCTCGCCGCGATTGAAGGCAAAATGATCCTGTTTGTTTCAGACATTTAGGGTTCACGTAATGCGGAATCCGTGCGTCGTGTCACATTGACGACGAAATTAATAGATTGCGCTAGTAAAGACGGGTTGTTAGATTTCGTTCTGGCGCATGGTGAACCGGTCCTTTGCCGATATGCGCCGAACCCCCGTTAGCCCGGCCTTGTGCCGGGCTTTTTTTCAACGGGATTCACGTGGGTCATAGTGACTTCATAGCGGCTTCATAGCGGCTTTACGCGCGCCGCCATTCGAATCGCTTACTGCTTGCAGCGAACCACCATCGAACGGTTTTTCACGTTGGCGCCGAAAATTCCACCGATCGTGCCGCCGGAGGTCGCGCCGTTGTCGACGTCTTTCGAGACGACGTCGTAGCCGTAGTTGCCGCAGACTTCACCCGCGCGCTTGTAGCACTCGGCCCAGCTGGAGCTTGCGTCGCTGCCGCTGCAGTTGATCGCGAAGCCGGTGTCGCCGCTCGGCAGATAGGTCATGGTGGTGGTGCTTGAGCAGCCGCTGAGGCTGCCGAGGCTCAACAGGCCGAGACCGATCGCCGCGGCCGTTGCGCCGGACGCCAATGCGCTCTTCATGGCAAATTCCTTACAGATAACGGAGGAGGACGTGGCGCGAAGCCACGTCGTGTGTCGGATTGGGCGTTTTAAAGCGCGCCGGGTTCCCTGACCCCCGATTGCAGATAGCGTGCCTGATCGCGCGTCTATCGGGGCGGCAACGAACGCGACGGGTCGATCGAGCGGCCCTGATAGCGCAGTTCGAAGTGCAGCATCACGCGGTCGGTATCGGTGTCGCCCATCTCGGCGATCTTCTCGCCGCGCGTGACCGATTGGCCTTCCTTCACCATCAGTGCCCGATTGTGCGCGTAGGCGGTCAGGTACTCGGCGTTGTGCTTGATGATCAACAGGTTGCCGTAACCGCGCAAGCCGTTACCGGCATACACCACGGTGCCGGCCGCTGCGGCGATCACCGGCGTGCCCGCCGCCGCTGAAATGTCGATGCCCTTCGAGTTGTTGCCGTCGAAGCGCCGGATCACCGTGCCGTCGGCCGGCCAGACCAGCGAGATGCTCGAGGCCGGCGCTGCGGACGGTGCGCTATCCGCCGCGGCTGGCGCCGGCGCGGCGCGCGGCGTGGCCGAAGCACTGCCGCCGCCGCTGCTGCGGATGGCGCCGCTCGTCGACGTGCCGCCGGGCGGCACGACGCGCAGCACCTGGCCGACTTCGATACTGTCCGGGTTGTTCAGGTTGTTCCAGCGCACGATGCTTTGCACCGATTGCCGGTTACTGCGCGCTATCTTCGACAGCGTATCGCCCCGTTCGACCCGGTAAAAGCCCGGCGCCACCGGCGCCGACCCGCATGCGGCGACTAGCGCCAGCAACGACGCGCAGGCGAGTCGTTTCATCATTCTTGTTGTTCCCAGCATTGGACCTCGCAAAGCGCTGCCGCGCGCCGATCCCGATCACGCGGCAGGTGGATACAAAGCGTCCGATTCTAACGGTTTTGCGCTGCACCATCCGAAAAACGGCTGGCGCGATGGCCGTGGGCAGCGCGCGGCGGCGACGGAATGAGCCGATCAGCTCAGCTTGCCGACGCTGATGCGCAGCGTCGCGACTTCGGTCTGACCGGGCTCCAGCCAGCGCAAACCCATGCCGTTGTGAATCGCGTCCGGCAGTCCGAGCCACGGCTCGACGCAGTAGAAATCCGAGTCCGCGGCTTCGGTCCACGTGGTCACGGCGTACCACGGCACGGAACCCGGCCGTTGCAGGTCGATCGTGACGACGCGGTTCAGGCCCGGCGCGACGAGCCGCACCGGTTGATCCGGCGTGCCGTCCAGACAATGGAAGCGGTCGAGAATGCGCGCCTCGTCGAGCGTGTAGCGGGCTTCGCCCGGCTCGAACGCGCTGATCGAGCCATCGTCCTGCTGATGGCAGCGTTGGGTGCGCGGCAGTTCCAGCGACGTCTCGCCGCGCTGCGTGTGCGGCAGCGTGAAATAGAAGTGATGACCGGCGTAGTAGGGCAGGCGGGCATCGCCGGTATTGGAGGTGGTGAACGTGACCTCCAGCGTATGCGCGTCCACGAGCGTGTACGCGGCTTCGAAACGGAAGCCGAACGGATAGCCGCCGCGGGTCGCCGCGCTGTCGGCGAGGACCATGCGCAGGCCGGCGCCGTGCACGTCGGCGTGCGCTTCGAACGGCAGGTCGCGGGCGAAGCCGTGCATCGGCAGTTCGCGGACCGTGCCTTCAGCGTCGCGCCAATAGCCGATTTTGCCGTCCACCCGATGCCGCCCGAGGAACGGAAACAGCAACGGATTGCCGCCGCGAATTCTCGCCGGCTGGCTCCAGTCGGCGTGCTCGGGCCAGTGAATCACGGCTTCACCGTCGACGGTCCACGACATCAGACGGCCGCCGGCTTGCGGCGCGAAGCGGAGCACGGAGGCGTCCTGAGCGATCTCGAGAATGTCCTGCTGCGGGGAAAGAGGCATGGTCGATGGCGGGTTCGGTAAAGGGTTGAGGGGGTGAGGGTGGACGGAACGTGGCGGGAACTGCGCCGCACTCGTACGCGATGAGCATGGAAAGCGCCTCGCAGCGCCACTCGAGAGGATGATTTTGCTCTGCTTTGCGCTACGGGGAAACCCTTCTCGGGAAATTGCGGGTGTCGCGCAAGGGCCATCCTTGCCGATAATTCGTCGCACGGTCCGGTCACTTTCGTCTGCCGGACGCGACGAGCTCAGGAGGCACGATGGATCTCGCAATGGCAATGGGTGTGGCGCTGTTCGGCATGTTCGCGGCGAGCACGGTCTATTTCTTCTACAAGCTTGAGCGCTAGGCCCGGCTCCGCGCAATTCTCACTATCATCGGGTCGCCGCCGCGCGCTGCCCGTTTCTTTTGCCATCGCGTAACAACGGTTTCGAGTTGTGACGCGGTGCGTCAAACTTTCCCCGAATGCGGTGCAAACGCTTGGCGCTGACATTGCAGCCAGGCATAATCGGTGCGCTTCTGACGCGCCGGCTTTCTCCATGATCGGCGCGCTGTCCCTGACTTTTTCCTTACAAGGACCGCCGCGTGAACCTGTCGTTTCTGATTTTCCTGAGCGTGCTGCAAGGCGTCACCGAACTGTTTCCGGTGAGCAGCCTTGGCCATACGCTGCTCGTGCCTGCGTTGTTCGGTATGCATATCGACAAGCACGCGCCGCAGTTGCTGCCGTTCCTCGTCGCGTTGCACCTCGGGACGGCGTTCGCGCTGCTGTGGTATTTCCGTAAGCGCTGGTGCGCGCTGGTGCGCGGCTTCTTCGCGTCGTTCGGCGGGCGCCGCAACGACGACGCGCACATGATGTGGGCGCTCATCATCGGCACGATTCCGGCGGGTCTGGTCGGGCTGCTACTGGAAAAACACCTCGAACGGATTTTTCACGACTTGCGGATCGTGGCGATCGCATTGATGGTCAACGGTGTGCTGCTGTGGTTCGGCGATCGTCTGCAGCGTTCGCGCACGCATCTGGCGCCGGAGAAGCTGACGTTCCGCCAGGCGTTTTTTGTCGGCCTCGCGCAGATCGGCGCGTTGATTCCGGGCTTCTCGCGCAGCGGCCTGACGATGATCGCCGGCAACGCCGCGGGACTGACCGCTGAGAAGTCCGCCGAGTTCTCGTTCCTGCTCGGCACGCCGATCATTTTCGCAGCCGGCGTGCTCGAACTGCCGAAGCTGTTCCATGCGCCGGATCAACTGGCGGATGCACTGCTGGGCGGTGTGCTGACCGCGATCGCCGCGTACCTGAGCGTGCGTTTTCTGATGCGCTATTTCGAAGGCCGCGGACGTCTGGCTTCGTTCGGTGTGTATTGCGTGATTGCCGGGGCGCTGTTCCTCGGCTGGTTCCTCATGCATCCGCAACCGGTTTGATGAAGTTCGCGGTGCCTGCCGTCGCGTGCTGGCGAGTGGGGACCGATCGGTTATAATCCGGGCCCGGTTGCGTTTGCTGCCGGGCTCGTTTGTTTTTGTGACATGAAGGCGCTGTTCCGGCTGATTCTCGCCGCAATGCGCGGCGTGAGATTTCCGGTCTCCGGCGTCGTCAGTTAGAATTTCGGTTGTCCACGAACCCTGCGGCGAAGTTCAGCGCAGGTTCCAGAACCCGACAACGGGTTGTCATTGCAGGCGATGCCAGCGGCATGTTGGTGTAGCATCGCCTCTCTTCATTACGGCAGTAGCTCAGCTGGATAGAGCATCGGCCTTCTAAGCCGAGGGTGGGGGGTTCGAGTCCCTCCTGCCGTACCAGGTTTCCGCTTCGCGATCAGCATGGCTGTCCGCGCAACGTCACTACGCTTTGGCCTGCACCTCGATCGAATCCACCCGATCCGGATAAAACGCCAGATGCTGTGCGATCTCTTTCACCGCCGCATACGGCGCTTCGTAAGTCCACACCGAATTCACCGTCCGCTCGCCGCCCAGCGGAATGCTGTAGTACGCGCATTCGCCTTTATACGGGCAATACGTCGCGTGCTCGGTGCGTTCCAGTAGCGCCATCTCGACGTCCGTGCGCGGAATGTAATACGCCGGCGGATATGCGGCTTCACGCAGCACCAGCGCGTTGTCCGAACTGGCAATCTGCTGGCCGGCCACGGTCACCACAACACGCGCGTTGGCCGGCTCGATCGTGATCGGATGATCCGGTCCGGGGACCTTGATGGTTCTTTCAGTCATGCTGTCGAACTCCTGGATAAGTGATCGAGCCTGTCGCGGGTTGAAGAACAGATCGAGGCAGGTCGAGACAAGTTGAAACAGTTTGGACAAGCGCCGCGCCACAAAAAAAACGGCAAAGATCGCGCCTTCGCACGAAGCATACGCCGCTCGTGAAAACCCGTCGCACGACAATCCGGATCACCGGCACGCGGCTCGCGAAGCCCCAAAAAAATGGGCAGCCGAAGCTGCCCATGAAAAGGTCACGCATCACCGCGAGACCGTTGCTTAACGCGTCGTGCTTACTGTTTGATGTTCAACGCCGCCGTCAGATCGCCCATCGGCTTGCTGCCGTTGCTGACCAGCGCTGCGTCACGCGCCGCGATACCCGGCAGCGTCGGCAGCGAGAAACGGTGCGTGATGAAGCGCAGGATCGAGGTGGTGTCGTACTGCGTGTGATCGACGAAACCCTTCTTCGCGTACGGCGAAACGATCAGCGCCGGAATCCGCGTGCCCGGACCCCAACGGTCGGCCTTCGGCGGCGCGACGTGATCCCAGAAGCCGCCGTTTTCGTCGTACGTCACGACTACCAGCATGTTGTTCCACTGCGGGCTCTTCTGCAGATGCGAGATCAGGTCGGCAATGTGCTGGTCGCCCGACGCGACGTCGGTGTAACCCGCGTGTTCGTTCAGGTTGCCCTGCGGCTTGTAGAACGACACTTGCGGCAACGTGCCGGCGTCGATCGCCTTGATGAACTCCGAGCCGGCCATGCCGCCGTCAAGCAAGTGCTGCGCGCGGTTCGTGGTGCCCGGCGCCAGATCGGCGAAGTAGTTGAACGGCTGATGATGCGGCTGGAAGTTCGGTGCCGTCAGATTCGCGCCGTAGATCACGTTCGCCGTGCCGGTTTGCGCCGCCGACACCGCCGCGCCCCACGCGCCGCCGTACCACGCCCACGACACATTCGCCTTGCTCAACAGATCGCCAATGTGCTGCTGCGTCTGCGCCGGCAGCGTGGTCGCCTGGGTCGGATCGGCGAGCGTTGCGTCGCCGCCCGTCGCCGCCTTGTTGCCGCTCGGCTGATACGGCGGCTGCATCGTGTTGATCGCGTAGAAGTCGGGCGTCAGGTTGCCCGACAGCACGTACTTGGGCGCGCCGGTGATCGCCGAAGCCGGCGAATTCGTCGCCACTTTCAGCGTCACGCCGTCGCTTTCCACCGACGAGATCGACGCCGCCGCCGGGCTCTTATCCGCGTTCGGATAGGTCGGCGTGCACGAGCAGATCAACCACTGGTGGTTCAGGAACGAACCGCCGAATGCGCCCATGAAGAAGTTGTCGGCCAGCGTGTATTGCTGGGCGACTTTCCACAGCGGCAGCTTGTCGGCGTCGAGCGTGTAGTGGCCCATCACGAGGCCGCCCGAATCCGCCCATGCGGCGAACTTGTCGTTCTTGCCGCCGTTGATCTGCATCTGGTTCTCGTAGAACCGGTGGTACAGATCGCGCGTCGTCGCGGTGATCGGCGTGTTGAAACCCTTCGGGTCGTCGATCGCGAACGGCGTGTTCGGCAGATTCGCGGTCATGGCCTGCGTGATCACCGGCGTCACGCCGGTTTGCGTCAGGCCGTTCCACACCGGCGGCAGCGTCGCCAGCACGGTGCCGTTGCGGTCCAACTGCGTGGAGTTCGCCGCCGACACGTTCTGCAGACCGTTCGCGCCGGGGAAGTTGCCGTACAGGTTGTCGAAGCTGCGGTTTTCCGCGTAGATCACCACGACCGTCTTGATCGACGTGATGTCCGGTTGCGGAGCGATGTCGCTGCCGCCGCACGCATAAAGGCTTAACGCTGCTGCGATCGCGATAGGCGTCGCGCAGATCAGTTTTTTGTTCATTTGATGTGGTTTCTCTCTCACGCGTTGGGGACGCGGGCCTCCTGTATTTCCTTACACGGATGACCGCCGGCGAAAGTTTGGCCAGGGAATTTGACAGAAAGATGTAATTAATTACGAATTGCTTGGTTGTCTGTGTTTTTGTCGGCTGTATGTCATTTAAGAGACATGTGAATGAAATACGCTCGCGGACTTCACTATCGGCAACTCACATCATTCATATGCGGCCTGGTCTTGCGGGGATTCGAAAAACGGCGGTTCGGCTCGGGGCGTGGCGACACGCGGAGTCGGCCGGGAGCAAGGGAATCGGCGGAATCGGCGGGGCGCTGGCGATCACGCTTGCGCTCGTCGGCGTCACATTGAGCCTCGCCGCGTGCGACGCAGGCACGCCTGCGGCGACTACCGCAGCCAGGGTGGAAGCCAGCGCGGCGGCGGTGTCCGGCGCGGCGTCCGCGGTCCCGGTCGCGGCCCAGAATGCCGCTCACGATGCCGGCCAGACCCGCGCGGAAGTTTACAAAGCCGTCCAGCAGATGACGGCGCTCGGCAAGCAACTGTTTTTCGACGCGTCGCTCTCCGGCTCCGGCAAGCTCGCTTGCGCGTCGTGCCATAGTCCCGACCATGCGTTCTCGCCGGCCAATGCGCTGGCGGTGCAACTGGGCGGCAACGACATGCATCGCACGGGCATGCGCGCCGCGCCGACGCTGAAGTATCTGCAATCGGTGCCGGCGTTCGCCGAGCACTATCACGAGTCCGACGACGAAGGCGACGAAAGCGTCGACGCCGGCCCGACCGGCGGCCTGACCTGGGACGGCCGGGTCGATCGTGGCCGCGACCAGGCGCGGATTCCGCTGTTGTCGTCGTTCGAAATGGGTAGCACGCCGGCCAAGGTGAGCGCCGCGGTCAAGGCCGCGCCGTATGCAGAGGCGTTCCGTGACGCTTTCGGCGAACACATTTTCGACAACGACGACGCCACTTTCAATGCCGTGCTGCAAGCGCTCGAAACCTTCGAGCAGACGCCCGAGCTGTTCTATCCGTACACCAGCAAGTACGACGCCTATCTAGCGGGCAAGGCGCAACTGACGAAAGCCGAATTGCACGGCCTGCAAGTCTTCACCGACGAACAGAAAGGCAATTGCGCGAGTTGCCACATCAGCCAGCGCACCAAGGACGGCGCGCCGCCGCAGTTCAGCGACTTCGGCCTGATCGCGATCGGCGTGCCGCGCAACCGCGCGCTGGCGGTGAATCACGACCCGCACTTTTACGATCTCGGCGCCTGCGGTCCGGAGCGCACGGATCTCGGCGGACGCGCGGAGTTTTGCGGCATCTTCCGTACGCCGACGTTGCGCAACGTCGCGTTGAAGAAGAGCTTCTTCCACAACGGCATCTATCATTCGCTCGATCAGGTGGTGCGTTTCTATGCCGAGCGCGATACGAATCCGGAGAAGTTTTATCCGGTTTCCAAAGGCAAAGTGCAGAAGTTCGACGATTTGCCGCCGCGCTACTGGGTCAATCTGAATACCGATCCGCCGTTCGATCGCAAGCCGGGCGACAAGCCGTCGCTCGACGAGGCCGAGATCAAGGACGTGGTGGCGTTTTTGAAGACGCTGACGGATGGCTACAAGGTGGAGGGTGCAGCGGGTGGCGGCGCAGCCAATGTGGCGGCCAATGGCGCCGCGAAGGCCGCGGCGAACTGAAAACGGAACGGGGCGGGAAAGCCGCCTGATCAGTAACCCGCGCCGTCGAGGATGTAATAGCAGGTGACGAAAAACAGCGCGAAAGACGCCAGCAGACAGGCGAAGCCGACCCGCGTCAGCAGGTTCGGCCAACGCGCGAGCGGCAGACCGTCCATCCTGACGATACGTCGCGCCAAGCCCGGATCGCGGCGGATCGCAACCGGTACGAGCGCGACGCAAAGCAGTGCAAGTGCTACGGCGAAGGTTTCGAGGGCAAGGGAAAAGTCCATGGCGAGGGATTTGACGCGTGGAGGGCGCCGAAGCGCAATAGAGCCATCTTAAAAATTCGCACTTCAAGCGGACATGGGACTCGTCTTAAAATTAAATGCGACGCGCGTGCCTGTTTGTCCGCGCGCTCCACGCTCTCCGCGCGCTGTCCACGCCATGAGCGCCATGAACAAAGGCCGACGTAGCGGGCATGCGCGTTACAACGCCGATTGCCGCAGGTCACTGCAAACGCGCATGGCTCGGTCACGTCGAGGGCGACATGCTATGCTTTTGGGGTCCAGATCACGAGTTGCGGCGAGCGCGCTCGTCGACCGCCTGAAACACTTTCGAGGAGAATCCTTCATGTCGATGCGAACCCGTGCCCTGTTTCATCTGACCGTCGGTGGCCTGCTGCTGGGCGGTGCGCTCAGCGCACAAGCGGCGAACCTCGGCTTTCTGAACGACACGCCGATCACCTACATGAAGCAGCGCGACATCGATTCGGTCAAGAAAGCCGTCATCGCCGCGTTGAACGACAAGCAGGACGGCGAGAGTACGAACTGGGTCAACGAAGGCACCGGCAACAGCGTGAAAATCGACGCGGCGATCACCGTCGCCGGCACGGCCAAAGACGGCGAGCGGACCTGCCGCGACGTCGGCGTCGTGCTGAATGCGAAGGGCCAATCCATGACCCTGCGCCCGCAATTCTGCAAGCAGGGCGAAGGTAGTTGGCAATTGCAGAAAAAGCACTGAGCATGCTTGCCGTAATGGCGACGCGCGCCGGCCTGCCGGTCGCGCGGTTCGATGCCATGGCGCGCTGCGGCGCGAACCGTCGATGAGCGCGCGGGTCATTTCATGCGGTATCGTGCTGCTCGATCCGGACGGCCGCGTGCTGCTCGCGCATGCCACCGAGACCTCGCACTGGGACATTCCGAAAGGGCACGGCGAAGAGGGCGAAGCGCCGCACGTCACGGCGCTGCGTGAGATGGTCGAGGAAACCGGGATTGCTATCGAACCGGCGCGGCTGAAAGACCTCGGCCTGTTCGTCTACCGGCGGGATAAGGATCTGCATCTGTTCGGCGCGCGGGCTAATGCCGACGAACTCGATCTGAGTTCATGCACCTGCACATCGCTGTTTCCGCGCCGCTCGGACGGCACGCTGATTCCCGAAATGGATGCCTACCGCTGGGCCGCGCCGCACGAAGTCGAGCGTTATGCGAGCCGCAGTCTGACGCGGCTTTTTCAGACGACGCTGTCGCTTGCGGATTTGCATCGGTCGCTAGGTATCGCGGCGGAGTGAACGCGGTAGCGCCGCTGCCTGCATCGCGGACCTCGCGCTGAATCTCAATCGAGCGCGCGATCGTTCGGATGTGCGAACAACGCGCGATTCTGTTCCGACAGCGGAAAATTCAGATTGATGCCGCGTGGCGGGATGGGCTGCGTGAACCACTGCCGGTACAACCGTTCCGCGTCGCCGGATGTCTGGCCGCGCGCGATCACACCGTTCACGAGATTGCGGAAGGGCTCGTCGCCCTTGCGGAACATGCACGCATAGACCTCGTAACCCAGCGGCGTGCCGGTTACCACGAAGTCGTCGGGACGCGGATCGGTTGCCTTGAAGCCGTACACAATCGGCTCGTCCATCACGAACGCTACCGCCCGGTCGTCCTTGACCGCGTTGAACGCCTCGGGATGATCGCGCGCGCTCGTGATGCGCATATTCAGATGCTTATCGGTATTCAGACGGCGCAGCAGGCGTTCGTCGGAAGTGCCTGCGGTCGTCACGACCGCCTTGCCCGCCAGGTCCGAAAAATCCGTAATGCCGCTGCTCTTGCGCGAGATCATCCGCACCGCGTACTGGAAGAAGCTGTTCGAAAAGGCAGCGAGATTTTCGCGTTCGACGGTATGCGTGGTCGAGCCGCATTCCAGATCAATCTGGTTGTTCAGCAGCATGGGCGTGCGGTTCGACGAGGTCACGGTAATTTCGTGCACCTTCAGTTGCGGCATGCCGAGCGTCTTCTTGATTTCATCGACGATCTGTAGCGCAATGCTTTGTGAATAGCCGACCGTGCCCTTGCCGTCGAAGTAGGAAAACGGAATCGACGCTTCCCGCACGCCGAGCACAACGACGCCGTCGTCGTGGATTTTTTTCAGGGTGCCGGTGAGTTCGTCCGCGCAGGCGGGGGCGGTGAACGACGCGACCAGTGTGGCCAGCGCCGTGAGGCAGGTGAGCCGGGTGAGCCGGCTGCGCCGCAGCGCGCGATGAGCGAAGCGGGCGGCGGCGTGCGTCATGCCGACGGCATGAACGGCACGCGCTTGACGCGCTTCACGCACCTCAAGCAGGTCATGCGCGTTGCGCGCTACGTGTGTCGGCTCACCGGTACTCGCCCCGCGGCGGGCAGCAATTTTCATCGGACCTCCGGGACTGGCGCATCCGGATGGGCGCGCTGTCACTGTCGATGGAACATGATGCAACGAAACGGCGTGCATCCCATCAACGAGATGCACGCCGTCTTCAACTTCAGATGCGCTACGACCGGCAGTCGCTCAAGCTTACGCCGGCTTGCCCCAACTGTCGCGCAAGCTGACGATGCGGTTGAACACAGGCTTGCCCGGCGTCGAGTCGACGCGGTCGGCGACAAAGTAGCCATGGCGCTCGAACTGATAGCGCTGCTCCGGCAGCGCATTTTGCGCGCCCGGTTCGAGATACGCGTGAACCACGCGCTTCGAGTCCGGATTCAGCGCGTCGAGGAATTCGCGGCCACCGGCGTCCGGTTGCGGCTCCTTGAACAGACGGTCGTAAATGCGCACTTCGGCGGGGTAGGCGGCGGCCGCGCTGACCCAGTGAATGTTGCCCTTGACCTTGTAGTTGTTCGCGCCTTCGGTGCCCGACTTGCTGTCCGGGAAGTAATTGCAATGCACCGCGACGATGTTGCCGTTCTCGTCTTTATCCGCGCCGATGCATTCGATCACGTAGCCGTAACGCAGTCGCACCTTGTTGCCCGGGAACAGACGGAAATAACCCTTCGGCGGCGCTTCGTTGTAGTCGTCGCGCTCGATCCACAGCTCGCGCGAAATCGGAAACTCGCGCACACCGTGTTCCGGATGATGCGGATGAACCGGCGCAGTGCACGGCTCGCTCACACCTTCGGGGAAGTTGTCGATGATCAGCTTGACCGGATCGAGCACGGCCGCCGTACGCGGCGCCTTGTCGTCCAGATCGTCGCGCAGCGCCCCTTCGAACACGCTCATGTCGATCCACGAATCGACCTTGGTCACGCCGATACGCTCGCAGAACAACTGGATCGCCTCGGGCGTGAAGCCGCGCCGACGCACGCCGACGATGGTCGGCATACGCGGATCGTCCCAGCCTTCCACATGGCCTTCGGTCACCAGTTGCAGCAGCTTGCGCTTGCTGGTGATCGCGTAGGTCAGGTTCAGGCGCGAAAACTCGATTTGTTGCGGCAGCGGGCGCGTGAAAATACCCGCTTCAGCCAGCTCGTTCAGAATCCAGTCGTACAGCGGACGATGGTCTTCGAATTCGAGCGTGCACAGCGAATGCGTGATGTTTTCCAACGCGTCCGAAATGCAATGCGTGTAGTCGTACATCGGGTACACGCACCAGGCGTCGCCGGTACGGTAGTGATGCGCAAAGCGGATGCGGTAGATGACCGGGTCGCGCATATTGAAGTTCGGCGACGACATGTCGATCTTCGCGCGCAGCACGTGCTCGCCTTCCTTGAACTCGCCGGCCTTCATGCGGCGGAACAGGTCGAGGTTGTCCTGCACCGAACGCTCGCGGAAGCGCGACGGCGTGCCGACCTCCTGGGCCGAGCCGCGGTTGGCGCGCATTTCTTCGGCCGACTGGCTGTCCACGTAAGCCTTGCCGCGTTCGATCAGCAGTTCGGCGAACTCGTACAGCTTGTCGTAGTAGTTGCTCGCGTAGTAGAGCTGTTCCTTGCCGTCTTTTTCCCACTCGAAACCGAGCCAGCGCACGGCGTCGATAATCGAGTCGACGTATTCGACGCTTTCCTTTTCCGGATTGGTGTCGTCGAAGCGCAGATGGCACACGCCGCCGTAGCTGCGCGCCACGCCGAAGTTCAGGCAGATGCTCTTGGCGTGACCGATATGCAGATAGCCGTTCGGCTCGGGCGGAAAGCGCGTTTCGACGCGCTGGCCCCACTTGCCGGTGCGGTTGTCGTCGTCGATGATGTTGCGGATGAAATTGGATGCCGCTGGCGCGTCGTTGCGTTCGGTATTCATGCGAGAAGGTGAAAGTCGGTCGGGGCGCGCAATGCGCCCGCTTATCCGTTAATTCTACCTGACGCGTCCCTTTGCGACAGGCGAGTGCGGCGCGCAGCCAACGTTCGAGCGGTTTCTACGGTTTTTCGAGGGTCTGGACGCTTGCCGCAAGCTGCGTTTAAGGTGCTGTAACAGGAGGTAAAACGGTTTGTTCGGGGGCAGGGCGGCGACTTAGGATGCGAGCGGCGTGGTGTGTCCGCCGTTGGCCTCGGGCCTCCGGCCGATGCGCTGGTTGATGCGTTGGCGTAGGTAATGCGCCAGTCAGCCGAAGCCGATGACCGCGCTGGCGGGAGTCCGCCGCGTGCTGCGTGGCGAGCGTGGGTTGCGCTCCGCACGCCTCATGAATTCGCCGCTCTATTTTTCCTGGGTGGTGCCGCTTGTGTCCAAACGCGCCGCGCGAGCTGACATAGCCGCCGTCCGCGCTGGCCGCACCGCCCTTTGCCGCCTTGCCCGAGCTTCAGCCGCTCGGGTGCCGATGGCGCCCATCGTTCCCGGAGTATCTCGGATGTCTGACCCGACCCACCACGCGCGTCGCGCGCCTTTCGTTTCTGTTTCTTTCGCCCGGATCGTGACGGTTTCAGCTTTGTTCGCGCTGGCCGCAGCCAGTCTCTCGCCGGTCGCTGCGCTCGCGAAAACGCCGCTGCCCAAGGCCGTGCTGGATGCTTCCGCGGTGGCGGCGCCGGATCGTTACAGCGCGGACGCCGCGCAGCAGATCTTCGCCGCCGGCGGCAACGCGGTCGATGCCGCCGTCGCGATGGCCTTCACGCTGGCCGTGACCCGTCCGGATGCCGGCAACATTGGCGGTGGCGGCTTCATGACCGTGTTGATGGACGGCAAGCCGTACTTTCTCGACTACCGCGAGCGCGCGCCGCAGCAGGCGACCCGCGACATGTACCTCGACGACAAGGGCAACCTGGTGCCGGGCATGAGCGTGGTCGGGCATCGCGCGGTAGGGGTGCCGGGCACCGTCGAAGGCATGTGGGAGGCGCAGCAGCGCTTCGGCAAACTGAAGTGGAAACAGGTGCTGGCGCCCGCGATCCGTTACGCCACCGATGGTTTCGTGGTCGAGCCGTGGCTGCAGCAGCGCCACGACGCGGCGGCGAAGAATTTCGCCGGCAAGACCAATTTCGACGCCTACTTCTCGAATCTCAAAGCGGGCGCGACGTATCGCCAGCCCGAGCTTGCGCAAACCCTGTCGCGCATTGCAGGCGACGGCGGCCGCGAATTCTACGAAGGCCGCACCGCGGATCTGATCGCGCAGCAGATGTACGGCCACGGACTCGTCACGAAGCAGGACCTGATCCAGTACAAGGCCGTGTGGCGCCAGCCGCTCACCGCCGATTGGAACGGCTACCAGGTCGTCACCGCGCCGCCGCCGAGTTCGGGTGGCGTCGGGCTGATTCAGATGCTGAAGATGAAGGCCGATCTGAAGCAGGCTTTCGATGGTCTCGCGTTGAATTCGGCGCCGTATATCCACCTGATCGCGCAGATCGAGGACCGCGTGTTCGCCGACCGTCAGCAATACCTGGGCGATCCGGATTCGTACAAGGTGCCGGTCGACAAACTGATCGACGACGCCTACCTCGCGCAACGCGCCGACGAAGTCACGCCCGACGAGGTTCCCGGCGCCAGGCCGGTCAAACCCGGGCTTGGCGATGCGTTGCCGGAAAAGGCGCAAACCACGCATTTCTCGGTGGTCGACAAGTGGGGCAATGCCGTGTCGAACACCTACACGCTGAACGGCGATTTCGGCTCCGGCGTGGTGGTGGACGGCGGCGGCTTCCTGCTGAACGACGCCATGGACGATTTCGTCACCAAACCGGCCAGCGCGAGCCCATCCGGTGCGAGCAGTGTGGAAGTCAACACGGTGGCGCCGGGCCGCCGCCCGCTTTCGTCGATGACGCCGACGCTGCTGCTGAAGGACGGCAAGATCGCGCTCGTCATCGGCACGCCGGGCGGGTCGCGGATTCTGACCTCGATTTTCCAGGTGATGACCGATCTGTTCGACTTCGGCATGACGCCGACGGACGCGCTCGCCGCGATGCGTTTTCATCACCAGTTGTTGCCGCAGAAGACGATCTACTTCGAGCCGTATCGTCCGATCACCGGTGAGCTGGCCGAGCAACTGCAAGCGAAGGGCTACACGCTCGAAGGCCAGTCGTTCAACGGCGACGTGCAGATGATCCGCGTGGAGGGCACGACGCCCGAGCCGGCTGCGGACCCGCGTGGCGTGGGGGTGGGGCGTGTGATACGGTGATGCGGGGGTTTCGCGATCGACGATCAAGGATCAAGGATCGACGTCCAGCGAATCAATGTATCAACGGCTTCACCATTAACCACACCGAACGCATGAGCGGACAAAAACTCAACCTACTCGTACTACCCGGTTACCAAGGCTCCGGCGCAGGCCACTGGCAAACCCGCTGGGAAGCGCTCGATCCGGCTTTCACGCGTGTTCAGATGCCGGACTGGGACCATCCTTCACGCGACGCGTGGTGCCGCACGCTCGACGCTGCGGTGAGCACCGTCGATGCGCCCGTGGTGTTCGCCGCACATAGTCTCGGCTGCCTGACAACGGCGTTCTGGGCCTCGCAGTACGCGAGCGCCGCGCAGCTCGCGAAGGTGGCGGGGGCGTTGTTGGTGGCCGTGCCCGATTCTTCCGGCAATCGTTTCCCGCAGGACGCCGGCGGCTTCGCACCGATCCCGCTCACGCGCTTGCCGTTTGCCAGCATTGTCGTGGCGAGCAGCGACGATCCGTACGGCAGTGAGCCGTTCTCACAGAACTGCGCGAGCGGCTGGGGCAGCCGCTGGATTGGCATCGGCCCGCGCGGTCATATCAATGCCGATAGCGGACTCGGCGATTGGGAAGAAGGACGCCGCTGGCTCGGGTCGTTCGGCGAAGAAGGCTGAGCCGATTTTCGCGGCACACGAGGGCAGATCGCGTTGCTCCGCATTTTGCGGCCTAATGTGTGCCGCGAACCTGGGTGTACCGCCAACCTGGGTGTACCGCCAACCTGGGCCGCGACACCAAAACAACGCCACATCACAACGCCACATCACAACGCCGCATCACCGCGCCGCGGCGCAGGCCTCAAGACGCTCCGTGGGCTCTTCCGCCTCAAATCACCGACTGCTTGCGCAACGCCGCGATCCGCGCCTCGTCATACCCCAGCACGTCACGAAGAATGCTCTCCGTATGCTCACCCAGTGTAGGCGGGGCAGTCAGCGCTTCGGGCGGCGTGCCGCTCATCCTGATCGGATTGCGCACCAGCTTGACCGCGCCGGCCGACGGGTGCGGCAGATCGATCTGCATGCCGCGCGCCACCACCTGCTCGTTCTCGAAGACTTCGTTGAGATCGTTGATCGGCCCGCACGGCACACCCGCCGCTTCCAGCGCCGTGATCCACTGATGTTTGCCCTGTAGTCGCACCATGTCGGCAAGCATCGGCGCGAGCGTTTCGCGCTGACGCACGCGCGCCGGGTTGGTGGCGAAGCGCTCGTCGTCGGCCAGTTCCGGGCGGCCGCCCGCCTCGACGAACTTGCGGAATTGCCCGTCGTTGCCGACCGCGACGATGATCCAGCCGTCGCTGGTCTGGAAGGTCTGGTAGGGCACGATGTTCGGATGCGCATTGCCCCAGCGCACCGGCGGCTGGCCGCTGGCGAGGAAGTTCGAATTCATGTTGGCGAGCATCGCTACCTGCACGTCGAGCAGCGCCATGTCGATGTATTGACCTTCGCCCGTGCGGTCGCGGTGCGTGAGCGCGGTCAGCACGGCGACGGTCGAGTACATGCCGGTCATGAGGTCGGCGATCGCCACGCCGGCCTTTTGCGGACCGCCGCCCGGCTGGCCGTCGCGCTCGCCGGTAATGCTCATGAAGCCGCCGATGCCCTGCACGATGAAATCGTAGCCCGCGCGCTGCGCATACGGGCCGGTCTGCCCGAACCCCGTCACCGAGCAGTAGATCAGATCGGGCTTCACTTCCTTCAGCGATGCGTAATCCAGACCGTACTTCTGCAACTGGCCGACCTTGTAGTTCTCCAGCACCACATCGCTTTGCGCGGCCAGTTCACGGATGATCCGCTGACCTTCGGGCGAGGCGATGTCGACGGTGACCGAGCGCTTGTTGCGGTTGGCCGCGAGGTAGTAGGCGGCCTCGCGCGTGTCCGCGCCGTCCGGCGTTTTCAGATACGGAGGGCCCCAATGCCGGGTGTCGTCGCCGACTTCCGGGCGTTCGATCTTGATCACGTCGGCGCCGAAATCGGCAAGCGTCTGCGCGCACCACGGCCCGGCGAGCACACGTGTGAGGTCCAGCACGCGGATATGACTGAGAGCGCCCATGTTGTTCGATGTCTCCTAGGTAGCCGAAGCAGCGCGCACGGCGCCGCGGATGGAGGCAATCTTAAGCGATTCCCGCGCGCCGGCGCAGTCGGCCGAACGGCATAGGACGAATCGCGTACCCTGATTGCGCGCGCCGTGTCTCGCGCTGCCCGCTCAAACCTGGCCGAACGGCTAACTGGCGGACAGGCCGTCGCGCACGGGCGCCGATCCCGTATAATCAGTCGTTTAAGAAACAGACACTTGGCGCATCCCACGATGCCGCCGGTCACAGCCAGGACCGTCCCCCGCACGCTATGAAAGCCGCCGAAATCCGCGAGAAATTCCTCAAGTTCTTCGAATCGAAGGGCCATACGATCGTTCGCTCGTCGAGCCTTGTGCCCGGCAACGACCCGACCCTGCTCTTCACCAATTCGGGAATGGTGCAGTTCAAAGACGTGTTCCTCGGCGCGGAATCGCGTCCGTATTCGCGCGCCACGACCTCGCAGCGCAGCGTGCGCGCCGGCGGCAAGCATAACGATCTGGAAAACGTCGGCTACACCGCGCGTCACCACACGTTCTTCGAAATGCTGGGCAACTTCTCGTTCGGCGACTACTTCAAGCGCGACGCGATCCATTACGCGTGGGAATTGCTGACGGGCGTCTACCAGTTGCCGAAAGACAAGCTGTGGGTCACCGTCTATCACGAAGACGACGAAGCGCACGACATCTGGGCGAAAGAAGTGGGCGTGCCGGTCGAGCGCATCATCCGCATCGGCGACAACAAGGGCGCGCGCTACGCGTCGGACAACTTCTGGCAAATGGCCGACGTCGGCCCGTGCGGCCCGTGCTCGGAAATCTTCTACGACCACGGCCCGGACGTGTGGGGTGGCCCGCCGGGATCGCCTGACGAAGACGGCGACCGCTACATCGAGGTGTGGAACCTCGTGTTCATGCAGTTCAGCCGCGACGCGCAAGGCAACATGACGCCGCTGCCCAAGCAGTGCGTCGATACCGGCATGGGTCTGGAGCGGATTGCCGCCGTGCTGCAGCACGTGCACAGCAACTACGAGATCGACCTGTTCCAGGCGCTGATCAAAGCCGCCGGCCGCGAAACCGGCGTGACGGATCTGACCAACAACTCGCTGAAGGTGATCGCCGATCACATTCGCGCGTGTTCGTTCCTGATCGTCGACGGCGTGATTCCGGGCAACGAAGGTCGCGGCTACGTGCTGCGCCGCATCGTGCGCCGGGCGATTCGCCACGGCTACAAGCTGGGCAAGAAGGGTTCGTTCTTCCATCGCATGGTGCCGGACCTCGTCGCGCAAATGGGCGACGCGTATCCGGAATTGAAGGAAGCGGAACAACGCGTGACCGACGTGTTGCGTCAGGAAGAAGAGCGCTTCTTCGAGACCATCGAGAACGGCATGGCGATTCTCGAAAGCGCGTTGGCCGACCTCGAAGCGAAGGGCGGCAAGACGCTGGACGGCGAACTCGCGTTCAAGCTGCACGACACGTACGGCTTCCCGCTGGATCTGACGGCAGACGTCTGCCGCGAACGTGAAATCACGGTCGACGAAGCCGCCTTCGACGAAGCCATGGCGCGTCAGCGCGAACAGGCGCGCGCGGCGGGCAAGTTCAAGATGGCGCAAGGCCTCGAATACTCGGGTGCGAAGACCACGTTCCACGGTTACGAAGAAGTCGTTTTCGACGACGCGAAGGTGATCGCGTTGTATGTCGAGGGCGCGTCGGTGCAGGCAGTCGAACACGGTCAGCAGGCTGTCGTCGTGCTCGACCACACGCCGTTCTACGCAGAGTCGGGCGGCCAGGTCGGCGACCAGGGCGTGCTGGCCAACGCCAGCGTGCGCTTCGCGGTAGCGGACACGCTGAAAGTGCAGGCCGACGTGGTCGGTCATCACGGCACGCTCGAACAGGGCACGCTGAAGGTGGGCGACGTGGTGAAGGCGGAAATCGACGCGGTGCGTCGTGCCCGCACGGAACGCAATCACTCGGCCACGCACTTGATGCACAAGGCGCTGCGCGAAGTGCTCGGTTCGCACGTGCAGCAGAAGGGTTCGCTGGTCGACGCGGAGAAAACCCGTTTCGACTTCGCGCACAACGCGCCGATGACAGACGACCAGATCCGTCAGGTCGAAGCCATCGTCAACGCCGAAGTGCTGGCGAACGCGCCTGGCATCGTGCAGGTCATGCCCTACGACGACGCGGTGAAGGGCGGGGCGATGGCGCTGTTCGGCGAAAAGTACGGCGACGAAGTGCGCGTGCTCGACCTCGGTTTCTCGCGTGAATTGTGCGGCGGTACGCACGTGCATCGTACCGGCGACATCGGCTTCTTCAAGATCGTGATGGAAGGTGGCGTGGCGGCGGGTATCCGTCGCGTGGAAGCGATCACGGGCGACAACGCGGTGCGCTTCGTGCAGGATCTCGACGCGCGCATCAATGCGGCCGCGGCGGCGCTGAAGGCGCAGCCGTCGGAACTGACGCAGCGCATCACGCAGGTGCAGGATCAGGTGAAGTCGCTCGAGAAAGAGCTGAGCGCGCTGAAGTCGAAGATGGCGTCGAGCCAGGGCGACGAGCTGGCCGGTCAGGCAATCGAAATCGCCGGTGTGCACGTGCTCGCGGCCATGCTCGAAGGCGCGGACGTCAAGACGCTGCGCGAGACGGTCGACAAGCTGAAGGACAAGCTGAAGAGCGCGGCGATCGTGCTGGCATCCGTCGAAGGCGGCAAGGTCAGCCTGATTGCCGGCGTGACGGCTGACGCCAGCAAGAAGGTCAAGGCGGGCGAGTTGGTGAACTTTGTCGCGCAGCAAGTCGGCGGCAAGGGCGGCGGTCGGCCGGATATGGCCCAGGCCGGCGGTACTGAACCCGCGAACCTGCCTGCTGCATTGGCTGGCGTGAAGGGTTGGGTCGAAGCGCAGCTTTGATTCGGGTTTGATCGGGCCACGCAGCGCGCCGGCGTATTGGCGTGTTGCGTGGCCTAAGTTTTTTGCGCTGACGCTTCAGCGCGCACAAACATCAGGCCGCCGCCGAGGCAGCAGCAACCGCCGCGGATTCCACCTCTCCGTCCTTCGCCGTCAGCGTCTTCTTCAATGCATTGAGCGCGGAAGAAAAATGCCCGCGACGCCACACCAGCAGCGTCTCGATCGGCTCGATCTCCGGTAGCGGGTGAACCGCGATATTGCTGGAATCGGCCAGCAGGTCCAGCACCGACCGCGGCGCGACCGCCACGCCCGCACCGGCCGCCACGCACGCGACGATCGCGTGATAGGAGCCTAGCTCCAGCACTCGCGCCGGCCGCACACCGTGCTCCAGATACCACTTCTCGATGTACGCCCGGTAAGCGCAGCCGAGTTCGAACGCGACCAGCGTCGACAGTGCAATGTCCCGCACCTCCCGAATCTGCCGATGCTCACGCGGCGTCAGCATCACCAGTTCTTCGGTGAACACCGGCACCGTCTCGAACAACTCGCCGAGCGCGGCCGGATCGAGCGGCTCCGCGACCAGGGCCGCGTCCACCTCGAATTCACGCACGCGCTCGATCAGCTTGCCGGTGGTGCCGGTTTCGAGTTCCAGCGCGACATCGGGCCATTGCGTGTGATAGCGCGCGAGCAATCCGGGCAGGCGGGTGGCCGCGACGCTTTCCATCGTCCCCAAACGCAGACGCCCGCTCGGACGATCCTCCCGCACCGCGTGACGCGCCTCATCGGCGAGGGCGAGCAGGCGCTCCGCGTAGGGCAGCAGCGTCTCGCCGGCCGGCGTCAGCACCAGGCGGCGGCCGTCGCGAATGAACAGGTCGGTGCCCAGTTGCTCTTCCAGTTGCTTGATGCGCGTGGTGACGTTCGATTGCACGCGATTGAGCTTGGCAGCGGCGCGCGTCACGCCGTTTTCTCGCACGACAGCCCGAAATATGGTCAAAGCGGCCAGATCCATGATCTCTCCTGGCGATGGGTGGTATCGTAATTATTCATTTTTAATGATTGAAAGGTCAAGCTAATATGCATTGAACCCAACCTGAAACGGTGACCGCGAACCGGTTGCCGTCTACCGCCATGCTCACGAACCAACTCGCCTCCGACACGGCCCACGACGCGCCAGACCGCGCCGCCGAAAACCATGCGGCCCGCCGCGCGGCGCTTGCCTGCATGGTGACGCTGGCCGTCGCGCTCGGCATCGGGCGGTTCGCGTTCACGCCTTTATTGCCGTTGATGCTCCACGGCAGCGCGTACGGGCAGCCGCAAATCGATATCCAGCATGGCGGGTGGCTGGCATCGTTTAACTACGCGGGCTATTTCGTGGGCGCGGTGGCGTGTGCAGCGCTGAGGCGGGTCGAGGCGGCCCGCATGGTGCGGGCGGGGCTCGTGCTGACCGTATTGTTGACGCTGGCGATGGGCGTCACGAGTCAGTTCTGGATGTGGGCGGTGGTGCGCTTCATCGCCGGCGCGGTGAGTGCGTGGACGTTCGTTTTCGCTTCCCAATGGGGACTGCGGCGGCTTCATGAACTCGGCGCGCATGGGTGGGGCGGGGTGATCTATACGGGACCGGGCGTGGGCATCGCGGGGACTGGCTTGCTGGTCAGTGCCGCGGGCGGATTGGGACCCACCGTGGGATGGATCGGGTTCGGGTTGATTGCGGCGGTTTTGTCGGTGGTGGTGTGGTCGGTGTTTGGCGGCGCGTCGGATGGTGGGGCGGCGAATGCGGGTCCGCGGCAGGGCGCAGCGGCGGCGGACGCCGCAGCGGCACGTGCAGCAACAGCAGATGCGGCAACGGAACGTGTGGTAACAGAGGGCGCCGCGAGCCAACACGCCGCAACTCAGGCCGCCGCAACCCAACACGCGGCAGCCCAACACGCCGCAACCCAACACGCGGCAGCCCAACGCCCCACAACCCAGCCCCTCACCACCCGCGTCCCGCACCGCGCCGACGCCTTCTGGCTCGTCCTCCTCTACGGCGTGCCAGGTTTCGGCTACATCATCACCGCGACGTTCCTGCCCGTGATCGCGCGCCACGCGCTCCCGGGCTCATCCTGGCCCGACCTGTTCTGGCCGATGTTCGGTTTGGCGCTGATCGTCGGTGCTTTGCTGGCGGCGCGTTTGCCGCTGCACTGGGACAACCGCACGTTGCTCGCGGGCTGCTACGTGCTGCAGGCGTGTGGTATCGCGCTCGGTATCGTATGGCCGACCGCCGGCGGTTTCTCGCTCGGTAGCATTCTGATCGGCCTGCCGTTCACCGCGATCACGCTATTCGCGATGCGCGAAGCGCGGCACTTACGTGGCGACCATGCCGCCGGTCTGATGGGCTACGCGACAGCGGCGTACGGCATTGGGCAGATCATCGGCCCGCTGGTGGCCGCACCGATCGCCGAACACACCGGCTCGTTCTCATTAGCTTTGTGGTTGGCAGCGGGGGCCTTGTTGCTTGGCGCGGTCGGCCTGATCGGGGTGGCGCACTGGCCGCACGGCCGCAGTCGCATGCCCGATTGCGGATGCTCCTGATGGCATGACCGGGGCGGGGGAGAACACACTGCTCGCCTCCGCGCCCGGCCCACGGCGAACAAGCAGCTGGCTCCTGCGCACGGCCTCTCGGCAACAGTCATCCCAACTCTCCCCACCCAACCACGCCACAACAGTCACCCGACCCGCCCCCCTAAGACCAAATCCCCCCAGCGCACTAAAATAACCGCTTCCCCGTCATCCCAACGCGCCTGTCGCCGGGCGCGTCTAGTCATGCAACATTTCGCGTCCGACAACTACGCCGGCATCTGCCCCGAAGCGCTCGACGCGCTGATCGCCGCCAACAATAGCGGCCACGAACCGGCCTACGGCGACGACTCCTGGACCAACCAGGTTTGCGACCGCATCCGCGAACTGTTTCAGACCGACTGCGAAGTGTTCTTCGTGTTCAACGGCACGGCGGCCAACTCGCTGGCGCTTGCGTCGCTGTGTCAGTCGTATCACTCGGTGATTTGCCACGAACTCGCGCACATCGAAACCGACGAATGCGGCGGCCCGGAATTCTTCTCGGGCGGCTCGAAACTGCTGACCGCGCCGGGCATCGGCGGCAAGCTCACACCGGACGCGATCGAGGCGGTCGTCACGCGCCGCGCCGATATCCATTACCCGAAGCCGAAGGTCGTCACGCTGACCCAGTCGACGGAAGTCGGCACGGTCTACAGCGTCGAGGAAGTGCGCGCGATCGCAGCGATCGCCAAGCGGCGTCATCTGAAAGTCCATATGGACGGCGCGCGTTTCGCGAACGCGGTGGCCGCGCTCGACGTGCATCCGTCGGAGATCACGTGGCGCGCGGGCGTCGACGTGCTGTGTTTCGGCGGCACCAAGAACGGCTTGCCGGTCGGCGAAGCGGTGGTGTTCTTCGACCGCGCGCTCGCCGACGATTTCGCTTATCGTCTGAAGCAGGCCGGCCAGCTGGCATCGAAGATGCGCTTTATCTCCGCGCCCTGGCTCGGCCTGCTCGATAACGACGTCTGGTTGCGCAACGCGCGCCATGCGAATGCGATGGCCGAATTACTGCAAACCCGGTTGCAGGAAATTCCCGGCGTGAGCATCATGTTTCCGCGAGAATCGAACGCGGTGTTCGCGCAGTTGCCCGCGAACGCCGCGAAGGCCATGCGCGCGCGCGGCTGGAAGTTCTACGAGTTCATCGGCGCGGGCGGTTGCCGGCTGATGTGCGCGTGGGACACACAACCGGAAACGGTCGAGCGTTTCACCGCCGAAGTGCGCGAGCTGTGCGCGACGTGAACGCGCGTGCCTGAGTGCCTGAGCGCTTTCCAGCCAGGCCGCACACGCCCCAGTCCGCACATGTCCGCCCACACCCGCCACACGTAAAACATAAACCGCTACAAAACAAACGAGACGTCCCTCACGCCATGACCGATTACCAATTTTGTCCGCGCTGCGCCACCCCGTTGACCGAGCGCGCCGACCCCGAACACGAAGGCGGGCGCATCCGCCAGACCTGTCCCGACGTGGCGTGCGGTTACGTCCACTGGAACAACCCGCTGCCGGTGGTGGCGGCGATCGTCGAGTACGAAGGCAAGATTCTGCTGGCGCGCAACGCCGCGTGGCCGGAGGGCATGTTCGCGCTGATCACCGGCTTCCTCGAAAACGGCGAGACGCCGGAAGAGGGCATCGCCCGTGAAGTGCTCGAAGAGACCTCGCTGCACGCGGAGACGGTGGAACTGATCGGCGTGTATGAATTCATCCGCAAGAACGAACTGATCATTGCGTATCACGTGAAGGCATACGGGACGGTCGCGCTGTCGCCGGAATTGCTCGAATACCGGCTGGTGGAACCGGCTAAATTGCGGCCGTGGCGAGCGGGCACCGGCCAGGCGCTCGGCGAATGGATGCGTCGGCGCGGCCTGCCGTTCGAGTTCGTCGAGAAGCCGGGACAGTGAGCCCCGGCGGCACGAAGCAGAGACGGGCTTCGGCCACCCTGTTCGGCGAGATCATTCAGAGCGCGCTGGCGGACCACCGCCACCGCGCGAATCCACGCAACGCCGCTGTCGATGCACCCAAAACACCGCCAACAACCTCCACGCCACGATGAACAAACCCGCCCCCGCCGCGCGCAGCGCCTACCCGCATTTCCTGCCGATCACCACACGCTGGATGGACAACGACGTTGCAATTTCTTATGTCGTTGAATGGAAAGAAAATATGTTCACATCACGGGTAGATGAATTGTCCATCGATGGACAAAAAACTCGGAAAACACTTTCGTTTTAATAACATTCCGGGTTTGCTTCCAGTTGGAAGCGGTTGACGCGGATAAGCGGCAGGGGCTTGGCTGGTCTTCTTGAGTTGCCGGGATCCGCGAAACATTGGCAGGCTTTCCCTAAGCTCCTGCTTCCACCAGCTTCATGACGGCTTCGTTTGGTTCCATCTCACACGCTCGACACCAGTCCAGATAGAACAAAATGTCCATGTAGCGTTCACCGCGCTCAATCTTCGATAAATAAGATTGATCAACATTCAGTAGTTTGGCCAAGTCGACCTGGGTAAGCCCAGCGCTCTTCCGCAGAGTTTTCAGGTGGGCTCGGAGAGCCTTGTAACGGGGATGATGGACGGATGGAAGCATGCCGCAATGCTCCCTGCTACATCTGAATAGGCCATTTTGGCCTATTTGCGTTATTATCCGCCCGAGCATGGTTAGTGCAGTGCTTATCCGATCCACAAAAAATACGGGTGCGATATGCGAGGCAAATTAACAGCAGCAGTGATAGCGGCTTCGCTGGCCGCTTGTGGCGGCGGTGGCGGCGACAACAACCAAACGAACTCGGCGACCAACAGCACGCCTGCGATGGTTGTTCCGACGGACTCACAAATCCGCGCTGACATTGCGACCAGCCAGGGCACGACGACTAACACGCCCATCTGGGATACGTCCGGTGCATACGGCGCGATTGGGAACCCCTTCAAGGGCGGCGTAGATGGTCTGCACTCGTATCGCTGGAACATTGAACGCGACGGTCTGATTCCGTTTCTGGATACGAGTAATAGTGCGACAGTCACGACGGCCCTGAACAATCTTGAAGCGGCGATCGGCAAAACGGTGTTCAACCGCCTTCCGGCAACGACAAATCCGGCATCCGTCACGCGAGGGGTGATTTTCAACAATGCGACGCCGCCGACTGCCAGTGCATCAGAGCCGAATAACTGCGGGCAGTTGTATGCAAATCGTCAGAATATTTTCAGCCAGTGGGTTGATCCGACCTATTCCATCGATCCGCCTCTCGCCGCTGACTGGCAAGCTGAAGTTGATTCCAGCCCGCTCATCGACCCCCGCCCAACGTTCAACGTGGATGTCGATTTCAGCAATGCCAGTTGCGCGCCGTTTGAGCCACTGGTTGAGCATGAGCTCGTGCATGCCCTCGGCCTGACCAATCACTTTGACGGTTTCGGACAGGGAAGTGGTGGCAACTGCAACGGCGCAATTTGCACGGACCGAACTTATCCCGTCTTGAAAACGCTCTATGCCAATCCGCCGATGACTGTCATTGGCAACATGACCATCGCCCGGTAAGGGTTGGGCTTGCGGCTACCTGTCCCGCACTTCGAAGCGACGGGTATTTACATCGGGGAACCGTATGCAGAACGACGACAACCAGGCAAAGACAGGCAGCTACTACATCGATGGACAGGATGGTGTGCTCGGAAGCGTTGATGAGCAGATCAAGGCTCGCGTATTACCAACGGATGGACCAGCCGCCGCCAATTTCAAACTCGGCATGCATCGATTCAATGTGCCGCAAACCGAAAGCGGTTCCGCCGCATATTCAGGTCCGGCTATGGATGTCACGGATGGTCTTGAACGGATGCTGGACTATGCGTCGGCCGTCATTCGGCTGGCATTCCGTTTCTTCCCGTTTGTCGTGCCGTTGCTGATCCTTGGGCGATACGGTGATCGCTATGTTCCCTTCGGTCTGAACTTTCCGCTCATGAACCTGCTTCGTTGGGCCAGTGTGCCCTGGTTTATCTATCAGGCCGTGCGTGGAGTCGTGCGATTGTCGCGAGGTTCCGATAAAGCGGCGAAGCATGGGATAGGGTCTAGGCCAGTATACGAGCGAGTTCAACTGGCGGATGGCAAAGTTGCGGTTACGTTCCGGCAGCGACGGCTGAATTTCGTTGCCGCCGATATCGTGACGGTGGTGCCTGTTGTTGCGGTGATCCTCGCCGGACTAGCGGCGTGCTTCTTTGTGGCCGTCAACGACAACCTGCTCGTTGGCATCCTGCTGATGCCCGTCGCGGTTCTGACGCCGATGCTGGTGGTTCATCGCCTCAACTGGCGAGACCATACGATCGTCATTGAACCAGGTGTCGGCATCCGCTGGGGCAGTCAATCCCTGAGCTACAAAGACGTCTACGATTTCGGCTGGGAAGCTTCGCAACGATCCGGCAAAGGTGGCTATCTCAGCATGACCGATTCTGTCGCCTACGCGATGATGAGCGGTGGCAAGAAAGTCCCGATCACGAAAGAAATGCGTGGGAATACTGCCGCAAGCATCTGTGAGTTAATTCGCGAACTCGCGTGATCGGCGGCAGCCAACAGACAATCGCGACGGTTGTTCCATTTTGAACAGCTTATCCACGGTTTTCGAAGCGGCCACCCGTGCAGGCCATGAGCTAGAAAACAGTGGGTAAGCCGTTCTGTCTATTTGGTGCCGTGTTGTAACTGCGAGTCGCCTCGGACGCAGTTTTGCCCACCTTCGCGGTGGGCTTTTTTCGCTGGACACCTACCCAGGACGGCTGAAACCCCTTCAAATAAGGCTGTGTCCGTGGTGTCCAACGCGTCCGGCCACAAATGCCTTTTCGGCGCGTATTCCTCTAGACGAACCGCTGGGGCGATACTAGACTGGCAAAAACCATAAACGGAGACCGCCATGCCGAAGTGGGCCGATTACCTGATTTACGGGGTTCAATTCAACCAGCAACACACTCACATCAATCGCCTGCGCATCGCCGTGGATAATGGCGACTCTGTAGGCCAAACCAGTGAGCATACCCGCCAAGATATCGTTGCAGCAATCCAAAGTGGCACCACCTTCGTCACAATTTACAAGAATGCCCAAGGTAATTGGGACAAAGGGAAGCAAGTTTATGTCATACGGCTCAATGGGACTGACTATCTCAAAACGGTGAATGACAACAAGCTAGTGGACAACCTCGATAACCTACCCGAGTTCTAGCAATCGACTGGCCCCACCCCGATACTGCCCAGTAACAACCGATGACGCGAAGAAAACTGCCCCAATGCACCAGATTCGGATGTTATGAGAGTCCGTATGCTGGCGGTCTATGCAAAGAGCATCACGAGGAAGACCTCGCGAAACGGCGCCTACGCGAAGAAGCTCTTGATCTACTGCATAGATACAAGGTGGACGGCACGGCGCTAACGAAGCCAGAGGCCCGAGACGAATATACACGCCTGGAACGCTGGTGGACTCGGGCATGCCGAGCCATAAACTTCAATCGCGTCGATGACGTGCTGCAAGACGAGGCCGAATATGCCGTTGAATGGTGCATTGCTATTGCAACGAGTCTAGTGGAAGAGGAACGCCTGTTCAGGCAAGGTATTGCACACGATCCGATGCAAAATGCATATCGAGACGATGTGTGGGCGAGGTTCAGTAATCTTGAAGCTGGATTGATGAGCAACGGTGTCCCGCGACGAACGTGAGCGGAATGGACAAGAACAAACTTAAGCGCTTTCTGCGGGAATGGTGTCGCTTCGCAGTTCGAGACGCTACGGGGCAGACCTTCGGCTGGCCAACTGTCGTTAGTGCGGTGCTCCTCGGTTATATCCTTAAGCGTATGGGTATCGGCGCGATACCGAATCAGATCGAAAACGGCTTGGCGGTGGCAGTAGTTAGTTGGTTAGTAGCTCTGCTGGTAGCGATCCTGTTGACTGGAATCAAGGCTTACAGGATGGTAAAACCGCTCAAGGTGACAATCACGGACGAGCTTCGTTCGCCGAACTTCACCTTCAACGAAGATATCAAGGGCTATAACGTGACAGCAGTCGTAAAGAACCGATCGAGCGCGCATCTGAAGGACTGCATGGCCTACGTTATAAATGCACCGCAGGCAGACGGATCGATTCAGCCGCGCTATGTGGAACAATTTGACCTCCCGCCAGAGTCCAAGAAATACGTCCACTTCGGTTACTGGTTTTCTCGCAAGCCACCGAACTCAGATGATCCCGATATCAACTTGAGCGGACCTACGGGTGCCGCGTTCGGTGGGAATCGATGCAAGGTTCCAAGCCCATCACGATTACATTTTCGGGTTCTGGCACAGGACATAGATTGCAATGACGTGCACTGCGATCTGTGGATAGACAGGGATGCTCGTCGCCTGCGTGCAGCCCAGATTCAAGAGTCAGACAGCGACGTTGCGAAGGCACCGAATCGAGAGGCGACAACCTGATTGTGAAGTCGTATTCGGCGACAGGTTCACGGGCATCTATGATTTCATAGCTAGGCGACACTACCGATAAGTTGTGACAAGGGCTGGCGTCGGACTTTGATTCCATGCTGGCGCAGGTAGTCCCGCCAGTAGTTCATGATCCCATGAGTGAATTCGTGCAGTGGCAATGTTGTCCTGTCCGATAGCTTGACGCTTATATCTTGTCCCTCGGTTGCTACTAAATCGAATCTTCCTTCCCCATTCGTGTAGACCTCGATAAATTTCGACTTCCGGTGACGAACTCTCATTGTGGCCGCGGCCTTACGCTGGCCTGATGTCCTGTCACGAAGCTCGAAGTGTTTTGATGAATTAGCGATGTCCCTCACAGCCACAAGCAGAGGTTCGGTGTTCCATTGCGCGTGGAACGGCTCTTTGTCCCGCGCCTGGATCTTTCCCAAGTGTTCTAGGACATAGTCGCGCATAGCATGCGCTGTGACGCAGAAGTTGAAAAAGTGATCCGCCTTATGAACGCGGCTACGGGAATGGTAAGTTCGATACGACTCGCGTTCAAGTTTGCGAAACAGCGCTGCCGGTGATGTTAAGGAAGGCGCGAGCGTCACTGCTCAATCCCCCAGATCAATCAGGCTACGACGCGTTGACGGCTGAAAACGTTGGTCTATCTGCCATCCAGCTGTTCCGCCAATTCAGACAGCGTCACAAAGGCGACGCCGTAAGCTGACGATAGCCACGCACGGTTTTCGAGGCTCATTATCGTCGGACTACCCGCATTGTGTCCGAAGTCATCGGAACAGTATAGGTCGATACCGTAGCCAACATGCGAAGCAATGCCATCGCCATCCGACCACTCGGCAATCGCCTTGGCGACCACCTTTCGTTGTGCCTTGGTTTTAGCATGACCAAGGCCCTCAAGCCAAAGCTTAGGGTTATCTGCCGTCACACCGTCTGAAGCGTTGTATTGATTGCCTAGCCTCAAAGCGATCGCGCGCCCAACGCCGCGCATTTCGATAGCAGTGGCAACTTCATTCACCCTCTCGCGATGAGCCACCATCTCTTGAATCGTCTCGACCACGTAAAAGGATTGGTTGGGGTCTTTCACGTTCAAACCGTCAACCCAGCGAGCGGGTCCACGAAGAGCTCGCAGACCTAGGCTCAGCGCTTCCTGCACGGCGGCCTCATATTTCTCATCTAGCGGTGGTCGATAGTGGCGGACTTCGATCGTAATATTCGCAGTCTGTTTGTCCGGCGACGTAGATCGGCTTACGATGTTCGTCTTTGCCAGCATCTCCGCTCGGTCTTTCTTCTGAATTCCTTCTAGACTTCGATATGTTTGAGAAAAATAGCCCTTGATGCGTCCATCGCCTAAAGCCGAAACGACTGCGGCATGCTCGTTAATTTTTGCCAGTGTATTCGCATCGAAGGTAACCGTCGTGACCATGCTCGCGTTTCTCCCGATTCTAGGCTATCGCCCTCGCACAACCAGCATCGGACGGTGCTTGACGTAATCATAGTTGACTTCCACATGCTCGATGGGCTCGGCCACGGACCGTCCAGCCATTCCGTTATTGAGGATGTTCAAGTGGACGACGTGCATATCACACGCCTCAACAACGCACTCGCCGCCTTGTCTAAACCCAACGTCTGAGACAACGCTTGTGTCTCCGATCTTGTGCCCAATGCTTTGAAACGATATCGTGCGGCCACGCATGTCGAGGATTGCCCTCACTTTGCTGCTGCGTCCAGCAATCAGCTCTTTGAACAATTCCGGTGATGCATTTACCGACTCCGATCCCCGACGCACATAGGCCGGCCCTGTGAAGTGCGGCCGATCCTCACTAGCTGACACCATGACTGCCACGATATGCAGCCCGTCTTGGGCGAGCACGCGACATGTGACTGTCTTGATAGGTGGGTAACAGTCCTTCTCAGCGATTTCGCGGATCAACTTCTGTTTCGAGTCCGTTTGATCTACCGGCACGCCAATAATCTTGCCAGTTCTGTCGTGGACTCCGATAAATAAAACCGCAGTGCGATCTGACGGCACCGAGTTGGCGAACGCGCTCAACGTTTGCCTTATTTCCGACCTGTTAACACCCGGTGGCTTGCGTTCGACAAAGTTGTCCTCCTGAGTCGCAATGCGTTGGATAAGTTCGTCGTCGGTCATAAATGTATGCCTTTAACTGAAATCTTCCGGTCGATGCGTAGAACTCAAAGTTAGCGACATGCCGATACAACATGCCAAATTCCCCGGACACGTCGGACACCCTGGACACCCTCTTGCCTGAGAAGGGTTTCAGCCTGTCTGGGGTAAATGTCCAACTTGATTACTTGCCCTGCCCGGACACGCGAACAGTTCCGCTCGACATGTTGAGTTGTCGCTGCCTGGCTCGGGCACCTGTGCAGGCCATGAGCTAGAAAGCGGTGGGGTGGGTAAGCCATTCTGTCTTTCTGTCCGACCTCGGACAACAATCATCGTTGGACATCTACCCCAGACAGGCTGAACCCTTGTCGGATAAAGCTGTGTCTTGGGTGTCGAACGTGCCCGGGGTGAATCACAATCTGCGCTTTAGGCTACATCACCTTTGCCTCATATCCGAGAAGAACGGCTTCGAGCTCGGCCAACTCAACGTGCCCGTTGTATGCTGAATCGCTTCTCATTTCCAGAACCATCTGAGTAAATGCCGTTCGCTGTTCCTTGGTGTTCATCGTCGCACCAAGTCGCTCAAACGTTGCGAATGCACGAACAACGATAGGCGATCCATATAGGCAGATACGGCATTTTGCATCCGCCGTTCTGAACCCGAGGTCACGTCCTTCGGGAGAATCACGCGGCGTCCGCAAGTTAGCGTGCTCGGACACACATTTCAGGTAATCGGTATACGCCTGCGTCCGCAGTTCCCTATGATGCTTCTGCCGATCGAGGTGCCGAGTAAAGAAATACTGAAGAAGGGCACCTATGATGACGCCGAAAAACGAAAATATGGCGGCGGTCATGTTGGCTTTTCCTTTTATGTCACGAGTAAAGATGAGATGCCATCAATAGTGCCATCGAGTTGTGTTCGTAAGCGGAACGGTGCGGCCATGACGAGTAGGCCGCCACCATCGCACTGACCTGGTTAGCTTCGGTAGCTCAGAGTAAGTCACAAAAACGCTGACATCGCCGATAGAATAAAGCCACGTCGCATATCGCACAACGCCGTTAAAGTCCAACCCCTGAATAGGTGTAACACCGGCCACCCTCTTGCCGGTTCCGTCTGGCAGCAACGCAAAGCCCAAATAGATGCTGTTCAGCACTTTCCGATTGATGAGCGCGTCAGCAAACGATGTTGTGTCGATTGGAACACTTTCCTCAACAATTCGGCATCCAAATAATTTTACAAAGTATAGTTGCAAGTCGACCGCCGAACGCTTGCTGTGCGCCGGAAAAACACGGCCAAGATCGACGTAACCAAGATTCGGTGACTGCGCAAATCGTTGTTCTAGGTATGCAGAGAAGCGCTCCCACGCGCGGTCATACGGCTGTGTAAGGCTACTATTGCAGCGATTGCAGATAAGCGCTTTTGATTTGAGACGGTCAGCATTCGTGCTTCCTAGCCGAACGTTGTGATGCTTAGACGTGTGATAGAACAGTGGCATCTTCTGCGAAACCGACCCGAAATATCGCCTCAGATCGGAAGCTTTAACCAAATGTTCACCCGTTGTGCCCTCGTCTCCACATATCCAGCACTTCATGTCGATCTCCCGAGAAGGGACAGCAACCTTTTCTATTGCGGACTTTGGCCAACACTCGCATGCAAGTAGACACGAATTATCCAGGACACGTTGGACACCCTGGACGCAGCCTTATACGACAAGGGACTTCCATGTCCAATGTGAGTGACCAGGGAAGAAAACCGACTGAGTTCCCTCGGACAAGAAATACTATCCGCCTCAAAAACGTCCTTGGACCAGAACTACGCTTCGGTAGACATCATGGTCTGCGAAGCAATCAACTTCGGCGGCGGATGACAACCGCAGATGCACAGATCATCGCTCAGAGCCGCATGCCTTCCGTCCGGCGCGGTCATAACTTGGCGGGGGCCGTCACACTGAATCTTGCCCGTCGTGTTGCAGGCTGGGCAGGACACGCTATCGCCTTCGTGTGCGACATCCTGGCCATTCAGTTGAATCGTGGTTGCCGTAGCCTCGACGGTACCATTGGCTGTCGTCTTGTCGCCATTCAAGATGAGATATCGCTTCACGTCACGGCTGAATCTTAGTCACTAGGGATTTGTAGAGGGTCATCTGCTTACTTCCGGCAATCGTCTGAGGCACGCAGAATCGCGTTTTAAATGCTTTCTGCTGGTTCCCGGCGGCAACAAACGTGCATGAAATGTTCAATGAGTAACCGCTGTCCTTCCTGTCTTTCCAGCCGGGTAGAACCTGGACAAAGTAATCCGCTCCAGCCGTATAACCGCTCATCCCATTGAACGAGATAGGTTTTGCTGCTTCCTGATGCTTTATCTTTATGGTTATCTTTGGTTCATCAGCTTCCTCACTGACGAAATAATTTACGCCGTCCTCCTGAATAAAAAAGGTGTCGTCGGACAGCAGCTTATCAATTCCGCTATGGTCGTAGAAGGTCAGGTAGTCCAGCCCGGCATAGTTCTTTTCTTCCTGGACTGAAACGGAACAGCCATCTTCTTTGTGAAGGTGGAGACCGTCGCCGTCAGGAACATCGAAGCCGCATACGGGAAATGCGCCCGCCGACGCCGAAAATACTAAAGCGCCGACCAACCCACCCAGTTTTGATCCAATCATCTTAGTCCCTTAATGGGTGAAAATCAGAAGGAAATCCGCTTACCATATCGGACAGATATGAATACGCATGCTTAAAATACATTCGTCTGTTGTCTCGTCCGTCCAGTGCCGTGTTGACGCATCTTGTAACATCGTCGATTGCATCGTTTGCGGACTGCACGTTGTCTAAGCCAGACAGATCTACCTTGTCCGCCCAAAAATTCACGCTCGCTTTCCCGAGAGGCACGAGATGATGGGTGATGGGGTCGTTGCGATACCGCTGCTTACTAACCCAGTAATATCCGCCCGCATCACAAGCATTGCCTGCGTCGGTAATCAACAATTCCGGACCAGGATCTACCGTGAAATTCGTTCCGCCACGGTAGGCCTGATAGCCCCTATAGTTGTCGCCACCGGTTATTTGGATCATGCCTTTGCCGGAAAATCGGGGACCGTCTCCGGGATTACAGTTTCCGAGCGGACTCAATGTCTGCACGTGACCATTTATCGTCCTTTGCACGGGTGAATGACACCGTCCTTCGTAGTAGTTCGTGAAATAAGCGTTGTCGCCCAACTCTCGCATATATTGGAAGGTTCCCGTCTCCTGAAGAGTCTGCCCAAACCAATGGGCTCTGCGCGACGCATTAACTAACCCATATTTACGCATACATCGCATCAGCGGGGCAAAGAGATGAGCAGGCCGCATGACCCGCGCAGCATTGTGCGGATCATGCAATTCAGAAACGAATAAGGCCGACACGCTGGCGATGGTTCGGTGATGCACGCCTTGGACAGTTTGGGCCAACTCGCCAAGACTCAACCATCCGCACTTTCTAAAGTGTTTGATGAAGGCGAAGGGATGAAAATGCCAGACATTGGAGTCGCCAAGCCCGGCATCAGCCCACCATTGCAACGATTCAACGAACTGGATGTGCTTGCTGTATTCGTCGTCGTTTCCTAGGTAGGGGCCGTCGCGCCCCGGCCCCAAACCGTCTTTTTCCTTGAGCTTTGTGCAGCGTGCATTGTTCGCCTTGTCCCATTCGCTGGGATACTGCACTACTAGTTTCTGCGACCAGTCGCGCAAATGCCTATGTTCAGGGTCACTGAAATAGTCTCGGAGTTGCTGCCGCGAGGCATCACTGTTTTCGCCATCGTGTGACACCTTCAACACGTCGAGCAAATCGTGCATATCGCATTGCCCGCTGTCTGCAAACAGCCCTCCGATTCCTTTTTGCCAGCCAAGCCAGTGCGGAAAATCTGCGTCGGACAACACCTGTGTCACAACATTGGAGTCGGCAAGATCGATATAGCCTTGCTGACCACTAGCGAACGTGACCAATTGCCAGTTGTGGCTTTCGCCGGGTGCAAGCCTGTCCTTGTCCGGGCCGATCACCTTTCCAAGCCGAAGCAGTTCCATACCAGCGCTCGGACAGCTCGGATAGAGTGCCGTTGCAATCTTATACATCGCATACTCGTAGTCGGCGTCGGCTACGCCTTCATCCGTTGTAAGCAGTGTCGGAGCCTTGTCTTGCTCTCCATCCACCCAGGAACTCGTGTATTTCGTGCCATTTCTGAATGCAATCCGTACAAAGAGGTCTTTGCTTGTATCAACCTTGCCGGATTGTCCGGCAGCAAAGGTATGGCCTCCGATCGTGTTTCCGGCGGGATGTGATGCTACGGCTACCGATCCCGCCTTCACGATGAAATAACTGTCGCCCCAAGTGCCCTTGGTTCCCACTTCGCTGGCGTTCTGGCTGTCCACGAAAAATGCGTTCAGATCATCGCTATTGGTAAAGATTTCGAAATGAATCATCCCTCCGGTCGAGTATGATTCGCCCGGAAAACCGATAATGTCCTTCCTGTAGATTTTCGCGTTATTGCCCATCTTGACGGCTTGGCCCGAGTCCGCGACTGCCACATGCACTTGTTGGCGGTTAATCCCTCGTGTTTTCATTTCACCCGTGTTCATCAGGTGCATGTATAGCGAATAGAACACTACCTTGACGGGATTCTCGGTGCCACCGTTGCCTGTGATGGAGTCGGTCTCCGTCTCGTGTCTGATCAGGACGAAGCTGTTGTCGATCCGACCGGTAGCGTCATCCGGCCTTTCTTTCGTCAACTCGCTGTTGAGTCGATAGGCAACCAGCGTGCCGTCGGCGATCGCACGGACTGGTTCGATTGTGGTTGGTGCGAGTATATGAATGCCGCCATGCCATTCCCGCTCACGGCTTGACGGATAGACCCCCGCATTCAGCATCTCCAGATCGAGGATGCTTTTCTCATAGTCGTCATCGGATGCATCTGCCCCGCGTGCGGGCAGGAAAGGGTAGCTGATGATCATTTATCGTTTACTCAGAATGACCGTAACGGGAAGCCAGTTCGGACTTGTTGAAGGTCGGCAATGGATAAGGCGTCTGCGCTGGTCCATTGAAACTATGCTGGCTACCCTTGATATCAATCTTGCCCGGGGCGTGAATCTCGATGTTGCCGTCCTTGACCCGAATATATGCACCACCGGATGTCAGAAGGATTTCCTGCTTCGCCGCTGCCTCAATTTTTTCCGTTGCAGACAGCAGTTTCATCGTCTTCTGTGCTGTGAGTTCGATGTTGTCCGAATTGGCCTGAATCTCCACCTTGCCCTTGGCCGCGAAGAGTTTCATTCCAGCGTTCTGCACAAACAGGCTGAGTTTTTCAGCGACACTCGCGATTAGCGATTTGCCCGTTGCGATGTGCGTGCTCTGTCCGCTTACGAGGTTGACATGCTGGTCGGCGGAAATATGGGCCGATTTCTGCGTGGACAGGGCAATGCCTGACGGACTACCGAATAGCATGACCGGTTCCTTGAACGCATTGGCTTTCCCGGTTCCACCGCCAGCCGTATTTCCGCCCGACGACGAACCCGACACGCTGCTCTGTGTCGCGTCCGTGTATGACTTCAGAGAGTCGTAACCATCCTTGAGACTTTCTGCTTGATGCGTCGTGCTGGCATTCGACATCGCTTCCAGCACGCTTTCCGAATTCACTAACTGCGAGGTCGTTTGCCGTGCATCCAGCGGCTGGCTGGTCGCCGGATACGTGGTGACATACAAACCTTGGCCCGCACGCATCGCACCGTAGGCATCCGATTTCAGGTCAAAGCCGCTACCCAGATAGCTGCCCCTGCTGTTCCCGGTCTGGTCGATCAGGTAACCCAGATGCAAATGTGCATTCGTGCTTGTTGAATAAAGCTGAACGCGATTCTGGCCGGTGGCGTCGTCCATCACCATCTGGTTGTAGCCGCTACCCTGATATTCCTTGGACTTGTAGCCCGATAACAGGCCGTTGGAATGCCAGTGAGGCTGCGTTTGGCCGTTGTAGACGCGGCCCGTGACTAGCGGCCTATCGCAATCGCCGTCTACCCAGCTAATCAGCACTTCTTCGCCGACTCGCGGAACGTGCACGCCGCCGTATCCGCCGCCCGTATCAGACATCGCCACACGCACCCAGCACGATGCTTTTTCGTCGCCCTCGTTGAGGCGATCCCAATGAAAACGGACCTTGATGCGATTCAACGGATCGGTATAGACCTCCGCGTTTGCAGGGCCAACGACGATCGCCGACTGCAAATGCATTTCCGGCTTGTTATGTTCGAACGGGCTGCGATACGGAACCGCCTTGCGTTGAGCTTCGATCTGAACGAGGAAGAAACCTTCGCTGCCGTCCGCGTGTGTGACTTTCAGGCCGGCACGGTTACCTTTCGCAGCGGCGAGTTCGCTTTTCAGACCGTGCGGGAAATCGGTTGCCTGACTGGACACCGGCAGATTGTTCTCGATGAACCATCTGGTCTCGATAATTGCGAACTGGCGGTTTTGCTGGCTGTCTGTCGCATGGCCGGGGTTGTCGTCAAGCTCAAACCAGCGACCTGCATCCGCACCACGCACGCCACCCGAGCCAGAGAACCGCTTTGCCCGCGATTCCCATTCTTCCATGCGGATTTTGGAAAGGGCATCGCCCCGATCCTGCTTGCCGTAGGTGTAGGCCCCGGTGTATTCATATACTTCAGCCTGCTGGGGCAAGTTTCCCTGCGTAGGAAGCGTCGGGACGTTCGTGCCCTTGGCAAAGGTGGTGGAGGCGGGTGCCTTGTAATCAAAGGTGCGGGTTGTGAGTGTCGTGCTTTGCAGTGTTCGCGTGCCCGACCACTGAACCAGGGCATCGGCTTCGCTGTTCGTGCCGGCGCGATAAAACTGGACTGTCTGCGGTGAAAGAGGCTGGAACGTGTCGAGGCTGTCCGTGACGATGAGCGTATGTGACTTGCCATCGCTGGCCTGCTCAAAGTAGCCGAACAGCCCTTCGTTTTCCATCAAGCGGTGGACAAAATTCCAGTCGTCCTCGTATTGCATGCAGAACGAACGCGACGGTAGCGGCTTGCTCAATGCAAAGCGAAATGCACCTTGGGCCTGCGGATGCATGTTAAATACATCGGTCAGGATTTCGTCGCCGGCCTTGTCCTGCCAGATACGTGCATCCTTGCGGAAACGAAGAAAATGCATCCACGACGCAAAGCCGATCTGATAACTCGTGAGCCCGCTATCGGATCCAAGGCGGCGAGCGGTGTGCACGTAACCGTGATGAGGAAGATAGGACCTGTCTGTCTGCTGAATCCATAGCGTCACCGGCTGGGCGATCAGCTTCTTGAGTTCAATCGCGTCGGACGTGGACACGACATCAGCCGTGAATTCATAATGACGGCCAATCCGTGAATGACCAACGACCCGCTGGGGCAGCAGGACGTTATTTCCCAGCGAAGTATCCAACTTTAGCAGGCGATCACTCTGGACGAGCCCGCCAGTAAGTGCCCCGATTATGTCTTGCGCTCCCATACCGCCTCTATTCTGTTCCGATTGACTGAGCAATCGCTTCACGCGCGATTTTACGAAACTTCAGATGAATCGGCCAGCTATTCACTGTCAGCAAATGTGAGACGCATGGATTTGTTGACTGACCAATGCAGGCGGCATATTTTTTAATTCTGTCAAAGAACGTTTCGGATATATCTTTCACCTTGCTAACTGAATTACGATGCCCGGCTTTGAAGGGAACAATCCGATTGCCTAACCCATGCCACAGAATCGCAAAAAACGGCCAGTAGCCGGTCAGCCGCGTAGGAAGCCGCTCGATAAGACCATGCTGTTACCTCACCCGGCGGCTTACGTGCGCGAGCAATCGTTGCACTGGCATCTTGCGTTGGCAGCATTTCGGGCCGGCAAAGGCAACGGCGACTTACTGGCAGAACTGGTGAAGGCACTCTACCTGGCGTGGTATCTCCAGCAGGAGGGTTTCGGCGCGGCGAAGCACGAGTTGTATCTTGAGGCCGAGCGGATTCTGGATGCTGCTGCGACGAACGTAAGCAAAAACATCTGGCTCATTGAAGAGGCCGATTGTTTAGCGATTACCGCGATTCTCGATCTGCATGAGCAGCAGCTATCACGGGCTCCGGTGTATGCAGTCGGCGAAGCTCGGCAGCGTGTCTTGCATTTTGGCAAAAGCGACAGGCGGTCCCCGTGGTGATGTGGCGATGAGTGCCGCTATCGTTTCCGACCACCAACCGATTCATTGCCCTGGACTGCTACCTCGGACGCCTCAAGGCGTTGCTGCACAAGGTTGTGTCCAAGGTGTCCGACATGTCCAATGAAAATTCAAGAATTGGAGCGACGGGCTGTGATCGATCCTGAAGCAAAAGTTTAAGGCGCGAATCAGGATACCCAAAGCGGACGTTCAAGATGAACAGCGCTAACTGCCCAAATTAGCTTTGGATTCGCGGGCCGTCGCGAATTGCATCAGCAACGCTTGCATCGCTTCCGGGTCAGAAGGTCCACGGGTCTCGACGTGCGGAAGGTAGGTCGCAGAGTCAGCGCCCCAGTCGAAATACAAGCCTGCCCCCAATGTTTCTAACGAAGCCGCAATGTGCGATGTAATTTCAAGTTCTTGGGTAAATAGCAACTTGGGGCGTCGGTCACCGAGCAATTTCGCCAAGACCTCCAGCCGATAGCGTCCGGTGCTGAACCTAAAGTGACTGCCGTCTTCAGGCGTAAGAAAGTGGTGGTTTGCCCCAACGCCGCTCTCACCAACGAACAGGCCGCTACCCCTTTCGAGCTTTTCGTTGCCATGCACCCAAATGTTGAAGGTCTGATGTGTCTCGTTGCGATGAACGGTTACATGCATGCTCTCGATGATTCGCCCGCGTTTAGAGGTCGAAAATAGCAGCGTCCGCAAAAAGACCTTTGGCAGAGGGGCTCGCTTCCCAGAGCGAGACACATCAGGTCCAAAGAAAATTACGGTGGGCTGCGTCATGAGCACGGTGCCGCGCCGAAAAAGTGTTAACCAAGCCGTCGTCGCCGACACGGAAAGCGCAAGAACCGAAATTGCGAGGGCGACCGGATCGGACATATTTCCTCTAAAGGTAAGCGCAGACAGCGCCCTATCTGTGTAAGGCAGAAAAAACGCCGGAGAACACTACACGGCGCAGCTATCGATAGACGATACATGTCGCTCATTAAGAGCCGTTGCCGAACCCCCCGTGGAAGACCTTCTTGGTCGGCTGCTGCCCAATCGCCCATCAAGGAATAATAATACCGCTGTTGCATCAAGATTCTGAATTTCCCCGGCCACGTTGGACACCCTGGACGCGGCCTTATGCGATAAGGATTCCCGCTGTCCGACCCATGCGATATAGGTTGGTCAATTTCCCTTCATGCCGGACAGACTGTTCAGTTGGCGAATCCTTGCTTGACCAAGCTGCATCTGCAACCGTGCCTTCTGTTCCATCAGTTTCGCCAGGCGTCGTTCAGCCTCGCTACGCTGCTTCGGTGTCCTGGCCGAATTCACGTCCGCCGTCGCCGCGTTGATGTCTGATTGAACCTCACCAATGGCGGCCTCGATATCGCTGAAAACACCTGAATCGGATGGTGTATCGGCACCGTGCATGGCTTGCTCCCGCATGCTTTGCATACTGCCGATGATGGCGGCCTTGTCGCGGGTGGTCCAGGTGGTAGGACGGGTTGCGTGGACGGCCTTGGCTTCCTGCAAAATTTGGCGAGCGATGAGTTTGATACCTGAGAATTGTGATTTCATGCTGCTGGTCTCCTTACGGTTGGTTGTTATTGGTTTGTATGTTTGCCGCTCACGGGTGGCCTTGAACCTCTGGCTACGAAGCACGCGGGGCGACAGGTAAGCTTTCACATTGAACTGACGGCGAGATTCAACATGCTGGCTCAGTGTCGTGCGTGCCTGCTGATATTCAGATGGTGACAGGTGGTGTTCCTGCTTCGTGTTACGGGCAGAGCTTACGAGCTCGGCATAATTTGCATTTTCGTTATAGAGTGGCCCGCGAAACCGCTTAGCCTTTGCCGCGCCGGGAAACTTCAATGAGAGGTAGTCCGCCCCCTTTCGGGTAATTTCAACGCCGTATTGCTCGCTCAGGAAGTCGCATAGCTGATCGCGGTTTGCTACCTGTCCGGTGCGAATCGCCCTCGTCAGTCGCTTATGCAGATACAGCTTGTTGCTGCGGTCGGTCTTGCCTTCCGTGGTATATCGCTCGAAATCACTCAGGGCCAGCTTTAACGGGTCGGGCACAACTTGGGCATAGCCAAACCGGTGATTCGCGACCTGGGTGAAAGCCTCGTATAGCTTGATGTTCTGTTGACCCGGTGGGTGAATATTCATCCGCTTGCCCGTGGTCATCTCAACCATAGGCACGACGAAATGAATTTCCGCGTTGCCTTTGTCACGGTGCAAGACAAACAGGCTATTGAAATGCTCAGGCCCGAGTCCCGGACAGACAGTCTTCTTGAATGAGCGGATGACTTCATGCATCTGGTCGCGTGTCGGCTGTTCGTTGTCGCGAAATGCAATCGCTCCGGATACATATTTGTGCTTGCGGTGGATGCTATTGATGACGGCGATAGTCAGGTCTGGACTGCCTTCCAGGATTTCGGGGGCGACAGCACGCTTCTGGCCGGTGTGGTCACGGTCACTCATCAGATAGTTGACGGGGGACTCGCCGCGCGAAATCCCCGCCTTGAATACACGGACGATCATGCAGTGCCCGTGGCTCTCCCTTGCTTCACTTCCTTCCAGACTTCTTCTGCGATGTCCTGAACTTGCATGAGCACCAGCAGGATTTCTTCATCCGGCTCGCGGCCGTCTTTCAGTTGCACGGCGATTTCGGCGACATAATTCCCGATGAGGTTGATGGTCTGCAACCATGCGAGTTCATCGTTGCTCGGGTGATATACGTTGCCCCTCAATCCGGTTTCGCGAAGATATTGGGCGAGGTTGTCGTAACCGGCTGCGATTGCTTTCTCGCCGAGAGTCGTGTGCTCTTGCGGGCTGACACGGATTTCAACCCGTTTGGTTCTTCGGTGGATGTTTCCGTCGATACCGGACTGACCGGCTTGTTTCTTGATTGAGGCGTCGGCCTCGCTGTATTCGTATTGCATTTCGGCTCCTGTAGTTATGGTTATTGGGCCGTGCGTTGCGCTGTCCGTGCCTGTATCGCTGGTGTGCTGTTCATGGGACTGGGGAACCCAGAAATATTCTTTAACGCGATGACACTGTGAAACTGTGGATATCGTGTTAAAGGTTGAACTTGCTTAGGTTCTGCTTCGTTTGGCTTCCTATATCAATACCGGATTTTTCCGTGATTACAAGGGGCATCCGACGAACGGTTAAAAATTCATTAAGCATAAAATATCTCATAAAACTAAAGTTATTCGCTCGCTTGCCGATATGCTGCTAATAGGCCATCGACACCTTCTCGAGACCTGTAACCTTCAACGTCAATTGGGCCGGACATGCAACATTTTTCGATCGGGATTGTTTCAGTAGTGTTTGCTGTGCTTTTTGCAGGTGCTGTAGTAGTTCGTTACGCCGGGGTTCTGATAAAGAAATGGTATCAGCGGGAAGATGGTCCCAAGGATCGAATTTTGGTTGGGATTGTGGCCGCGGCTGCGTTCGGCTTCGTCGCCGGAAGTTTCGTTCAACCGGCATGGGACAAAGCTGAAGTATGCAAGGCGAACGGCGAGCCTATTGTGCCGTGCGCTTTCAATTCGGGTTCTTAAGTATCCAGCGCGTGATGATGGCCGACAGAAACCCATCGACTTCTATCAACTTAAAATTATGTCTGAATGCCAAATCAACGACGATAAAGTTACTTGTCCGCATTGCGCTCAAGTCTACGACACCGCAGGAAATTGTCACCCTGAACTTGCACCAAAGGGTTCCGGGGGTTGCGTCAAACGGTGTCACTGCCCGTCGTGCGGAAAGTCTTGTTGCGGTGAGCGTGATACGCCTCGTTACGAGCCATCCAGCCCTTCAATGTAGATGCGTTAGCCCTGATGCGGGTCGCCTTCGATGGTCCGATCCGTTTCCAAACGGCATACGGTAGATTCGCGAGCGGCGTCCAAAGGGGATGCGCATATATTCGAAATCTAACCACAACAGTGGGGTTTTCCATGGAAGTTTGGGTCAAGTCGCTTGAAGTCGAAATGCAAGTTAAGCAAAAAGGCATCGAACTTGAGGTTCGGAGCGCAGACGGCAAAGAGCAACTTGGTGATTGCTATGCCACGATGACCGGCCTTACGTGGTGCAAGGGCAAGGTCAAGAAGGAAAACGGGGTTAAGTTGAAGTGGGACGACCTTGCACTTCTGTGCACTTCGGCCGACGTGCTCAAAGCAGCAATTAAGGCTGCCAAGGCAGAATTGAAAGCCTAAACTGCCCGGCGAATCCACAAGCAAGTAACATAATTGCCCAATCTCGCTGGACACGTTGGACTTCCCGGACGCAATCCAGCGCGACACGGCATCCGCCCGTCCTGCGCACGCCAATCTGCCTGGACAACAAAAAGAGCCGCTAGACGCGGCCCTTTTTTTCGCTTGCTTCATGTCGGCTCAGTCCGCGATGACGTTGTAGACGTCAATCGCTACAGCCCGCTTTGGTAGAGTTCTCGCCAGTTCATATACGGTCCCAGTGCCACAAGCTGACTGTCGTCAATGAATCGCCCCTTGAGCTCGGCGCGGCAGGCATCAACATACTCGGTCACTGTGGCGAATATGTCGCTATCCGAAGCATCGCGCGGGATGTCAACTTCCGGTGCAAGCTTCCACGTCTGATACTCAAGCTGCCGCGTCCGAGTCCGCACAATGCGACGACGGTTGACGCCATAGTATTCGCCGCGAACCTGTGACCCAAGAAAATGCAGGCGGATGTAGCCGATGATTTCGTTGTATCGCCAGCAGCCGCCGTATAATTTCTCAAAGTGGTCTCTGATGCCGGCAAGCGAACCAGGATTCTTCTTCTCGTCTGCACGTCGGCGCTCACTGTATGACGCACCAGGCGGGAACAGTATCCGTTCAACGTGTGCTGCCCGGTCGCTGTAGTATCGGTCTTCTGTTATCCGATAGACGGGCACGTCAAGAAAGTAGCGGACAGTCATATTGAAGGCGTTTTGTCGTCCCAAAGGGCCTAGGTGTAAGGCTAACAGTGGTATCTATCTTTGATGAAGTTGTTGTAGTAGCTACCCATTGAGGATGCACTCATCAATCCGCGATAGACTTGGTCTGGAACACGACAAAAGTCGTATGTGTGTCCTTGCTGGAACAATATCGTCATCCGCATGCTTGCTGCATCATAGCCCACCGCGCGAATCGCGCTTGATCTAACGGGAATCATCTGCATGGCTGGTCTCTCTGCTTGCTTTGGTATTTTCGATGGCGGCGCGTTAAATCTTGGTGATTCGGATTTTGGCCGATCCGAAGTGAAGCATAGCGTAACTTGGCCGGCAAGAGAGCCGATGTAATGCGGAGGTTTGCCGGGGCATGTATTTTCGGTCTGCCGTCCAGCTTGAATCTAACGGACAATAAAAAAGAGCCGTTGGACACGGCTCTTTGTTCGCTTGCTTCATGTCGGCTTAGTCCACAATGGCGATGTAGCGATCCCACTTATCCGGTTCGGCCTTCAACCGGCTCTGCTCAAACGACTCGTCCAATACCCGCACATAGACCATCTTGTCGGTCTTGAACTGTCGCCAATTCGTGTTGCCGCTGCCGTTGCTCTTACCCTTCACCTGGTAGCCGAGCAACCGTGCTTCCCCATCGTCCACACCATAGACATGCGGCTCAACACAGCGGTGATGCCCTTCATAGTAGAAGCCGATGAGCTTCTTTTCAAGAATGGCCTGGCAGATTGCATCTTCGTTTATAATTTTATTCATTTTGTTATCCTTATTTAATTGAGAGTTTGTTTTCCTGCACGGCCATGATGAACCTACACCACAGCCTGACCTACACCTTTGCTACACCTGTCAGAACGGGCAGTCCGCCATGACATCCTGTTCATTGGTTGCCGCTGGCTCTGCTACCTTTGGTTCATTATTAGCTTTCACCTCTTCATCAAACTGTCCCATCACCAAGGTCACACAACGGGCACGATGTCGCTCCTTGCCGGTTCCAACCAACACTCGTGTCTCAACATAGCCGGGCAGGTAGCTCTTCAGTCGTTTGAAGAATTTTGACTGGTTGCAGGGCGGAAAGCCAATCTGCTCACAGTGTTCCCGGTAGCTATCAAACAGCCCGTCCTTTTCCGTCGTCGCTGTCATATCGATCGCGACACCGACGGCATCTATCCAGCTTGCGACGGCATCTGAATCGTATTTCGCTTCCTGTTTTGCCTTTTGCACCGGCTCGGGGATGTCGAAATAACCGCGCTCGACCAAACGGCTCAACCCTGCCAATGCCCAGTCCAGCACGATGTGAAGCTCTTTCCCGATAATCTGTTCATCAAGGTCATGAATGATGTCCTTGCCCTTGAGCTGAACATTCCATTCAATGACATGCAGTCTCCGCCACCAACCATCGGAATGGTCATCAATAGCGGGTAGATGATTTCCGCACATAATCCACTTGGCTATTGGCTTGTAGGTGAACGGGTCCTTGTGCTTCGGGTTGACATCAATCGCACCCATTGAAATCAGCGACTTCAGGGCCTGCTGGTTGATTTTCGCCTTTGGTGTTTCGTCACAAATTGCCAGCGATGCCCCGACAAGTGATGTCAGGTCAAAGCCGTCCAGCTTGTCAAGTCGCATCGCTACAGCCTTCTCATGTAAGGCTCGGACGATGTTCAGCAATACCGACTTGCCATTGCTGCCCGAACCCACCCAGAACTGCGAACACTGCTGGTTGATGTTGCTCAATGTGTAGCCAATGTATTCCTGCACCAGTTCGCGGACTGCCTTGTCCGGTAGCGATGTGCTCAGATACTTCCCGAACAGCGAATCAGCCGGAACAGCATCGGGCTGGTAAAAGCCGGGAAACGGTTTGTCCTTGAGCTTGATGCAATGGGTGATGCCGATAGCCCGCTTGGGCTCTTCAACCCACCAGCCGAACTGGTCATCCATGACGAACCATGCACCATTCACCGGCACGATGATGCCCTCGGGTTTCGGCGGCATCTCGCGAGCGAGCAGCAAGGCTGTTTTGACACAGCTACGAGCCGTATCCGCCGTAGCTCGTTGACGGTTGTTCTGCTGAAGCCAGACCAGTGCGTGCTTCTGTGCATCCTTGTAGGATTGCAGTTTCCAGTAACTGTCCGTCCAGCAATAGAACTGGTTGTCGGCGGCTGCGATGTTGCGGTCCTTCGCCGTCTGTTCTGTATAGCGGATTTCCGGTGCTTCCATCGCTCGCTTCTTCGGCTGCTCAACCTGCAAAGCCTGGTTGATTGCTTCGGTAACTTGGCTGGTGGTTTCGTTCCTTTCAATGATAGTCATGTTAGTTATCCTTATAGATATGGTGTTTATTTATAGTGTTGCTGGTTCGGCGAGCCATTCCTCCGGGATTTCAAGCTCGGCGGTCTCGGTCGGCTCAGGCAAGGTGTCACCCTCAAACACCATGACTAACTGAAACCCGACATCCAGGTCTTCAAACTGGCCTGCTGCGTGCTGAGCTTCCTCAATGGTCGCGGTGTCCAGGTGCATTTCCTGATAGTGGGTGGTTGTAAAGCTATAAATAGCGGTGTATCGTTTTGTTGATTGCATGATTGCTCCTATGAGTAAGTTAAGGGATTGAATTAGCGACCTTCCAGCCATGAGTAATAAAGCGATGCATGCTGCTGAGCCATGTGCAGATGACTCGGCGGCACCTCGACCAGATCATTGATTCCGCTGTCTGCCCAGTCGTCAAACTGATAAGCCAGATCGGCAATTGCTTCTTCTTCGTCTCGCCCCGAAACGAGATAAGCATTCAGTTGGTATGTCAATATGTAATTCTTCATTGGGTAATCTCCGGTTAATTTGATTTAAATATCGCGTTGTGTTGCGATAATAAATCATACGGCTTATTAGGCGATTAATGTGAGAATGGAATCTGGTGGTTGCAATTTGCGGAAGATCAGAAAAGCTCTCTTGGGCATTGACATTTTAAAGAAAATATGAATGAAGATATCGGCAATGCTCAGAATACAGGCGAGGCGAGATTGAAAGGGCTGATCGGGCTCAGGGTTCTCGTGTGGATGCGTGAGGTGCTGATTCGGGCGGGGTGCAACGTGAGCCGTTTTCGGGAGACCTATACCGAGGCTGAGGCGAAGAAGCTGATAGCGGAGCTGCCCGCCTTGAGTAAGTCAAAGAAAACCCAGATGCCAAAATATGCTGAATTCGTTTCTTATCTGCGTGGAACGAGTCCTCCAACGGAAGAAATGGTTGAAAGGATTGCGTTGGCGAGATCGCCCACGGATCTATCGGAGCGACCATTCAAAGACACGCCTGATTTTTATCTGAACGGGCCGTATGGCTTTAATTTATGGGCGGTGCTGGATGAGGGTATTACCGCCTGCCACGAAATCGTGCGGGGTGAAGTTAAGATGGCCCTCGCGGCGAGTGGGGAACTAAGTCAGCGTGTTCTCAAGAAGTCGCTTTACACAGAGATGCGTCGCGGGCTACCGACTGCGAAAAAAATCAGCGTCTTACGGCAAACATTGATGGGGCTTGATTCGGGTGCAAATTACCGTCAACCGGACCTCTCGGCGATCATGCTGGAGGGCTTGCCTCATCCGATAACCGAGTGTTTTTCGCGCGCGGTGATGTCAGGACTTCCTGATGTGCTGGATGCCTGGCGCAGCTATTTTGTGAGTTCGGTGGCCGTGTGGCGAGTTGCGGAAGAGGGGGACGATTCTCGGGATGAGGTCGATTTTATCCTTACAGGTATGCTGGCCGGGCCCGTTCATATTCTGTTCGTCGGCAGCGGGCGAGAGATTCGCGATTTCATCATGAATATGGTGCTAAAGCATCTGGAAGCGAAAGGCAAGAGCAAGGGCCGGCATCTGCGGTTCATTCGATTTTCTGAACGAGTTTCGGAAGCATCGCGAGCTAGCTGATTTGATTGCCACATTCTCGCGCCCCGGCCGCTGGTTTTATGCTGGCTTAGGAATCCGGGTCAACTGGTCACGAAATACCGGTCGGGCCGGCCCGGTGAGGCGGCATGAGATGTTCCCCGGCCAGCTACGGTGGACGCTCGAAGCCCTTGTCGGATAAGGTTGTGTCCAACGTGTCCAAGGTGTCCGGGGTAAATGAATAACTTAGACGGGGATATACCGGTGCTGAATGTATAGCTTCCGTTCTTGGCATAGGCTGACCATAAGCCGCAATCCACGGTAAGCTAGCAGAATCTTCTTGAGGCGAGGACAAACCTAATGGACGAATCCAAATACGACCGCGCGATCCCCTTTCACTGTCCGACGTGTGCGGGAACTCACTTCTCATATGATGACTCATCGGAAGACGATGCAGCCTTTGTCACCTGTGCATCGTGTGGCCGAGTTATGACTCGCGCCGAGCTACGCGAAGCGAACAGCGAGAACATTGAGGAGCACGTGCAGGAAATCGGCAAACAGGTAACCAAGGATGTCGCCGACGAACTGAGAAAGATGCTGAAGAACACTTTCAAGAATAGCAAGAACATCACAATCAAGTAGGACTATGTCTATCGACCTAAGCGGTGGCGCCGCGATTCTCGCTCTGGGGTTGTCTTGCTACTCAACGTGGAAGACTTTGCAGTTCAACACGAAGCAGGAACAACTTATCGAGAGTCAGAGGCAATTGAACGCTTTGCTGGCCGACAAGGAAGCGTCGGAACTGGCAGAAGGCAAGCGCGCGAAGTTGAGCGCCGCGTTCATGAAGCTGGGTAGCTCAAAATATAGGTTGAAAGTATTCAACCAGGGGCAAGCCACCGCGCGGGATGTTCGGATCTCGTTTCCTGCTGGCAACGAAGTCGTGCTTCAGTCAGAGGTCGACCGCAAGTTCCCTCTCGAAACCTTGGACAGATTTCAGTCTGTTGAACTCGTTGCTGCGGTGCATATGCAAAGTCCGCCGAAACTTACCGTGCAGCTCGATTGGCTTGATGAGGATGGTTCTGATAGAAGTAAGACTGTGCATCCCACCCTATGAGTGAACCAGCCGATCTTGAAGCCTCGGGGAAGAACGTTTGGACGAGGCAGCAACAAGAGGAATTGCAGTCGTTTCAGTCATTCCGAAATGATTATGCGTTGCCGGCTGGCACCATCGAGCACGCAGACAAACCCGATGTGCTGATACATGGCGATCGGACGCTTGGAATTGAACTAACTACCCTCTATATTGTTGATGGTCAGGATGCCGCTAGCGAACAAAGGCAAACCAAACCTCGGGAACATGTCGTAGCCCGCGCTCAAGAATTGCATATCGAGGCCGGTGGTCGCCCCATTGAACTAGCGATCGGCTTCAATCCCGAATTACCGATCGCCGATGTGGAAGGGTTGGCACGTAGCATTGCCGATGGAGTAGCCCCTTGATTCTCAGGACACGAGACACCCCTTAAAATAAGAGGGAATCTTGTGACTAGTTTCAAGCCTAGGCAAATCGTGGAAAGCATTGAAGTTCTGACCGAGCCGGAGCGCCGTCGTCGACGTTCGGTCCAGGAGAAAGTGGCCATCGTGCAGGAAACCCTGGAGCCGGGGGCAACGGTTTCGGCGGTTGCCCGACGACACGGGGTCAACCCAAACCAGGTGTTTGCGTGGCGCAAGCAATACGAGGAAGGCAGCCTGGCTGCGGTGAAGGCTGGAGAAGCCGTGGTGCCGGCCTCGCAGTTAGCAACAGCGATGAAGGAAATCAGGGAGCTGCAGCGTCTGCTTGGCAAGAAGACGCAGGAGGCAGAAATCCTGAAGGAAGCAGTCGAGTATGGCCGCTCAAAAAACTGGATTGCGCGCTCGCCCTTACTGCCCGGGGACGACCAATGAAAACGGTCTGCGATGTTCTCGGCGTAGCGCGCTCTGCTCTGGCAGTCAGAAAAGACCGCTCCCCGGACTGGCAGGACGGCCGCCGCGCCCGACAGACCGACGACACGGAACTGGTCGCTGCAATCCATGAGCATGTGGCGGGCTTGCCGACTTATGGATACCGGCGAGTCTGGGCGCTGCTGCGACGTAGTCACGAAATGACTGGTGCGCCGTGCGTGAACGCCAAGCGGGTCTATCGCGTCATGCGCGACCATCAGTTGCTGCTCCGGCGCCCTGGCCAACGTCGCGATACCCGCCGGCATGACGGACGCATTGCCGTTGACCAGAGTAATGTCCGCTGGTGCTCGGATGGCTTTGAGTTCCGTTGTGACGATGGCTCGCCGTTGCGCGTGACGTTTGCGCTGGACTGCCATGACCGGGAAGCTATCAGCTGGGCAGCGACTACTGGCGGTCATAGCGGCGACGTCGTACGTGATGTGATGCTCGCAGCGGTCGAGCAACGCTTCGGCACGACGCAGGCAGGCGCAACCATCGAATGGCTGTCAGACAACGGCTCTGCCTACATCGACCATCGCACGCGCAGTTTCGCTCGCGAGCTGGGTCTGGAGCCGTTGACTACACCCGTTCGTTCGCCGCAGAGTAACGGCATGGCCGAGTCGTTCGTGAAGACAATCAAGCACGATTACATTGCCTTTATGCACAAGCCTGATGTACCAACCGCGCTCTCGCATCTGGCCGGTGCCTTTGAACACTACAACGAACGCCACCCGCATAAGGCATTGAAGTACCGTTCGCCCCGGGAGTTCCGGCGAACTGCTGCATCATCAACTTAACGGTGTCCGAGTGTCCTGAGTTACAGGGGCAACTCCAGCCGAGGTGGCGACGTATGTGCAACGTGGGGAACTGGGGCAAGTTGAGCATGCGACATATGATCATCTCGATTGCATAGATTTCATGTATTCCAGTGGTGAGTGGGCTAACCCTCGTTGGTTTGTTCAGCAAAGCTATTCTGTTCCGATGCTTCAGGTCAATCGGGTGCGAGAGGTTGTTGCAGACAAGGTCAAGAAAGCCAAAGAATACCGACCGTGCGACGCTTATTGGCTCGTGATCACCGTGGACTTCTGGGACCCGGCACAGGATCAAGATATTGAATGGGCGACGGACGAAATAGTTGATTGCGGCCCATTCGAGCGTGTTTTCCTGCACAAACCTGCCTATCGGCGTGTGATTCAGATTCCATCGACGTAGGGGCCGCAATGACTGCTGGGTGTCGACAATAGCCGCACGCTGGGCGATCTGCCTTCGAAGAAACTTCGATTTAACTCGGACACGTTGGACACCCCGGGCACAGCCTCATCCGACAAGGACTTCCGCTGTCCGGGGTGGGTGGTCAGGCGGCAATGACCTCATCCGGATTGGCATCCCGAATTTCCTCATCTTTCGTTACTGCTGAGAACTTCGCTACCCATCGCGGGAAAGAAGAACTCAAGAGTTTGAAGCGCTGCCCTCAGTTTATAAATTTTCTCCTTCAACTTTAGCGTTAAGTTCTGTTACTTGGCTCTGTAGTTGCTTGATAATCAGTAGTAAATCTGACGTAGATACTTGCTCTGGGTCGAGGTGAACATAAGTATTCTGTGTTTCATCTTGATTGCTGTGACCCAAGTATGTTTGCAGCTCGTCAGGGGTAAGCAGTCCTGCTTGCGCCTTCTTCTTTGCAAGATTTTCGGAATGAATGACCTGTAAGTATTCGTTGGCGAGATGTTGGGTATCGTTGATGCCCATAGCATACGCAAGCTCGAAAGCATTTTTGCTGGGTGCGTTGTTCGATGCAAAGGTATGCCGTGTCTTGTGCCAGTGAAAAGATACGCCTGCGGCCTCGAAATGCTTCTTCATCTGCTTTAGTTTCGTTCCATACGTGTGCTTGCTATGAGGGAACATCCGGTCGGTGAGCTTCTTCCCGTCAATGTGCTTTTTTACAATTGGCATCATTTTTTTCGTGATGCCAACGAATCGAATACTTTGATTCTTTCTTTTTAGTGTCGAAACACGAATTGTTCGGTTTGGCAGATCGACATCATTGGCCTGAATGCCGAGCGCTTCTGATAGTCGACAGCCGCTCTCTAGCAAAAATGTAAAGAACTCGTGATAGTGATCCTTATTGCTTTTCTCGATGAGCAACTTCTCGACTGCTACTCGTTGTGCCTCCGTGAGCCTCTTGTCAACCTTCGGCGGCAAGACGGGCTCTAGCTTTCGCTTGTCCACATGAGCTAGCGGTTGCACGATGGGATCGTCTTTGAACTCCGTATAGTAGTGGTGGGCATTCTTCAATGCAGACGAGATGATGGTGAGATCGTTGCTAAGGGTTTGCGGCTTTACCTCGTCCTTGTAGAGGCGGGTCTCGATGAGCTGTTCGATCGCTGTCTTGTAGTCCTTGACTAAGGCATTGCCGAAAACTTGCTCTTCCATGCCGAGGTCATTCTTTACGAAGGGCAACATCTGCCCTAGGAACTTCGTTGGTCGGTGATCGATGCCGCTGATGACCGTTCTATTGATTACGTTGATTCTGCTTTGCAGTTGCTTTGCCGTGGGGCGCTTTGCATATTGCTTGTCGTAGTGCGTCTGTAATAGTTCGTGCATGAACACCTGACTGCCCATCTGCTCGATGAGTTCGCCCATCTCTTTTGCGCGCTCGGTCGAATAGATCAGGTTGTGAAGCCGGACTTCAGCCTGTTGTCTTGTATCGTGGACTTCGTCCACTTCCTGCACTGATAGAATTGCCCCGGACCTGTCCTTTGATACCCGGCCCATGCGTTCCAGCTTCTTGGTAGAGCGGATGCGAATGCGGAACTTCATGCCCGTTGATGTCTCGTGATACGAGATTCCGGGCGGTAGTTTAGGACGATTTCGAATGGACACTTTTTTGCTCATAATTTGTGCACCAGTGGTTCCGATGGACGATCCATGGACGATTGTGCGAATGGACGATTTTTGTCGGCTGTGAAAGTCTAGGGCGAATATGGCTGGAAGGCAATGCTGGTAAAGGTTTCAGGCGCGATGAGATATCTATGGACAAAAACTTGACTTCCAGTGGGCCGATTAAGCCTAAAGCTTTGAAAAAAAACGAGTTTCGCCACTTTCAGGTTATCACCACACGCTGGATGGACAACGACGTCTACGGTCACGTGAACAACGTCGTCTATTACAGCTACTTCGACACCGTGGTGAACGAGTATCTGATCCGCGCGGGCGTGCTGGATTTCGAACACGGCGCGACGATCGGCCTCGTGGTCGAAACGCATTGCAGCTACTTCGCGCCGCTGGTGTTTCCCGATCGCATCGACGCGGGCTTGCGGGTGGTGCGGCTCGGCACGTCGAGCGTGCGTTACGAAGTGGGGCTCTTCAAGGAGGGCGACGCCGAGCCCGCCGCGCAAGGCCACTTCGTGCACGTCTATGTGGATCGTGTCACGCGCCGTCCGGTGACGCTGCCCGCCGAATTGCGCGCGGCGCTCGAACCATTGAGCGTCGCGGCGCAGGCGGATTAGGCGCGTGCAATCGCTCGTCATCAATCTGCTCAACGGTGTCAGTTACGGCTTGCTGCTGTTCATGCTGTCGGCTGGTTTGACGCTGATTTTCAGCATGCTCGGCGTGCTGAACTTCGCGCACGCGAGCTTTTACATGCTCGGCGCTTATGTCGGCTTTTCGGTGGTGGCGCGTGCCGGATTCTGGAGCGCACTGGTGATCGCGCCGCTCGTCGTCGGTCTGATCGGCGCGGCGCTGGAGCGTTGGCTGTTGCGTCGCGTGCGTGGCCACGGCCATCTCGCGGAGTTGCTGCTGACCTTTGGCGCGGCTTATCTGCTCGGCGAACTGGTCAAGCTCGGCTGGGGCTTAAGCCCGCTTTCGGCGACGGTGCCGGCGGCGCTCGACGGTCCATTGTTCACCGTTTACGGCGCTGCGTTCGCGCGTTACCGGGCCTTCATGATGGTGGTGTCGCTGGCGATGCTCGCTGTGCTTTATGCCGTGTTGCGCGTGTCGAAAGCGGGGTTGATCGTGCGTGCCGCGCTGACGCACGCGAGCGCCGTCGAAGCACTCGGTCACAACGTGCCACGCGTGTTCACCGGCGTGTTCGCGGCCGGCACGGCGCTCGCCGCGTTGGCCGGCGTGATCGGCGCGCCGCTGTTCGTGATCGAACCGTCGATGGCGGAGTCTCTCGGCTCGATCGTGTTCGTGGTGGTCGTGATCGGTGGATTGGGCTCGTTGAGCGGGGCGCTGGCGGCGTCGCTGCTGGTGGGTTGCGTGCAGACTTTTGCGGTGGCTAGCGATGTGTCGTTGGGCGATGCAATGTCGGTGGTGGGCGCGTCGCTGCCGCCGCAGTGGGAAGCGCTGACGCTCGCGCAGCTTGCGCCGCTGATTCCGTATCTGCTGCTGGTCGCGATGCTGGCGCTGCGTCCGCGCGGGATGTTTGGACGGCGTGACGATCATGCGTGAAGCGCGGAAATCATGCCTCCGCGCGCTCACACCATGGCTGGCGCTCGTCCTCCTGCTAGCTGTCCCGCCATTCGTCTGGCCGCAAAGCTGGCTGCTCGCCTATCTCGCGCAGACCGCGACGATGATCGTGTTCGCGCTCTCCTACAACCTGCTACTCGGCGCAACAGGCTTGCTGTCGTTCGGTCACGCCGCGTATTCCGGCCTCGGCGCGTTGATCGCCGCGCAAGTGTTCAATGCGATGGGCGTGCCGCTCGTGCTGCTGCCGTTGATCGGCGGCATCGGCGGCGCGCTGTGCGGGGTGCTGTTCGGTTTCGTGTCGACGCGGCGCGCGGGCACGGCCTTCGCGATGATCACGCTCGGTCTCGGCGAACTTGTGGCAGCGGCCGCGTGGACGCTGCCCGACTGGTTCGGCGGCGAAGCGGGCGTGGCGATCGACCGTGCGAGCGGCCCATTGCTCGGAAGCTGGAGCTTCGGTCCGGCGCGCGAGGCGTACGCGCTGATCGCCGTCTGGTGTTGTCTGGCTTGCGTGGCGATGTTTGCGCTGTCGCGTACGCCGTTCATGCGGCTCGCTAACGCCGTGCGCGATAACCCGGCGCGTGCGGCGGCGATCGGCTGTTATCCACGACGCGTCCGTTATGGCGTGGTGGTGCTGTCCGCGTTTTTCGCGGGCATCGCGGGGACGTTGGGCCTGATCAACGTCGAACTGGTATCGACGGAAAGCGTCGGCATGCTGCGCTCGGGCGCGGTGCTGATCGCCACCGTGATCGGCGGGACGGCGGCGTTCTTCGGACCGGTAGCGGGCGCGGTCGTGCTGACGTTTTTCAGCGTTGCGGTGGCGAGCGTCACGCGCGCGTGGCTGTTTTATCTGGGGCTGTTCTTTGTCGTGATCGTGGAGGTGTCGCCGGATGGTCTCGCCGGCTTCGCACAGCGACATACGACGAGAATTGCGGCGCACGGTTGGCGCGCGTGCCGCGCGGCTTACGCTTGGGGCACGGTTGCCGCGTTGCTGTGGATGGCGGCAATCGTGCTCGCGGTGCAATGGGCGTACGCGGTGCAATTCGGTGCGGATGACGGGGCGGTGTTGAACGTGGCGAGCTTGTCGTTGGAGGTGGTGTCGTCGCCGTTCCGGCTTGGCGTCGTGCTGTTGATGTTGGCCATGCCGGGAGCAATCGCGGCGCGTTACGCGATTCGCGCGCAGGCACGTCTCGCGATGCCCGCAACGGAGATGCAGACCCTGGGAGAGGCGCGATGATCCCCGCTCTCGCCCTCTACGGCGTGACCAAGCGCTTCGGCGCCACGCAAATTCTGCGCGGCGTCGACCTCGCGATTCAGCCCGGCGAACGTCACGCGCTAATCGGTCCGAACGGCGCGGGCAAGTCGACGCTCTTCAATCTGATCGCCGGCGGTGCGCGGCCGAACGCCGGACGCATCGATCTGTTCGGCGCGGAGATCACGCGACTCGCGCCGGCCGCGATCGCACGTCGCGGGCTCGCGCGCAGCTTCCAGACCACCAGTGTGTTCGCGCGACTGAGCGTGTTCGACAACCTGCGCTGCGCGGCGCAACTTGCCGAACGCGATCGCACGCGCTGGTGGCAGCGCTTCACCGGCTCGTACACCGTCGACGCCCGTGCCGAACAGGTACTCGAAGCGGTCGGCCTGAGCGCTCATCGGCATGTGCAAGCCGGCACGCTTGGTTACGCGGGACAACGCGCGCTCGACCTCGGCATTGCGCTCGCCGGCGGCGCGCATACGTTGCTGCTCGACGAGCCGACCGCCGGCATGAACCGCGCGGAAGCCGCGCGCGCGATCGAGCTGATTCGCGAAACCACAGCCGGCCGCACGCTGCTGATGGTCGAGCACGACATGGACGCAGTGTTCGCTATCGCGGATCGTATTTCGGTGCTGGTGCAAGGGCGTGTCATCGCGAGCGGCACACCAGCGGCGATTCGCGCGGACGCGGCGGTGCGGGCTGCTTATCTTGGCGATGGCACCCCGCTCACCAAAGGCCCCCGCGCATGACCGCCTTACTCGACATCCGCGGACTCAACGCGTGGTACGGCGCAAGCCAGGCGCTGCACGGCGTCACGTTGCGCATCGAGGCGGGCGAAGTACTCGCGCTGGTCGGCCGTAATGGCTCGGGCCGCTCGACGCTCGCCCGCGCGCTAATGGGCCTCGTGCGCAGCGAGGGCGAGGCCAGTTTCGCGGGCCACTCGCTCAAAGGCTTGCGCACCTTCGAAATCGCGCGTCTGGGACTCGGTTACGTACCGGAACATCGCGACGTCTTTCCCACGCTAAGCGTCCACGAGAACCTGCAACTCGGCGTAGCACCGCGCACGCGCAACCGCGCACCGCGTTTCATGTTCGACGACGCCTACGAACTCTTCCCCGTGCTTCGCGAACGTCGGCACACGCGTGCCGGTGCGCTGTCGGGCGGCGAGCAGCAGATGTTGACGCTGGCTCGCGCGCTGCTCGGCGATCCCGATCTGCTGCTGATCGACGAACCCGGCGAAGGACTGGCGAGCCTCGTCATGGACCAGGTCGCCGCGTGTCTGCGCAGATTGCGCGAACGCGGCGTGGCCATGTTGCTGATCGAACAGCGGCTCGTGATCGCGCGCGATATCGCCAGCCGCGTCGCCGTGATGGGACATGGCGAGATCGTGTTCGAAGCATCGCTCGATTCATTTCTGACGCGCGCCGATGTCATGCAGGAATGGCTCGGTGTGGGTTGAGCGAGAGGCGCCGGTCCTATCCTTTCCCCGGCACTTTGCTCTGAGCTGCCGGGCGGCTCTTCACATGATCGATGAACGCGCGCAGCTTCGGCATGATCTGCCGCCGGTTTGGATAGTAGAGAAACACGCCCGGTATCACCGGCGCGAATTGCTCCAGCACGTGCACCAGTTGTCCCGCTCGCAATCTTTGGGCGGCCATCGGTTCAGGAACCTGGGCCAGGCCCATGCCTTCGATCGCGCCGCCCAGCATGGTCGAGAAATCGTTGGCGATGAGCGGGCCGGATACGGCGATCTCGATCGTCTGGCCGTTGTCGTTGAACGACCAGAGCGCGAGCGCGCCGCTGGATCGCCGCCACCGCAAGCAGGCGTGCTGGCGCAGGTCGTCCGTGTGTTCCGGCGGGCTGTGCGCGGCGAAGTAATCCGGGCTGCCGACGACGATAAGACGAAGCGGCGGCGTCAACGGTACGGCGACCATGTCGGCATCGACGAACTGACCCATGCGTATACCGGCGTCGAATCCTTCCGCTGCGAGATCGACCAGTTCCTTGCTGGCGGAAATTTCCACTTCGACCTCGGGATACGCCTGGCAGAAAGAGGCGATCAGCGGTTCGAGCAGGATGGGCAACACCGCGCGCGGCACGGAAAGCCGCAACAGTCCGGTGGGGCGCTGGCCGAACCCGCGCGCCACCTCGCTCGCGGCGACAAGCTCTTCGAAAGCCGGCTTGGCGTGCGCCAAAAACCGCTCGCCGGCTTCGGTCAGGCCGACGCTGCGCGTGGTGCGGATGAAGAGCGCTGCGCCGATGCGCGCCTCGAGAACACGCACCGTCTGGCTGACGGCCGACGGCGTCACCCCGAGTTCCGCGGCGGCCCGGCGAAAGCTGCGATGCTGGGCGACGCTCAGGAACACCTCCACACCATCGAGCGCGCCTTGTCTGACTGTGAAGTTCTGCTTCATAGCCCGTCAACATTGTGGTGAATAGTCGGTCGAGAGAGGCCATGGTACACCTACGTCTGCGGATAAGAAGTCGTGCCGGCCGGTCTCTTTCGTGTCCTTCAACGCGCCGGATAACACCTGACAGGAGGCTTCATGCCACCGGAACTGATCTTCCCGTTGCATCTCGCGCTGGGGTATGTCGCCGGGCTGCTTAGCTTCCGCGCGTATGTCTGGCCCAGGCTTAAAACGATGGATGCGTTCGATGCGCATCGCGCTATCGCTACGTTCCATAGTTTTCGTTTTTTTGGGCTGGCGTTTATTTTGCCGGGCGTTGTCGGTCCGCATCTGCCTGCGAGCTTCGCCGTGTCTGCTGCGTATGGTGACTTCGCGACGGGCTTGCTGGCGATGCTGGCGTTATTGACGGTACGTAGACCTGCGCTGTTCTGGTTGTTTGTCGTGGCGTTTAATGTTGTTGGGGTGACGGATCTCGTCCTCGACTATTACCGTGCGATTCAGGCGGGGCTTCCGGCGCACGCGGGGGAGTTGGGTGCGATGTACGTGATTCCGGTTATCTATGTGCCTTTCTTAAAGATCACGCATGTCGCTGCGTTCTGTTTGCTGCTGCGGTCGCAGCCGAAGGTGGTGCGGAGTTTTTGAGGTTGGTTTGGGGCGGGAGGTTTGTGAGCCCTGAGCTTAAAAACCATCGAAGCGCGCAAGCGTTGCTTGTTCCTTCTCTGAACTTAAAGTCCGAACCAGCAGCGTCGATTGTCTAATCTCGACAGTAGTGCGGCTCCAGGCCTGTACATCCTTGACCGTTTGTGAGAGCGGCCGGAATTCGAGCCCGTGCTCTCTCGCGCGGCGATTGTCGGCGAGGAAAATGCCGCCAGCTTCAATATCGTTTTCAGCGACCCAGAGAGGCAGTTCGGTCCATCCTTCGATACCTGCCGCCAGCACCTGCTCGTCCGTGAGCCAATCAAGCCGCGCGCCACTCTGCGAGGATGCGTCAAGGCACTCGTCAAGGAACTGCCCCATGGTCAACGTCGATTGTGGACCGACCGCATTGAAAACCGCATTCACCCGATCTTCCGCCATGAGTACGGACCATTCAGCAAGGTCTCGCACGTCGATGAACTGAATGAGACGGTCGCGACGTCCCGGAGCAAGCACACGGCCGCCCGCGTCGATGCGACGAATCCAGTAGGTGAATCTTCCCGTCGGGTCATGCGGACCAACAATTAAACCTGGTCTTAGAATCGCGACGCGCCCCGGCATGGCAGACTGAATCGCGGCTTCCGTTCTCGCTTTCAGCGCGCCGTAGTCTTGACTACCGGGAAGCAAGTCGGCGTCTTCGTCATATCGTATGCCGGGCGGAAAGCCTCGATATGCGGAAATGCTGGAGATAAACGTGTAGTGCTTCGGGAGAACCCCGAGAGCAGAAAGTACGAGATCGATCTGCTTCGGGTTATACGCGGACGGATCTATCACTGCGTCAAACTCGCGGCCGCGCAGAGTAGACAGGTTCGAATTCCTGTCTCCGACAAGGCGTTCGATCTCGGGGAACAGCGATGGGTTTTCTCGACCCCGGTTGAAGATCGTGACGACATGTCCGCGCCTTAGAGCCGCTTCGACGATGTGACGGCCAAGAAATAGCGTGCCGCCCATCACAAGAATTCGCATAGGGATTTCAATATCCGATTCGACGATGCGAAAACTTAACACACCGGACTTCGACGCGCTCTCGCATCGTATGGAATTCATACCCGGATTGGTACCGGTGGTTACGCGTGACTACGTGTGGCAACATCGCCATGATTTTCCAATCGCGTCAGGCCTCGCGCGGGCGCCCACACTTCTGGAGCACTCATGTTCGACCACGTTAAATTCGGCGTCAGCGACTATGCAGCGAGCAAAGCGTTCTTCGTCAAGGCACTCGGACCGATCGGCGTAGTGGTTGTCTCGGAGGGGGTGCCGACTTATGGTGTCGAGCTTAGTTCGCCGGACAAGGCTTCTTTGTGCCTGTTTCAGACTGAAGAGAAACCGGCGCATCTACATCTGGCGTTCACGGCCGACAATCGCCAGCAAGTCGATGCTTTCTATCGCGAGTCTCTGGAGGCTGGTGGCCAAGATAATGGCGCGCCCGGTCTGCGTCCGCGCTACCACGCGAACTACTATGCGGCTTTTGTTATTGGTCCGGATGGGCACAATATTGAAGTGGTTTGCCATCAGACCGAGGGCTGAGGTTTTTGCCGGGCGGAGTGGGGTGGTGGTCAGTCGGCGTGGGTTGGTCAAACGCAGGCATTCGATAACCCCTCCTGGCTGACTAACAATGACTTCGTACTTCGAGCGTCAGCATTTCGCTAACTGAGCTATTGCTGTGCTTTACATTGGTCGATGAAATTCGCGATCACGCGCGTGACTTCTTCCGGCCGTTCAAGGCTCGGCAAATGGGCGGTACCTGCTATCTGGTGAAACGTCGCACGAGTGTTGATCCGGCTCGTTATTCCCGTTGGGGTGGTGAGCGGTCTTGCTTGCTGGCTGTTCCTCTATATCACTTGGTCGCGTGAAGCCTCATAAACGACGTTCGACACCGTAGCCAAGATCGATGACAATCGGAGGCGGGTCGTTTTGTATTAACGCACTGAATTCGAACATGAAAAAGAAGAACTGGAAACTCGCTGCCTGCTTCTACGTGTTTGCTCAGCTAACGGGGTGCGCAAACGATATTGCACAGACTACAAGCAATGTGCCGACGATACCCCTCGAGCAAGTAATTAACCATTGCTTGGCGAGCCTTGCTCCGCAAGGAGGGCCGATGCCTACGCAAAACAACCTCACCGCATCGCAATGGATCGGCTATGTCACTTGCGCCATGAGTAGCAATTTGCGAGTCGACATCGATCAGGTTCACGAGAACCCGGAGGCAACTGTCGAGATCCTTATAAACAATGATGGGTCTATCAACTCCGTGAAGCGCTTGCGGACCAGTGGCAGTGAAGCTTGGGATCGTGCTGTCGACATATCGATCCGAGCTGCACCTCCTCTGGCGCCAGCGCCTACTGAACGCCATTTTTCGAAGTTGGACCTGATTTTCACGCCATTTTCACAGGGCGGCGGGATGAGTCGGGGCGCAACTCTGACGGGGCAAAGTCATTGGTCGATGCACCAGTGCACGTCGACCGGCGGTGCCGTAGCATGCAATTAGCATCTGTGTTTATCGAGTATGAGTGGCTGCTTTCTGGAATTACAGATGACCGTTCAGGGTCGGGTGCTGCCGATCGCTGAAATGCGGAGTTCGGCCATTGACGGACGTAGCGATGCAGTCAAGCGCGGAATACCGCCGCCTCGGCCGTTGCAAGCGTCTCCAGTTCCTCGACAGTCACCTGAACTTTCGGTTGGAGATGCCGAGTTTTCTGCCAGATGACGTGAATCGGCATCGTGGCCGAAAGTTCAGGAAGAACCTCGCGCAGTTGTCCCGTCGCCAACGCTTCCATAGACAACCAGCCAGGAAGTTGAACCAGCCCACATCCCGCGATAGACGCCATAAGGAGCGTGTCGCCGTCTGTCAATTCATGACGTGCGCGCACATCCCTATACGCAGTCTTACCTCCATTGTCCGCAATCAGCCAGCCCGGCTGGCCGAATCGCTGCCACCCAACGAGGCAATCATGTTTTGAAAGGTCGTCGATGGACTCCGGCATGCCATGCCGTTCAAGGTAAGCGGGCGCGGCGCAGATCGTCATACGTTGATGGCCAAGCTTGCGCGCCACCAGGTCAGTAAAGTCATCGAGCAAGCCGATCCGGACTGCGAGGTCGACACCCTCACCTACCAGGTCGATTGGGCGGTCTTGAAGTGATATAGACAGATCCAGACGCGGATACCGTTGCGCCATACGAAGAAGAGCCGGAGCGATGTGGCGTCGGCCAAAGGTGGTTGGCAGATCGACGCGCATGCGTCCGATAGGCTGCTGACGGCCGGTGGCGAGTAGTGCCTCGGCTTCATGGAGTTCAGCGAGCACGCGACGACACGTCGCAAGGAAAGTCTCGCCCGCAGTAGTCATATCGATACGTCGCGTGGTCCGGTGCAGAAGCTGCACTCCAAGGCGCTTTTCCAGCCGCGAGATACTCTTGCCGACTGCCGATCCGGTTACGCCAAGCTCTTGCGCTGCAGCCGAGAAACTCCCGGAGTCGATCGCGGTAACGAATTCGCGTATGCCGTCGAAATTTTCATTCATCGCGGGATTGTGGAATTCAGGGATGGAATGTCTGGAATCATAGCCGCTTACTGGAATCGATGGATATGCCTAAACTTGTTGTACGGGCGCGATGTTGGTCGCCGTCACAATTCAAGAGGTAGCGAAATGTCGAAAGTAGTTCGTTTTCACCGCGTCGGCGGTCCCGAGGTTCTGCAAATTGAAGATATCGATGTCCCAGCACCCGGAGCGGGCGAAGTCCAGATTAAAGTAAAAGCGCTTGGAATCAATCGCGCTGAAGTGATGTATCGAAGCGGCCAGTACGTAATCGAGCCGAGTTTCCCAGCCATGCTGGGCTATGAAGCCGCCGGGGTAGTTGCCGCAGTCGGCGACGGTGTCACAGGGTTCGCGTCGGGTGATCGAGTTGGCATCATCCCGGCGTTTTCTTTCGCCGACTACGGCATGTACGGTGAAGTGGTCAATGCGCCGGTCTCTGCGGTCGTTAAAACACCCGACAATGTATCGTTCGAAGAAGCCGCAGCAACGTGGATGGCGTTCACCACGGCCTATGGCGCGCTCATCAATCTCGGCGGACTGAAGGCCGGCGAAACCGTTGTCATCGGCGCAGCGACTAGCAGTGTCGGGATGGCCGCGATACAGATCGCGAATTTTGTGAAGGCGACGCCTGTTGCCTTGACGCGTAGCCTTGCGAAAAAGGACCCGTTGCTGCGAGGAGGCGCGGCACACGTTTTTGTCGGGGACGATGCCGGATTGCATCAGCAACTGCTTGATGTGACGGACGGAAAGGGCGTGAACATGGTTTTCGATCCGGTCGGTGGTCCGCACGCGAGGAGCCTTCTACAAGCCCTCGGCCACGATGGAACGTTTTTCCAGTACGGCGCACTCGACGCGCGGGATATCCCGGTACCCGTCATGGATATTCTCGGAAAACACCTCACGGTACGCGGCTACGAACTTTTCGAGATAACGACCAGCCCGCATCGGTTGGAGGAAGCGAAGACGTTCATCACTCAAGGCTTGTCGACAGGCGAGCTACGGCCAACGATCGACCGCACTTTTAGCTTCGATCAGATTGCCGAAGCGCATCGATATATGGAAGCCGGGAACCAGGTCGGAAAGATTGTGGTGACGATCTAGAACGAAGAGCAGTGCTACGCCGCTGCTCTGTGAGACCGCCTTGCCTCTCAAAGCCGCCCGATAGCTGACCCGGTGTGTCCCCGACGGGTCGATCCGAGCCGGTCACCAGGGGACCGGGGTCAGCCACAAGCGGTCGGACGTCGTCGAAATTCGAACGACCGGTTTCAGAGAAGAATCCGACTCTCAGGGCAGACGCTGGAGTCGGCATTGAGCGTGCCCTTGATCGCTTTCGCCGAAAGCGCACATCGACGGTACAGATGCATTGCGCGGCGCCCTTTGATTGACCTCCAGTCCCGCGCGAGAGGTATAAGTCGAGGCCCGGAGCGCCGTTATTCGATGACGAGCGGCCCCGCCTGATATTGCTCATCGGTCACCGGCTCCATCCATTCAACATTCTTGCCATCGAGCAATTCGGTAAGCGCGAGATGCGACATTGCCGTGGTGGCAGCTGCTCCGTGCCAGTGCCGCTTGCCGCACGAGCACGAGACAATGTCACCGGCGCGGATTTCCGTTCGGGGGCCGCCTTCGCATTGGGTCCAGCCTACGCCATTGAGAACGACGAGAGTCTGCCCGAGCGGATGCGTATGCCAGTTAGTGCGTGCACCGGGTTCGAACGTCACGATGCCGCCGCCGAGACGCGCCGGTTCCTCAGCCTGGAAAAGGCTATCTATACGAACGGAACCGGTGAACCAGCTTTCAGGGCCCTTGATTGACGGCTTAGTGCCGTTGCGAACGATGGTCTGAGCTTCTTTGGTCATTATCCTGCTCTTTCAGGTTAAAGGGTGCCTGGTCTCCTTTGAGAGCCAGGCAGACTGAATGTCAGAGGCCGAGTTTTCGTTCGCTCATCCATTTCACGATCGCCGGATCGCGATGGGAGAAGAAGCTGCTCTTGCCAGTTTCCAATGTGGTGATGAATTGCATGTCTTCTTCGGACAGCTCGAAGTCGAAGACGGCCAGATTCTCCAGCATCCGCTCTTTCCGCACGGACTTCGCGAGAGCGACGATGCCGCGTTGAACCAGCCATCGCAGGACGACTTGTCCAACGGTTTTGCCGTAGCGCTGAGCAATCGCTACAAGGTGCTCGTTCTGAAACAGGTTGTTCCGACCTTCGGCGAAGGGAGCCCAAGCCTGCGGCTGCACGTCGAGTTCACGCATGAAGTCGACGCTCTCAGCCTGCTGGTGGAAAGGGTTGACTTCAATCTGGTTGACGACTGGTTTCACTTCGTTAAAAGCTGTGATGTCCATCAGACGATCCGGCTGAAAATTGCTCAGTCCGATCGCACGCAGCTTACCGGCGCGATGCGCCTCCTCCATCGCTCGCCACGCGCCGTGAACGTCCGAGAACGGCTGATGGATCAGAAACAGGTCGAGATAATCCGTGTCGAGCCGCTTCAACGACTTGTCAATGGCAATGCGGGCGCGTTCATAGCTGGCGTCTTCAACCCATAGCTTGCTGGTGACGAAAAGCTGGTCACGCGGTACACCGCAATGTTTGAGGCCTCGTCCCACCGCCTCCTCGTTTTTGTAGGATGCAGCCCACGGTTGATTGATGAATGAATGCCGTCAATGGCCGCAACAAGTCGCCCGGTGCCGATCGCAGCCTTCAAATGGGTCAGGCTTGTATGAGGAATGCAGGAGGCGACACCCGGCCAACAGCGGCCAGTCGACATCAAGGCCTAGATCGTTGACAATCCGGACCGGCCGTCGTGACGAAAATTCGGAGAGACCGTGAGAGATCATCAAACGCGCGCTTTAGAGCAGCGGGCTCAGACGTTGGAAATTGCGTCGAAAGGAAGCTTCCTGGACGGGGTCTTTGAAATCGAACGTTACAACGGGATCTGGGCATCTGGCTACCGAAAGCCTAGGCCGCCGGCCATCGCGACGATAGATCTTGCCGAGACCTACGCAGACAAAACCCCACAAGAGATAGAGGAGGCGAAGGCGCGAGTTCGGCGATTGAACGAAAACGCTCTCGCCTACGTCTCCGCAGTGTTTGCTAAACGCCCTGATTGCGAGCGATTGAAGAGGGAGCTGCTAAGGGACAATCCTGGATTTGGCCAGTCCACGTATGACCAAGCTATAACGACGATTTCATGGCCCTCCGCTAAGCACTGCCTCGCTGTCCGATTTTGAATCAAGGATGGCATGCCAGAACGCGAATGGAGCAATTCTTCGCGTTTTGTAATAATTGATTCGAGCGCCGACCGGCGCAGAGTTCGGCCATTTTCGGCCACTCGTTGCTGTCGCGTAGACTGATAACAATCGCACGCCGGCGCACCCACAGTCAGTCCTTGACGGGGAACCTCTATGAGGTTTGATGGGTACGGAGGCACGCTCAACAGTGCCACCGATAGCGGCGAGTTGTCTTGTGCAAAAAATGCACAACAGGTCTGCTTTTCAGCGCCGCCGAGTGTTGAGTAAAACCTTGTCGCTCTAGCCGATTTTGAAAAGATCATAAGAATTAATCGACCGCTATTAACATGAATGGCTGTCCCTGAATTTGCGCCTAACGCTGCAATGCGAATGTAATGGTTGCGGTAAGTCCGACACGTCGCGGGCTGACGGGCTCCTTTACCGACTTAAAACGTTCATCATCGCCGTCTACGATCAACCGTTCGCCTTCACGGAGCAACAGGCCGACATCCGCGAGTTTGTCCCCCAACTCTTTGCGGGAGTGCGAATGCTCGTTCATTTCATGCCGTCGTCCAGCGTCGTCATCGTCATGCTGGTTGTTTGCTTCGTGATGGTGCTGGCATTCGAAGCCACCAACGGTTTCCACGATTCGTCCAACGCCGTCGCGACCGTGATTTACACGCAGTCGCTCAAGCCCGTGCAGGCCGTCGTTTGGTCCGGTTTGATGAACTTCGTCGGCGTGCTGGTCGGCGGCATTGCCGTGGCCTACGCGCTAGTCGAGATTCTTCCGCCCGATGTCCTCACGCCGCCCAATGGCTCGCCAGCCGTGCCCATGCTTGTGTCGATCTTTCTGTCGGCGTTGCTGTGGAACGTCTTGACCTGGGCGTTCGCGATCCCGAATAGCAGTTCGCATTGCATCATCGGTGCGCTGATTGGCGTAGCGTCGGCGGACGCGGTGCTGAAGTCGCGCGATCTCCGCCAGGGCGTCGACTGGCAGCAGATCATCAAGGTGCTCGAAGCGCTCGCTGTTTCGCCGGTGCTCGGCTTCGTGCTCGCGGGCGGCCTGTATGGCTTGCTTCGCCTCGTCGTGCGGCGCGGGCATCTGTTCGAGCCGCCCAAAGAAGGTCAGCCGCCTGTGTGGTGGCTGCGCGGACTGCTCATTCTCACGTGTACGTCGGTCAGCTTTTCGCACGGCACGAACGACGGTCAAAAAAGCATCGGCCTGATCATGCTGACGATCATCGGACTGTTGCCCGCTAGCTATGCACTAAACCCGGAAGCAACGAATCAGTTGACACAACTCGGACAGCGCGCGTCGGCCGCGTTGCCACTCATCCAGAAATATGGCGACGACGTCAAGGATCACGCACTCAAGGCGGCCACCGCCTTGCAGAAAGCGCAGTCCGAACTGGAAACGCAGGCGTCGGAACTCAAATCGGGCGCGTCCGGACAGGACGGCGAACGCGCCACGCGCTCGCAATTGCGTGGCGACATCTACGAAGTGGTGTCGCAACTCAAGCACGTCAGCGAAGCCAAAAGCGCCAGCGAGCAGGAAAAGAAGCAGGCGGCCGATCTGATGAAGGACATGAGCGAGCCTGTCGAATACGCGCCGCTCTGGGTTCGTATGCTGAGCGCGTTGTGTCTCGGTATCGGGACGATGGTCGGCTACAAGCGAGTCGTACGCACGCTCGGCGAACGGCTCGGCAAGCAGCATATGACGCCAGGCCAAGGCGCGAGCGCGGAACTGGTCGGCTCGATTCTGATCGGCACGGCCGGCTTCACGGGTTTGCCGGTGAGCACGACGCATATCGTTACGTCCGGCATCGCCGGCACGATGGCCGCAGGCGGTCAGGGCGTGCAAGGTGGCATGCTCCTGCGCATCGCGCTGACTTGGCTTGTGACGCTGCCGGTGACGATGGCCATGTCGGCCGGGCTGTTCTACGTGCTCGCAAATCCGCGCTTTTGATCCGACACGAATCCGCCACCGCTTGCACTCCACACCGTTCCTCCGCCCGAACCGCGGAGTGCTTCGATGAGTGTGTTCGTCGCAGTTATCTTTCGCCGACGCTCGTGCTGCTCGCCATTGACTGGAAGAAGGCAAGAAATCGCGAGGACTTCTGCGTTCGTGTAGTGGGATGCGCGGATCGAGGAAGGATGAGGCGTGCTTATCGGCCGCCGGCGATGGCTTCGACACCGCTGTAGGCGACACGGCAATCAGTCTTTTCCGTTGAAGATAGGCCGCCATTGCATCGGCGGCGTTCACATTGTCGCCGACTGCGACCACACGCAATTGGCGGGCGTAAGTCGACAGATCGCTGCGGCTCGACAGGCCCGTGACGCCACGCGTAATCGCATAGTGACGCTTCGGAATGGAAAACGCCTCGGAAGCCTAAGACTTGCGGTGTGTAACGTCCGTTGTTGAGAAAGTTAACTGTTCCTTGTGGGTCGGCTACGGCCGACCACATCGCGCGGTAGTAGGCCAGCATGAGACGGTCGCAGGAGGCCGCCCCGGTCATTGGGGTGTCAGTGGCGTACTCCAAAGCGGCCATCCGTATGCAAGGAACGTGTACCGTCTTTACGCCTCGATCGGAACTTGCCAGAGTAGCCCTACAGGGTGTTTTTCTTGTTGTTAGGACCGCCGTCGCTTCATCAGTTCGCTAAGTAGATCCATCGGATCGGGTGGATTTGTCTTGGCGAAAAACTCTGTGCCAGCAAGGATTGGCTGGTATTGCAGATTAAATCTCTCGAGCATCTCCGCAGCCCTTCCAATGAATATGGTGTCATTGAAGTGTTCTGGTGCGTCGTAATGCTTGACCAACCGTGGAGGAAGTGCGGCGTCGACAATGGTATCCCCACCCAGCGAAACCCATGCGTGGACTCTTTGCTTCCCGAGATAGGGCGTCGTGGCGCGCACCTCAGCTCGTAAGCTTTCCAGGGTGGTTTCAAACTCGTCCGTGCCATTGATGATGACATTGCCGAGTACAATGTCCGCAGGAATACTTTCGTTATTCAGTTGGGCGAAAATGTTCGACGACAAAGTTTGACAGGAGTTTCCCCAGTAGCCGGGAATAATCATGCCAAAGAAGCCCGAGAGGTGGTTCAACAACTCAGAGGTGCGGCGCAAGGTTTCGTCTGCAATGTCCGCGGCGGGAGAAATTAGCGGCCGCCGGGTGAACCCTAGACTTTTGGCCTCTGCAATGGCATTAGATAGTTGTTCGCGGTACGAAGCTGAGTAATCAATCATGCTATGTTTTGTCGTGCGCAAATGTATCCCCCTTATCTGTCTAGCATATCCAGCAACGAAACTGCAGCACCTGTGATGCTAGCCCAGAGGCGGACGTTCACCAAGTCTTCGGCTTCTTCTCCTCCGGCTCTCGTCGCCCTGCCTGTACGGCAGTTAACTGCCTGGCCTTGGGTGTCGGGAGCGCCGGATAGCCGCTCAACACTTGATAGCAGCCAATCGGTCCATCAAGCTGTGGCGGACCGCTTTGGGTCGAATTGAGGCACTCACCAGCCGTCTTGGTTCGGCCACAGGACTAAACCGCTCGCGCGGTATGCACTCCGTTTCAACGTGGTGGTTCTTCATAGGAAACCCGCCCGGTTTCCTATGTTGAGGGATGAGGCGATCCGCCTCGTCACTCGACAGGAGCCGAGCCATGACTACCCACAGCCAGGACATCAGTCCGCTACGCCAGCGCATGATGGACGACATGCGCATGCGCCGCCTCGCGCCAACCACGCAAGCCAACTATCTTCGTGTGGTGCGAGAGTTCACTGTCTTTCTCGGACGTTCGCCTGACACCGCCACCGTCGAGGACTTGCGGCGCTATCAGCTGCATCTGGTTGACCGCGGTGTGTCGCCGATTTCCCTGAACGCGGCGATCACCGGATTGAAGTTCTTCTTCACCACCACGCTCGGTCAAGGGGAGTTGATGGCGAAGATGCGTCCGGTTTATCTTCCGCGTACCTTGCCCGTCATACTCAGCCGCGACGAAGTGGGTCGACTGATCGCGGCGGCCAGTAACCTCAAGCATCAGACAGCGCTCGCAGTAGCCTACGGCACAGGACTACGGGCCAGCGAGGTGGTGGCCCTGAAGGTCGGAGACATCGACAGCCAGCGCATGACGCTGCGCGTTGAGCAGGGTAAAGGGCAGAAGGACCGCTACGCGATGCTGTCCCCGGTGCTGCTCGAGCGTCTGCGGGTCTGGTGGCGAGTGGCCCGGGCCCAGGGCCGGATGCTTGACGGTGGCTGGCTCTTTCCTGGGCTTAACCCGATTGAATCGCTCAGCACCCGCCAACTCAACCGGGTGGTCCATGCGGCCGCCGAGGCCGCGGGAATCGACAAGCGCGTGTCCATGCACACCTTGCGCCATAGCTTTGCCACCCATCTACTGGAACAGAAGGTCGATATCCGCGTGATCCAGGTCATGCTCGGGCACAAGAAGCTGGAGACCACAGCGCTTTATGCCCAGGTCGCCACCGATATTCTGCGTGAGGTGGTCAGCCCCCTTGATGGTCTGGATCCTGCGTAGGTCACCATCGTGGCGCATTGCGCGCTGGAGGTGGCCGACGTCTTTCGCTCTCTTGGTCCAGTGTGGCGTCAATCCGCCAATCTGAACCTCGGGCAACTGAAGGTGATGTCAGCGATCGAACAGTGCCGCAGCGCGGCGCTGGGTGGACACGTGTTGCGCTGTTCCGGTTGCGAACAGATCGAGGTCGCTTACAACTCCTGCCGCAATAGACATTGCCCAAGGTGCCAGGCTACCGCGGCGCGCCGGTGGCTCGAAGCGCGTGAGGCCGATCTTCTGCCCGTCGAGTACTACCACGTGGTCTTTACACTGCCGGCGGCGATCAGCGCGATTGCGTACTACAACAAGGCTGTCATCTACGGGCTGCTGTTCGATATCGCGGCCGAGACATTGCGCACCATCGCCGCCGATCCGAAGCATCTCGGGGCACAGATCGGTGCCACTCTCGTGCTGCATACCTGGGGCTCGGCGCTCACGCATCATCCCCATGTGCATGGCATCGTTCCCGGTGGTGGGCTGTCGCCGGATCGAAGCCGGTGGGTAGCGTGCAAGCCAGGTTTCTTCCTTCCCGTGCGCGTGCTCTCGCGCCTGTTCCGGCGACGATTCCTCGAAGAGCTGGAAGCGATCTATCGCCGCGGCCAGTTGCGCTTCTTCGGCGAATACGCCGGGCTCAACGATATGGCAGCCTTTGCCGGGTGGCTTGCGCCAATGCGCGCATGCGAGTGGGTGGTCTATGCCAAACGCCCGTTTGCGGGACCCAAGGCGGTGCTCGCCTATCTGTCGCGTTACACGCATCGGGTCGCGATCTCTAACCAACGCCTGGTCGCGCTCGACGAACACGGCGTGACCTTCCGCTGGAAGGACTACCGCGTGGACGGACGCACACGCAACAAGACCATGACACTCGAAACGGATGAGTTCGTGCGCCGGTTCCTGTTGCACGTGCTGCCTGGCGGCTTCCACCGCATCCGCCACTACGGTCTGATCGCGAACCCATCGCGGCGCGAGAATCTCGCGACGATACGCGAGTTGCTGGACGTAGTGCCTGCCAGTATCGGCCTCAGTGCCAACGTCGTATCCACCGTAGCAGTGCCGCCAACCTTCGTTTGCCGGCACTGCGGTTCGCCAATGATCATCATCGACATACTCCAACGCAGCAGACCTATCCGGGCACCGCCTGTCGAGCGAGCCCACGCATGAACACCATCGTGTCAGGATGCACAATCCGACTGTCGGCTCTTCGGCAACGAGAGCCGATAGCAGACGCCTGCGCCTATCTTTCCAGACAGGCAGTCTGGCGCTGGCCGAGTCGGCGCGATGGCAGCCCGCCGCTGTGCCGCTGCCGCGATCGTGCCTGTCCAGCCTCAGATTTACCCGCCTTTATATCCACCATGTCCTCAGTGCGCCCAAACAAATCGCCATAGCGGTGAAATGTTCAGACCACGTCGGAACACTCCGCGGTTTCCTCCCTTGGGGCTTGCAGGACGCCTGCCCGCTGGCGTCTGGGCGAGTTCACGTGCGTACGGACCAGGGCAGGCGTCCTACAACCCTAAACACAAGCGGCCGCTCGACAACGACGTCTACATTGTAGACAATCGCTCGGTTGGCCCGGTCCGCCGCTGAGCAACGTTGACTCATACGGTCCCGCCTTTCCCGCATGTAGCACCCATAGATCAATGCAATCGAACGCTGCTTCGTCATCCACAGCCGTAGACAGATTTTCCGCTCGCCATTTCGCGCGATGGATTGGTTTCCTCATCGTTTGTTTCGGACTTTGGGAGTTTGACAAAGGCGTGATCGCGATACTACTTACGACGATTCTTCTCTTCCCGCCGCTCTTTGTTGTCTGGGTTTTTGGGAGTATGGAGAACGCAGTTCGGCGGCGTTGGCGCAGTGCGGCCTCGGCATTTCTAGCGCCTTTACTGGCAGTCGGTTTGGTATTGGGTCTGCCGTTTGTCGGCATAGACTCCGAGCGTATTCATTTTCTTTTGGTCAAGTATCCGCACGAGATCGAACTGCACTTTTCGTCCAATGGCGGTAAGGCCTTCCACAGTTGGAGCTGGGGATTGAACGCGGCCCCATTTTCGCCCGGCGTTGCGTACACATTGAACTACGATCCAACGGATGCGGAGTTGCTGGCACCCAAGGTTCCCGAAAAATCTGTTCGGCCGATGGGTAATCACTTTTATGTCGTAAGGGAGTCGGAAGACGGAAGCCCGCTCTGAATGCAGAAGGTAATAAGCGGCCAGGAAGCGTCATTCGATCGATATTCAGGAATTGGTGACAAGCGCGCGGTTGGCGTATCGGACTGAAGACAATCTAACGACTTGCATACATGGTGCCCAGCATAATCTGTCCGAAAATGATCAGTGCAAGTACCATGGAGGCCAAGACCACTGTCGAAAATCCGAGGATGAAACCCCAGATGGAACCGGCCAATTGAACGGAACTGAGGCGACCCACGATTAACACGCTGATCATCGCTCCGCCGACGGCACATAGATAGAGCAGCCAGTCGTCTGCGTGATAAAACCGTAACGCACATAGCGCTAGAAGACATGCGAGAGCTATTGATGCTCCGCTCGTCACGGCCGATTGGCCCCTCTGCGAAACGAAGACACCGATCGCAAACGCCTGGGGCAGCCAATAAATTAGAAAGTTATGCAAGAAAAATAGTTCGCTGCGATGTGCCATCCATATCGATATCGCTGCGCTCACCAGTAAAGAAATGGCGGGACATGCGGCATGCCTCATACGCAAATCCAGATATCGTTCAGACGGCAGGTTCGTCATTGTTCGTATCGTCACCAAGCGGTTGCACCTATCATTCGTCGACGTTCATCAGTCGGTTTTCGCCCGCCCGTGCGCTGCCTGACGCGCCGCTGCTACTGAACCGAACCAGGTTGTGTTTCAAGACAGTGGCACGGGTTCGCAACAAAGAATGTCTGCTTTCGAACAATCTGTGTGGCTGCTCCGGGTCGGGAGTACGCACTGCCGACTGGCCGCTTCCGGGAAGCGGAATCCCACTGGCCGCTTTCCGGCGGTGAATTTTAAGAGCGGGCTGACGCAACCCGACCCGTTGCTGCCACTTGAGAGCGTTGATTGGCTGCTGGAAACCGGACGTTGGCGAGCAGCTACGGCGAGCCTATATACTTTGCACAGGCACCATGTGCGTCCGCAACAACCGAATCCGATTAAATGTCCGAGCAACCTCATGTGATTTTGGCTGAACCCAGCCTGCAGATTGGGAGATTGAAACTCTGGGTCCATGGTCGCCAATTCCCGTTGGCCCAAGATTATTGGGATGGAAACTGGCTGCAAGTAACCGCGCTATGCGGCTCCGCAAGTTCCACCGTTTCGACGGTCGGCCCCATTGTGCACCTAGGTGAGTTGGTGCAACTCCTCGAGGAATGCGAGCGTCTCTACGAGTCCCTATCGGGCATTGCGAAGCTTGATTGCATGGAGCCAAACCTCGGCGTTACCTTGACAGCCAAGACAAGCGGGCACGTTGATGTGCGGATTCACATCACGCCGAACCACATGTTAGAGAAGCATGAGTTCACTGAATCGTTTGACCAGACGTTCTTACCGGCAATCATCGCGCAGTGCCGCGAGATTCTGATAGAGCACCCGCTGCGGAAGCCGGAAAGCGGGCACTGAAATGGTCAAACCGATTCACGCGTTGGCGCGTATCAGTACGCAACCTAGCGACCTGCTCGAAAGCAGGCCTTCGTGAACGTCCGAGACTGGCCGATTGGGTGAGGTCGCGAACGGCCGCTTGTCGGCACGCCAGTTTGCAAAACCTGAATCTGGATGACTGACCGGTTTGGAGCAAGCTGTCTGACCGTAACGGGTCGAATTCAGCCTCTCCCAATGTGTCTCAAGTCGGCCAATTCCGTTCCTTCGACATCTGACCTGAATCGTTGGCACCTTCAAAACCAACTTGACTGGAAGTACCGCCCGCTACCTTTTCAACAGCACCGCGTAGTAGTCCGCGACGTTATCCTCCGTCCCCTTCGTGATCCGATTGAATACTCGTTCCCATGGTCAGAAGCTGGAACCTGAGGCCGTTCGCAGACCCGGGAACCGGCTTCCACCCACGGTGACCATACCCCATTCGCCGCCGTGATTGCGGCGATACACCTCTCCGACGTAACTTCCGTAGCCTTTCGCAAATGACATGACTTGCTCGTCCGTCGGCCTGGGACTGGTGTTGACGTAGGATGAACTCATTTGCGCCAAGGCCTTTTCGACATTGGCAATACTCGCGTCCGACCAGTCGAGTTTTATTCCAAACTGTTTGGCGGAGAAGTCGACGGCGTCTAGTGAGTAGGCTTCCGCAGTTTTCTGGATTTTTGGATCAGGTGAAAAGGGCGGGTCCGATGCGGTTCCTGCCAGCGCAATTCCACTGCGAACGCAAGCCATCAGGACGATCAGCGCTAACAGAAAGCGCCTTACGATTGTTCTCAAGAGGATTCCCATTTCAGGACAACCCTGAGTCGCCGCAGCGTGTCGGCGTGTTGAATTTTCGCCTCGTTCAATCGCAGAACAAGGAGCGCGGCGTCCCACCCCCGCGCTCCCCACCGCAATTACATCTTGCCAGTAGACGTCGACGTAGCCGTAGCCGCGCTCGTCTGCGCACCCGCCGCGACGGCCGGAGCCGCATCGCCGATGTACTTCAGCGTCTGGATTTCCAGCTGCGCGTTCTCCGGATAGTCGATCGTCGGCGTGATGTGACCCACCAGCACGCCCATGCTGACTGCCGTGCGCACGTACTTCGTCTCGCCGGCCTTCAGCTCGAACGTGATCGTCTTTGTCACCTCGGTCGAGGTGGCGACGGTATAGCTGCCCGCCGGTTCGTCGACGTAGAAGAAGCCGCCAGCCTTCGAATGGCCGACCACCTTGTCGTTGAGCTTGATCTCGGGTTGCAGCATGGCGCCTGCAAACGAATCCGAGCGGAAGAAGTAGATGCGGCCGTCGTCAGGCGAGAGCGTCGGGATCGACGACGCCACGTCTTTATATTGCGGCCCGGACGCGCAACCCGCCGCGAGCAGTGCAGCGCTGCCGGCGAGCAACAGGGTTCGGTAGAAGCTTTTCATGCAAGGTCTCTCACGCGAATGAAGGTCGACGGTCGGCCGAAAGGCTTGGCCTCCCGTCAACTATTCCAGCCAGCGAATAGCCGGATGGACTCTCTGAAGATTTTTTGAATTGGCGCGGACGCCATTGTTTGCCTTTCTACTGACAAATAACGTCAGCGGTTATGAAATCTTTAGAAAGTATTTAAGCCTTTATTTTGATTACGCATTAAACGATGCGAATAAAGCCTCTAATTGGACTTGATCGCATGAGTTGGCGGAACCGGGCATGCCGAGCGGCACAAAACAAAACCATCTGGCCGTATCGTCACCGCGCCGTCGTCGGGCAGAGCCGTCAATGTGCGCCAGTCGTCTTCGGAATCGACGAATTCAAAATCCTTGCCGGCGACATAAACTGCGGGCGTAGCGGAGTTGAGGCTTGCACGGCTCGATGCCTGCACCGAAGCGTTCGGTCCAGCCAGCAAGACATAGCTGTCGCCGAAGAGGTCCAGTGTCGAGATCCGTTGGCCGTTGTGCCGAATCCAGGCGTGAGGAAAGCGCGTCCCGGTCTGCGCCTGCAGATGCTCAACCAACGTTGACGAATCTTCGGAAGACGCGTCGTCTGCATACCGATAGCGATGCCGCAACAACAAAGCACCCGCATCGAGCAGCGCAGGGAACACCTCCCGGTTGGTCTGCGTTTCGATACCAAAGCGCGCATCGAAGTCCGTGCGCAGCAGCGCCTGGCTGCCGTTACGCACGGCGAGCGGTCGTCGCTCGGTCTCATAGCTATCGAGCAGCGCCGGTGCCGCGTCACCGCGCAATGTAGCGGCGATCTTCCACGCGAGATTGTGCGCATCGGCAATGCCGGTGGTCGCATTGAAGCCACCCCACGGCGGCATCAAGTGCGCCGCGTCGCCGCACAGAAAAGTGCGGCCCCATCGATAACGCTGCGCAATGGACACGCCGGTGCTCCACGCGCCATGACTAAGAATCTCGATGTCGACATCGTCCAGACCGATCGCGGCGCGCACCAGGTCGGGCAGTTCGCTGTCGGCCGGCGGCCCTTGGGATGGGTCGTATTCCAGATGGAACGACCACCTGTCCGTGTTGTTCATCGCCAGAAAAAGACCGCGCACCTTCTCGTTCGCGATCTCGCACTGGCTGAATGTGCGGCCTTCCACGGCCGCGGCCAGATCGGCGCGGAAGAAGATATTGAGCAGATGCTGCGGGGCGGGCGTCTCAATCATGCCGATGCCCAACTGCCTGCGCACGAAACTGCGCCCGCCATCGGCGCCGAGCAACCAGGCGGCCTCAATGACCGTCTCCTGCCCATCCCGGCCGCGTACGGTGGCGACCACCGCATCGCCCGACTCGACGAACGACACGACTTCATGGCCGAAGCGCACGTCGCCGCCTCGCGCTTCGAGGTGCTGGCGCAGCACCGGTTCGATCAACGTCTGCGGGCACGCGCCGAAACTCGACGGTGACGCGCCGGCCGCGGCCATCTTCACGCGCATGGTGGAGACGTCGACGATCGACTGCGCGTCCATCAGCGTGCGCCCGCGTCGCGCACCGCCGAAGCCGCCCTGTTTCCAGGCCGCAACCGTCGCCGCCTTGACCGCGTCTTCAACGCCAATCTGGCGAAACAGTTCCATGGTTCGCAGATGGATGCCGCGGGCGCGCGGCAGCAGCGAAACGCCCTCGTTTTTCTCGATGAGGATGAAGGGAACGCCCAGACGTTGCAGGAACAGGCCGGCCGACAGGCCGACCAATCCGCCGCCGACGATCAGCACCGATGTGCGGGTAGGGAGAACGGTCATGCGCGACTCCTTGATGGTAAAATCTATCATCGATAAGTATATCTATCACTGATAGAGAGTCAAGCATGGCAAAAATTCGACGTGACGAAGTGGCGAGTGCGGCGCTTGAACTCCTCGACCTGGTCGGCCTCGACGGGTTATCGACGAGACGTCTTGCCGAGAAACTCGGTGTGGAGTCGGCCACGCTCTACTGGCACTTCCGTGACAAGTCGGCGCTGCTCGGCGAGATGGCTTCCCTGGTGCTGGCGCGGCATCACACGATCGGCGTGCCCGAGGACATCGCGGATTGGCCGGTCTGGTTTGCCGACAACGCGCGCAGCTTTCGCCGTGCGCTCCTCGCCCATCGCGACGGCGCACTGCTGCACGCCGGCACGACACCGAACCAGGCGGAGCTCGCGCGGATCCTGCCGAAAGTGGCCTACCTGGTGAACGCGGGGTTTAGCGAATCGGATGCGCAGATGGCGTTGCTGGCCGCGGGCCAGTTCACCGTGGGCTGCGTGCTGGAGGAGCAGGCGCGTGACGTTCGGAGTGCGTCGCCCGAACCTCAACGCAAAGAGGTCGGCAAAGGTAAGACCGCTCAGGTGGAAGATGCCGGCCCGGCGATCGATCCGATCGATCCCGATGTGGCCTTTGAATTTGGGCTCGGACTGCTAGTTAGCGGTCTTTGCAGCCGATAGCCGCTTCTCGCCATGAGGCGAGAAGTTTCGTTTCACGCTAAAGCTTGCCGCCTCAAAGGGGCGCGGCGTCGTTATGGATCGGCGCTTCGAGAAGACACGCAAACTCGCGGGCGAAGTCGACAGAGACGCGCGCGTGTACGGCGCCTTGTTTGTCGAAGAAGCGCTGGGTGCCTTCGAGGGTGAACACCCCTTCATGCCAGATGTTCGGATGGATGTAGAGACCCTGCCGTCCATCGAAACGAAAGCACACGAAGTTCTCTGGCGCAATGTCGTCGCCTGGTAATGCCAGGGGCACGTAGAACGGGCGACCGTCGAGCGGAAAGAAGAGCTGTCCGCCGTCCGGGTGATAGTTCGCGTGCCAGAGCAACATGCGCTGCGGTGCGGCGGCGTGGTCTTCGCGGGCCGCTTCGGGCTCCGTGGCGTACGCGAGGATGTAGTTGCCGCCCACGGCCTCGTTTCGGCCGTAGAGAATGTCGCCGCGCCATTCGCTGATGAAGGTGCCGTCGGTCGTACCGGCTTCGTCACCGGTGCCGGGATCGATCGGCCTCGATCCCACTGCCGGCCACTGTACGATTTCGACTGCGCAATCGTTCGGGTCTGCAACGAGCCTGCCGAATCCGTGGAGCGTCTGCGGGGTCGCGTCGACCACAGGCATGGTCACGCGGCGGAGCCCATGCGGAAGGGCGGGGTTGAGGTAGTCGATTTCTTGGGTCATCGAAATAGTCTACACGTCAGGAACACACGCATTCGTGAACGCGTGGCCGCGCTTCGGCCACGCGTTGGCCACATACATCGTGCTGCGGGCAAACTTGCTTTGCAGGGACGTCAACGAAGGGATTTGAAAGCTCTTTTGACTCGACACCGTGGTTTGGATCTCGGGCAATGACTCGGCAGTATCTTTTCTGTTTAACGTATGTGATCTTGTGGGTCTTCCAAATACTCGTCCTGGAAAATCCAATGCGCATCAGAACCATTTATTTCAAAGTGATGGACATGGAGCGGTCGATCACGTTCTGGGAAAAGCTGTTAGAACTTTCGCCGAATCGCAAGTCGGAGAAGTGGGCCGAGTTTTCAATCGGCGGCGTTCGGCTCGGGTTATTGCTGAATGATTTTGGCGATGAGTTAGTTGGTAGTGCAAGCGTGCCCGTGTTCGAATTCGATGCGTCCTCCCTGCCGGCTTTTCTGGACCGCGCCAAGTCTCTCGGGGCAACCGTCGTCATGCAGTTAAACGACGCGATGACCAGCGTCGTTCTGGCAAGCCCAGACGGCCACGAATTCGAAGTTTGCACGTGCCACGATTAGGCGTTTCTGCCATCAATTTCGGCCGCAGCCCGCACGTTCAGAACTCGCGTGCGATCGCGCGGGCTTCTTCGATTGCGCGGCTTCGGTCGACCTTCCCCTCGGGACCCAGCAGCGTGCGTTCGACGACGATGCCCGCGACGTCCTCCACGCCCACGAATTTCAGCCACGTTTCCATGTAAGGACGCTGGAGGTCGAACTCGCTGGCCGGCGTCAGCGAGCCTGGCGACGTATAGCTGAGGCCGCGCGCATAAACGACGGCCGCTTTTTTCCCGCGCAGCATGCCGGTAAAACCCGAGCTATCGAATGAGAACAGCACGTCTTTCTGCGAGATCAGGTCGATCAGATGTTTCAGCTTGTACGGGATGCTGAAATTCCACAACGGCACGCCGAACAGAAATTTGTCTGCTTCGTGAAAGGGTGCCGCGAGAGCTTCAATGCGCTGCCATGCCGCGGCCTGGTTCGGCGTCAACGGCGTCCCGCTCAACCCGGCGTATTTCGCGGCCAGGGCGTCCGCGTCGAATTCGGGAAGCGGCGCGTCCCATAGGTCGAGCTTTTGAATATCGTGATCGGGATGCGCCAGGCGGTACGCATCGAGAAACGCGTTACACACCTCGATGGACGCCGAGTAGCCCTTGTTGGGTGAGCCTTCGATATAGAGAACGCGAGTCATGAAATCAGTCCTGACGAGAGGTGGCGGCGACCGGCGGAATGCGTGGTCGCTCGCCGTGATTCGTAGCGTACCGAGCCGGCTTATAATTTAGAAACGATATTAATTGCTTGAATTAACCCGGTTTGGTGATCAATGGACAGCCCGCTCGATACCGCGCTCCTTCTTACGTTCGTTGTCGTCGCCGATGCCCGGAGCTTCACCGGCGCCGGTCGCCGGCTGCATTTGAGTCAATCCGCGGTGAGCGCCCAGGTGGTTCGTCTCGAGGAGCAAATCGGGCGCGCGCTACTTGTGCGCAATACGCGTCGCGTCGCGCTCACGGAGCATGGCCAGACGCTGCTTGGCTACGCGCGGGCCATGCTTAATCTCAGCGAAGAGGCCAGGACCCGATTGGGCGCGGGCGATGCCTACGGCGGAAAGCTGCGCATTGCTGCATCGGAGGATTTTGCGGGCGGATGGCTGCCCGACGCGATGCGCCGGTTTAGCGCCGCGCGCCGTGGATTACTGCTGGATCTCACCGTCGACATTGGCGACAGTCTGTTTCGACGGCACGCGAATGGCGATTTCGATCTGGTGATCGGCAGCCGGTGTTCTGCGTCAAATGCCGGCACGACGCTTTGGCGAGAGCCGCTCGCCTGGGCGTTTGCCCGTCATGAGCCGCTTCCCGAAGGCGATGTGCCATTAGCGTGTTTTCCCGATCCGTGTCCATTTCGGGAGGCGGCCGTCAAGGCACTCGCGTTGGCCGACATGCCGTATCGCATCGCGTGTGAAAGTCCGAGTGTGATGGGTATTCGGGCATTCGCCCGAGCGGGGATTGCCATCGCACCGGTGCCGCGTAGCGTGATCGATGACGAACTCCGCGAACTCGGCGTGAGCGAAGGTTTGCCGGAACTGCCGGATATCGAATTCGTCATGATGTACGACGCGGAGAAACCTGCCGCAGTGGAATTCGCCGAGGCGATTTTCGACGAAGTCGATGTGCGGATGGGCGCGGGGAAACGTAGTCTGGTTGCTGCGAAGAATGCTTAGGCTTAGCGCTACCTGCACGTCGTAACGGCGATCAGAACCCCCCACGGCTTAATTCCGGAAATAGAAATTATCCCTTGCGAAGAAAGCGCTTAATTATCCGCGACCGTTTTCCTAGACTAGCTGTGCGGTGATCTATGGTTTGCGCCACGCGTACAACTGCGAGGGGCAAACGAGTTTGATCGCCACGAATCAGGCCGGCAACGACCGCCGCGCAGAACGGCGAATGGGTCGTTTACGGCGCAATTCGAGTCCAAATCAAAAAGGAGCGGGACATGATCAAGACAACTGGCACATTAATCGCGGCCGTCGCCGCGCTCACGCTGTCGGCCGGCGCTTATGCGCAGAGCAACAACACGCTGGCAACGCCGAGCACCACATCGCCGGTCGCTGCAACAACAAGCGGTTACGGCACACCTGGCGCCGTCAACTCGGAAAGCGGCACAAGCGCCGGGTCGCCGAATTCGAATAGCTCAAGCAATAGCGCGGCGTCCCTGACCAACCTGCCGGGAAGCCACAACACGCTGGCGACCCCGAGCACCGTATCGCCGGCTGCTCAATAACAGCGATTAAGGATGATGACGTTCTGGCTGTGCATACCTTGTTCAGCCCGGCGTCGTTATCGCTGGCGTTAAGGAAATAGCGTTCGTCGCCGATTGCATTGATCGTTCGATGAATCGACGCGCCGATTTGTGTTCCTCAAAAGAGGCTTTCGTTTTATCCGTTCAAAACGGATTCTATCGCACGACTTGTCCAGTTCACCCAAGCCCGATTACACTGCGCAGACCTTAACTCTTTCTGAAAAAGGAGGTAAATATGGTTCTGCTTTTGTACCCGATGATGTTGGTACATTGGTCCAGCACATTTGCCTGCTCTCACCTGCGTTCCATCGCGCTGCGATAACCTGGTCAGAGCAAAGCCCACTCCGTCTGGTCGAGTTCTTTCTCGATTCCATTGTTGTCGCCAGCGCTCCTGTTGACAGGGACAAACACGTCCCGCAGAAACGAGAGCAAAGCATGACAACCCTGATTTCCGCACTTTCCGTGCAACTGGAAAGCGGCCACGGCCCGCTATTCCACGACCTTTCCTTTACCGTAAAACTGGGCGACCGCATTGGTCTATTGGGCCATAACGGCTGCGGCAAAAGCAGTTTGCTCGGCGTATTGGCCGGCAGCCGTGAGCCCAGTGCCGGCAGCGTGCAATATGCTGGGCAGTGCCGCCTGCAGCATGTCGAGCAACATCTGCCGCCGCGGCTGGCGAACCTGACGGCGCGCGAGGCCCTTCTGGAAGCGATAGACAAACAGCCGGAACAACATTGGCGAGTCGACAGTCTGCTGAACGAACTGGGATTGCCTGAGGCCGCCGATACGCGGGTGGCCAGCCTGAGCGGCGGTCAGCATACGCGCCTGCTGCTGGGGCGAGCCGTGTTGCAAGAGCCTAACCTGCTGTTACTGGATGAACCCAGCAACCATCTGGACCTGCCGTCGCTGCTGTGGCTGGAGGATTTCCTGGGACGTTGGCAGGGCGGTTTCATTCTCGTGTCGCATGATCCGCGGCTGTTGGACACGCTCAGCGACAAGAGCTGGATTCTGCGCGATCAGCAGTTGTACAGCTTCGATTTGCCGTGCAGCCGGGCATTAATCGCCTTGGCCGAAGCCGACGCGGCGGCGCAGTTGCGCCATGCCGGCGAGCAAAAGGAAATCGACCGACTGACCGCCAGCAGCAAACGCGTCGCCATCTGGGGTCGCGAGCATGACAATGAAAAGCTGGTGCGTCAGGCCAGGAACATACAGCGGCGCGCCGATAAGCTGAAAGACGATCAGACCTTCGTCAGTCGTGGCAGTCCGTGGCGCCTGACATTGCAAGGGAAATCGCTGGCCGCCGACAATCTGCAGGCATTCGAAGGCCTGCAGGTATGCGCGCAGTCCGACCAGCCCGTGTTGTTTGAGCTGGACGCGCTGTGGCTGCGGCCGGGTGACAAGGTCGCGCTTCTGGGCAGCAATGGCGCGGGCAAGTCTTCGCTGTTGCGGCAGTGCTGGAGCGACGTGCAGGCAGGCGAGGCTCGGGCAGGCTGGCGCTATCACCCTGCGGCGAGCATCGCCTACTACGATCAGTCGCTGCGTCAACTGGCCGACGAAGCGACACTAGCCGACGCCCTTTACAAGTTCGCACCGGTTGGCGACCGGGAGCGACGGCAAGCCCTGATCTCGGCGGGGTTCGCCTATTCGCGACACGGTCAGAAGGTGGCCACGCTCAGCGGCGGTGAGCGCGCGCGGTTGCTGTTCCTGGCGCTGTCCATGGCCAGCTATCACCTGTTATGGCTCGATGAACCGACCAATCACCTGGATCTGGACGGCAAGCGTGAACTCGCGGTAGCGCTCGCTGTTTTCGCTGGTGGTTTTCTGCTGGTTTCGCACGACCGTGAACTGATCGAAAACAGTTGCAACCGTTTCTGGGTAATCAGCAAGGGTCGCGTCCAGGAATGGCCGGATGCCGCGAGTGCTTATCAGAGTCTGTTCGCCACCGGCGGCAAGGTGCGATCCGAAACTGCTCCGGCTGCGCTGCCCGATCTGGTTGCGCAGTCCACTTTCGCTAGTGAAGAGGCCGAAGTGCAGTGGCAGCGCTGGTGTCAATTGGAGGCGTGGCTGGAGACGGACCGGGCGCGTAAACCGAAGCATCAGAAGTCTCATTTGCAGCAGGAATGGCAGCAGGAGATGCGGCGATTGGAGGAATCGTTGGGTTTGTAAAACCTGAGTGAAGAATCTTTTTGGGGCCCGGCTGGTAAACGGTGCAATTCCTGCCGTTACCAGTCGGCGTCATTCAGCAGCGATTCATTTGGTACACTGAATTAGCCAATCCACCTGTTGTTCAGGGCCCGGTTCGACCCTGACAGCGGCTACCTGGTGACGAATCAACCGTGCCCGTTTTGACGGCTTCATCGCGTGAGTCCTTCATCGCGGGACACGAAATCGTGCGGAGGTGTTGCCATGCAGGAAGAGCAATTGCGTGAAGCCTTGAATGCGCACTGGCGCGCATCGGCGGCCGGCGATCTGGACGCGGAGCACGCTATTTACGCTGACGATGCCATCTGCGACTATCCGCAATCGGGCGAGCGAATTCTCGGCCGATCCAATTTGCAGGCACTGCGCGGACACCACCCCGACAAGCCATCCGGATTCGACGTCAGGCGAATTCAAGGCGAAGGCAATCTGTGGGTCACGGAATACGAGATCACCTATAACGGTCGAGCGTTCTGGACGGTCAGCATCATGGAGTTTCACGACGGCAAGGTCGTCCACGAGACCCAGTATTTTTCGGATCCTTTTGAAGCACCCAGTTGGCGTAAGCAATGGGTTCAGCAGACTACGTGATGTTCAAAGGCGGTCGATAGGCCACCTGCTTATTGCAGCGCCGCAAATCGATCGACGATTGTTTCTGCGGCTTCAGCGAGCGCCTTGCGGACCTCTACGTCTCCGCTAATCCCACACCTCGCGCAAATTAAGCCCCTCAGTGCCGTTTGAGTGCCGTTTGAATGCCGTTTCACGGCACGGCGCTGACGCCCGACCCATGCGGCTTCCCACTGACTCACCGCAGCGATTCAAACGCTTGATCGTTTGGTGAGCGTCCTCCAGAAATCTTGTCGGCAGCGCGCTGACAAATCAAGACAATCAGGTCAAAGGCGCGCGGCGTCGGCGTGGTGTTTAAAGCCGCCGTCAGCGCGACGAACCATGCCGCAGCCGACGTGCGCGAGACGCGTCGCGGCCTCAGGAGGAGACATCGTGAAACAGAGACGCGTAACAGGCGAAGCGGCCGCGAATGGGCGGCGCGTGGTGGAGTTGAATGGACCACGGTCGCAAACGTCACGAAGAGCAGGGCAAATGCGAGCGTGGTGCGCACCGATTGGCGTCGGCGTCGCGTTGTTGACCGCCGCGTTGCTGATGTCCGCTTGCGCCGACGCGAGTTCGAGCACCACCGAGACGTCGTCCACTTCGTCGAAACCCGTGAGCGCTTCGATGAGCACGGCGAGCACAACCGGCAATGCCGTCACCGCAACGCCGTCGCAAGACGCGGCCCTCACCGCCGCCGACACCTCGCACGGCGCCGCCGCGTCGTCACGCCCATCACTCGAACTCGCGAAAGCCAAACAACTCGCCACCGAACAGCGCATCGCCGACCGCCTGCCGTCAGCCAGCGGCATGACCGAAAAGCGTACCCGCCCGCTAACGTTGCGCGATTCCGGCATCGACGGTTCGCTGATGTTCGCGCGCGACGTCGACTTTCGTGTGACCGGCGACATCGGCTTCATGATCCACGACATGGCCGCGACGCTGAGTCCCGCGCATCCCGGCCAGCCGATCGTCTTCGACGACCCCACCAGCGTGACGATCAACGTCCACCGCGGCGACGTCACGCTCGACAGCGCGAAGCTCACCGCGATTTTCGACCGCTATCTGTTCCAGTACCAGGGCTCGCCGCTGCGCAACATGCGGGTGGTGCCGCAAGACGGCGGCAGCTTGCGCATTACGGGCGAGATGCATCGCGAGACCTGGGTGCCGATCGTGCTGAGCGGCGCCTTGTCGATGCGCAACGCCAACGAACTCGTGTTCCACGCCGATCACGTCGAAGTCGCCGGTGTCGGCGCCGACAAGCTGATGCAGGCCGCGCACGTCAAGATGGCCGACCTGCTGAAAGTCGACACGCCGATCGCGCGTCTGGACGGCGACGACGTGGTGATGCAGGTCGCCAAACTGACGCCGCCGCCCGCGTTGCGCATGACGATCACGCACATCGACACGAGCGCGGCCGGCGTGCGCTTCACGCTGGACGACCACACCGTGCCCAAAATCGACTGGCCCGCGACGATGCCCGCCCGCGGCATGCTGGTGCAGGGCGGTGACGTGAAATTCATGCGGTCGATGCCGATGAACATCGACATGGCGATCACGCCGCTCGACGCCAACGCGCCGTTCGTGCTGGACCTGTATCACTACCGCGACCAGATGGAGGCCGGTTATCTGACCTTCGACGAAGCGGGCGCGCTGGACGTGCATCTGCCTTCTTATTCGACGCTCGCCAGCGCTAGCGCAAGTGCAAATTCCAGCACCGCCGCCAACGACACGCCGCTGCAAACGGGCAGCGCCGGCGCGCGCTTCAACGACAGCTTCATCCGCGCGCAACAGGCTTCGCTTGCGCAAGCGCGGCTGATCTGGCAACACGTGCCGCAGACCTTGAGGACCGCCTCGATCGCACGCGCCATTCCGGTCGGCACACGCGCGGCATTTAGCGGCCAAAGCATGGCGACACCCGGCTCAGCGTTCACCGACGAGCGTCATTCGCCGGGCGTCGCGCCGTTGATTCACGTCGAGAATGTCGACTTCTACGTAGCGGGGCGGATCGGTTTTCATGTGCGATCGCTGGACGCGCAGATGGTGCCGAAGCATCCGGGCCAACCCGTCGACCTCGACGATCCGGATCAGTACGACATTCATATCATCGGCGGCGAGGTGGTCGAGCCCTGGCCGGCCATGGCGGCGCTGTTCAACGACTACCTGCTCGACTACGCGCCGCGCTCGCTGAACGATCTGCAGTTGAAACCCGTCGACGGCAAGCTCGAAGTCACGGGCGGCATCAAGTTGTGGAATCACTTTCCCGGCGTATGGCTACCGACCACGATGAGCGGCACGATCGTCGCGAAGGACGAGCGCCATCTCGTCTATGAACCAACCTCCGTGAAGGTGCTGGGCGTGCCGCAGGCGGGCTTGCTGCGCGCGCTGGATATTCCGCTGGCGTCGCTGACGCCGTTCACGCGCAAGGGCGTCGCGTTGAAGGGCAACGAGCTGGTGTTCGACCAGTACACGGTGTTTCCGCCGCCGGTGCTGCAAGGACGCCTCGCCAGCGCGACGGTGAGCGACGAAGGTCTCGTGCTGAAATTCAAGCGTGACGCAGCGATCGCCGCCGCGCGCCCGCCGGCGAATGCGGGCAAGAGTTTCGTGTGGATCGAATCCGGCGACGTGAAGATGTTCAATTCGCTGGTGACGAATACGAGAACCTTCATCAAGGACAGTTCGAACCCCGGCGTGATGAAGTTCGATCTGTACGGTTATCGCCGCGACGTGTCGAAGGGCACCGTGCGAATGGGCACCGACGGCGGCCTGAACGTCGACCTGGCCACGAGAAAGTAGCGAACGTCACGCGGCGTCACGACGCGTCAAGGCGCGCCGTGACGTGACGCCAAACGCTCAATCGTCTTTCAAGCGTCTTTATTGATGATCCATTCATGCGCCGGATCGTTGCGGAAATGCCAGACCCGTTGCCCGCCGGCCATCACGTTCAGGTAGTACGAGTCATAACCATACGGCACGATCACCGGATGGTAGCCACGCGGCACCATCACCACATCGTGATTTTCCACGGCCATCGATTCATCGATATCGCGCATGTCGGTGTACACGCGCTGAAACGCGAAGCCTTGCGGCGGATTCAACCGATGGTAGTAAGTCTCTTCAAGCGAGCTCTCGTGCGGCACATTGTCGGTGTCGTGCTTATGCGGCGGGTAGCTCGATGCGTGTCCGCCCGGCGTTCTGACTTCGACCACGAGTAACGACTCCGCCTGCTCGGTCTGCGGAAGAATATCGCACACGTAACGTGTATTCAGGCCCTTGCCGCGTGTGGAGCGCTTCATCGACGCCGGTTCGATCAGCCTTGCCGGAAACTGGCCCTTGGCCGGCGCGCTCGCCACGCCGATCTCCGCTTCGCGATTGGCGCGCACGGTCGCGCGCACGCCCGGCGGTAGATATACCGCGTATGGCGCTGCGTCTTCGAACACGTTGTCGCGCGAACCGAGCGCGGTCCACGTGGCGTCCGCAGTTTCGATATCCACCGCGCCGGTCAGCACGACGATACACACCTCGCGCGCCGCTTCGAGCACATGCACGACTTCGTTCTCACCCAACCGGTAAGCGGCGAAGCCCACATACCGCCAGCACGCCGACTCCGGCGTGACCCGCGCGATCGTCTGGCCGTCGCGCTGCGCCTTCACCAATAAACTCATGCTGCCTCCTGATCCGCGCTGCCCACACCGTCGAGCGGTGCATCCACCAACGCGCGCAACGTGCGATAACCCCTCTGCGCGTACTCGAACGACGGCGCGACCACCGGGTCCTGTTCCGCTTCGACCACCAGCCAGCCGCGATAACCGTGATGCTTCAGGCGCTCGATGATCGCCGGGAAATTCACCGCGCCGTCGCCTGGCACCGTGAACGCGCCGGCAATCACCGCGTCGAGAAAACTCCAGTTGCGATTGCGTGCGAGCTTCATCACGGCGGGGCGCACGTCCTTGCAATGCACGTGGCACACGCGGCCGATATGTTTGTCGAGCACCGCCAGCGGATCGCCGCCGGCAAACGTAATGTGCCCGGCGTCGAACAGCAGGCCGACGGCATCGCTCGTGCGTGCCATCAACTGATCGACGTCGGCGGGCGTTTCGACATACGCGCCCATGTGATGGTGATAAGCCAGCCGCACGCCACGGCTTAACGTATAGCGCGCGAATTCATCGAGACGCGCCGCGTACGCGGCCCACTGCGCATCGCTGAAAAAACGCGGCCGTTGATACAGCGGCTGCGCTGCGCCCTGAATCGAATCGGCGACCTCGCCGTACACCATCGCCGTCGCGCCGTTTTGCGCGAGCAGTTCCAGATGCGGGCCGACCGACGCGATTTCGTCTTCCACGCTGCCGCGCGCGAGGCGGCCGGAATACCAGCCGGACACCAGCGCGAGATCGTATTGCGCGAGCAGGGTCTTCAGCGCCTGCGGTTCGCGCGGAAACTTGTTGCCCAGTTCGAAGCCCTGATAGCCGATCTGGCGGCCTTCCGTCAGCGCCGTGTCGAGCGGCGTCTCGCCGCCGAGCGAAGGCAGATCGTCGTTCATCCACGATAGCGGGTTGATGCCGATACGTACGTCGAAAGCAGTCATGCGGACGTCCTTATTCGTTGTCGGGTTGGGCAGCGTGCTCGCCGGTGTCGGCCGATTCGGCGCGGGCCGCGAGCTGCGCGTCGTACTTCGCGCGCGCGTCGCGCACGGCGGGGCGCGCCGACACTTCGGGCACGGCGACTTCCCACCACCAGCCGCCCTCGTCGGTGGTGCGGGCCGGGTCGGTGTCGATACTGATCACGTAAGTGCGATCCGCGGCGCGTGCGCGTTGCAGCGCGACTTCCAGTTCAGCGATATTCGCGACGTGTTCGGCTTGCGCGCCGAGGGCCCGCGCATGCGCGGCGAAATCGATCGTCGGCGCGCCGAGCGGACCTTGCATGCAGTCCTCCAGCAGGTTGTTGAACGGTGCGCCGCCGCACGCCTGTTGCAGGCGGTTGATGCAACCGTAGCCGCGATTGTCGAGCACGACCACGATCAGCTTCGCGCCGATCATCACCGAGGTCGCGATCTCGCTGTTCATCATCAGATAGCTGCCGTCGCCGACCATCACGATCACTTCGCGCGCTGGTCGCGCGAGCTTCGCGCCGAGGCCACCGGCAATCTCGTAGCCCATGCACGAATAGCCATATTCGACGTGATACGCGCCCGGTTTGCCGGCGCGCCACAGCTTGTGCAATTCAGCGGGCAGCGTGCCCGCCGCACACACGACGATGTCGTTCGCCGCCGACCCCGGACTCGAGCGCTGGATCGCGCCGATCACGTCGCCTTCGTACGGCAGCACGCTGTCGCGTTGCGGCGCATGCGTGAGCGTGCTCACCGTGTCGCGCCAGCTTGCCGCGAGTTTGTGCGCGCGCGCGGTCCAGGGGCGTTCCGCGTGCCAGCCTTGCAGCGGTTCGGCGAGTGCGTCGAGCGCGAGACGCGCGTCGGCTTCCACGACGAGGGCGCGATGCTTGAGGCCGTCGAACGCGTTGGCGTTGATCGCCACCACGTCGGCCTGCGTGAACAGCGTATTCGAGCCGGTGGTGAAGTCCTGCAGGCGCGTGCCGATGGCGAGCACGCAGTCGGCGTCGTGCGCGAGCGCGTTGGCGGCGGGCGACCCCGTTACGCCCAGCGCCCCTGCGTTCAACGGATCGTTCCACGCCAGCGAGCCTTTGCCCGCCTGCGTTTCCGCGACCGGAATACCGTGCGTGGTGGCGAAGCGGTGCAGCGCGTCGGTGGCGTGGCCGTAGAGCACGCCGCCGCCCGCGACGATCAGCGGCCGTTTGGCGCGCCGCAAATGCGCGACGGCGGTTTCGATTTCATCAATACGCGGCGCCGGCGCATGAAAGCGAACGATGCGCGGCTCGAAAAACTCCGCCGGGAAATCCCACGCCTGCGCCTGCACGTCCTGCGGCAACGCGAGCGTGACCGGACCGCACAACGCGGCGTCGGTCAGCACACGCACAGCGCGCGGCAGCGCATTGAGCAATTGCGCCGGATGCACGATACGGTCGAAATAGCGCGACACCGGTTTGAGCGCGTCGTTGGCGGACACGCCGCCGTCGTGAAAGTCTTCCACCTGTTGCAGCACCGGATCCGGCGCACGCGACACGAAGATGTCGCCGGGTAGCAGCAGCACCGGCAAACGGTTCACATGCGCGAGCGCCGCCGCCGTCACCAGATTGGTGGCGCCTGGTCCGATCGAGGTCGTCACGGCCATCATGCGGCGGCGGAAATGCGCCTTCGCGAAAGCAATCGCGCTGTGCGCCATGGCCTGTTCGTTGTAGGCGCGCAGCGTCGGCAATTCCTCGCGGTGCTGATACAGCGCCTCGCCGATCCCCGCAACATTGCCATGCCCGAAGATCGCGAAGACGCCGCCGAATAGCGTCTCGGTGCCTTTGCCGTCTTCGGTGGGCACGCGTTGCGCGGCGAGGTAGCGGACCAGCGCCTGCGCGGTCGTCAGGCGGATCGTGCCGGACACCGCGGGGCGTGCCTGGGTAGCGTCGTTGGCGGACGCCGTGTCGTGATGCATTACGCGCTGGTTCATGCGGCCTGCTCCTGATGAACGCGGCTCGACGCGCCGTGCTGCGCGGCATTCGCGCCACGCGTCGCGCGCCACGACGCGATCAGCGTTTCGAACGTGCGGCGTACGCGCACGATCAGTTCGTCGTCGTCGATTTCATTGGCGAGCCACGCATGGCTCGGCTCGTGAAAGATCGTGCGGCCGACGGTGAAGCCACGGCACGTTGCCGATTGCGCGGCGGCGCGAAAACCCTCGTTCAACTGCTCGACACCCGCCGACAAACCGAGCAGCACCACGCCGCGGCAATACGGATCGCGTTCGGCGATCAGCGCGTCGACGGCCTGCCATTGCGCGGCGTCCATAGGTTCGAGTTTCCACCACTCCGGATAAATGCCGATGTTGTACAACCGCTTCAACGCGCGATACACAATGTCCGGTCCCTGCGGCAGCGAGCCGTGCTTCGGCGGAATCACTTCGAGCAGCAGTTCATGGCCGCTTGCCTGAGTCGCGTCGTATAGCGCGCGCAACTGCGCTTCCTGTTCGAGACGCTGTTCGATGGGCTCGTCCGGATGGAACTGCACGAGGCACTTGGCGATATGGTCTTGCGGCCACGGAATCAGCGAGGTGCCGATCGAGCGGCCGTGATCGAACACCAGCGGCACGGAGCCGGGCAGTTCGACCGGACGGCCGATCCACCAGCCGCGTCCGGTGGCCGCGTTTAGCGCGTCCTGGCCGTAACGGTCGTCGATCAAGACGCCGATGCGGTTCTGCAAACCCAACGCGCTTTCCGTCTGCGCAACGGCCTCGACGAACAGGCCTTTCAGTTGCGCGATGCGCGCTTCGTCGGCGCCGGTTTGCTGCGCGAGTTCGAAGAACTGGTTGCGATGATCGAACGCGAAGCCGAGTACTTCGTCCCATTGTTTGCGGGCTGGCGAGACGCGATGCAAACGGGCCAGCGTCGCGTCCCGATCCGGACGGCGCATACGCTGCGGGTCGGCCTTCGCTTCGCGCAGGAAGTAGTCGAGTTCGGCCGGCGTCGGCATGGCCGGCGCGCAACCGTGCCGCGACACCACCAGCGCGCCGCTCGCGTTCGCCGCGCGCGCGCAGGCTTCGAGCGGTTGATCGCGCAACCATCCGGAGAGGAAACCGGACGCGAATGCGTCACCCGCGCCGAGCACGTTCAGCACCTCGACTTCCACGCCGCCCTGAATCGGCACGTCGTCGAGTGAGGCGGGCACCGCGCCGTCGATGATCTGGCAGCCCAGCGGCCCACGCTTGAGCACCAGCGTGGCGGGCGTCACGGCGCGCACCATCGCGAGGGCATCGACCAGTTCGGTCTTGCCGCCGGCAATGCGGAATTCTTCCTCGGTGCCGATCACCAGATCGAACAGCGGCAGAATCCGCTGCAAATGCGCGGTGACGCCTTCGCTCGCCACGAAGCGGGTTTCGCCGTCCGCTTTGCCCGTGAGGCCCCACAACACCGGGCGGTAGTCGATATCGAGCACCGTACGCACCTGATTGCGGCGCGCGTAATCCAGCGCGCGGCGGCTCGTGCGGTTCACCTGTTCGGTGGAGAAGTGCGTGCCGGTAATCAGCAGCGCTTTCGACGACGCGATGAACGCCTCGTCGAAATCCGCTTCGTCGACGGCCATATCGGCGCAGTTCTCGCGGTAGAAAATCAGCGGGAACGTATCGCGGTCTTTCAGGCCGAGCAGCACGAGCGCGGTCAGGCGTTCCTGATCGACGCGCACATGACTGACGTCGCAACCTTCCTGGGTGAGCGTCTCGGTGAGAAAACGGCCCATATGATCGTTGCCGACACGCGCCAGCATCGCCGAGGCAAGACCGAGCCGCGCGCAGCCGAACGCGATATTCGCCGACGACCCGCCGAGATACTTCGCGAAGCTCGACACGTCTTCGAGCCGCGCGCCGACCTGCTGCGCGTACAGATCGACGGCGAGCCGGCCGAGGCAGACGATGTCGCGCGTGCGGCCCGGCGCGAAGCGGCCGGTGGTCGAACCCGAACCCGACACCGGGCCGGACGGGTTAGCGCTGAGTGTGCTGGAGTGAGCCATGAATAATCCTGAATAGCTGAGCGTGGGATTCGGCGTCTTGGCACCGGGCCCACGCGAATAGATCAGATCCAATCAGATCGTCGCGCCTTCGAGTTCGCCCATCATCTTCTGCATCTCGGCGCCGCCGGCCATCATGTCGAGCACTTCGTCCTTGCTGATGGTGTCTTTCGTGAACGTGCCGAGCGATTTGCCGCGATTGAGCAGCGTGAACGAATCGCCGATCGGATACGCGTGATGAACGTTGTGCGTAATGAAGATCACCGAAATACCTTTGGCGCGCGCCTTGTGAATCAGCTTCAGCACATTGAAGCTCTGCTTCACGCCGAGCGCGGCGGTCGGTTCGTCGAGAATCAGCACGCGCGCGCCGAAGTGAATCGCACGCGCGATCGCCAGACATTGCTTCTCGCCGCCTGACATCGTGCCGATCGGCTGATGCGGGTCGCGCACGTTGATGCCCATTTCCGCCAGCTTGTCGCGTGCGGCGGTGGCGCAGTGTTCGAGGTCCATCACGTTGATGAAGCCCAGCAGCTTTTTCTGCGGCTCGCGTCCCATGAAGAAATTGCGCGCTACCGAGAGCAGCGGCACCAGCGCCAGATCCTGATAGACGGTCGCAATGCCGAGATCGAGCGCATCTTTCGGCGACGTGAAGCGGACCGGTTTTCCGTCCACCAGATACGTGCCTTCGCTCGGCTGATGCACGCCGGCGAGCGTCTTGATCAGCGTCGATTTGCCCGCGCCGTTGTCGCCGAGCAGGCAATGCACTTCGCCGCGCCGCAGTTTGATGTTGATGTCCTTCAGCGCGATGATGTTGCCGAAATAGCGGCTGACATTTTCCAGCGACAGGATGTAGTCGCCTTCGGTCTGTTCGAGGGTGCTCATCGTGAACTCCGTGCCTTAGCGAAAATTAGCGAGGTTTAGCGGGACGCCGCGACGCGGCTACGCACGTAGTGGTTGAACAGCACGGCGAACAGCAGCATCACGCCGAGGAACACGCGGAACCAGTCGGAGTCGACGTTGGTGTAGGTAATGCCGATCTGCACGACGCCGAAGATCAGCGCGCCGAAGCAGGCGCCGATCACCGAGCCGTAGCCGCCGGTGAGCAGCGTGCCGCCGATTACCGCGGCGATGATCGCTTCGAATTCCGCCTGTAAACCACGGTCGGCCGCGGCCGAGCCGATGTCGCACACCTGCAGCACCGCATACAGGCACGAGCAGAACGCGGTCAGCACGAACAGCGAGATCTTCACGCGCCGTACCGGCACGCCGACGTTCTTGGCCGCGTTGGCGTCGCCGCCGACGGCAAAGATCCAGTTGCCGAAGCGGGTCCGTGCCAGCACGAACGCGCAGACGATCGCCAGACCGAGCCACCACAGCAGCACCTTGGGAATGCCGGGCACGAGCGGCACGCCGTTGTCGAGCATCTTGACGAGACCGAGATGGCCGAGCCAGACGAACAGACCTTTGAACGCGACACCCTGAAACAGCGTGTGCGCCAGCCAGTCCTGACGCGCGACGTCGCCGACACCGGAGATGATCGTGCGATCGGCGAACATCACGGACAAGGCGAGCGTGAGGCCGCGCAGAATGAACAGGAAGGCGAGGGTGACGATGAACGACGGCAGCCGCGTGCGCATCACCAGATAGCCGTTGAGCGCGCCGAGCAGCATCGAGCCGGCGAAAGCGAAAATGATCGCGAGCCAGATCGGCCAGTGGAAGTACATGGTGGGCAGCGCGACCATCATGCCGGCAAAGCCGATCATCGAGCCGATCGACAGATCGAATTCGCCGGCGATCATCAGCACGCACGCGCCGACCGCGATCAGGCCCAGATAGGCCGCGACTTGCGACCAGTTCATCACGCCGTCGAGGTTGAACATCCCCGAGTTGCCGGCCGCCAGGCCGAACACGATAAACACCATCGCGGTGCCGGCGAGCGCCGCGAATTCCGGGCGATTCAGCAGATGCTTGAACCACGATTCGCGGCGTACGCGTTCGTCGGCGCCAGCCGCCGTCGTGGTGCTGGCCTGTCCCGTCGGGTCCTGCGGGTCGGTCGGCGGCTGCTTGCGGGGATGGGGATGAAAAATGTTGGCGACACCCATTTGAAGCTCTCCTTGATACGCCGGCGGGCGACTGGTCGTCGGCAACCCGTGCGGCGTTTGAAGCAAAGTAAATGCGGCGAATAGTGGCGGCCTGTCGCGTCGGTCTGTGCGGCATGCCGGTGCAGCGCGACGAGGCTGCACGTCAAATACAACGGGCGGGCGAGTGCCGGCCGGGCCGAATCGATCCGCCCGTTCCCCGCTTGATTGTTGTTGGCCGCGAGCGAGGCGATCGTCGTGATCGCGATGCCCGCGGCGGGTTCAGGCTATGCGTGGCCAAGCGGCTTAGCGGATTACCGGCTTAGCGGTACTGCCCCGCGTACTTCAGCACCTTGTCGACGTTAGCCTTGGTGATGAAGCCCGGCCCAGAGCCGATATTGCGCGGCCCATACGAAGGCGCGAGCCCGTAAGTGGCGAGCCGTTCCTTGAACTTCGGATTGGCCTGCAGGATCTGGCGGATCTTCGCCGGGTCGGTGGTGTGGTCCTTCTTCACGATCGCCAGCACGGCGACCGGGATATAGCCCTGCAAGTACGGTTGCTGATCGATCGCGAACTGGATCGTGCCGTCCTGGATCGCCTTCGCGATGTCGCTGTCGAAGTCGAACGTAGCGAACCAGAGCTTGCCCGCGAGGCCCATCTGTTGCAACGCCTTGATGGTCGGATCGGCCGACAGCGGACCGAGCGCGAGCACCGCTTGCGTGTCCGGATGATTACGCAGATACGCGCTCACCTTGGACTGCACGCCGGTCGGGTCCTGACCCGCGTCGAGCGTGGAGGTTTTGAAGTCGACGCCGAGTGCGTCGGCAAAACCACGGCAACGTTCGAACGAAGCCGGATTCGTCGCGTAGTGGTTCACGCACAGGAACGACTTGATGCCCGCGGCTTTCGCTTTCTGGCCCGCCGCTTTGCCGGCCGCGTATTCAGGTTGGCCCACGTGCATGATCGCGCCGAGCTGCGCGCTTTGCTCTTCAGTGCCGGAGTTGATCGTGACGAGCGGAATGTGTTTCTGCGTGACCTTGGCGATCGAACTCTTCAGCACGTCGAAGTCGGCGATCGAGACGATCACGCCGTCGTAGTTGCGCGCCGCGGCCTGTTCGACCAGCCGCGCCATGTCGGCGATGTCGCCGTTCGGCGGATTGCGGTAATCGGTCTCGACGTTGAAGTCCTCGTCGGCCTGTTTGATCGCGTTCTTGATGGTGTTCCACCACGAATCCGAATCCGGCGCGTGGCTGATCAGCACGAAATGGGCGTCAGCCGCGCGGGCGGCCGAGGCCGCGCCGAATCCCGTCGCCAACGTCAATGCCGTCACCAGAATCCTGAGCGCACCCTTGCCCTTGCAAAGTCTCATTGTCTCCACCTTTCTCGGTCTGTCGTTATTGAAGGGAGCGTCTGGCGGGCGGCTTTCCGTTCGCAAACCTGGCCGTGCGGGTTCAGCTCGGCGCCATCGCTCACGACCAAGATTAGGCCATCTTCCTGAGCGTTGCAATGAAAATTTCATGACAAATAAAAATAGAAAATACGTTCCATTTGATGGGGTGGCTGCCTATAATCGGCAGCGTCAGGACGCCGTGTGGCGGGCTTTACAGGCCGATACCGCACTGCAATAAAGCACCCGAGAGAGAGCCATGGCGGAAGAGAGCATCGAAGAATTGCCGAGCGTCGAAGAATTGATGCAGCGCATCGCGGAAAACTACGAGGCGCTGCCGCGTCAGTTGAAGAACGTCGCGACGTATATCGAACAGCATCGCGCGAGCGTGATGGTGGATCGCACTAGCGACATCGCCGCGAGTTGCGGCGTGCATCCGTCGGCGGTGGTGCGGTTTGCGCAGCGCTTCGGGTTTTCCGGCTTCTCGGATTTGCAGGCGGTGTTTCGTCAGGCTTACACGGGGCAGGGCAGTTCGTCGCCGAGTTATCAGCAGCGCATTCGCAAGCTGATCGACGAAAAGCCGGGTGCGTTGTCGGGCGGTTCGGTGGCGCGGGAATTTATCGCGGCGTCGCGTGGCGGGCTGGAAGAACTCGAAGCCGGCCTCGACGACGCGCAGTTCGACGCCGCCGTGAAGATGCTGCAGCAGGCCGACAACATTTACGTGATCGGCGTGCGGCGTTCGTTTCCGGTGGCGAGCTACATCGTCTACGCGTTGCAGCACACGCCCAAGCGCGTGCATCTGGTGTCCGGTTTCGGCGGCATGTACCGCGAACAGATTCGCAGCGTGAAGAAGGGCGACGTGGTGATCGCGATCAGCTTCGCGCCGTACGGCAAGGAAACGCAGTATTGCTTGCGCGTCGCGCATCACCATCAGGCGAAAACGCTGGTGATTACGGACAGCCAACTGTCGCCGCTGTCCCGCTACGCGACCACCCAACTGTATGTGAAAGAGGGCAGTGCGTTCGCGTTCCGCTCGCTGACCAGCACGATCTGTTTGTGCCAGGCGTTGTTTATCGCGCTCGCGTACAAGCTCGAATTGAACGTTGAAGAATCCAAAGACACTGGAGGATACGATGACTGATGTGGCAAAGACGATCGATGTAGCGGTATTCGGCGCGGGACGCATCGGCAAGATTCATGCGGCCAATCTCGCGCGGCAACCGGGCGTGCGGCTCAAGTATGTGGTCGATGTGAATCGCGAGGCTGCCGCGGCGCTCGCCGCCGAGCATGGCGCGCAGGTGGCGGATATCGACGGTGCGATGGGCGATGCGTCGATCGGCGCGACGGTGATCTGTTCGAGCACGGACACGCATGCGGACCTGATTCTGAAATCCGCCGCGCAGAAGAAGCACGTGTTTTGCGAGAAGCCGGTCGATCTCACGCTGGAGCGCGCGCGGGCTTGCGCCGACGCGGTGGCGCGCGCGGGCGTGGTGTGCATGATCGGTTTTCAGCGCCGCTTCGATCCGACGTTTTCCGCATTGAAGGCGCGTATCGACGCGGGCGAAATCGGCACACCGGAGATGCTGGTGGTGACGAGCCGTGATCCCGGTGCGCCGCCGGTCGATTACATCCGGCATTCGGGCGGCATTTTCAAGGACATGCTGATTCATGACTTCGACATCTTCCGCTGGATTCTCGACGACGAAGCCGACACGCTGCACGCCACCGGCAGTTGCCTGACCGACCCGGCGATTGCCGAGGCGGGCGATATCGATTCGACGGCGGTGACGATCCGCACGAAGCGCGGCCGCTTGTGCCAGATCAACACCGCGCGGCGTGCCGCGTATGGTTACGACCAGCGTTTCGAAGTGCTCGGCAGCACCGGCATGCTGCAGGCGGGCAATGTGCGGCCGACGGAAGTCACGGCGTACTCGAAAACCGAAGTGTCGAGCGATGTGCCCGAAGCGTTTTTCCTCGAACGTTATCGTGCAGCGTATGCGCTTGAAATCGCGCATTTCTTCGATGCGGTGACGCGCGGCAAGCCGGTGCGCACGACCGTCGCCGATGGGTTGAAAGCGCTTGAACTCGCCGATGCCGCCACGCGTTCGTGGCGCGAGGGCCGTGCGGTCAAACTCGGCGAGGCGTTGTGATGAGCGCGGACACGGGGCGGCTGCGGCTGGGCGTGGTGGGGTTGGGGCGGCTGGGCAAGCGCCATGCGGAGAATCTTGCGTACCGGGTGCCGGGCGCCGCGCTGGTGGCGGCCTGCAGTCCGGTGGAGGAGGAGCGCGCGTGGGCGCGTGAGGCGCTGCCCGAGCCGCGGCTTTATAACGATTACGCCGAGTTGCTGGCGGATCGTGAGGTGGATGCGGTGTGGCTGGTGACGCCGTCGTCGTTGCACGCGCAACAGATTATCGATGCGTTGCAGGCCGGCAAGCATGTGTTTTGCGAGAAGCCGTTGTCGCTGGATCTGGCGGAATGCGAGCGGGTGCTGGCCGAGGCGGCGAAGTATCCGCATTTGCAGGCGACGATTGGGTTTATGCGGCGCTTCGATCCGAGCTATCGGGATGCGTTCGACAAGATCGAAGCGGGCGCGATTGGGCGGCCGTTTCTGGTGCGCTCGCAGACGACGGATCAGAACGATACCGATGGTTTTTTTGTGCGCTTCGCGGCGACGTCGGGCGGGATTTTTCTGGATTGCACGGTGCACGATATCGATGTCGCGCGGTGGCTGTTGGGGAAGCCGCGGGCCACGCGGGTGTTTGCCGCTGGGGCGGTGGCGTTGCATGAGGGGTTGCGGGAGTTTGGCGACGTTGACAATGGCGTCGCGATTTGTGAGTTTGAGGGTGGCAAGCTTGCCGTGTTTTATGCGTCGCGGACGCAGGCGCATGGGAACGATAGTCATAGCGAAGTGATCGGCACGGCCGGGGCGCTGGCGATCGGGCGGAATCCGTCGGTGAATCGGGTTGAGATTTATGATCGATCCGGGATCCGGAATGAGTGCACGCCGACGTTTTTTGATCGGTTTGAAGAGGCGTTTCTGGTTGAGGCTAAGGAGTTTGTTGCCGCTGTGCGGGGTGGAAGTGCCTGCGGCGCTACGCTCGCTGATGCGGTTGAGGCTACGCGGATTGGGAGTGCGTTGAGGGAGTCGCTTCTGAGCGGGCAGGCTGTGGTTTTGTAGGTTGTGGTTGGGCCGCGGCGCTTTGCGTTGTTGGCCTGCTGCTTTGGCCTTTCCTTGAGTTCACGGTGGTCTATTAGCGTTGCCCCTGTGCGGGGCGGCACCTACTTTTCTTTGCTTGCCGCAAAGCAAAGTAGGCAAAAGAAAGCGGCTCAAACCGCCAATTCTTAAGCGGGTTTCGTGGTCCACCACCGGTAGTGGTGCATCTGGAATCTGTGCTCTCGCGCATTCCGCGTTCGTGACAAGGCCATCGTTCATCCCGCCTCGCGCTACGCGCTCGCCGGAACGGTTCACCTCGAACCAGTGGCTTTTCTGCGCGCGGCGGGAGCCGTCGGCTTCGCCTCGGCGATGCGCCAAAATGTGTTGCTGATTTCGGCGTTGTTGAGAAAGCCCCTCATGTTCCGGCGAACACCCGCCACCGGCGCGCCCAGTCCCGATGTTTTGGTGAACGACCGCTACGGCGCGCGCAGCGCCGCCGGAAGAATGACTGCCTTGTCATCAGCGCGGAGTGTGCGGGGGCACGGATTCCAGATGAGCCACTACCCGTCGCGGACCATGGGACCCGCTTAAGAGTTAGCGGTGTGAGCCGCTTTCTTTTGCCTACTTTTCTTTGCGGCAGGCAAAGAAAAGTAGGTGCCCCCCCGCACAGGGGGATCGCTAATAGACCACCGCGACAACAAGGAAAGGCCAACGCAGCAGAGAGCACAACTCAAGCGCCGAGCAGGCCAAAAACCAACCTCAAAAATCGCTCAACCCCAACCCCCGCTTATAATCAAAGATTCCACGCATCCACCAGCAGAAAGCCCCATGAGCGAGACCCCGAGCGAGACCCCGAGCGACACCACCGCCACCGACACCCTCTCCAAGAGCTTCGAACCCCACACCATCGAAGCCCACTGGGGCCCGGAATGGGAAAAACGCGCTTACGCCGCACCTTCATTCGACGGGAACAAGAAAGACTTCTCGATCCAGCTGCCGCCGCCGAACGTCACAGGCACCCTGCATATGGGTCACGCCTTCAACCAGACGATCATGGACGGCCTCACCCGCTATCACCGCATGCTCGGCGAAAACACCCTGTGGGTGCCGGGCACCGACCACGCGGGCATCGCCACGCAAATCGTCGTCGAACGTCAACTCGACGCGCAAGGCGTGTCGCGCCATGACCTCGGCCGCGAAAAATTCGTCGAACGCGTCTGGGACTGGAAAGAGCAGTCCGGCTCGACCATCACGAATCAGGTCCGCCGCCTCGGCGCCTCGATCGACTGGTCGCGCGAATACTTCACGATGGACGACAAAATGTCGACCGCCGTGCGCGACGTGTTCGTCCGCCTGTATGAACAAGGCCTGATCTATCGCGGCAAACGCCTCGTCAACTGGGACCCGGTGCTGATGACGGCCGTGTCCGATCTCGAAGTGGTCAGCGAAGAAGAAAACGGCTTCCTCTGGCATATCCAGTACCCGCTCACCGACGGCTCCGGCCATCTGACGGTCGCGACCACCCGCCCGGAAACCATGCTCGGCGACACCGCCGCGATGGTCCACCCGGAAGACGAGCGCTACGCGCACCTGATCGGCAAGACTGTCACGCTGCCGCTATCGGGCCGCGAAGTGCCGATCATCGCCGACGATTACGTCGACCGCGAATTCGGCACCGGCGTCGTCAAGGTCACGCCCGCGCACGACCTGAACGACTACGCGGTCGGCCAGCGCCACAACCTGCCCATGATCGAAATCTTCACGCTCGACGCGAAGATCAACGGGAACGCGCCGGAAAAATACCGCGGCCTCGACCGTTTCGACGCCCGCAAGCAGGTCGTGGCGGATCTCGAAGCGCTCGGCGTGCTCGAATCGGTCAAGCCGCACAAGCTGATGGTGCCGCGCGGCGACCGCACGAACGTGATCATCGAGCCGATGCTGACGGACCAATGGTTCGTCGCCATGAGCAAGCCGGCGCCGGAAGGCACCTTCAATCCGGGTAAATCGATCGCCGAAACCGCGCTGGACGTGGTCCGCAGCGGCGAGATCAAATTCGTGCCGGAAAACTGGAGCTCCACGTACTACCAGTGGCTCGAAAACATCCAGGACTGGTGCATCTCGCGTCAACTCTGGTGGGGCCATCAGATTCCGGCCTGGTACGGCGAAAACGGCGAGATCTTCGTCGCGAAAAACGAAGAAGACGCACGCGCCAAGGCCACCGCAGCCGGCTACACGGGTGCACTGAAGCGCGACGAAGACGTGCTCGACACATGGTTCTCGTCGGCGCTGGTGCCGTTCTCGTCGCTCGGCTGGCCGAACGAAACGCCGGAACTGAAGCATTTCATGCCGTCGTCGGTGTTGGTGACCGGCTTCGACATCATCTTTTTCTGGGTCGCGCGCATGGTCATGATGACCACGCACTTCACCGGCAAGGTGCCGTTCGACACGGTCTACGTGCACGGTCTGGTGCGCGACGCCGAAGGCCAGAAGATGTCGAAGAGCAAGGGCAATACGCTCGACCCGATCGATATCGTCGACGGTATCGACCTCGACACGCTGGTCGCCAAGCGCACCACCGGCCTGATGAATCCGAAGCAGGCCGCATCGATCGAAAAGAAAACCCGCAAGGAATTCCCGGACGGCATCCCGGCGTTCGGCACCGACGCGCTGCGCTTCACGATGGCCTCCATGGCCACGCTCGGCCGCAACGTCAACTTTGATCTCGCGCGCTGCGAAGGCTATCGCAACTTCTGTAACAAGCTGTGGAATGCCACCCGTTTCGTGCTGATGAACTGCGAAGGCCACGATTGCGGCTTCGAGCAGCCGGCACAGTGCGGCGAATGCGGCCCGGACGGCCATCTGCACTTCTCGCAGGCCGACTACTGGATCGTCTCGCGCCTGCAGCGCGTGGAAGCGGAAATCGCCAAGGGTTTCGCCGACTATCGTTTTGACAATGTGGCCAACGCCCTATACAAGTTCGTATGGGACGAATACTGTGACTGGTATCTCGAACTCGCCAAGGTTCAGATCCAGACGGGTCAGCCGAACCAGCAGCGCGCCACGCGCCGCACGCTGTTGCGCGTGCTCGAGACGGTGCTGCGCCTCGCGCATCCGGTGATTCCTTTCATTACCGAAGCGTTGTGGCAGAAAGTGGCGCCGTTGGCCGGACGTTATCCCGCGGGCAAGGCCGAGGGCGAAGCGTCCATCATGGTGCAACCTTACCCTGTTGCCGAGCCTTCGAAGATCGACGAAGACGCGGAACAATGGGCAGCCGATCTGAAAGCGGTGATCGACGCGTGCCGGAATCTGCGCGGTGAAATGAATCTGTCGCCGGCGGTCAAGGTGCCGTTGCTCGCGGCCGGCAACGCGGAGCGCCTGCGTACCTTTGCTCCGTACGCGAAGGCGCTGGCCCGTTTGTCGGAAGTGCAGATCATCGCGGACGAAGCAACGCTGGACGCCCAGGCAGATGGCGCGCCAATTGCTATCGTAGGGAATGACAAGCTCGTCCTGAAGGTCGAAATCGATGTCGCCGTGGAGCGCGAGCGTTTGTCGAAAGAGATTGCGCGGTTGAGCACGGAAATCATCAAGTGCAACGGCAAATTGCAGAACGAAAGTTTTGTTGCGAAGGCGCCGCCGGCAGTCGTTGAGCAGGAGCAGAAAAGGCGGGCTGAATTCGAAGCCACGGTGGGCAAGCTGCAAGCCCAGTTGGCGCGGTTGCCCGCCTGATCGGGGCTCCGTGTCCGCCTGTGATCAGAGGGTGATCGGGCGGACAAGGACTGATAGCTAAACCAGAGGACTCAGGGTAATCACATGCTAAAAGTTACAAAAGCGGTATTTCCGGTAGCAGGTCTTGGCACGCGGTTTCTCCCCGCCACGAAGGCGAGCCCGAAGGAAATGCTGCCGATCGTCGACAAGCCGCTGATTCAATATGCGGTGGAAGAAGCCATGGCGGCCGGCATCACCGAAATGATTTTCGTCACGGGGCGCAGCAAGCGGGCCATCGAGGACCACTTCGATAAATCGTACGAAATCGAAGCGGAACTGGAAGCGCGCGGCAAGGACAAGCTGCTCGAACTGGTGCGCAGCATCAAGCCGAGCCATGTGGACTGCTTCTACGTGCGTCAGCCGGAAGCGCTGGGCCTCGGTCACGCGGTGCTGTGCGCGGAAAAGCTGGTGGGCGACAACCCGTTCGCCGTGATTCTCGCGGACGACTTGCTGTACGGCACGCCGCCGGTCATGACGCAGATGATCGAGGTGTTCGACCACTATCACAGCTCGGTGATTGGCGTCGAAGAGATCCCGGCACAGGAAACCAAGTCGTACGGCATTGTCGACGGCAAGGAGTGGGAAGACTCGATCATCAAGATGTCGGGCATCATCGAGAAGCCGGAACCGAGCGTGGCGCCGTCGAATCTCGGCGTGGTGGGCCGGTACGTGTTGAAGCCGCGTATCTTCGAACATTTGCGCGCGCTGAAACCGGGCGCTGGCGGCGAATTGCAACTGACGGACGCGATCCAGTCGTTGCTCGCCGACGAACAGGTGCTGGCGTACAAGTATCACGGCACGCGTTTCGACTGCGGCAGCAAGCTTGGCTATCTGAAGGCGACGGTCGAGTTCGCGTTGCGTCATCCGGAAGTGGCCGCTGATTTCGAAGAATATTTGCGTACCCGTTCGCCGGTGCTGGAAGGCTGAACGAGAGTTAGGCGCATTGGCCTGTTCGCAGGTCGTTTTAGCCTCTCGATAGCATCAGACTGACGTAAAAAAGGCGCTGTGCCCGCGATTGCGGGGCACAGCGCCTTTTGTTTGGGCGTTCGGTGCGTGAGTGACTGCCGGGTTAGCGGCGTTTCATCAGGAACGTGAAGACTTTGTCGTGAGTCGAGGTTTCGACGATTTCGTTGCCGGTTTGTTTGGCGAAGGCGGCGAAATCGCGCTGCGAGCCGGGGTCGGTGGCGAGCACTTTGAGAATCTGGCCGCTTTCCATGTCGGCGAGCGCTTTTTTGGCGCGCAAGATGGGCAGCGGGCACAACAGGCCGCGTGCATCGACTTCTTTGTGAATCTGAATTTGCATCGACGATGACCTTCGGGAACGGCGCGTCGCTTGCGGCGACGCTGAAGTGTGAAATTCTACAGCAGGGTGTGTCGGGGCGTGCGGCGATGGGCTGGGCTGTCGTTGCTTCGGCGTTGTCGGCCTTGGCTTGCCGTCGACGCGCCTGCCCGGATGCTTACTAACTAACCCTTCGCGCCTTGATCCGTTTCGGCGCATCGGTTCGACTGTTGATCGAGAAGATCGAAAGCCTCGTCGATGTAGTGCGTCAACGGACGCGCCGCGTCGTCCAGTCGCCAGTTGTCTTTGGCAAACCGGAGCGTACCCATCGCCATCATGGCGGCCAGACGCAAAGCCGGTCGCCGGATCGGATCGGGCCATAGTTCGTACATCGCCTCGGCCAGTACCGCCTCCAACTGAATATGAAGCGCTTCTTTGCGTAGCCGAAGCGTTTCTATCGATCGCAGGATTCGGTCCGCCATGACCGATTCCTCGGTCTCATACAGCGACGCCAAGGTCAAAAAAGTCTTCCGGGCCGCGTCGAACGGCGATTGCTCCGGCGCTTGCTTCAGGAAAGTGGGACGCAGAAGGCGCGGGATGTTGCCGCTCTCGTGCGCCAGCAGAACCTCTTCCTTCGACTTCAGATAATAGAAAAAAGTACGCCGCGAGATGCCCGCTGCCGCGGCGATCGCGTCGAGCGTCGTCGCTTCGTAACCGTTTTCTATGAAGAGCTTGAGACCGGCTTGGGCGATCTGATCGAGCGTCAACTGACGTTTGCGTTCGCGCAACTCGTTCGGGATTTTCTCTGTGTTACTCATCGTGGTCACTCTGACGGCCGCTGCGATTCAGTATTTTTCCACCCGGAAAGCAGTCTGAACTTGCCGGGGGTGTAAGGGTTCAGGGGCGCTTTATCGCTATCGGAATCGAACATGGTCCGTGGCCGGCAGGCGGCGACGGGCGATTCCCGTTCTCTGATTATGCCGTAGCCGCCCGATGCCTCCGCCGCGCGCTTGCGGCGGAACGAAGCGATCACACTCCGTATTTCTTGACAGAACTACACTCAGTGCGATAAATTGCACTGAGTGTAGTTCTGTTTTGTCGAAATAACGGAGTGGCCAACATGACGTCATCAAAAATCTGGTTTATCACCGGTGCATCGAGCGGGTTCGGTCGTGTGTGGACGGAGGCGGCGCTGCAACGCGGCGACCGGGTCGTCGCCACCGCGCGAGACGTGAGCAAGCTCAATGACCTGGTCACCGCGCATGGCGATGCGGTTCTGGCCTTAGCGCTCGACGTGACGGATCGGCATGCCGTATTCGAGGCGGTCGGTCAGGCGCATCGGCATTTTGGCCGCCTCGACGTTATCGTGAGCAATGCCGGTTATGGTTATATGGGCGCGATCGAGGAACTGGAGCCCGAGCAAGCCAAAGCCAGCTTCGACACCAACGTATTCGGGACGCTCTCGGTCATTCAGGCCGCGCTGCCGATCCTGCGAGCGCAGGCCAGCGGTCATATCCTGACGGTGTCGAGCATAGGCGGCGTGATTGCCTTCCCGACCGGCGGCACGTACACGGCCACCAAGTTCGCCGTCGAAGCCTTGTCGGAAGCCCTGGCGGCCGAAGTCGCCGCATTCGGCATCAAAGTCACGATCGTGGAACCGGGCCACTTCACCACCGGGTTTCGCGCGGCGGTGCAAGTCCCACCGGCCATCGACGCTTACAACCCCATCCGCCAGGCCATTCGCGCGTCATTCAAACCTGGGGATTTCGGCGATCCGGTCGCCACCTCCGCGGCCATTTTCCAAGCCGTGGACGCTGCCGAGCCGCCACTTCGCCTCGTGCTCGGTTCGACGACGATCGCGAAGTTCAAGGCGGTTTACGCGGCGCGACTGGCCAATTGGGACAAATGGGAAACCGTATCGAATGCAGCTCACGGCACGCAACCGGTTTAACGCCGCGATTGTGCGAAGTCGATCAAAAACCCGAATGGTCGAACATTCCATCGACACTCAATCTCAACCCAAGATGGACTCTATTCATGTCGTTTTCATTGAAGTCACTTTGTGCGGCCGCCCTGATCAGCGCCGCGCCGTTTTCTGCCGCGTTCGCGGCTGACACGTTCGCGCTGGACCCAGCCCATACCCAGACCATTTTCACGATCGACCATCTCGGTTTCTCGACAATCACCGGAGCGGTTCACGATATTAAAGGCACGCTGCTTCTGGATACGGCGAAACCCGAAAACAGCGTGGTGACGGTGACCATGGCCGCGGACAGCGTCGACACGGGCTTCGCGGCTCGCGACAAAAGTCTGCAAGGGCCGATGTTCTTCAACGTCGCGCAATTTCCGACCATGACATTCAGGAGCACGCACATCAAAATGACGGGCGACAAGACGGCCGACATTCAGGGCGACTTCACCCTGCTCGGGATCACCAAACCGCTGATTCTCAAGACAACGTTCAATCGCATGGCGCAGGACACGACCGGTACAAACGTATTTAAGGCCGGCTTTACCGCCACGACGATAATCAGGCGTTCCGATTTCGGCATGAAGGCCTATGTCCCTTATGTTGGCGACGACGTCCACGTGACGATCAATTTCGAAGGTATCAAGCAATAGGCTTTCGGTCTTTGCTGACTCCAAACCGTTTTAGACTGGTTCACGTTGGATCGAACACCCGGACAGGAGGGCGTGAACAATGAAACTGCTATTGCTGGGAGCGACCGGGTTAGTGGGAAGCAGAACCTTGAAGCTCGCGCTCTCCAATCCCGCCTTTTCCGAGGTGATTGCGCCGACGCGGACACCGCTTGCACCAAACGACAGACTGGTGAACCCGACCGGCTCGCGCCTCGACGAGCTGGTTCCACCGTTGATGTCGTACCGGCCCGATGCGGTTATCTGCGCATTGGGCACGACCCAGGCCAAAGCGGGCACGAAGGAAGCGTTCCGTTATGTCGACTACGAACTCCCCGTTGCAATCGGCAAAGCCGCGCATCGTGCCGGCGTGGAAACGTATGCGATTGTGACCGCGATGGGCGCATCGACTCAGTCCATGAGCTTCTACTACCGGACCAAAGGCGAGGTCGAGCGGGACATCCTGGACATCGGATTCCGCTCGCTGACGATCTGCCAACCCAGCCTTATCGGCGGGGAGCGGAATGAAGCGAGGCGCGCGGAGGGCGCGGCGCTGACGGTGCTTCGGCTGCTGGCGCCGATCCTGCCGAGGAAATTTCACGTCAATCCGGCAGAGGCCATTGCTGCGGCCTTACTCGACGCAGTCGTCGTTGCAAAAACGGGTTGTCGTCGGATCTATTCCGAAGAAATGAACTGAGCGTGTCGGCCCGGGTTCCGCGGCCGGAAGGATCGCGAAAAAGCGCCGCTGCCGGACGGAGAATCAAAAAAACCGCGCCCGCCGTGGGGCATATAATGTCCCCCGACCTGCCGCTCCTCCGAGAAAAATGCCCGACCTACTCGCCAACCTGAACCCCGAACAACACGCCGCCGTCACGCTCCCCAACGAGCCGGCGCTCATCCTCGCCGGTGCAGGCAGCGGCAAAACCCGCGTGCTCATCACCCGCATCGCGTGGCTCATCCAGCACGGGCTGGCGTCGCCCGCCACCGTCCTCGCGGTGACCTTCACCAACAAAGCCGCGCGCGAAATGATGTCGCGTCTCCAGGGGCTGCTGCCGATCGACACGCGCGGCATGTGGATCGGCACCTTCCACGGCCTCTGCAATCGCATGCTCCGCGCGCACCATCGCGACGCAGGCCTGCCCGCCACGTTCCAGATTCTCGATACCGCAGACCAGTTGTCCGCGATCAAGCGTCTGATGAAGGGCCTCAATATCGACGATGAAAAGTACCCGGCCAAAAACCTCCAGTACTTCATCAACAACGCGAAAGAACAAGGCCTGCGCCCGAAAGACGTCGACGCGACCGACAACTTCAACCTCAAATTCGTCGAACTCTACGGAGCCTACGACCAGCAGTGCCAGCGCGAAGGCGTGGTCGATTTCCCGGAACTGCTGCTGCGCTGCTTCGAGCTGCTCGCGCATAATCCGCCGCTGCGCGCCCACTATCAGGCGCGCTTTCGTCATATCCTCGTCGACGAGTTCCAGGACACCAACAAGCTGCAGTACGCGTGGCTCAAAATGCTGGCCGGCCAGACCAACTCGATCTTCGCGGTCGGCGACGACGACCAGTCGATCTACGCGTTCCGTGGCGCGAACGTCGGCAACATGCGCGACTTCGAACACGAGTTCAACGTCCGCCATCTGATCAAGCTGGAGCAGAACTACCGCTCGCACGGCCATATTCTCGACGCCGCCAATCAACTGATCGCCAACAATTCGCGACGTCTCGGCAAAAACCTGCGCACCGACGCGGGTCACGGTGAACCGGTGCGCGTGTACGAATCCGCTACCGATTCGCAGGAAGCCGGCTGGATCGTCGAGGAAATCAAGGCGCTGATCAGTACCGGCACGTCGCGCAGCGAAGTCGCGATCCTGTATCGCAGCAACGCGCAGTCGCGCACGATCGAACACACGCTGGTCAACGCGGGCATCGCGTATCGCGTGTATGGCGGCTTGCGCTTTTTCGAGCGCCAGGAAGTCAAGCACGCGCTCGCCTATCTGCGCCTGATCGACAATCCGAACGACGACACCGCGTTCGTGCGCGTCGTCAATTTCCCGACGCGCGGTATCGGCGCGCGCTCGATCGAACAACTCGCGGACGCGGCGCGTCTGTACAACTGCTCGATGGCCGCGGCGATTCCGTACGTGGCGGGCAAGGCGGGTTCGAGTCTTTCCGCGTTCGCGAACCTGGTCGGCAAGATGCGCGCGGAAACGCAGCAGATGAGCCTGCCGGAAACCGTCGAGTACGTGGTGCGCACGAGCGGGCTGTCCGAGTTCTATCAGAACGAACGCGAAGGCCAGGACCGACTGGAGAACTTGCAGGAACTGGTCAACGCGGCGGCGGCGTTCGTCAGCGAAGAAGGCTACGGCATGGACACGCCGGCGCGGTCCATTCCGCTGCGCCCGGGCGCGAGCGCCGCGCCTGAGCTGGCGGTCGCCACCGACGACCCGAATACCGTCGTGTTCGACGCCCCCGGCATCGCCGATCCGGCGCAAAACCCGGACACGATGACGCCGCTCGCCGGCTTCCTGTCGCACGCATCGCTCGAAGCGGGCGACAACCAGGCGCAAGCCGGCCAGGAGGCCGTGCAACTGATGACCGTGCACGCGGCCAAGGGGCTGGAGTTCACGGCGGTGTTCATCACCGGTCTCGAAGAGGGCCTGTTCCCGCACGAGAACAGCGCGATGGAGTCGGACGGTCTGGAGGAAGAGCGGCGCCTCATGTATGTGGCGATCACGCGCGCGAAGGAGCGTTTGTATCTGTCGTTCGCGCAAAGCCGCATGCTGCATGGCCAGACGCGCTACAACATCCGCTCGCGCTTCTTCGACGAACTGCCGCAGGAAACCCTCAAGTGGCTCACGCCGAAGATCGAGGCGGGCGCGCGCTGGGGCGGCGGCCGGTCGGACAACGCCGGCTATGGGCGCGACTGGTTCGCGCGGCCGGGTTATACCGGGCCCGCGTCGTCGACGCCGGCGCCGTTGCCGGCTTTCGCGAATGAGCAGCGGGCAGCGGAAACGGGCTTCCGCGTCGGGCAGCAGGTGTTCCACACCAAGTTCGGCGAAGGCACGATCACCGCGCTCGAAGGCGGCGGCGTCGACGCCAAGGCGCAGGTCAAATTCAAGCGGCACGGCGAGAAGTGGCTGGCGCTCGCGGTCGCCAAATTGCAGGCGGTCGAATGAGCGCCGCGCCGTCACATCGTCCGCTCGGCATTCTGGCGGCGCTGCCGCAGGAACTCGGCGATCTGATCGACGCAATGCGAGCCGAGTCCGGCGTACGCACGATCACGCACGGTCAGCGCGACTATCACCTCGGCACCTTCCACGGCGCGCCTTGCGTCGTAACGCTGGCGCGGGTCGGCAAGGTGGCGGCGTCGGCTACGGTCAGCGCGCTGATTCACGCGTTCGAGGTCGAAGCGGTCGTGTTCACCGGCGTCGCCGGTGGCGTGGGCCCGGAGGTGCGGGTCGGCGATATCGTCGTGGCCAACGCGCTGCTGCAGCATGATCTCGACGCGTCGCCGCTGTTTCCGCGCTTCGAAGTGCCGTTGCTGGGCGTGTCGCGTTTCGCGGCGGATGCGGCGCTGGCCGATCAGCTCGCGGCGGCTTGCGAACGCTTCGTCGCTGAAGAGGGCGCAGTGTCGGCGGCGCGGTTTGGGACTCAGGCGCCGCGCGTGCATCGCGGCCTGATTATCAGCGGCGATCAGTTCGTGGCCAGCGCGGCAGGCGTCAAAGCGCTGCGCGACGCGCTGCCGGACGCGCTCGCGGTCGAAATGGAAGGCGCGGCAATCGCGCAGGTTTGCTACGAATACGGTGTGCCGTGCGCGGTGGTGCGCACGATCTCGGATACCGCCGACGATCACGCGCCGGAGTCGTTCGTCTCGTTTCTCACGGAGATCGCCGGCACGTATTCGAACGCGATCCTGACGCGGTTTTTAGCAGCGCGGAGTTCGGCGCACTGACTGACCCGTGTCGCGGAATGAATGACAACAACGCCGGCTGCATGCCGGCGTTTTTTGTCACAGCGCACGCTAATCCTTCCCCATCTCGTCCAACGCCTCGCGCACTTGCTGCAACGCCGCCGGATCTTCAATGGTCGGCAAATCGCCCGGCTCACGTCCCTCCGCAAGCGCCGCGATTGCGCGGCGCAGCAGCTTGCCGGAGCGCGTCTTCGGTAGCATCGACACCACCACCACGCGCGCCGGCCGCGCAATCGCGCCGAGTTGACGGTCGACCGTCGCCGTGAGGTCGGCTTCCAGCTTCGTGCGTTTTTTTGCGCCCGCATAAGCGTCGGCGTCGCGTAGCACCACGAAGGCCATCGCCGCTTGTCCCTTGAGCGCATCCGTCACGCCGACCACGGCCACTTCCGCCACGGCTGCGTGGCTCGACAACGCTTCCTCGATCTCGCGCGTGCCGAGCCGATGGCCCGCGACGTTGATCACGTCGTCGGTCCGGCCGAGGATCGTCACGTAGCCGTCTTCGTCCTGAATGCCCCAGTCGAAGGTGGAATAGAGCTGCTGGTTCGGAATGCTCGACCAATACGTGCTGACAAAGCGTTTGTCATCGCCCCAAACCGTCGACATGCACCCCGGCGGCAGCGGATAAGCCAGCGTCAGCACGCCTTTCTCTCCCGGCGCACAGGGCTCGCCGCTCAACTCGTCGCGCAAGCTCAGATTGAAACCCGCCGACGGCACGCCCGGCGAGCCGAGCTTGGTGGGCAACGCTTCGACGCCGCGCGGAATCGCCAGCATCGGCCAGCCGGTTTCGGTCTGCCAGTAGTTGTCGATCACCGGTTTGCCGAGCGCCTTGGTAATCCACGCGGCGGTGGGCTCGTCGAGCGGTTCGCCGGCCAGAAACAGCGTGCGCAGGCTCGACAGATCCGCTTGCTTCAGCAGCGCCGGATCCTGCTTTTTCAGCACGCGCAACGCGGTCGGCGCGGTGAACATCAGATTGATCTTGTGCTGTTCGACGAGGCGCCACCAGATGCCGCCATCCGGCCGGATCGGCGTGCCTTCGTACATCACGGTGGTCAGGCCGGCGATCAGCGGTGCGTAAATGATGTAGCTATGGCCGACCACCCAGCCGACGTCCGACGCGGTAAACATCGTGTCGCCGGGCTTGCCCTGGAAGATGTGTTCCATCGACGCCGCCAGCGCCACCGCATAACCGCCGACGTCGCGCTGCACGCCCTTCGGCTTGCCGGTTGTGCCCGACGTGTACAGCACGTAAGAAGGCTCGTTCGATTCGAGCCATTCGCACGGCACATGGGCGTCGTAGAACTGGGCGCGCAGCGGTTCGTAGCTGACCAGGTAGCTGGCGTTGAGCCGCTCCGGCGCGAGTTGCCGGTCGATCAGCAACACGTGCGGCGTCTTGTGGGTGGCGCGCGCGAGCGCTTCGTCCATCAGCGGCGTGTAGTCGATCACCTTGCCGCCGCGCGCGCCGGCGTCGGCGGTCACGATCAGCACCGGCTTCGCGTCGTCGATGCGGGCCGCGAGATTCGGCGCCGCGAAGCCGCCGAACACGACCGAATGAATCGCGCCCAGCCGCGCGCAGGCAAGCATCGCGAACAGCGCCTCGGGGATCATCGGCAGATAGAGCAGCACCACGTCGCCGCGCTTCACGCCGAGCGAGCGCATGACCGCCGCCATCCGGTTGATTTCCGCGTACAGCTCGGCGTACGTGTAGCGCCGCTCGATACCGGTTTCCGTCGACACATAGACCAGCGCATTCTGCTGCGCGCGCGCGGCCAGATGACGATCCACCGCGTTATGGCACAGGTTCGTGCGACCGCCGCTGAACCAGCGCGCGAACGGCGGATTCGAGCGGTCGAGCACCGTGTCGAACGGCGTCTCCCAATGAATCCGTTGCGCTTCGTCGCGCCAGAAGGCTTCGGGGTTCTCGATCGAACGGCGGTGGAAGTCGCGGTAGCTGGTCATCGACGGCAATCCTTCTGCTGCGTGAGTGAACCTGAGTGAACGGGATAGCGGAGCGGGCGGCCGGCTTGCGCGGCGCGGGAGCAGGGTGTGGTCCCGCACAAGGATAGAACAGGCGCGACGTTGCGGACAACGCGGGTTGTCCATGAGCGACCGACCCACAAAAAAGGCGCCGCAGCGCCTTTCTCTGAAACCCACTTTCGAGCTAACCGGTCACGCCTTCGCGCGCTTGCCTTCGACATCCGGCAGAAACACCGTCAGCACGCCGATCAGCGGCAGGAACGAACAGACCTTGTACACATACGCGATGCTGGTGGCGTCGGCCAACTGCCCAAGCACCGCGGCGCCGACGCCGCCCATGCCGAACGCGAAGCCGAAGAACAACCCCGCGACCATGCCCACCTTGCCGGGAATCAGCTCCTGCGCGTAGACGATGATCGCCGAGAACGCCGAGGCCAGCACCACGCCGATGATCACCGTCAGCACGCTGGTCCAGAACAGGTTCGCGTAGGGCAGCAGTAGCGTGAACGGCGCGACGCCGAGAATCGATACCCAGATCACGTACTTGCGGCCGATCCGGTCGCCGATCGGACCGCCGATCACCGTGCCCGCGGCCACCGCGGCGAGGAACACGAACAGATGGATCTGCGCGGCCTGCACCGGCAGATGGAACTTGTCGATCAGATAAAAGGTGAAGTAGCTGTTGAGGCTGGCGAGGTAGAAGTACTTCGAGAACACCAGGAGCATCAGCACGCCCATCGCGAACATGACCTTGTTGCGCGACAGCGTGGCGTGCGGTGCCGAGTTGCGCGCCTTCTTGATCGACGGATGCCGTTTGTACCAGCGGCCGATCTGCGTCAGCACGACGATCGCGACCAGCGCCGCCACCGAGAACCACGCGATGCTGCGCTGGCCATGCGGAATCACGATCAGCGCGGCGAGCAGCGGCCCGAGCGACGAACCGGCGTTGCCGCCCACCTGGAACAGCGACTGCGCGAGACCGTGCTTGCCGCCCGACGCCATGCGCGCGACCCGCGACGACTCCGGGTGAAACACCGACGAGCCGCAGCCGACCAGCGCCGCCGCGACCAGCAGCACGCCGAAGCTCGGCGCGACCGACATCAGCAGCAGGCCCGCGAGCGTGAAGCCCATGCCGACCGGCAGGGAATACGGCTTCGGATGCTTGTCGGTATAGATGCCGATAAACGGCTGCAGCAGCGACGCGGTGATCTGATAGGTCAGCGTGATCAGCCCGATCTGACCGAACGACAGCGCGAAGTTGTCTTTCAGCATCGGGTAGATCGCCAGGATCAACGACTGGATCATGTCGTTGAGCAGGTGCGAAAAGCTGATCGCGCCGAGCACGGAATACACCGTGCGCTGGACCGTGGCGGCCGGTTGCGCAGTGGCGGGGTTGGCTGCGGGATGGGCAGCGGAGTTGGCGGACACAGTGCCGTTTCCGGCTCCGGCCGACGCGCCGGCGAGGGCGCTTTTATCGAGGCTCGTTTCCATGCGGTAGATGACAGAAAAGGAAGATGACGGGAAAGGATTCGATGCTGCCGGTGCGCCTTGCCGCTGGGCGTGGACTGCTGCGACATTTCGACGCGGCAACCGGCGTAATCAGCTATTTGTCGCAGTTTAATGTGGCTTGAGCGAAATGTAAGGACAAGTTTTGTCGCGAATCGGACATGATTTGTCGATGCATGCCACATCGCGACACGCCGAAAGCGGGAGCCGCCTGCACCGTCACGGTGCTTGATGCGCGTGTGTTGCCCTTACCACGGGTGGCTGGCGACTCGTCGGATAAATCCGGCTCGGGGATTTTTGGCCGTGTATAAAACGGTCGCGGGCGCGAAGCTTACAAGGCGATGCGTCGAGGACCGGGCAATACGCGGTCGGCATTTCGCGAGCGACGCTAAAGATCGCAGACGTTCTTGCCGTAGACCCGGAGAGATAGGCAGCAATGCCGGGACTGACCTTTCCGGCAGCTCTACATGTGGGGACGGGGAATATGAAAGCAGTGTCGCTGGGCAGCCAGGCAGGTGTGGGTTTTGTTCCAGAGGGGGATTCGGCGGGCAAGTTGCCGCCGCGTGGCCAGAGCAGCCGCTCGCGCGGCGTGAAGCTCAAGGGTTTGTCGGTGAAGGTGATGCTGCGTCTCGCCTTCGCGGTGCTGCTGATCGGTACGCTGCTGATCGGCGTGTTTTCGCTGACGCAGATCAGCCGGTTGAACGCTTCCGCGCAATCCATCTACGACCAGGGGCACGTTGCCAGCCGCGCGGCCGAAGAGGCGCGCGGCCACATGCTGCGCGCGAGCCGCGCGCAAAAAATGCTGCTGACCGCGACCACCGCGAAGGAACGCGACGACCTCGGCGGCGACATCGACAAGGGGTTGAACGGCCTGGCCGCGCAGCTCGTCACGCTGCAGCAGTACGTCGATACGTCGGACGCCAAGGCGGTCGACCAGCAGAAGAAATTCGCCGCCGCCGTCACGGTCTGGAGCGGGCACCTGCGCGACTTCGTGACGCTCGTGAAAGCACAGCCGCTCGATCTGTCGCAAATGAACTGGCAGGTCGGCACGCAGGACGTGTCGCTGCTGGTCGAAACCGACAAGCTCGAAAAGATGGTCGACGAACTCGTCGTGCAGCGCGGCACCGCCGCGAAGGCGACGATCGATGCATCGGGCTTTATTTACCACTCGTCGTTCGTGATGATAGCGGTGATGACGATCGGGCTGATCGTGCTCGCGTTCGGTATCAGCGAATGGGTGGTGCGACGTCTGGCCGGCCAGCTCGGCGGCGAGCCGGGATACGCGAAGGAGATTGCCAGCCGGATCGCGGCGGGCGATCTGTCGAACGAGATCGCGTTGGGGCGCAAGGACAAGTCGAGCATGCTGTTCGCGCTGCACGACATGCAAAGCGGACTGGCCACGACGGTGGCCGACATTGCGTCGAGCGCCGATGCGATTGCGACGGCGTCGGGCGAAATTGCGATGGGCAATCTGGATCTGTCGCAGCGCACCGAGCAGCAGGCGATGGCGCTCGAGCGGACCGCGAGCAGCATGGAGCAGTTGACGTCGACGGTGCGGCAGAACGCCGATAACGCGAAGCAGGCGAGCACGCTGGCGCATAACGCGTCGGATATCGCGGAGAAGGGTGGCGCGGTGGTGAGTCGCGTGGTCGCGACGATGAATGAGATCAACGATAGCGCGCGCAGTATTGGCGACATTATTGGGGTGATCGAAGGGATCGCGTTTCAGACCAATATTCTGGCGTTGAATGCGGCGGTTGAGGCTGCGCGGGCTGGGGAGGAGGGGCGTGGGTTTTCGGTTGTCGCGGCTGAGGTGCGGAATCTGGCGCAGCGGAGTGCTGCTGCTGCTAAAGAGATTAAAGGGCTGATTAGTACGTCGGTTGAGCGGGTGGGGAATGGGTCGGCGTTGGCTCAGGATGCCGGGCAGACCATGGATGAGGTTGTTAAGGCCGTTAAGCGGGTGACCGATATCATGGGGGAGATTTCTGCTGCCTCCTCTGAGCAGAGTGCTGGGATTGAGGAGATTAACCTCGCGGTCACGCAGATGGATTCTGGGACGCAGCAGAATGCGGCGTTGGTTGAGCAGGCTACCGCTGCTGCCAGGTCTCTTGATGATCAGGCTAGAGGGTTGAAGGGGATGGTTGGGAAGTTTAGGTTGTGAGGTAAGGGGGGGCTGGTCGGCGGGTTGGGTGTTTGGTTGTTTGCCTGGGGTGTTGGCCTTTCCTTGATGTCACGGTGGTCTATTAGCGTCGCCCCTGTGCGGGGCGGCACTAACTTCTCTTTGCCGCGGCAAAGAGAAGTCAGCAAGAGAAAGCCGCTTACACCGCTAATTTTTAAGCGGGTTCCCCGCGCAGCCACGGTAGTGGCTCATCTGGAATCCGTGTTCTCGCGCATTCCGCGCTCGTGACAAAGGCGTCATTCTTCCGGCGGCGCTTCGCGCGCCGTCGCGGTCGTTCAAGCATGGCCCCTGCTAAGCGGGGTCATCTCCTGCCGCGGTAGTGGCTCATCTGGAATCTGTGTTCTCGCACATTCCGCGCTCGTGATAAGGGCGTCTTTCTTCCGGCGGCGCTTCGCGCGCCCTTGCGGTCGGTGTGGCCGCCGTTGTGGGTGGGGGTGCTCACGTACAATCTGGTGATTCCTCTGCTATCAATGTGTCGCGCTTTTCGGCGATGCGAATTGCCATGACTTACGACACGAATCAGGTTCTCGACTCCGCCCAGAAATGCTTCGAGGCGGGGCAACTCGATGATGCCGCCGAGCTGCTGCACGGTGTGCTATCGAACGTGCCGGAGCACGGCGAGGCGCTCGAAGGGCTCGGCTATATCGCCGTGCAGCAAGGTGATCATCCCCGTGCGGCGGACTTCCTCGTGCGAGCTTCGCGGCAGTTGACGATGTCCGTCGAGCGACTCAATGTGGTCGCCCAGATCTGTCAGCTCGCACATCGTCATGCGGATGCGGTCGCGCTGTTCGAGCGTTGCCTGAGCCAGTTCCCGGATGACCCTTCTTTATTGCACGGCGGCGCAATGTCGCTGATCAAGCTGGGGGAGCAGCAGCGCGCGCTGGCTTTGCTCGAGCGTCTGTGCAAAAGCCAGCCGCATTCGGCCGAAGCGCATTACAACCGCGGCTCGTTGCTCGGCGCGATTGAGCGTTACGACGATGAGATCGATGCGTACCGTCAGGCGATCAGGCTCAAGCCGAATTTCGTGCGGGCGTATGTGAATCTCGGGGTTGCGTTGCGCGATGTGCGGCGGTTCGATGACGCCTTGCTGCAATTCAAAAAGGCGTTGTCGATCGATTCGAACGATGTCGGCGCGCGGACCAATCGCGCGCAGACGAATCTGCTGCGAGGCGAATTCGAACACGGCTGGCGCGAATACGAATGGCGCTGGCTCGAGGGCCCCGGCAGTCACGGTTTTCCTGACAGCACGCTGTGGAAAGGCACTCAACCGCTGAGCGGCAAGACGGTGCTGGTTCATAACGAGCAGGGTTACGGCGACACACTGCAATTCATGCGCTTCGTCGATCGACTGAGCGCAAAAGGCGCCCGCGTCGTCTTGCGCGTGCAGGATGTGCTCCTGCCGCTGCTACACGATTATCCGGGCGCCGCCGAAGTCATCGGCGAGTCTGCGGCATTGCCGCCATTCGACTATCACGTGCCGACGATGAGTCTGCCGTTCATGCTCAAGCTTCGCGAAGCTGACCTCGCGATGGCCGGCCCCTACCTGCATGCGGACGCAACCCTTGTCGCCGACTGGGACGACCTGTTCGCCGGTTCGACTCGACGGCCCCGAATTGGCGTCGTATGGTCGGGCAGCCGCACGCACAAAAACGACCGCCATCGTTCGATGTCGCTTGAGCAAATCCAGTCCCTGTTTGAAGTTGACGCCGATTTCATCGCATTGCAAAACGACATACGCGAGACTGACGACGCATGCTTGACGCAGCTTGTACAGCGGGGCGTATTGCGTGACGTATCCACGCGGTTGACGACATTCACCGCCACTGCTGCGCTAATAGAGCGCCTTGATCTCGTGATCAGCGTGGACACGGCGATGGCGCATCTTGCGGGCGCGCTTGGCAAGCCGGTCTGGATAGCGTTGCCTTACACGCCCGACTGGCGCTGGCAATTGAACCGAAGCGACAGCCCGTGGTATCCGGGCACGCGCCTATTCCGCCAATCAAAGCGCGACGATTGGAGCGACGTGATCGCATCGCTCCGGGAAGAACTCACCAAACAGACTTCCCCGACCGACTAAACCCCGAACCGCCCACGACCGACCACGACGGCGCGCGAAGCGCCGCCGGAAGAATGACTGCTGTGTCACGAGGGCGGAATGTGCGAGAGCACAGATTCCAGATGAGCCACTACCGTGGCTGCGCGGGGGACCCGCTTAAGAATTAGCGGTGTGAGCGGCTTTCTCTTGCTGACTTCTCTTTGCCGCGGCAAAGAGAAGTTAGTGCCGCCCCGCACAGGGGCAACGCCAATAGACCACCAACAAAGCAAGGAAAGGCCAACGCCACAGACAGCACACCCACCCCCCAGCGCAAGCCCAAAAAACCATCACCCCGGCGTAACAACAACAGTACAAGTAATCCCAGCAGCCAAAACAACCCCCTCAGGAACCGAATCAATACTGACCCGAACGGGCACCCGCTGCGCCAACCGCACCCAGTTAAAAGTCGGATTAACATCAGCAAGCAGCTCCCGACTTTCAGGATTATCCCGATCGTAGATGCCACGAGAGATACTCTCGACATGCCCCTGCAAGGTCCCCCCACTCATCAACCGGACCTCGGCCTTATCGCCAACTCGCACATGAGGAAGCTTGGTCTCCTCAAAGTACCCATAAACCCAGAACGAGTGACTATCGACAATAGCCAGCTTGGCTGACCCAGCCGTCGCATAATCCCCCCGATAAACGTTCAGATTAGTCACATACCCATCAACAGGCGAAACAACCCGCGTCCGCGCCAGATTCAACTTCGCGGCATCGAGCGCAGCCAACGCCTGCTGATAAGAAGCCTCGGCAGCAGAAGCAGTATGAGTCGCATTCTCACGACTTTCCTTGGACACCACCAAAGCATCCATGTCAGCCCGCCGCTGCGCATCATCCCGTTTCATCTGCAATTCGGCCTTGCGCGCCGCGACAGCAGCCTGCGCCTGCTCAACCGCGATCTCATAGTGCGAAGGATCGATCTGCATCAACAGATCACCCTTCTTAACGAGCTGGTTATCCTTCACAGGCAGATCGACAACCGCACCCGAAACATCCGGCGCAACATTGACAATCTCAGCGCGCACGCGCCCATCACGCGTCCACGGTTCATCCATGTAATGAACCCACAACACGCGCCCAATCAAAATCGCGACGATAAAAATAACGGCTGTCGCGACGAAGCCCACAAGATTTCGGATGGTCATGATTCGACTCTGATCAACGATAAACGGCGAGACTCAGCACGCCGCACACACACACGAGCAAGCTGGCCCGGAACAAGGACGGATGCCACACCACGCGATACACGCCCGTATAGGCGATCACGCGGTCCAGCACCCAGGTAAGCGCGGCGCCCGCGATAAACAGCAGCACGATGGCCGGCACGTAGGCGTCGAATACAGCGACATCACGTGGCATGACGAACTCCTTTCTCTGATGCACCGTCGGCGCGGGCGCGTCCGCTCATCAACGGTTCAAGCGGCGATTGCGGATCGAGCAGCGCGGTACGGATGAAATGCAACTGACTCAGAATGCGTTGCAGTTGATGACGCTCCTCACGCGGCGGCGTAAAGGTGGCCAGCATCTGCTGAAGCGCGGCGATCGCGTCGGTGGTCGCGGCGAGCGCGCGGTCGAAGCGGTCTTCACGCGGATGCTCGAACAGCGCGGTCAGCGCATCGCGCATCGCCCGTAACGTGACGCGCCACGGCATCGTCTTCGCGTAGCGCGCGTCGGCCGGCAGCGTCGCCACTTCGCGACGCAGATCGATCATCGCGTTGCCCACTTCGAGCACTGCGAACAGCCAGCGCAACGTGTCGCGCTTGAGTTCGGGCTCGTTCTGCGCGAGCGCGTTGATCTGGAACATCAGATCGCGCGCGCCGCTCTCGAAGCGCGAACGCACCCGCCGCATGCCCGCGCTGCTCGCCAGCGACACCTGGCGGCGCAGGTCCACCAGCAGGCGATTGCGCAGCCACGGTGTCGACGGCGGCAGCAGCACCGCGAACGCGATCGATACCACCAGCATCGACAGCACCAGCGCAATCGCGTCGTTGATCGTGCCGCTCGGGTCGTAATGGATCACGTTGTCCGGGCCGGCCAGAAAGCAGAAGAAGATGCAGTAGCCGACGCCATAACCGGCCAGTGCAGGGCGCGTCGTCATAAACACACCGAACAGCAGGAACGGCGTAAGCGCCGCGCACAGCAGCGGAAAACCGTCGATGTGCGGATACACCCCGTACACCGCGATCATCCCCATGACGGAGGCGACCAGCGTGCCGCCGGCCATCTGGAACGCGGTGCGCTTCGGATTCGGCGACGCCGAGGCGAGCGCGCAGACGGCGGCGGCATCCAGTGTCAAAGTCGAACCGCTCGGCCACGCGGTCGCGATCCAGAACGCGCCGAGCACCATCATCACGAGGGCGGCCCGCACGCCCGCGACGCCCGCCGCGATCGCGTTGGTCTTCGGCTCGTAGCGCTCGATCCAGCGCTCGCGCTCGTGCGTGTCGACGGCAAGCGACGCGTAAGTGGCCGCATACGCATGCAGATCGTCGACAAAGCGGTACAGCAGCTCGGCGCCGGTGTCGAAGTCGAGCAACGGCGCGTCGGGGTGCGCTTCGAGCGCGCAGCGCGTCGCGCGTACGCGCTTCGGCAACTCGGCCTTGTAGGCGTCGAGTTGCGCGGCGGCGTGGGCGGCATCGGCGGCGCTCAGCACGGGTTCGCCGGATTTCGCGAGTAGCGGGGCGATTTCCTTGAAGTACGGTTCGAGCGCGTCGACCGCAATCGCCGCGCCGTGCGTGTCCTGGCTCGGACCGGTTTCGCGCAGCCGGTTCATCAACTGATGCAGTGCGTGAAAGCGCGTCGACGCGGTCATGAACTCGCTGTTCAATCGCGCGAGACGGCCGCCGCGCATCCGCGAATCGGGTCCTTCGAACACGGCCACGCTGCGCGCCGCTTCGAATCCGACGATATCGGCGACGAAGCGCGCATTGGTCGCTTCGATCTGCGCGCGGTCGTTACGGCCCGCGAGCGACGCGGACACATACTCGACGAACGACGAAAAGCGCGCCCGCACGGTGCCGCGCATCTGCAAGCCGGCGAACTGCGGGAACACCAGGCCGCTGACCGCGCCCGCGCAGACGATCCCGAGCACGACTTCGGCGACCCGCGTCAGCGCGCTGAGAAACGCGCCGTCCGGATGCTGCGAAGCGGGGATGCCGATCAGCGCGGCGGTGTAGCCGGCCAGCACGAAACCGTACGACTTGAAGTTGCGATTGCGCGCGGCGCCGGCCGTGCAGATGCCGACCCAGATCGCGGTGCTGGCGATGAACAGCTCGGGCTGCTGCGCGAACAGGCCGATCAACGCGAGCATCACGACGAGGCCGACGAGCGTGCCGCAGATCCGATAGAAGCTCTTCGCGAACACCATGCCGCTTTGCGGCTGCATCACGATGAACACGGTGGTCATCGCGGTGCGTGGCTGTGGCAGGTCGAGTTTCATCGCGATGCCGAGCGCGAGGAAACAGGCGGCGAGCGCCTTGAACAGATAGATCCACGTGAGGCCGTCGTTGCGCGCCCAGTCGGCGGCGGCCGCGTAGAGCGTGGCGAGCGACGTCGGGCGCGCGGTGGAGGAAGGGGAGGCTGACATGGCCGGTTGCCTCACTCGACCGCGGGCGCGGTGGTGGACGATCGCGTTGCGGTGACTGCCGCGCTGACGCCTGTGTTACCTGCGCTTCCGCTTCCGCTTCCGCTTTGGCTGGCGGGCGTGGCGGTGTTACCCGCGTGGCTCGCCGCGCCGGTCTGAACGGACACGTCAGCGGGTTTCGCGGCAGGATCGCCCGCCACGTTGCCTTTGGCGCTACTGCCCTTGCCATGCGCCGGCAGCGTCTCATTCGCCTGCGGACCGTTAGCCGGCTCGTCGAGCCCGCCGCCCAAGGCCGTGACCAGCGACGCATGCGCGCCCAGCCGCTCGGCCTGAATCTTCGCAACGCCTTCCTGCGCGCGCAGCAGCTGGTTCTGGGCGACCAGCACGTTCAGATAATCGGTCAGGCCGCGCCGGTAACCTTCGCGCGACAGATCGTAGTTCTTGCGGGCGGCGGCGACCGAACGGTCGGCGTCACCGGCCTGCGTGGCGAGCGAGCGGATCCGGATCACCTGATCGGACACGTCCTTCAACGCGCCCACGATCGACTGGTTATAACGATCGACCGCTTCGTCGTAACCCGCCGACGCCGCGCCGAGTTGCGAGCGCAAGCGGCCGCCGTCGAGAATCGGCAGCGACAGCGCCGGCCCCGCGCTCCAGCTATGCGACGGATTCTTCAGGAACTGGAACAGCGGCCCCATCGCGGCATAACCGCCGATCGACGCAAGCAGGTTGATGTCCGGATAGAAGTCGGCCTTGGCGACGTCGATGCCGCGCGCCTGCGCCGCCACGGTCCAGCGCGCCGCGACCACGTCCGGCCGATGGCCGATCAGGTCGGCGGGCAAGCTGCTGGGCAGGCTGGCCGGCGCGGTATCCAGCGACAGCGTCGGACGCTGGATCGCATCGCCCGCGCCCGGACCTTTGCCGGCCAGCGCGGCCAACTGGTTGCGGCCGAGCGCGATCTGCTCGTCGAGCGCGTCGATCTGGCGGTCGTATTCCGGCAGCGGCGTTTCGGCCTGGCTCACGTCGAGCTGCGTGCCGATGCCGCCCTTCAGCCGGCGGTTGGCGAGATCGACGATCTGCTGCTGTTGCTTCAGGGTCGCCTTGGCGATGTCGAGCAGCGCATAGTTCATCGACATCTCGATGTACGTGCGCACCACGTTGCCTTCCAGTTCGAGTTGGGCGGCGCGCGCATCCGCGGCGCTGGCGTGGGCGGCGTCGAGCGCGCGTTCGGCGGCGTTGCGGTCCTTGCCCCAGAGATCGAGGTGATACGACAGGCCCAGCGTGCCGGTGTTGTTCCACGATTGCTCGCCCGCGAGCGGACCCGGGCCGTAGTACAGGTTGTCGGCCCACTTCTGACGCTGCACCGACAGGCTGCCGTTGACTTGCGGCGCTAGCGCCGAGCGCGCGACGCCCGCCATCGACATGGCCTCGCGCACGCGCGCCTGGGCGGCCGCGAGACTCGGATTGCCGGCTTGCGCGGCGGCGATCCATTCGTTGAGTTGCGGATCGTTATAGGCGCGCCACCAGTCGGCGGCGGGCCACTGGGCGTCCGCGTCGGCGGCGCGGATCGCGTTGCCCACGTCGAGCGAGGAGGGCGCCACGCTGTTCGCTTGCGGCGCGATGCCTCCGGTACTTGCACAGCCGGCGATTGTTAATAGGATCGTAAGAACCGCGGTTGCGGCGATCCCTTTCTGTACCGGAGACTGCACGATTTCCTCCAAAATTGACTATAGAAGCATGTGCGTCATTATATTTTTTGATTGATTGGGGAATAACCTGTAAAGATGCAAGGCATTTTTACGGGATCTGAGACAATCGCCTTTGCGAATCATGTAACAATCGCTTCCGATAAAAGAGGAAGGTTATGGATACGCTTCAAAACATGCGCGTATTTGTCCGGGTGGTCGAAGCGGGCAGCTTTACAGGCGCCGCGCAGCACCTGAACACCACGACGGCCTACGCGTCGCGCGCGGTGTCCGATCTGGAAGCGCATCTGCGCACGCGTCTCCTGAACCGCACCACGCGCCGCATTGCGCTGACGGAAGCCGGTGAGCGCTACCTGCAACGTTGCGAGCAGATCCTCGCCTACGTGGATCAGGCGGAAGCCGAGGCGGGCGACGCGCACGCGCGGCCTGCCGGCAAGCTCAAGGTGCATGCCATGACGAGCTTCGGGCAGCACTACGTGGTGCCCGCCGTCGGCCTTTATCAGGAGCGCTATCCGGACGTGCAGATCGAGTTGACGCTCGCGCAGCGCATGCCCGACCTGCTCGACGAAGGTTTTGACGTGTCGCTGACGCTTGCCACGACCGGCCTGCCGGATTCGGGGCTGGTGTCGCAACGGCTGGGCAGCGCGTTCAGCATTGTGTGCGCGTCGCCGGCGTATCTGGAGCGGCACGGCGTGCCGCAGACGCCCGCCGATCTCGCAAACCACACCTGCATGCAAATGGTGACGCCGGTGTTTCCGACGGACAAATGGACCTTCGACGGTCCGAACGGCGAGGAAACGGTCGCGCTGGGCTCGTCCCGGTTTCAGGTGAACGTGGCCGAAGCCATGGCGGTCGCGGTGAGCCGGGGTATGGGGGTCGGGCTGATTCCGATCTACTCGGCGATCAGCGGTTTGCGTAGCGGCAATCTCGTCTGGCTGTTGCCCGAATACACGTCGCAGGAAATGAATCTGTACGCGTTGTATCCGTCGCGCCAGTATCTGGACGCGAAAATCCGTACGTGGGTCGAATTTTTGCGCGACGAATTGCCCGCCACGCTGGCCGCGGATCAGGAAGAGTTGCGGCAGTTCGCGCGTGCGTGAACGGCTGTTACATCGCTGCCGCGCCGCAACATTTCCTTACTTCTGCCGTGCGGTCGATTTGCTAACGTGTCGTTCATGCGCTGCCGCTTCAGCCGGACGCGTTCAATTTCGCTGCTGTTCGGCAAAACGCACTAATGGAAGGACGAGGGATTCATGGATACGCATCTGATGATCGGCGTGGCCGTCATGTTTGGACTGATCGGGATTGCCGCATCGCGTGATCTGCTGCGCCGTCTGCGGGAGCAGCAGCCGCAACTGGTGCCGATCAAGGTCGAGCGCGCGGATTTTCGGGCGCAGCGGCACGATCGGTGAAATTCGCGGGCAGCGTTTTCGCTGTGCCCGCGTGTTTAGACTTTCAGTTTTTCAATCCAGCGCTTCGATCAAACCCGGCTCGTCGTTGAGCGTGCGATCCACGTCGTGACTCACACGATGCCAGCGGAATCGCCCGGCGGCCAGGCCGCCCGTGCGCGCCAGTTGCTCCAGCTCATCGGCCGGTAAATCCGGTTCCAGCCAGCGACGTGCCGCTTCCGGCCCGAACACCAGTGGACGGCGGTCGTACAGGTCGACAAGACCTGCGTCGGCGCTGGCCGTCACGATCACCAGACCCATGCCTTCCGTTTGCGGCTCCGTGCCGCGTACGCTCGATAGCGCCGCCAGATACATCGGCGCGGCGCTTTTCAGATGCACAAAGTAGGGTTGGCGCGGCGTCGCGTCGGATGAGGCGCCGGTCTGCGCCACGTCGGGCGCGCTTTCGGCGCTTTCCGTCGACGGTGCGGCCGCTCTGCGCCACTCGAACCAGCCGTCCGCTGGCACCAATACCCGGCCGGTTTTCCACAATTCTTTGAAATAGCGCGCGGTCGGCGCGGCGTCGGCGCGCGCGTTGATGGTCTGCGGCAAATGTTGCTCTCGCGCCCAATCCGGGCAATAGCCCCAGTGGACCGGGCGCAGCGTTTGATCGGCAAAAATCGCGAGCGGATGCGTGCCCGGCGCGAGGTTATAGCCGGGGCGACGGTCGGCGGCATCGAACAGCATCAGCGGATCGGCGAGACCCAGATGCTGCGTGTAAAGGCGCGGATCGCGGTACTGGCTGATTCGACCACACATGAGCGACCTCCGGAGACGACCGGCATGACGGACTAGATCTCGACTACCTTATCCCACCTGAACGCCGGGTTTTCCCACTGCCCGGTGCGCCGGTCGAGGTAACCGCGCGGATTGCAGACCACGCGTGTGCCGTTCACGGTGTAGTCGAACGGCGTATGCGTGTGACCATGAATCCACAGCGCGACCGGCGCGCGCACCAGTTCCGGCAAATGACTGACGAATCCCGCCGACACGCGGTCTTCGGCATACCGTTCAGCCAGACTCAGCCGATGCGGCGCGTGATGCGTGACGACGATCGTCTTGCCGTCGAACGGTTTGGCCAGCTCGCTTTCGAGCCAACTGCGCGCCTGCTGGTGCAGGGCGAGCGAATCGCGGGGCGTGAATTCGCGCGCGGCGTCGTGCGTGTCGTGCGGCCAGTTCGTCTGGATCGGGCCGCGAAAATCGAGCATGGTACGGCGCGCGGCATCGATCGAATCGGCCAGCGTGGCGGGGTCGGCGCCATACAGCGCGAAGTCGGTCCATAAGGTGGTGCCGAGCACACGCCATTGGCCTTGCGGGTCGACCAGCGTGGCGTTGTTCAGCACGTGCACGTTGTCGACCTGCGCGGCCGCATCGTATAGCGCGGCGTCGAGCGCGCCGAATTCGCCGTCGTAGTACTCGTGATTGCCGGGCACGTAGATCACCGGCACGGTATCGTCGAAAGTTTGCGCGGCCCAACGCGGCCCGGCCGCGTGATTGTGGATGTCGCCCGCCAGCACGATCAGGTCGGCCTGAGCATGCGGTATCAGCTCGGGTTCGTCGTTCTCCAGATGCAGATCGGACAGCACTCGAATCTTCACGGCCACGACTCCTGCAAACGGCGCCGCCGGAGAGGGCGGCGGCCTGAGACGTTAGCGTAGCACCTTGCCCGGGTTCATCAGATTCAGCGGATCGAGCGCGTGTTTGACAACGCGCATCAAGTGCACTTCGACGTCCTGCTTGTAGTGCATTGCTTCGTCGATCTTCAACTGGCCGAGCCCGTGTTCCGCGCTGATGCTGCCACGGTGCCGGTGCACGCTGTCGTAGACGATCTGGTTGATCGGGCTCTGGTACTGCTTGAGAAACACCTTCGCGTCGACGCCCTCGGGCGCCTGCACGTTGTAGTGCAGATTGCCGTCGCCGAGATGGCCGAACGTCACCATCCGCACGCCGGGCACCGCCTGCGCGATCGCCGCATCGGTCTCTTCGATGAAATGGCCGATGCGCGAAATCGGCACCGCGATGTCGTGCTTGATGTTCAGACCTTCCTCGGCCTGGGCGAGCGGAATATGTTCGCGCAGATTCCAGAACGCGCGCGATTGCGCGAGGTTTTCCGCGACTACGGCGTCTTGCACCAGGCCTTCTTCGAGCGCGGTTTCCATCAGCCGCTCGAACAGCGCGCGCGCATGCGCTTCGCTCTCGCTGTCCGACAGTTCCAGCAGCACGACTTGCGCGTGCGTGTCGGCGAACGGATAGCGCATCTGTTCAAAATGCCGGCCGACCAGACGCAGGCAGAAATCCGACATCAGTTCGAAACCGGTCAGCAGCGGCCCGGCGATGCGTTGGGTCAGCGACAGGAAATCGAGCGCCGCATGCGGCGACGCGAGCGCGGCGAGCGCCGTGACCCGCGCGGCCGGCCGCGGATGCAGCTTGAGCACGGCGGCGGTGATGATGCCGAGCGTGCCTTCGGCGCCGATGAACAGATCGCGCAGATCGTAGCCGGTGTTGTCCTTGCGCAGTCCGCGCAGGCCGTCCCACAGTTCGCCTTGCGGCGTGACCACTTCGAGGCCGAGGCACAGCTCGCGCGTGTTGCCGTAGCGCAGCACGCCGGTGCCGCCCGCGTTGGTGGCGAGATTGCCGCCGATCGTGCAACTGCCTTCGGCCGCGAGGCTCAACGGGAACAGGCGGCCGGCTTCGTCGGCGTGCTTCTGGACCTCGGCGAGGATCACGCCGGCTTCGACGGTGATCGTGTTGTTGTGCGGATCGATGTCGCGGATGCGATTCAGCCGCCGCAAGCTGATAACCGCCTGCGCGCCGCTCGCGTCCGGCGTGGCGCCGCCGGCGAGGCCGGTGTTGCCGCCCTGCGGCACCAGCGCGATGCGATGCTCGACGGCGAGTTTGACGAGCGCGGCGGCTTCATTCGCGGTGGCCGGGCAGAGCACCGCGCAGGCCGCGCCGGTATAGCGGCGGCGCCAGTCGGTGAGGTAAGGGGCTGTGTCGTGCGCGTCGGTCAGGACATGGGTTGCGCCGATGGCGTCACGGCAGGCGGCGAGGAAAGCGGTTTGGGTCATGTTGGTCGGTCAGCGGGTTCGGGGCGCGGAGATGGATGACGGCGGGCGCTTTTTTTGTCAGGCGTTGTTGCCTGGCTGATTTTTAGCCTGTTCTTTCGCCTGCTTCACGGCTTGTTTCCCAGCCCGTTTCGCCGCGCGTTTGAACGGCGCGACGTAAATCAGTGTGCAGACAAAAAACACCACGGCGAGTGCGACTTCGAGCCAGCCCAGGCGCGCGCTCAAACCACGGTCGCTCCAGCCGCGAACAATGCCTTCCGCAAAATACAGCAGGATCAGCATCGACGCCCATTGCAGCGTATAAAGCCGACGCCGCCAGACGCCCGGCAACGCGAGCAGCAGCGGCAAGGCCTTCAACACCATGGCCGAGCCGCCGGGGCGCAGCGGCGCGAGCCACCATTCCCACGCGACGGACAGCGCGATCAGCGCGATCAGGGCCGCCGCGGCGCCATAGGCGGCAGCGGTTTTTTGCGGCACGGGCAGCGAGCTTGTCGCGGAGGAGGCGGGCATGGACGCGCCGCCCGGCTGGTCTACGGTCGACGTGCCGGTCGCCTGGGCATTCGGCTCGTTCACGGCCTGTCGCTCAGCGAAGCCGCCGCGCGCGCGACGCGTGCGCCGAGTGCGATGGCGAGGGTTCTTTCGTCGGCGGAGATGCCTTGTTCCGCCGTGCCCGCGCGGGCGAAATGCGACGCGCCGTACGGCGTGCCGCCGGTCTGCGTGGTGGACAGCACGCTCTCCGTGTACGGAATGCCGACGATCAGCATGCCGTGATGCAGCAGCGGCAGCATCATGGACAGCAGCGTGGATTCCTGACCGCCGTGCAGACTGCCCGTGGACGTGAACACACAGCCAGGTTTGCCCGACAACGCACCCGCGAGCCACTGCGGCGTGGTGCCGTCGAGAAAGTATTTGAGCGAGGCGGCCATGTTGCCGAACCGGGTGGGCGAACCGAGCGCCAGACCGGCGCATTCTTCGAGGTCGCGCAGCTCGACGTAGGGTGGGCCTTCGGCGGGAATATCCGGCTGCGTCGCTTCGCAGACGGCGGAAACCGCCGGCACCGTGCGCACGCGCGCCTGCATGCCGGGAACGCTGTCGACGCCGTGCGCGATCGCCAGCGCGAGCTCGCGCGTGGCGCCGTGACGGCTGTAATAGAGCACGAGAATGTCTTTCATAGGCCTCATCGGTGAACGGGTATTATAGGGGTTGGGTCCGCTGCAGAGGCCACTCATAGCCGTTCGGCCAGGTGCCGGGAATGGTCTGGCCAGGTGCTGATCCCGTCCTGCCTCGGTCCCTAAGCCTGGTCCCTAAGCACGGTCCAGAAACACGGGTTCACGAAGCAAGGAGGTGGGTTTGTTGTCCAGGGTGCGTTTCGATCTCGACACGCTCAAGAGGCTCGCGCAATTTGCCGCGCAGCGCAGCAGCGAAGACCGCATTCCGCAGGTGGCCGGCAGTCTCACGTTCACCACCATGCTCGCGCTCGTGCCGCTCGCCACGGTCGCGTTCGCGCTGTTCACCGCGTTCCCGATCTTCAGTTCGTTCCAGGAGTCGCTGCAGTTTTTCCTCGCCGACCACCTGATGCCCGCGCAACTGAACAGTCAGATTTTCAAGTATCTGAACCAGTTCGCTTCGAAGGCCAAGGGGCTCACCACGATCGGCATGATCCTGCTGTTTCTCACGGCCGTGATGACCATGATGACGGTCGAATCCGCGTTCAACGTGATCTGGCGCGTGCGCAAGCCGCGGCCCATCGCGCAGCGCATTCTCGTCTACTGGGCGATCATCACGCTCGGCCCGCTGCTGATCGGCGTGAGCCTGTCGATTTCCTCGTATCTGTTCACGCAATCCATGACGTTCACGGCGGCGCAGCGCATCACGCCGCTGATCGAATGGGCGCTCGCGGGCGCCGCGCTGCCGCTCACGGCGCTGGCCTTCACAATTCTCTACGTGTATTTGCCGAACTGCCGGGTGGAGTGGCGCGACGCGGTGATCGGCGGCGTGACCGCGGCGATCGCGTTCGAACTCGCCAAGCGCGGTTTCGGCTACTACGTGCGCCGGATTCCGACCTACACCGCCGTGTACGGCGCCTTCGCCGCCGTGCCGTTGTTCCTGCTCTGGATGTACCTGTGCTGGTTCATCACGCTGGCGGGCGCGATGATCGCGTCCGCGTTACCGGCGATCCGCATCGGGCAGTTTCACCGGCCTACGTTCGAGGGCAGCGATCTGTTCGACTCGCTCGAACTGCTCGCGCGGCTTTCGGAAGCACGCGACGCGGGCAAGCGCGGTTACACGGTGCCCGAGCTTTCGCGGATGCTTCGCCGCGATATGGACACTACGATCAACCTGCTGCAGAAGCTGGAGGAAATCGAGTGGATCGCGCGCTTGCAGGAGGACGGCATGCGCCCGCACTTCCTGCTGCTGGCCAACCCGGCGCAGATCACGGTGGAGCGCTTGTTCGATCTGTTCGTGATCGACCGCGCGGAACTGGAGTATCAACTCGAACTCGACGCTACGCGGGTGGATGGCGACACGCTGCTGACCGCGCTGGACAACGACAAGCTGAAGAAGGTGACGCTCGCCGCTTTGCTGACGGCACGCGCGGCCGCTCGCGCGCTGCGTGCCGAGGATGGTGGAGAAAACCCGGCGTCGATGCCGCATCAGGCGGCTTGAAGCGACCTGATGCGGTTTTCTTAATCGCTACAGCGAAATCTTGCCGACGCAGATGTCCTTGAACATCACCCAATCGCCCATCAGGCTATAGACCGGGTGCCGGAAGGTAGCCGGCCGGTTCTTCTCGAAGAAGAAATGGCCGACCCACGCAAAGCCATATCCGCAGATCACCGCAGCCGGCAGCCACAGCCAGCCGCCGGTGGCGAGCGCCATCGCGAGACAGCCGATGACGCCGAGCGACCCCACGAAATGCAGCCGCCGCGAGACCGTATTGCGATGCTCGCTCAGATAGTACGGATAGAACTCCGCGAAACTCGCGAAGTGATCGGGGTGGGCGGTTTGAGCCATCTCGGCCTCCGGATTTCTATGTTTCTCGACTCCGTGCCCGTCGCTTCCAGGGGGCTTCGTTGCGCGCCGTCGGCATGCCCGGCGCGCCGTCGAAACAGGACAGGCGTGACCCATTGTGCGGCCATTCGACTGATGCGCGCAACCTGGCCATTCGGCCGATGGCGCGCCGCTTCCGGCGCGCTTATCGTGACGGTTCGCCGCGACTATCGAGCGCCGCGAGGCGGTCGGGAGGCGAAGCTGAAGAGGGCGTCGAGCGTGGCGTCGGGTTGCTCGGTCATCAAGGCGTGGCCGGCGTCCAAAGTGATCGTGTCGACCGCTACGCCCGCTTGCGCGAGCGCGTCGGCGAGCGCTTTAGCCGCGCGCGGCGGCGTCATCGCGTCGCGCCGGCCGACCACCACGCGGGTCGCGCAGCGCACCTGGGCGGCGCGGGCGAGGCCGTCCGTGTAGCCGTTGCAGGCGCTGAAGTCGGTGTGGAACAGATTGGCTTCGCCGCGTGCCGACACGCGCTCCATCAACCGCTGGTTCATGCCGTGCAGCCAGAAGCCGGGGCCGGGGCACGAGGGCTTGGCGGCGAGTGTCGAATGCGACCATTCGTTGACCATGCCGATCGCCTCGGGCTCGCGGTTCAGCGCGGCGTCGAGCAAGGTGTCGGAGACGGTCATCGGGACCGCCGTGGCGAGCAGCGCGAGGTGCGTCGCGCGCTCGGGGTAGCGGCCGGCGAAGTCGAGCGCGATCAGCGAACCCATGCTGTGGCCGGCCACGAACGCGCGTTGCACGCCGGCGGCGTCGAGCAGCGCGGCGAGCCAGTCGGCCATGGCGGCCACGGAGGTGAGCGCCGGGCCGCTGCTGCGGCAGTGGCCCGGCAGGTCCACCGCCAGCACGCCGAAACCGTGGTGCGCGAAGTAGCGGCTTTGCAGCGCCCACACGCTATGGTCGTGTTCCGCACCGTGGATGAACACGGCGGTCGGCAAAGTGGCGTCGAACGGTTTGCCGCCGGTGTACGCGTAGGCGGGTTGGCCTTGAACGGTGAGGATCATGCGGACTCCGGGCGGGGTTGGCCGGCGGCGCTCGGTGCAGCGGCACGGCCGCCTGGCGCCACGCTCGAACCGCTCGCTTTCTGCGCGGCTTTCAGCGCGCGCTTGAGGTCGTCGATCAGGTCGTCGGGATCTTCGAGGCCGATCGACAGCCGGATCGTGCCTTCCGTGATACCCGCTGCGGCGAGCGCGGCGGCGTCCATGCGGAAGTGCGTGGTCGATGCCGGATGAATCACCAGCGAGCGTGCGTCGCCGACGTTCGCCAGATGCGAAAACAGCGAGAGCGCTTCGATAAAGCTGCGCCCGGCCGCGCGGCCACCGCGCAAATCGAAGCTGAACACGGCACCCGCGCCGCGCGGCAGCAGGCGTTTGGTCAGCGCGTGATCCGGGTGTGTCGGCAGCTCCGGGTAGGCGACCGCGTCGACCGCCGCGTGAGACACGAGAAAGTCGACCACCCGGCGCGTATTGGCAATGTGCCGCTCCATTCGCAAAGGCAGCGTCTCGATGCCTTGCAGCAACTGCCACGCAGCCTGCGGATGCAGGCATGCGCCGAAGTCGCGCAGACCTTCGCGGCGGGCGCGCAGCAGGAACGGCGCGACCGTGCTTTCCTCGCTGAACACCATGCCGTGAAAGCCGTCGTAAGGCTCGGTGAATTCGGGGAAAAGGCCGGAGGCCTCGAAGTCGAAGGTGCCGCCGTCCACCAGCACGCCGCCAATCGTCGTGCCGTGGCCGCCCAGAAACTTGGTCGCCGAGTGGTAGACGAAGTCGGCGCCGTGCTCGAACGGTTTGAGCAGATACGGCGTGGTGAAGGTCGAGTCGACCAGTAGCGGCACGCGGTGCTCGTGCGCGATCTGCGCGACGGCGGCAATGTCCAGCACGTCGAGGCCCGGGTTGCCGAGCGTTTCGCCGAACAGCAGGCGCGTGTTCGGGCGCAGCGCGGCGCGCCACGCATCGGTGTCGCCGGGTTTGACGAAGGTCGTCTCGATGCCGAAGCGCCGCAACGTGTAATGCAGCAGGTTGTGCGAGCCGCCGTACAGCGCGCTGGAGGCGACGATATGGGCGCCCGCGCCCATCAGCGTGGCGATCGCCAGATGCAGGGCGGCCTGGCCGCTGGCGGTGCCGATCGCGCCCGCGCCGTTTTCGAGCGCGGCCACGCGCTCTTCGAATACGGCCACGGTCGGGTTAGAGATGCGGGAATAGACGTGGCCGGCACGCTCCATATTGAAGAGCGCCGCGGCGTGGTCGGAATCGCGGAACGAAAACGAGGTAGTCTGGTAGATCGGCGTGGCGCGCGCGCCGGTGGTCGGGTCGGGCGCGGCGCCGGCGTGCAGCGCAAGCGTATCGAAACGGTTGGCGGACATGCTGGGCGGCGAGGCCACGAACGGCCCCGCGAAAGGTGAAAGTGGCGGCCATCCTATCACCGGCGCCGGGCGCATCAAGCGCGGTTTTCCCGATGCGCCGGCGGGGCGGTGGGCGGAGATCGCCTGAGATTCGCGCGGATCCGGCGCGGCTTGAGCGCGGATTCAACGCGGATTCAGCGCGAATCGCGCGCGGATTCAGCCGGGCGAACGCCCGTCGCGCCTTGGTGGGCGGGCCGCTTTCCTTTTATGGGCCTTTCCGCTAGGATCGAAAATCATTCATGCATTACCAGCTTAGCGGGTATCTCGGGAGACAGATCATGCGAGTCAGCGACATTCTTAAGGTTAAAGGCAACACCCTTTTCACGGTCACGCCGGACACCACGCTGCACGAAGCCGTCAACGCAATGGCCGAGCACGACATCGGCTCGCTGGTGGTGATGGAATACGGTGATCTGGTCGGCATGCTGACCTTCCGCGAAATCATCAATACGCTGAGCAAGAACGGCGGCAGCGTCGGCACCTCCACGATCCGCAAGGTCATGGACGACCATCCGCTCACCTGCACGCCGGAAACGGACGTGAACGAAGTCCGTCGCATGATGCTCGAGCACCATGTGCGCTATCTGCCGGTTCTGGAAAGCCGCACGCTGATGGGCGTGATCTCGTTTTACGACGTCGCCAAGGCTGTGGTCGAAGAACAGGGTTTCGAGAACCGTATGCTCAAGGCCTATATCCGCGACTGGCCGGAAGAGCAGCAGGAACAACCCGCGCGTTAATGTGAATCAGTCGTGAGTTAATGCGCGGTGATTCACCGCAGCGCTCGGGCATTCGCTGTGAGCGGTTGCGGTGAGCGCGAATATGCAGTCAGGGCGCGCGCGAAAGCGTGCGCTTTTTTTGTGCCCGGACTTGTGCCCAAGCCCGCCACCCTGTTGCTCTTTTAGCGTGTCCTTCGAACTTCATGAGCGATCGTCCGATACCTGCCGCCCACCGTACCGCCCGCACCCACGAGGCGCACGAGTCCCAGTTCCGGCTGCTCAGTCAGCGCCGCTTCGCGCCGTTTTTCTGGACCCAGTTCCTCGGCGCGATGAACGACAACGTGTTCAAGATCGGTTTCACGTCGCTGGTCACGTATCAGGCGGCGCGCTTTTCCGGTGTCGATCCGGCCACGGCGGCGTTCCTGATCTCGGCCATTTTCATTCTGCCGTTCGTGCTGCTGTCCGCCACCTCTGGCCAGATCGCCGACAAATACGACAAGGCGATGCTCACGCGCTTCGTCAAGACGTTCGAAATCGTCGTGATGCTGATCGGCGGCACGGGGTTCTGGCTGCATAGCGCGCCGCTGCTGTACCTGTGTACGTTTCTGATGGGCGTGCATTCAACCGTGTTCGGACCGGTCAAGTATTCGTACCTGCCGCAGCATCTGTCGAAGTCGGAACTGGTCGGCGGCAACGGCATGGTCGAAATGGGCACCTTCGTGGCGATCCTGATCGGCACGATCATCGGCGGCGCGGGCGCGGGTTTCGTCGAGCATGGCGCGGTGGTGCTGGCCTGCGCGTGCGTTGCGATCGCGCTGGTGGGGCGCTTCGTCTCGAGCTTCGTGCCGGTCACGCCGGCGGCGCAAGCCGATCTGCGTATCAACTGGAATCCGGTCACCGAGACGTGGCGCAACCTGAAGCTGGCGCGCGAAAACCGTACCGTGTTTCTGAGCCTGCTGGGCATCTCCTGGCTGTGGTTCGTGGGCGCGACGTTTCTGTCGTCGTTTTTCAGTTTCGCGAAAAACGTGCTGTCCGCCGACCCGGACGTCGTGACCGTGCTGCTCGGCACGTTCTCGATCGGCATCGGCCTTGGTTCGCTGATGTGCGAAAAGCTCTCGAAACGGCGTATCGAAATCGGCCTGGTGCCGCTCGGTTCGATCGGCATGAGCGTGTTCGCGATCGATCTGTTTTTCGCGAGCCACGCGCTGCCGGCGGCGGGGCATCTGTTGAGCGTCGGCGAGTTTCTCGCGCGGCCGGCCCACTGGCGCGTGTTGGCCGACCTGTTCCTGCTTGCCATGTTCGGCGGCTTCTACAGCGTGCCGCTGTATGCGCTGATCCAGAGCCGCAGCCAGCCGAGCCACCGCGCGCGGATCATCGCGGCGAACAATATTCTGAACTCGCTGTTCATGATTCTTTCGTCGCTGATGGCGGTCGGGCTGACCTCGGCCGGCTTCAGTATCCCGGCGCTTTTCCTGATCACGGCCTTGCTGAATATCGTGGTGGCGACCTACATCTATTCGCTGGTGCCGGAGTTTCTGCTGCGCTTCGTCGCGTGGGTGCTCGTGCATACGTTCTACCGGATCCGCCTCGTGCATCCCGAACGGATTCCGGAAGAGGGCGCGGCCGTGCTCGTTTGTAATCACGTGAGCTTCGTCGACGCGATCGTCATCATGGCCGAAAGCCCGCGGCCGATCCGTTTCGTGATGGATCACCAGATCTTCAAGTCGCCGTTCGCCGGCTGGGTGTTCCGTCATGCGAAGGCGATTCCGATCGCGCCGGCCCATCAGGATCCGGAACTGTTGACGCGCGCCTACGAACGTTGCGCGCAGGCGCTGGCCGAGGGCGATCTGGTTTGCATCTTTCCGGAAGGCAAGCTCACCAAGACCGGCGACATGAATCCGTTCCGTCATGGCGTGACCGAGATCATCAAGCGCACGCCCGCACCGGTTGTGCCGATGGCGTTGCGTGGTCTGTGGGGCAGCGTGTTTTCGCGCGCCAACGACGCGCGCTGGCCGCGGCCGGTTCAAAAGGGCGTGATGAGTCGGTTGACGCTCGCGGTGGGCGAGCCGATCGACCCGGACCTAGCCACGCCTGAGTTGCTGCAGCAGGTCGTGACGGAGTTGCGCGGGGCGCGGAAGTAGCGGGTGGATCGGGCGCGCCGCTCCCAGGCGGCCCCGCCCGGTACTTGTCCGGACGGCATCCAGAAGGCATATAGCGAACCTGCGCCACCGCCTGGCCTCGAACGGGCTGGCATAATAGTGCCTTCCCCGCATTTCTTTGGACGACGCCCATGTCCGGCAACACGCTCGGTACGCTTTTCACTGTCACGACCTTCGGCGAATCGCACGGCCCCGCTATCGGCTGCGTGATCGACGGCTGCCCGCCGGGCATGGCGCTCACCGAAGCCGACATCCAGTTCGAACTCGACCGCCGCAAACCCGGCACCTCGCGCCACGTCACGCAGCGCCAGGAAGAAGACAAGGTCGAGATCCTGTCGGGCGTGTTCGAAGGCCAGACCACCGGCGCGCCGATCGCGCTGCTGATCCGCAATACGGACCAGCGCAGCAAAGACTACGGCAACATCGTCGATACGTTCCGTCCGGGCCACGCCGACTACACCTACTGGCAGAAATACGGTATTCGCGACTACCGCGGCGGCGGCCGTTCGTCGGCGCGTCTGACCGCCCCCACGGTGGCGGCGGGCGCGGTGGCGAAGAAGTGGCTGCGCGAAAAGTTCGGCACCGAGATTCGCGGCTATATGGCCGCGCTCGGCGAGATCGACGTGCCGTTCGTCGACTGGGCGCACGTGCGCGAGAACCCGTTCTTCGTGCCGAACGCCGACATCGTGCCGCAACTCGAGGAGTACATGGACGCGCTGCGTAAAGACGGCGATTCGATCGGCGCGCGTATCAACGTCGTGGCGTCCGGCGTGCCGGTCGGCCTCGGCGAACCGCTGTTCGACCGTCTCGACGCCGACATCGCGCATGCCATGATGGGCATCAACGCGGTCAAGGGCGTGGAGATCGGCGCGGGCTTCGCGAGCGTCGCGCAACGCGGCTCGGTGCATGGCGACGAACTGACGCCGGAAGGCTTCGTCGGCAATCACGCGGGCGGTGTGCTCGGCGGCATTTCAACCGGGCAGGACATTATCGTGTCGATCGCGATCAAGCCGACGTCGAGTATTCGCACGCCGCGTCGCTCGATCGACAAAGCCGGGCAGCCGGCCGTTGTCGAAACGTTCGGGCGGCATGACCCGTGCGTGGGCATTCGCGCCACGCCGATCGCTGAATCGATGCTTGCGCTGGTGCTGATCGACCACGCGCTGCGTCATCGCGCGCAGTGCGGCGATGTTGCCGTCAGCACGCCGAAGATCGCTGCCAGCGCGCCGTAACCGGTGCGCGGGTTGAGTAGCTTCATTGTGTCGTAAGAACGTGCGCGCGGCGTTCTTGTCATGACCGATCCGACTATCGATCCGGTTCAAAGCCATCTGGCCGACCTGCGCAATCGCGCAGCCGCGCCGGACGCCATGGCGAGCGACTGCTGCGCGCTCGGTCAGTTAATACTGCAACACGCCGGCCGCGACAAAGACCGCCAACGCGAGGCACTTGCCGCGCTGGTGCGTGCCTATCAACTCGATCCCTCCTGCGATCCCACGCTGCTTCACACGATTGCGCAGACCGCCTTTGTCCTGTGCGATTGGTCTTTGACCGACGCCGCCGCCCAACTGCTCCTGTCCCACAATGCCGACGACGCCAACGCGCTGATCTGGCGCGCCGCCGCCGTCCAGCAGCGCGACGAATTCGCCCTGGCGGAGCAACTGTTGCGCGAGGCGGTGCGCGTCGTGCCCGGCAATCCGGTGGCGCTTCACAAGCTGGCGTTGTGCGTCAAGGAACAGGCGCGTTTCGCCGAAGCGGAAGCGTTGCTCAGGCAAGTGCTGACGTTATCGCCGGATAACGCGCATGCGCGGTTCGATCTGTCGGAACTCGAAATCCGCACGGGACGGTTCACCGATGGCTGGGCCCACTACGAATCACGCGTCGCGTTTGGCGGCGAGCTGAATAACGCGCAGCAGGCGCTCGCGTCGATCAGCGCGCATTGGCAGGGCGAATCGCTGGCGGGCAAGACGCTGGTGGTTTATGGCGAGCAAGGCAACGGCGATTGTCTGTGGGCGGTGCGTTTTCTGCCGCACCTCGCCGAGCGGGCGCGGCGCGAGGGCGGCCGGGTGATCTTCGGTCACGACGGACCGTTGCGGCGTCTGTTCGAACGCATCCTGCCTGCCGATTTACCGCTCGAAACGAGTCTGGACACACGGCCCGATTTCCATTGCGGCCTAATGAGCTTGCCGCTGCGGCTCGGCGTGTTCGATGCAACGGGATGGGGCCGGCCGTATCTGAGCGCCGACCCTACGCTTGTACAGGCATGGCGCGAGCGGGTCGGCGCGCGCGTCGCGGCGAAACACGGTCATCGCAAAGTTGGTCTGGTATGGAACGGCAATCCCGAACATATCCGCGACGTGCGGCGCTCGGTGCCGGTGGCGCAACTCGAGCCGCTGCTGAACGTGCCGGGCGTGAGCTATTTCGCGTTGTCGCCGGGACGCGGCGAGACGGTCGCGCAATGGCGGGAGAAGGGGCTGGATGTCGTCGATATGACCGGTCATTTTCAGTCCGGATTCGACGACGTGGCTGCGCTGCTGGCGAATCTGGATCTGGTGGTGACGATCGACAGCGGGCCCGCGCATCTGGCCGGCGCACTCGGCGTGCCGACCTGTTTGATGATCGATCACGTGTCCGCGTGGTTTTGGGGCGATGAATCGTCGGCGACGCCCTGGTACGATTCGATTGAGCTGGTTCGACAGCCTGAGGTCGGCGATTGGACGCCGGTGGTGGCGCACGTGCGGGAACGGATCGTGGCGCTGGTGCGGAATTGAAATTCGCCTTCGCAACGCGCGACCTGCAGTCGACGCGCCGCGAAGGCAAATGCACAGCCTTTACATATTCGGGTAGTTCGGCCCGCCGCCACCCTCAGGCGTGACCCACACGATGTTCTGCGTCGGGTCCTTGATATCGCAGGTCTTGCAGTGCACGCAGTTCTGCGCGTTGATCACCAGGCGCTCGCCGCCGTCGTCGTTCTTGACGAACTCATACACGGCCGCCGGGCAATAACGCGCTTCCGGACCGGCATAGGTCTGCCAGTTCACGTTCACTGGCACGGACGGGTCTTTCAGCGTCAGGTGAGCCGGCTGGTTCTCTTCGTGATTGGTGTTCGAGATGAACACCGACGAGAGCCGGTCGAACGTCAACTTGCCGTCAGGCTTCGGATAGATGATCGGCTTGCACTGCGACGCCGGCTTCAGCATTTCATGATCCGAATGCTGGTGATGCAGCGTCCAGGGCACATTGCCGCCCAGCACCTTCTGCTCCAGACCGACCATCAGCGTGCCGAGATACAGGCCCTTGCTCATCCACTGTTTGAAATTGCGCGCGCGATGCAGTTCGGTGTGCAGCCACGACGTTTTGAACGCCTCCGGATAGGCTGTGAGTTCGTCGCTTGTGCGTCCCGCCTGCACAGCTTCGAACGCAGCGTCGGCGGCCAGCATGCCGGTCTTGATCGCCGCATGCGAGCCCTTGATCCGCGACGCATTCAGGAAGCCCGCGTCGTCGCCCACCAGCGCGCCGCCCGGGAACACCAGCTTCGGCAGCGACATCAGACCGCCCGCGGTGATCGCCCGTGCGCCGTACGACACGCGCTTGCCGCCTTCCAGGATCGCGCGGATCGCCGGATGCGTCTTGTAGCGCTGGAATTCCTCAAACGGCGACAGATACGGATTCGTGTAGCCCAGGCCGACCACGAAGCCCACCATTACCTGGTTATTGTCCATGTGATACAGGAACGAGCCACCGTAGGTGTCGTTTTCCAGCGGCCAGCCGGCGGTGTGCATCACCAGACCCGGCTTGTGCTTGCCCGGATCGATTTCCCACAGTTCCTTGATGCCGATACCGTAGACCTGCGGATCGACGCCTTCGCGCAGCTTGAACCGGTCGTTCAGTTGACGGCCCAGATGCCCACGCGCGCCTTCGCAGAACAGCGTGTATTTGGCATGCAGTTCCATGCCGAGCTGGAAGTTCTCGGTCGGCTCGCCGTCCTTGCCGATGCCCAGATTGCCGGTCGCCACGCCCTTGACCGAGCCGTCGTCGTTGTAAAGGATTTCAGCGGCCGGAAAGCCCGGGAAAATCTCGACGCCCAGCGCCTCGGCCTGCTGACCCAGCCAGCGCGTGACGTTCGCGAGGCTGACCACGTAGTTGCCGTGGTTCTTGAAGTTATCCGGCAGCGCCCAGACGGGCACGTTCTTCGAGCCGGTTTCGCTCAGGAACAGGAATTTGTCTTCGCTCACCGCCACGTCGAGCGGCGCGCCTTTTTCTTTCCAGTCCGGAATCAGTTCGGTGATCGCGCGCGGATCCATCACCGCGCCCGACAGGATATGCGCCCCGATCTCCGAGCCTTTTTCCAGCACGCACACGCCCAGCTCGACGCTCTTTTCCGCCGCCAGCTGCTTCAGGCGGATCGCTGCGGACAGGCCAGCCGGGCCGCCGCCGACGATCACGACGTCGTATTCCATCGACTCGCGTGGACCGTATTGCTCAATGAGACTTGCGGGGGTCATTGATGCTCCTCTTACCGTTAGAATGCTTTTTTCGGGTTCGTATTGTGGGCGATGCATCCCCGCACTGCAACCGGATGAGCAGAGATTAGCACGATCGTTCTATTTATGTGATACGGTACCGACCCGTGGCGACGGTCTTACCGCACCTGTCAACCGCAGTTGCAATTACAACCGAACAAGGGAACGACAATGGGCCGTTCGATCAATCTGGAAGGCAAGGTCGCGCTGATCACCGGCGCTTCGAGCGGGTTGGGAAAGCGCTTTGCTCAGGTATTGTCGCAGGCGGGCGCCAAGGTCGTGCTGGCGAGCCGGCGCACCGAGCGGTTGAAGGAATTGCGCGCCGAGATCGAGGCGTCCGGCGGCGCGGCGCATGTGGTGTCGCTCGACGTGACCGATTACCAGAGCATCAAGTCGGCGGTCGCGCATGCGGAGACCGAGGCGGGCACCATCGACATTCTGGTGAACAACTCGGGCGTGTCGACCACGCAGAAGCTGTCGGAAGTCACGCCGGCCGACTTCGAGTACGTGTTCGACACCAACACGCGCGGCGCATTTTTCGTCGCGCAGGAAGTTGCCAAACGCATGATCATGCGCGGCAACAACGCGCAGAACCCGTCGTACCGGATCATCAACATCGCGTCGATGGCAGGCCTGCGTGTGCTGCCGCAGATCGGCCTGTACTCGATGAGCAAGGCGGCTGTCGTCCATATGACGAAAGCCATGGCGCTGGAGTGGGGCAAGCACGGCATCAACGTGAACGCGATCTGTCCGGGGTATATCGACACGGAGATCAATCACCACCACTGGTCGACCGAGCAGGGGCAGAAGCTGGTGTCGATGCTGCCGCGTCATCGCGTCGGCAAGCCGGACGATCTGGACGGGCTCCTGCTGCTGCTGGCGGCCGACGAGTCGCAGTTCATCAACGGCTCGGTGATCGCCGCCGACGACGGCTTTGGGCTCGCCTGATTTGAGTCCACTTTAACTTTAAGAAGCAGGCAGAACGGAAGTACGATGAGCGATTTTCACGCAGTCTTTGAGATGTCCATGCCGATCCGTTGGGGCGATATGGACGCATTCGGCCATGTCAACAACACGGTCTATTTCCGCTACATGGAGCAGGTGCGGATCTCCTGGTTCGAACAGATGGGCCTGGCGGGCAGCAATGCCGACGGGCAAGGCCCGGTGATCGTCAACGCGTCGATGGAGTTTCTCAAGCAACTGCATTATCCCGGCGACGTGATCGGCCGGATGACGGTGGCCACGCCTGGTCGCAGCAGCTTCGACACCGGCTTCGAGCTGGTGCGCGCCGACGATCCGAATACCGTCTATGCGCGCGGCGCCGCGCGCTGCGTGTGGATCGATTACGCGGCGGCGAAGTCGGTGCCGGTGCCCGATCTGCTGCGTGCGACGATCGAGCGCGCCGCGCTGGTCAAGGCGGCTTGATCAGCGTGTTCGATGAGGCCGTTAAGGCCGATAAGACGGCCAATAAAACGGGCCGCCCCACGCAAACCTCAATGCCCGAGCAAGCGCTGCAATAGCTCGGTCGCATTCCCCGTATCGTATTTACGCATCAGCCGCGCCCGGTAGACATCCACCGTGCGCGGGCTGATATCCAGCACGCGGCCGATCTGCTTGCTGGTTTTCCCCGTCACCAGTTGCGCGGCGATCTCCCGTTCGCGCGGCGTTAATTCGACCGCCACGCGTCGCGTCGCACTCAAATCCTCGAACGTCCACACGCCCGCCGCATGCGCGTCCGCGCGTTGCTGCGCGCGGCCCGTCACGTGGCACCAGAACAGTTCGCCGTTGGCGCGCTTCATGATGCGGTCGTCCGCGTAGCTGCCCTGCGCGGTCATGATCGGCGGAATACGCACGCCGATCCGCTCGAATTCGTCCGCCGATGGATACAGCACCTGAAACGACTGGCCGAGCAACGCCTCGCGGGGGCAGCCGAAAATCGACGCCAGTTCGTCATTACAGTCTTCGATCACCCGTTCGCGCGACAGCACGAGGCCGATCGGCGCGAGTTGAAAAGCGGTTTGATAATCCAGTGCGGGCATGAGTTGGCGGCAAGTACTTATGTATTTTTGCGTATTGTGCCGTATGGCGCGCCCAGCGTACTCTTTCGGGCACATGACAACGCGGTGCCAGCGTCCGCAACGGGTCTCTGCGCAATACACCGGCCAAGCCGGGCGCACGGCCTGCTACGGATGACTAGAATGACGTGTCGGGTGCGAGCCCGCAGAGCGTCATAACAGCCGCAACGAACCTGATTCGGGTTTCCATAAAGGAAGGGACATACTGATGAACAAGGTCTATCCAGGCGCCGCCGAGGCGCTGAAAGACATCGTCAAGGACGGGCAGACGTTTGCCGTCGGCGGCTTCGGGCTGTGCGGCATTCCGGAGGCGCTGATCGCGGCGCTGCGCGATTCAAAGGTGCAGGGCATCACCTGTATCAGCAACAACGCGGGCGTCGACGGTTTCGGCCTCGGTCTGCTGCTCGAAACGCGCCAGGTGAAGAAGATGATCTCGTCGTATGTGGGCGAGAACAAGGAGTTCGAGCGCCAGTATCTGGCCGGCGAACTCGAGCTCGAATTCACGCCGCAAGGCACGCTGGCTGAAAAGCTGCGCGCGGGCGGTTCGGGCATTCCGGCGTTCTTCACCAACACCGGCTACGGCACGCTGATCGCCGAAGGCAAGGAAACCCGCCAGTTCGGCGAAAACCACTACGTGCTCGAACACTCGCTGACCGCCGATGTCGCGCTCGTCAAGGCATGGAAGGCCGACAAGTCCGGCAACCTGATTTACCGCCGCACCGCGCGCAATTTCAACCCGATGTGCGCGATGGCCGGCAAGATCACGGTCGTGGAAGTCGAGGAGATCGTCGAGGTCGGCGAACTCGATCCTGACGCGATCCATACGCCCGGCATCTTCGTTCAACGCATTGTGCTCAATGCGACTCCGGAAAAACGCATCGAACAACGCGTCGTGCGCGCGAAAGGAGCCTGATCATGGCATGGACTCGTGACGAAATGGCCGCACGCGCGGCGAAGGAATTGCAGGACGGTTTCTATGTGAACCTCGGCATCGGCTTGCCGACGCTGGTGGCGAATCACGTGCCGGCGGGCGTCGAAGTCTGGCTGCAATCGGAAAACGGCCTGCTCGGCATTGGCCCGTCGCCGACCGAAGAGGAAGTGGACGCCGATCTGATCAACGCCGGCAAGCAGACGGTGACCACGTTGCCGGGCTCGTCGATTTTCTCGTCGGCGGATTCGTTCGCGATGATTCGCGGCGGCCACATCAACCTGGCGATTCTGGGCGCGATGCAGATCAGCAAGAAGGGCGATCTGGCGAACTGGATGATCCCGGGCAAGATGATCAAGGGCATGGGCGGCGCGATGGATCTGGTGGCGGGCGTCAAGCGCGTGGTCGTGCTGATGGAGCACGTCGCGAAGGGCGACCAGCACAAGATTCTCGACGAATGCACGCTGCCGCTGACCGGCGTGGGCGTGGTCGATCAGATCATCACCGACCTCGGCGTGATCGAGGTGACGGAAGCCGGGCTGAAGCTGACGGAACTGGCGCCGGGCGTGAGCATCGAGGAAATTCAGGCGAAGACCGGTGCGCCGCTCGATGTGAGCGCGGTGAGCTGAGTGGTGGGCTGGGCAGTACGTTGTGAAGCGTGCTGTAAAGCGCGGCGCCAGGCGGGTTGAGGTTTTCTTTTCTGACTCGGCGCGCCGCCGGTGCTCCGACCGGCCAGTGTGATTGCAAGGCGGGCGAGGCGTATGCCTCGCCCGCTTTTGTTTGTGGGCGGCGAGTCCGCGTCTGAGTTTGTCCTATGCCGTTTGGCCGATCCTTGTCGCATGGCAAAGCGGTTTACAATCCTTTGAAGATTGGATGCCTTATCGGCCCGTGCTGTGCCGGGCCGAATCCGCAGTGCTTTTGCAAGGAGCCCCGATGACCGCACCAACGTCCGCTTTCAACGTCGAGCCAGCCGTTCCGCGCCAACGTTACGTGCAGTGCGCCAGCCCCGCCGGGCTGCACCGCGTTGCGTACACCGAATGGGGCGATCCGGCCAATCCGCGCGTGCTGGTATGCGTGCATGGTTTGACGCGCTCGGGGCGTGACTTCGATCGTCTCGCGGCGCAATTCGCCAGCACTTACCGGGTGATCTGCCCTGACGTGGCGGGGCGGGGTTTGTCATCGTGGCTTGCCAACCCCAACTTCTATAGCGTGCCGCAGTACGTGGCCGACATGGTCACGCTGATCGCGCGCCTGAACGTCGAAACGGTCGACTGGTTCGGCACCTCGATGGGCGGCCTGATCGGCATGGCGCTCGCCGGTTTGCCCGACACGCCGATCCGCAAGCTGTTGCTGAACGACGTCGGTCCGCATCTCGAACCGGTGGCCGTGCAGCGTATCGGCGACTACCTCGGCAAGCCCGTGCGTTTCGACACGCTGCAACAGGGCGTCGACTACGCGGCATTGCTCGCGAAAACCTTCGGTCCGCTCACGCCGGACGAATGGCGCGAAATCAACACGCCGCTGCTGCATGAAAAAGACGGCGCATGGCTCATGCGCTACGACCCGCGCGTCGCCGAGCCGTTTGCCGCAATCACCGAAGAGGCGGCCAAACTCGGTGAGGCCGTGCTATGGCGTTCGCTGGCGGCTTTCCAGGGGCCGGTGCTGGTGGTGCGCGGCGAGCAGTCGGATTTGTTGTCGCGTGAAACCGTCACGCAGATGACCGAGACTGGGGTCGCCGTGTCGAGCGTGGAAATCGCCGGTGTCGGGCATGCGCCGGCGTTTCTGTCGGGCGATCAGATCGACGTTGCACGGCAGTTCTTTATCGGGCCGGCAGCCGACGCGTCATAATATGCAGTTCCGCGCGGCGTTCGCTTAGGGCGTTATGCAAGGGCGTCATGCGGTAAGCATCTCCGATCAATTTTTAACCCAAATCAGGATTCTTCATGGCAGTCATTCGTCATCACGTCGGCAAGCGCCTCTCCGAAATCGCCGTGCATAACGGCACGGTGTACCTCGCAGGCCAGATCGCCGAAGACGCGGATCAGGACATCACGGGTCAGACGCGCGAAGTGCTCGGCCATATAGACCGTCTGCTGGGCGAGGCGAACAGCGACAAGTCGCAGTTGCTGTCGGTGCAGATCTATATCTCGGACATGGTGCACTTCGCCGGCATGAACGCCGTGTGGGACGAGTGGGTTGCACAAGGCGACACGCCGCCGCGCGCCACCGTCGAAGCCAGGCTCGCGAACCCGAAGTGCCTCGTCGAAATCGTCGTGGTCGCAGCGCAGCGCGACTAAGCCGCGCGCAGCCGTTGTTGTTGTTGTTGTCGTTCACCTTCCGTTGATTCGTCCGGCCCGTTGGGCCGTCGCACCGTCGCACCATGAATACCGAAACCGTTACGAGCACGCCGAACCCCCTCCCGTCCTTTGACGAAGCGATGGCGTTTGTGCGCGAACATGCGGGCGAGGTACGGCTGTCGTCGGGCGAGTTGCTGGCGGATCACGCGGCGGGCACGGCGTCGATCATGCGCACGCTCAACGTCGATCCGCCGGCGGTGCTGGCGGCGGCGCTGTTTGCGTTGACGCCGCATTTGCAGGATCCGGAGCGCGTGATCGCCGACAACTTCGGCGAAGAAGTCGCGCAACTGGTCGGCGACGTGCGCAAGCTGCTGCGTCTCGGCACCGTCAGCTTGCGTGCCGCGCAAAACGCGATGCCCGAAGCCGGGCGGGACGCGCAGGCCGCACGCCGCGCCCAGGTCGAAGCGTTGCGCAAGATGCTGCTCGCGTTCGCGCAAGACATTCGCGTGGTGCTGATCCGGCTCGCATCGCGTCTGCAATCCATGCGCTACTACGCTGCGGCGAAGATCACGCCGTCGCCGGACGTAGCGCGCGAAACGCTCGACATTTACGCGCCGCTCGCCAATCGGCTCGGCATCTGGCAACTGAAGTGGGAGCTCGAGGATCTCGCGTTCCGCTTCGAGGAGCCGGTCACGTACAAGCGCATTGCCAAGCTGCTCGACGAGAAACGTGTCGAGCGGGAGGGCTATGTCGCGCAGGCTATCGGGCGTCTGCAACAGGAACTGGCCGCGGCGGATATCCGCGCCGAAGTCAGCGGCCGGCCGAAACACATTTACAGCATCTGGCGCAAGATGCGCGGCAAGGAGCTGGACTTTGCCGAGTTGTACGACGTGCGCGCGTTTCGCGTGATCGTGCCGGACATCAAAGATTGCTACACCGTGCTCGGCATCGTGCACAACCTGTGGCAACCGGTGCCGCGAGAGTTCGACGACTACATCTCGCGACCCAAGCCGAACGGCTACAAATCGCTGCACACGGTTGTAATCGGCGACGACGGCCGCGCGTTCGAAGTGCAGATCCGTACGCACGAAATGCATCAGTTCGCCGAATACGGCGTGGCGGCTCACTGGCGTTACAAGGAAGCGGGCACGCGCGGTTACGGCGGGCAATTCAGCGCCAATGAGAAGTACGACGAGAAGATCGCGTGGCTGCGGCAACTGCTCGCGTGGAAAGATGAAGTCTCGGAAGGCGAGCATGGCGAGAAGCGCGCGGCGCAGCCGTGGGAACAACTGCGCCAGGCCACGCTCGACGACGACCACATCTACGTGCTGACGCCGCAGGCGCGCGTGATTCCGCTGCCGCACGGCGCGACGCCCGTCGATTTCGCGTATCACCTGCATAGCGAGCTGGGGCATCGTTGTCGTGGCGCGCGCGTCGATGGCGCGATGGTGCCGCTCAACACGCCGTTGCAGAACGGCCAGACGATCGAGATCGTCGCGGTGAAGGAGGGCGGTCCGTCTCGCGACTGGCTCAACCCGCAGCTCGGCTATCTGCAAAGCCCGCGCGCGCGGCAGAAAGTGCGCGCGTGGTTCAACGCGGTCGAAGTGCAGGAGCACATCGCCAGCGGACGTGCGATGGTCGAAAAGACCTTGCAGCGCGAAGGCAAGACCTCGGTCAACCTCGATCAGCTTGCGGCCAAGCTGGGCTTCAAGACGACCGACGATCTGTTCTCGGTGGTGGGCAAGGAAGAGTTTAGTCTGCGGCTCGTCGAGCAGGCGTTGCACGACGCACCGCCGCCCGAGCCCATGGTCGAGGCACCTGAGCAATTCGAAAAGCGCAGCAGCGGTGCGAGCGTCGCGCGCGGCGCGTCCACCGGTGTGCTGGTGGTCGGTGTCGACGCGTTGCTGACGCAGCTCGCGCGTTGCTGCCGGCCCGCACCGCCGGACGATATCAGCGGTTTCGTCACGCGCGGTAAAGGCATGTCGATTCACCGCAGCGATTGCCCGACGTTCCTGCGCATGGCGGATCGCGCGCCGGAGCGCGTGTTGCAAACCGCATGGTCGGCGGACGTGATGAGCGGTCGCGGCCAGTCGGTCTATCCGGTCGACCTCAGCATCGAGGCGACGGACCGGCAGGGCTTGCTGCGCGATATCTCCGAAGTTTTCGCGCGCGAGAAAGTGAATGTGATCGGTGTGAAGACGCAATCGCGCCGCAATACCGCGTTCATGCAATTTACTGTCGAGGTGTCGAACTCCGCGCAGATTCAGCGCGCGTGCACGGTGCTCGGCGAAGTGACGGGTGTGGTGCGCGCTTCGCGCAAGAGTTGATGCGTGAGCGGTGGTCTGTGTGTGTCGCCCTCTCTGCAGAGGCCTCGGCTTCACACGCTCGTGCAGTTGGGTAGAAATTTAAAGTCGGTGCATAAAAGTACTTGCCAAGCAGTGTGGCGCTCCATATAATCTCGTTTCTTCAGGCTCGTAGCTCAGCTGGTTAGAGCACCACCTTGACATGGTGGGGGTCGTTGGTTCGAGTCCAATCGAGCCTACCAACGAAAGAGAAATTCCGGTTTTGCCGGGGTTTCGCAAGCTGCAGTAAGCGCCTTTGGCGCAAAAGGCGAATACGGTTATGACACCGCGAACGTTGACCGAAACTACTTCGGAGCGACGCTAGTCGAGGACCAATTTCGCCAATGTAGTTTGCAGGAAATGTGAATGCGGCCCCTCGAAAGCGGGGCCGCATTTTTTTTGGCTTTTTAGACCTGGTTGTATGTGCCACCGCCGGTCGGCACCACGGAGAACACAATGGTTTCGATACGTCTGCCTGACGGTTCTGTTCGACAGTACGAGCATCCGGTGACCGTCGCCGAAGTGGCCGCCTCGATCGGCCCCGGCCTCGCGAAGGCTGCGCTCGGCGGCAAGATCGACGGTGAACTGGTTGATACGTCCGCGCTGATCGATCACGACGTGGCGCTCGCCATCGTCACCGAAAAAGACGCCGACGGTCTCGACATCATTCGTCACTCCACGGCGCACTTGCTCGCGTACGCGGTGAAGGATCTGTTCCCGGACGCGCAGGTCACGATCGGCCCGGTGATCGACAACGGTTTCTACTACGACTTCGCGTACAGCCGCCCCTTCACGCCGGAAGATCTGGAAAAGATCGAGAAGCGCATGCAGGAACTCGCCAAGAAAGACGAGCAGGTTTCGCGCCGCGTGGTGTCGCGTGAAGAAGCAGTGGACTACTTCAAGAGCATCGGCGAAAAGTACAAGGCCGAGATCATCGAATCGATTCCGTCCAGCGACGATATCAAGCTGTACTCGCATGGCGGCTTTACCGATCTGTGCCGTGGCCCGCACGTGCCGTCCACTGGCAAGTTGAAAGTCTTCAAGCTGATGAAGGTGGCGGGCGCCTACTGGCGTGGCGATTCGAAGAACGAGCAATTGCAGCGCATCTACGGTACGGCCTGGACCAAAAAAGAAGACCAGGAAGCGTATCTGCACATGCTCGAAGAGGCCGAAAAACGCGACCACCGCAAACTCGGCAAGCAACTCGATCTGTTCCATATGCAGGACGAGTCGCCGGGCATGGTGTTCTGGCATCCGCGCGGCTGGACGCTGTGGCAGCAGGTCGAGCAGTACATGCGTCGTCGCGTGAACGACGCCGGGTACCTCGAAATCAAGACGCCGATGATCATGGACCGCTCGCTGTGGGAAGCGTCGGGCCACTGGCAGAACTATCGTGAAAATATGTTCACGACGGAATCGGAAAAGCGCGACTACGCGATCAAGCCGATGAACTGCCCGGGTCACGTGCAGGTGTTCAACCACGGCTTGCGTTCGTACCGCGATCTGCCGCTGCGTTACGCGGAGTTTGGTTCGTGCCACCGCAATGAATCGTCGGGCGCGTTGCATGGCCTGATGCGAGTGCGTGGTTTCGTGCAGGACGACGCACATATTTTCTGTACCGAAGACCAGTTCATCAGCGAATCGATCGCCTTCAACACGCTGGCCATGAGCGTGTACAAGGACTTCGGCTTCGACAAGGTCGAGATCAAGTTGTCGCTGCGTCCGGACGCACGTGCCGGCACGGACGAGACGTGGGATCGCGCGGAGCAGGGTCTGCGCGAAGCGCTGACCGCGTGCGGCGTGACGTGGGAAGAGTTGCCGGGCGAGGGCGCGTTCTACGGTCCGAAGGTCGAATATCACATCAAGGATGCACTCGGCCGCTCGTGGCAATGCGGTACGCTGCAGCTCGATATGGTGCTGCCGGAGCGCCTCGGCGCCGAATACGTCGCGGAAGACAATGGCCGTCGCCGGCCGATCATGCTGCACCGGGCAATCGTCGGATCAATGGAGCGGTTCTTGGGCATTCTGATCGAGCACCACGCTGGTGCAATGCCGTCCTGGCTCGCGCCCATGCAGGTTGTGGTGATGAATATCGCGGAAAATCAGACCGAATATGCACGCTCGCTAGCCCAATCGTTGCAAAAACAAGGGGTTAGAGTAGAGGCCGATTTGCGCAACGAGAAGATTAGCTATAAAATACGTGAGCACACGCTGGAAAAGGTCCCGTACCTGCTTGTGGTCGGCGACAAAGAGCGTGAAGCCCAAACGGTAGCCGTGCGTGCCCGTGGTGGTGTCGATCTGGGCGTTATGCCTCTCGATACCTTCATTGAGCGTCTGCGCCATGACGTGCAGTCGTTCAACTGAGCCACTTGGCAGCCCGGCTCGTTTTTTTAAATTTTAGAGGAAACGTAACATCGCTACTGATAAGTCTGCGCACCGCATCAACGGTGAAATTACGGCACCCGAGGTGCGTCTGGTCGGAGTCGAGAACGAACCGCTCGGCATCGTGAAGCTCGCTGATGCGTTCCGCATGTCGGAACAGCAGGATGTCGATCTGGTTGAAATCGCCCCGCAAGCGGTACCGCCAGTTTGCCGCTTGATGGACTACGGCAAGTTCAAGTACTCGGAAGCGAAGAAGCAGCACGAGGCCAAGCTCAAGCAGAAGATTGTCCAGGTCAAGGAAGTCAAATTCCGTCCGGGCACTGATGACGGTGACTACAACGTCAAGCTGCGTAACCTCATTCGCTTCCTCGACGACGGCGACAAGACGAAAATCACGTTGCGTTTCCGTGGCCGCGAAATGGCTCACCAGGAAATCGGTATGCGCGTCCTTGAGCGCCTGCGCACGGACCTCGACGAAGTCGGTCAGGTCGAGCAGATGCCCAAAATGGAAGGACGCCAGATGATCATGGTGATCGCTCCGAAGAAAAAGAAGTAAACCGCTGGAGCGGCGGCGTGCCGTGTGGCGCGCGCTCTGGTGGTGAGAGATTGAATGATGCTGTGCCGGGTGTCCGGTGTGGTATCTGCAGGTTTCGGAACGGCGCAGAACTACGCGCCGATTCCTGAAAAGCGGCCGTCGGTTGTATTGGCGGTCTGCATACCAAGTGGAATGGGTTTCGAAGGGCGGGTGATGGCTTCTGGCCGACCGCACACCCATATCCATCTAATAATGGAGTTGTCATGCCGAAGATGAAGACCAAGAAGAGTGCTGCAAAGCGCTTCGTGGTGCGTCCGGGCGGTACCGTCAAGCGCGGTCAGGCCTTCAAGCGCCACATTCTTACCAAGAAGACCACCAAGAACAAACGCCACTTGCGCGGTTCGACGGCAGTTCATGATGCAGATATGAACTCCGTGCGCGCAATGCTGCCGTTCGCTTAACCCTTAACCGAAACTCATAGGAGCAAGATATGCCTCGAGTAAAACGTGGGGTTACCGCACGGGCCCGTCACAAGAAGATCATCAAGCTGGCCAAGGGTTACCGCGGCCGTCGCAATAACGTCTATCGCATCGCCAAGCAGGCGGTCATGCGCGCAGGCCAATACGCCTATCGCGATCGCCGCAACAAGAAGCGTGTGTTCCGTGCATTGTGGATCACGCGTATCAACGCGGCGGTGCGTCAGCACGACATGACGTACAGCGTGTTCATCAACGGCCTGAAGAAGGCTTCGATCGAACTCGACCGCAAGGTGCTGGCCGACATGGCTGTGTTTGACAAGGCTGCTTTTGCTGCGATCGTTCAGCAGGTGAAAGCCGCCGTTGCAGCCTGATTGCGCTTCTGGCAATTAATACTGCGTGGTTCGTTGTAGCGAACATCCGGTAGTCTCGGTGACGCTGCAGCAAAAACGGGGCTCCTCACCGAGCCCCGTTTTTGTTGGTAGAACCAGTTTTGCTTCGATTGAACACTGACGTTGAAATGATGGGATCAATGGATCTGGACCAGATTGTCGCCGACGCGCAAAAAGCCTTCGCAGAAGCCTCCGACGTCACCACCCTCGAGAACGAGAAAGCGCGCTTTCTTGGTAAATCGGGTGCGCTGACCGAGCTATTGAAGGGCCTTGGCAAACTCGATCCCGAAACGCGCAAGACCGAAGGCGCACGGATCAACCTCGTCAAGCAACAAGTGGAAGCCGCATTGACGGCCCGCCGTCAGGCATTGGCCGACGCGTTGCTGAATCAGCGCCTCGCCGCTGAAGCCATCGACGTCACGTTGCCCGGTCGCGGCACCGGCGCAGGCAGCCTGCACCCGGTGATGCGCACGTGGGAGCGCGTCGAACAGATTTTCCGGTCGATCGGATTCGACGTGGCCGACGGCCCCGAAATCGAAACCGACTGGTACAACTTCACCTCGCTGAACAGCCCGGAAAACCATCCGGCGCGTTCCATGCAGGACACCTTCTACGTCGACGGCAAAGATGCCGACGGCCGTCAACTGCTGCTGCGCACCCATACCAGCCCGATGCAGGTGCGTTACGCGCGCACCAACACGCCGCCAATCAAGGTGATCGTGCCGGGCCGCACGTATCGCGTGGACAGCGACGCGACCCATTCGCCGATGTTCAACCAGGTCGAAGGCCTGTGGATCGACGAGAACATCAGCTTCGCGGACCTGAAGGGCGTCTACACCGACTTCCTGAAGAAATTCTTCGAGCGCGACGACATTCTCGTGCGCTTCCGTCCGTCGTATTTTCCGTTCACCGAACCGTCGGCTGAAATCGACATGCTGTTCGAAACGGGCAAGAACGCCGGCAAGTGGCTCGAAATTTCGGGCTCCGGCCAGGTGCATCCCACGGTGATTCGCAACATGGGTCTCGACCCGGAGCGCTATATCGGCTTCGCGTTCGGCAGTGGCCTCGAACGGCTCACCATGTTGCGCTACGGCGTGCAAGACCTGCGTCTGTTCTTCGAAAACGACCTGCGTTTCCTGCGTCAATTCGCCTGAACCGCGCGGTCGAACGCGACAAGCATAGAGCGCGAATGGCATGCAAGGCGTGCCGTTCGCAGCGTCCCCGGCAGAGTCCAGAGAAGCACCAGGGCAACATTGCCGGACGTGGACCTAACCTGATCAGAACGTACACAGAACCATGCAATTCCCGGAATCCTGGCTGAGAACCTTTGTCGATCCGCAACTGACGACCGACCAACTGTCGCACGCGTTGACAATGGCCGGTCTCGAAGTTGAAGACCTGCGGCCGGCTGCGCCGCCGACCTCGAAGATCGTTGTCGGCCAGGTGCTGGAAGTCGTCAAGCACCCGGACGCGGACAAGCTCAACGTGTGTCAGGTCGACGCCGGCACGGGCGCGACGCTGAACATCGTGTGCGGCGCGCCGAACGTGGCGCCGGGCATCAAGGTGCCGGTCGCGCTGGTGGGCGCGCAATTGCCGCCGGCCGAAGAGGGCGCCGCGCCGTTCGCGATCAAGCTCTCCAAGCTGCGCGGCGTGGAAAGCCAGGGCATGCTCTGCTCGGCGCGCGAACTGAAGCTGTCGGAAGATCATAGCGGCCTGATGATCCTGCCGGAAGATACGCCGATCGGCCAGGACATCCGCGAAACGCTCAATCTCGACGACACGATTTTCGAGATCAAGCTGACGCCGAACAAGGCGGATTGTCTGTCGGTGTTCGGCGTAGCGCGCGAAACGTCGGCGATCACGGGTGCATCGTTGCGCCCGCTCGAGATCAAGCCGGCGCAAGTCACGCTCGACGAAACGCTGCCCGTCAAAATCTCGGCACCCGATCTGTGCGGCCGCTTCTCGGGTCGCGTGATTCGCGGCGTGAATGCACGCGCGAAGTCACCGCAATGGATGATTCAGCGTCTCGAAAGTTCGGGTCAACGCAGCATCTCCGCGCTGGTCGATATCTCGAACTACGTGATGCTCGAACTGGGCCGTCCGTCGCACGTGTTCGATCTGGACAAGATCCACGGCGGCATGGACGTGCGCTGGGGCCGCAAGGGCGAAACGCTCAAGCTGCTGAACGGCAACACGGTCGAGCTCGACGACACCGTCGGTGTGATCGCGGACGAGCAGCACATTGAAAGTCTCGCCGGCATCATGGGCGGCGACAGCACGGCGGTCACGCTCGACACCACGAACATCTATCTGGAAGCCGCGTTCTGGTGGCCGGATAGCATTCGCGGCCGCTCGCGCAAGTACAACTTCTCGACCGATGCGGGCCATCGCTTCGAACGCGGCGTCGACTACGCGACCACGGTCGAGCACATCGAACGCATCACGCAACTGATTCTCGACATCTGCGGCGGCGCGGCCGGTCCGGTCGACGACCAGATCGTCAACGTGCCGAAGCGCGAGCCGGTGAAGATGCGTGTGTCGCGTGCGAACCGCATCATCGGCATCAAGATCGACGCGGATGAAATCGCGCAAATCTTCACGCGTCTCGGCCTCACGTTCGAGCGCAGCGACGACGCGTTCTCGGTGATGCCGCCGTCGTACCGCTTCGACATTGAAATCGAAGAAGACCTGATCGAAGAAGTCGCGCGGATCTACGGCTTCGAAAAGATCCCCGCGCGTCCGCCGGTTGCAACCAGCGAAATGCTCGCGACCAACGAAACCCAGCGTTCGATCCACGTGATCCGCCATGCACTCGCCGCGCGCGATTACGCGGAAACGGTGAACTTCAGTTTCGTCGACGCTGAGTGGGAACAGGACTTCGCGGGCAACGACAAGCCGGTGCGTTTGCTCAATCCGATTGCAAGCCAGTTGTCGGTCATGCGTACCACGCTGTTCGGGAGCCTGATCCACGTGCTGCGCACGAACCTGAATCGCCGCGCCGCGGATCGCGTGCGCGTGTTCGAAGCCGGTCGCGTGTTCCTGCATGATCCGTCGATCAAGGCCGGCGAACTCACCGTGGAAGGTTTCGCGCAGCCGAAGATGATCGGCGCGCTCGCCTACGGCCCGGCGCTCGACGAGCAGTGGGGCGCGTCCACCCGCACGGTCGACTACTTCGACGTGAAGGGCGATCTCGAAGCCTTGCTGGCGCCGGCAGTGGCACGTTTCGTGAAAGCGGAACATCCGGCGCTGCATCCGGGACGCAGCGCGCGTATCGAAGTGAATGGCCGCGCAGTCGGCTGGATTGGCGAATTGCATCCGCGCTGGATGCAGAAATATGATTTGCCGCATGCGCCGATTCTGTTTGAAATCGAATCGGAAGCATTAATGCAGCGGGTATTGCCCATTCCTGCAGACGTGTCTAAATTCCCGCCGGTGCGTCGTGATATTGCGGTGGTTGTCGATCAGAAAATCGAGGTTCAGGCGCTGTTGGACGAACTGCAGAAGGCGCAATCCGAACCCGCTTGCAAGAGCGTTCAGAAGGTTGCGCTTTTCGACGAATTCCGTCCAAAATCAAACACTTCCGGCGGTCTCGCCGCTCATGAGAAAAGCCTTGCGTTCCGTGTGACCTTGCAAGATACTGGCGGAACCCTTCAGGATGAGACGGTCGATCTGGCCATTCAAACTCTAGTGGAACGTCTGGCTCGAGTATATGGCGCACGGTTGCGCGGATAACCCGCATTTAACAATTGCACGGCTGTTTCCGCATCCTTTGTTTTTTGCATGGCGCGCCATTTGATAGATATGAATGAAATGAACTCGAGTGATTTCGAAGCCCTTCTTACGGCGCAACGCAGCGCCATGATTCGCGATATTCCGACATCACCCGCCGTCGTTTCTGCTGAAACGCCGACGCTCACCAAAGCTGAACTTGCCGAGTTGCTGTTCGACAATGTCGGGCTCAACAAGCGGGAAGCGAAAGACATGGTCGAAGCGTTCTTCGAGGTGATCCGCGACGCGCTGGAGAGTGGCGACAGCGTGAAGTTGTCGGGCTTCGGCAACTTCCAGTTGCGCGACAAACCCCAGCGTCCCGGCAGAAATCCGAAGACCGGCGAGGCGATTCCGATCGCCGCGCGCCGGGTTGTGACGTTCCATGCGAGTCAAAAGCTGAAGGCACTGGTTGAGAACGGCGCTGAAGCGAGCTTCGCGCGCTGATCGACTGGCGCATTCCTGCGCAACCCACCACGACGGCTAACTGACGATGACAGCGACGATCGAAAAAGTCGTCTTGCCTCCGATTCCGGCGAAGCGCTACTTCACGATTGGTGAGGTCAGCGAACTATGCGGCGTGAAGCCCCATGTGTTGCGTTACTGGGAGCAGGAGTTCACGCAGTTGCGGCCGGTCAAGCGGCGCGGCAATCGTCGGTACTATCAGCACCATGAGGTGCTGTTGATCAGACGGATTCGTGAGTTGCTCTATGAGCAGGGCTTCACGATCAACGGCGCACGCAATCGTCTCGATTCACATGGCGGCGGGGCGCGCGGTGCGCCGGCCGAGGATCTTGACGAAGGTGAAAGCGTCGCGACCGCGCAAGCGCCGGCGGCCGCCGCCGCCGCCGCGTCGGTGGATGTCGAGCAGTTGCGCAAGGAGTTGCTGCACGTGATCGATCTGCTGGGCCGCTAGTTCACTTTGTTAGTGCAGGGCGGTTCTAATCGAAAGAAGTGTCTGTTATAATTTTCAACTGTTCGGGGCGTAGCGCAGCCTGGTAGCGCACACGCCTGGGGGGCGTGTGGTCGGAGGTTCAAATCCTCTCGCCCCGACCACAAGATATCAAGGCCTTACAAGCATCGCTTGTAGGGCCTTTTTCTTTTGCTCTTTCTATTCCGGAGCTGGGTTTGCGAGTTCACATCAGCTTCGGCACGATATCCACAAACAGTATCTTCACGATCGTCATCGCGGGGAAGATCATCGCGTAGCCGATATCCGGCCGATCGGTGGGCGTGAGCTTGTTGGCGAACGCAAGAATCGCCGGATTACCGCACGCACCGGCGACAATCCCCGCGACCTCGTCATACGGCAGCCGATACACCATCAGCCCGAGAATCAGAATCGGCACCGCCAACGCGAGCAGCACGAGCGCGCCCAGGCCAAGCATCAGCAGTCCCGTTTGCGAGACCGTCGCGGCGAATTTTGGCCCCGACGCCATGCCCACTTGCGCGAGAAAAATCGTCAGCCCGAGATTGCGCATTACGAGATTCGCGGGCAGCGGCATGGTCCAGTTGATGCTGCCGGTGCGGCGCAATTTGCCAAGCAAGAGCGCCACGATCAGCACGCCGCATAAACCCAGCGCCAGCTTGCCGAGGCCCGGCAACGGAATCTGCAGCGCACCGGCCAGGAAGCCGAGCGCCATGCCCAGGCCGACCGAGATGTAGCTGAATTCAGCGGTGCCTTTGATCGAGTCGCCGAAGAACGTCCGCAGCGTGGGAAACATCGCGCGTTTCGTCAGCAGGCCGACGCGATCGCCGTATTCCAGCATGAGTTCGGGACGCGGCAGGATGTCGGCGTCGCCGCGCCGAACATGCGCGACGATCGAGCCGTCGGGCAACGCGAGTTCGCCGAGCGGGCGGCCCACCACGTTCGCGCGCGACGCAAACACCCGTAGATAATCCAGATCGCCGCGATCGCGCAGCACGCGGCCGGGCGCCGCTTCGCCCAGACGCGTGCGGGCTTCGGCGAGCGCGTCCTGATTCGGGCTCACGGCCAGCACCACGTCGTTTTCAGCGAGCACGAGTTCGGGCGATGCGGGCGCATTGTGATGCGCGCTGCGCACGGCGACGATCTGCACGTCGGCGGGCAACCCGGTGAGTGCTTCGCTCACTGTCTTGCCGCAGAAGTCCGGATTGCGCAGCGCGATTTCGAGAATATCCAGACCCGCGCCCGTGGCGGTGTTGATCTTCGGCGACAGGATCGCGAAGGCCAGGTAGAGCAGCAGAATCGGACCAGCCACGCCGAACGGGTACGAAACCGAATAGCCGACCGCGGCGTTGTCGTTGCCGAGCACGGCGATCGCCGCCTGCAGCGCGGCCGTGCTCGTGCCGGAACCGGAGAACAGACCGAGCGCATAGCCCGGATCGAGCTGCATGATTTTCTGAATCGCGATACTCACCGCGCCCGCACACAACACCCCCACGAGCGCGAGCAGATTCGCGCGTCGGCCCGCAGCGCTGGTGAGGCCGAGAAAGAACTGCTTGCCGTACTGAACGCCGACTGTGTAGAGAAAGAGCGAGAGGCCGAGCGTGCCGATCATCGGCGCGGGCGCGGCCTTCGGCGCGAACCAGCCGGCCGCCAGCGCGACGAACAGCACCGCGCCGACGCCGAGCGAAAACCCTTTGACGTTGATCTCGCCGACGAAATAGCCCGCCGCGATCGTGAGGAACAACGTCATCAACGGTTGCTGCTCGAGAAGCGTCTTCAGGGCGTCCATGTCGGCTCCGATCAGGGTTGAGGCTTCTGCGGGTCCAGCGGATTGTGCGGCGGTGACCCTGAATACTACCTTCCTCCGAGCGCGATAAACCGTTCGAGATGATGATCCTCGTCGCCGAGTTGATGATCGATCATCACGAGGCGTTTCGCGTAGTGAGCGAGCGGCAGTTCCCACGTCATGCCAATGCCGCCGTGCAACTGGATGCATTCTTCGGCAACCATCGCCCCGATTCTGCCGATGCTGTATTTCGCCGCCGACAACGCCCGTTCGCGCGTCGTGCGCGGCGCACCCAGCGCGGCCGCGGCATTGATCACCGCCGAGCGTGCCTGCTCGATCTCGAGCAGCAGATCCGCCATGCGATGCTGCAACGCCTGGAAGCTGCCGATCGGCACGCCGAACTGCTTGCGCGTGCGCAGATACTCGAGCGTGTGGTCCTTCGCGACATCCATTGCGCCGACGGCCTCGGCACACAACGCGAGCACGCCGCAGCCAATAGCGTATTCGAGTGTCGCGAAGCCAACGCCCGCTGTGCCGAGCAGCGCGCCGGCGTCGAGCGTGACGTGGTCGAACGTCACTTCGGCGGCGCGGCCGCCGTCGATCTTGCGATAGCCGCGCACGCTGACGCCCGCCGTGTCGCGCGGCACGAGGAAGAGGCTGATGCCTTCTTCCGCATCATCGGCGCCATGCGTGCGGGCCGAAACCAGAAACAGCCCGGCATGCTCGCCGTGTTGGACCACCGCCTTCGAGCCGTTCAATTGCCATGAGCGGCCATCAGCATCGCCATCGGTATCAGCTTGCCCGTCGCGCAGCGCACGCGTGGCCACCCGTGCCAACTCATAGTGCCCATCCGGCTCACCATGTGCGAGCGCAACGATCCGCGAGCCATCGATCAAGCCTTCGAGCAAGGCCCGCTGCGTTTCATTCCCGCTGCGCACCAGCGCTTGCCCAACCATCAGCGTATCGAGAAACGGCTCGACCACGAGCCCACGGCCGAGGCATTCGAACACGACAGACATGTCGAACCCGCCGCCGCCAAATCCACCGTTCGCTTCGTCGAACAACGCGCCGATCACGCCGAGTTCGGCAAAGCGGCCCCACAATTCGCTGCTGAAACCTTGCGCCGAGCGCCCGATCCGGTCACGCGTGTCGAAGCCGTATTGCTCGCTGACGAATCGGTTCAGCGAGTCCGCCAGCATGCGGCGGTCTTCGGTGTGCTGGAAGTTCATGACGTGCGCCCCTTACAGTCCCAGGATCATTTTGGAAATGATGTTCTTCTGGATTTCGTTCGAGCCGCCGAAGATCGACAGCTTGCGATTGTTGAAATACAGCGAGGCGGCGCTCGCCGCTTCGGCGGGGCCGACCGGCACGCCGTCGAAACCATCGTGCAAGGCTTCCTCGACGAACGGCTGCGCATACGGTCCCATCGCGCGACGCGTCAGCGACGAGATTTCCTGACGGATCTCGGTGCCGCGAATCTTCAGCATCGAGCTTTCCGCGCCCGGCACGCCGCCGCCCGCCACCGCCGCGATCACACGCAGGTTGGTGGTCTTCATGTTCTCCAGATCGATCTCGACGCGCGCCATGCGCGCCGCGAACGACGGATCGTCGGCGAGCGGCCGGCCGTTGCGCTGCTGCTTCGCGGCGATCTTGCGCAGCCGGTTGAAGGCGGCCACCGAGAACCCGACGCCCGCGATATTGGTGCGCTCATACGTGAGCAGATACTTCGCGTAGGTCCAGCCCTTGTTCTCTTCGCCGACGAGGTTTTCGGCCGGCACGCGCACGTCGGTGAAAAACACTTCGTTGACTTCATGTTCGCCGTCGAGCGTGATGATCGGACGCACGTCGATACCCGGCGTGTTCATGTCGATCAGCAGGAAGCTGATGCCGGCCTGCTTGCGCGCGTCGGTGTCGGTGCGCACGAGGCAGAAGATCATGTTCGCGAAGTGGCCGAGCGTGGTCCACGTTTTCTGGCCGTTGACGAGGTAGTGCTCGCCTTGCGCGTCGATGGCGCGTACGGCGCGCGTGTTGACCGCCGCGAGATCCGAGCCCGCGCCCGGTTCCGAATAGCCCTGGCACCACCAGTCCGAGCCGTCGAGAATGCGCGGCAGCCAATGGTGTTTCTGCGCGTCGCTGCCGTACTTGATCAGCACCGGCCCGAGCATGTTGACGCCGAACGGCACGACGCGCGGCGCGCCCGCCAACGCGCATTCGTTTTCGAAGATGAATTTCTGCACCGCGTTCCAGCCGGGACCGCCGCACTCCTTCGGCCAGTGATTCGCGAGCCAGCCCTGCGCGTTGAGAATCGCATGCCATTGGGCCATGTCGTCGCGCGTCAGACGACGGCCGCCGTGGACCTTGTCGGCGAGACGCTGCGGCAGCTTATCGCGCAGGAACGTCTGCACGTCGGCGCGGAAGGCTTCTTCTTCAGGGGTGAAGTTCAGATCCATAGCGGAGTGTTCCGTGGAAAGTGAGCGGAGCGGGGCGCGCTTGCGCGCCACCGGCCGTGCTGCATAACAGGCGCAAAAAAGCGGCGGCTTCAGACCGTCTGGTTCAGACTCGCGAAGTCGGCGCCGCGTTCGACCAGATCGACCAGCAGCGGCGACGCTTGCCAGAACAGCGGGTCTTCTTTCGCGAACTCGCGAATGTCGGCGAGAATCGCCGGCAGCCCCACCATGTCGGCGTATTTCATCGGACCGCCGCGATAGCGCGGGAAACCATAGCCGTACAGGAAGGTCACGTCGACGTCCAACGGCCGCAGCGCGATGCCTTCATGCACGACGTTCGCGCCTTCGTTGATCATGGCAGCCATGTAGCGGCGCACGATCTCTTCGTCGGTGAAAGTGCGCGGTGTGATGCCGGCGCGTTCGCGTTCGGCGTCGATGATCGCTTGAACTTCGGGGTCGGGCGCGCCGCTGCGCGAACCTTCGGCATACAGATAAAACCCGCGGCCTGTCTTCTGGCCGAACCAGCCGTGCTCGCACAAACGGTCGCTGATCTGCACATAGCGGGCGGCGGGATTGCGGGTCGCCGCCCGCCGTTTTCGCGTAGCCCAGCCGATGTCGCCGCCCGCCAGATCGACCACCTGAAACGGTCCCATTGCGAAGCCGAACGCGCGCACGGCGGCGTCGATCTGATACGGCGACGCGCCGTCTTCCATCATCGCGTCAGCGGCGCTGCGATACACGGCGAGCACGCGGTTGCCGATAAAGCCGTCGCACACGCCCGCGCGCACCGGTGTCTTGCGCAGCTTCTTCGCGAGCTCGAATGCGGTGGCGACCACGTCGGCGCTGACCGGTTTCGGCACCACCACTTCCAGCAGCTTCATGATGTTGGCCGGCGAGAAGAAGTGCAGGCCGATCACGTCGGCGGGGCGCGAGATGCTCGACGCGATCGCGTCGATGTCGAGATACGACGTGTTGGTCGCGAGCACCGCGCCTTGTTTGCAGACGCGATCGAGTTCGGCGAACACGGCCTTTTTCACGGCCAGATCTTCGAACACGGCTTCGATCACGAGGTCGGCGTTGGCGAGTGCGTCGTACGAGGTGCTGCCGCTCCAGCGCGCCATCACGGCGGCTTTCTTCTCCGCGCTCAGGCGGCCTTTCGCGATCAGGCCGTCGTAGACTTTTTCGATGTGTGCGCGGCCGCGCGCGAGCGATTCGTCGTCGCGTTCGATCATCGTCACCGGCAAGCCCGCGTCGAGCACCGCGACGGCGATGCCCGCGCCCATCGTGCCGCCGCCGACCACGCCGATTGCGTCGAGCGTGCGCGGTTTGGCGGAGCGCGTTTCGGGCGCCTTGAGCACTTCACGTTCGGCAAAGAACGCGTGAATCAACCCGGCACGCTGCGGGCTATCGAGACATTCGAGGAACAGCTTGCGTTCGATCCGAAGGCCTTCGTCGAAGGATTGTTCGATGGCGGCTTCCACCGCGTCGACGATCCTGAGCGGCGAGAACAGACCGCGCGATTTCTTCGCGGTGTCCGCGCGCGCGGCCGCGACGGCGGCGAGGCTCGCGGCGCGATCGGCGAGTGCCGTGGCGTCGCGCGTGCGGCGCACCGGCGCGTGGGCGGCCAGCAGCTCCTGCGTGTAAGCGAGGCCTTCGGCAAGCAGATCGTCGCTGCTGCCGACACGGTCGACCAGACTCAGCGCCAGCGCTTCCTGCGCGCTCGCATGCCGGCCGCTGAGAATCAGATCGAGCGCGGCGGCCGCGCCGATCAGGCGCGGTGTGCGCTGCGTGCCGCCCGCGCCCGGCAGCAGGCCGAGTTGCACTTCGGGCAGGCCGAGCTTCGCGCCGTCGACCGCGATCCGGTAATGCGCGGCGAGCGCCACTTCCAGGCCGCCACCCAGCGCCGCGCCGTGAATCGCGGCCACCACCGGCTTGGTGCACGCTTCGATGCGGTTGCACACGTCCGGCAGCGAAGGCGGCACCGGCGGCTTGCCGAACTCGCGAATGTCCGCACCGGCGATGAAGTTGCGCCCCGCGCCGACGATCAGCACCGCCTCGACGGCCGGATCGGCGTCGGCGGCGTCGATCGCGTGGGCGAGGCCGCGCCGCACGTCGGCGGAGAGGGCATTGACCGGCGCATGGTCGATGGTCACGAGCAGCACCTTGCCGCGTACGGCATGCGTGACGACATCGGTCGAAGGGGTGAGGGTCATGGGGTGTCTCCGGAACGGTTATCTGTGGCTGCTTGCGGTTGCTAGCGGCGGTGCCCGGCGGCACGCGCGGGCAGACCGCGTCTGGCGAATTCTCCGATTGTGCGGCGGTCAAGGTTTATTGACAATCACATGGACGGTTGACAGACTGTCAAAATTCTTTTGACAAAGGTGCGCCGTGGACGTCAATTCGCTGACCTTGCTGGTGGACATTCTCGACGCGGGCAACCTGAGCGAGGCCGCGCGCCGGCTGAAAATGAGCCGCGCGAACGTGAGCTACCACCTAAACCAGCTGGAGCGCTCGATCGGTCTGCAACTGGTCAGACGCACCACGCGGCGGGTCGAGCCGACCGAAATCGGCCTGCAACTCTACGAACATGGCCGCGCGATCCAGAACGCGCTGCTGGCCGCCCGCGAATCGGTCGCCACGCTCGGTCAAAGCCTGCAAGGGCGGGTGCGGCTGAGCGTGCCGAGCGGCTACGGTCAACTGGTCATGTCCGACTGGCTGATCGCGTTCAAGCGGGTTTATCCGGGCATCGTGCTGGACGTGATGTTCGAAAACCGCGTCGAAGACCTGATGCGCGACGAAGTGGATATCGCCGTGCGGGTCATGTCCGAGCCGCCGCAAAACCTGGTCGCGCGCGACATGGGGCCGGTGCGCTATGTCGCGTGCGCGTCGCCCGCGTTCGCCGAAAGCCGCGGCATGCCGGTGCGGCTCGACGATCTGCGCACCGCGCCGTTGATCACGTCGGCGGTGGTCGGCAGGCAGCTGCGCGTGGCCGCTTACTGGCGCGATGAGCGGCACGAAGTGCTGCTCGAGCCGACGCTCATCTCCGAGAACTTTCTGTTTCTGCGCGACGCGGTGCTTGCGGGTTTGGGTGTCGGGCTCGTGCCCGACTACGTGGTGCAGGAGGATCTGAAACGCGGCGCGGTAGTGACCGCGCTCGACGAATGGCGCCTGAGCATCTTCGGCACGCATATGTACATGCTCTATATGCCGAACCGGCATCACACGCGGGCGGCGGCGACGTTCATCGAGTTTATTTTGCAGCAGGCGCAAGGCAGCGGGAGAGGGACGGGCGCGTGATCGGGACCGTCCCGGATCGGGAAAGCCGCAAATTGTTTTTGCGGCGTGCGCGGGTATGCTTGATGTGAGGCGACGTGCGGAGGGGCGGGATGTCCCCTATGTTCCGCGCGACGCTTGACTTCACAACCATTGGGACGCGGAGGTGTCAGATGAAATGGATCGTCCGACTTCTGGCCGTGGTGGCCGCACTCGCGTTGATGACGCTATTGATGGTCCGTCTGCCCAGCGAAGACGCGATTCGTTTCGCCGGTTACGCAGGCACGGCCGCGTTCGCGGGACTCATGGGCTTGTTGTTCCGCTGGCGCGCGAGCCGCGCGCAGCGCAACAACAAGCGCGTGTGAATGCCGTATCAGGTGAGCTGGTCGGTCAATCCGAACACGCGGCCGGGACCCCGAAAGAGATCGAGGAGCATGGTCTACCGTGCCGGCGGGTTAGTGCCCGGACAGCAGCACGTCGGCAATCACGCCGCTGGCCACGGCAGCGAGCACGTAATCCCCGTTCACACCGACCCATTGATAGCCGCGCGGCGGTGCATGCAGCCCGTGTTCATGCCAATTGTCGACCACGTAACTGCGATCGCGATACTCGGCCGGAAGCCGCTCGCCTTTATGCCAATCGCTGTGCGGAATCGGGCCGCCCTGACGGCCGATATCGGCTTCGCGCGGCGCGCCGTGTCCTCGCATGCTGTGAGGTGGCGGGCCGCCGTGTTGATCGTCGTGATGGGGTTGTTGTGCTAGCGCGGCAACCGATGTGCCGAGCAAGGAAACGATGACAAGCTGCGCGATGACTGGTTTCATGGCTACGCCTCGAAGAGAGTGTCACGAACTATCGGCTGTTCGACGCGGCCCAGGCTGATTCGCCCAGAAGGCCAGCGCCGGCAAATAATCGCACAAACAAGGTGGCTTTGCCAAAAGCGCGGGGGATCGATGCCGCGTGATTCGCGCAAGATTTGCACGTGACCCGCGGCGGCTCGTGAAGCTGCACGCGCTCGCGTTTCAACATGAAGCGGAAGGTTGAAACGTGCGAGCGACGTGAGCGCTTAGGGCACCCGCAACATCACCCCGCCTCCTGCTCCTTGATCCGCTTGCGATGAGCCGCCACCTTCGCGCGGTTGCCGCAAAGCGCCATGCTGCACCAGCGCCGCGCGTGCCCGCGCGTGTGATCGGCGAACAGCAGCGTGCATTTCGGTCCCTCACACGCTTTCACGTACGTGAAGTCCTGGTCGCAGACCAGCTTCGCCATGGCCTCGACAATCGGCATCAGCAACGATTCGGCGGAGCGCCAGCGCCGCTGGTCGCTCAGTTCGAAAACGGTCGCCGCATCTGACGCGCCGGCGACGATCTCGCGATGCTGTTCGTCGCGCGCCAGCAGGCGGTTCAGCGGCTCCAGATCGCGCAGATTTTTAGCGCTCAACGCGCGGCCCTTGCGCTTCTGCACAAATCCCCTGAACCACTCGCGCAGTTCGCGCGCCTGCTCGGCGACACGGTCGAGTTCGGCGGCCGTTGAGCGCGTGCGAATTTCCGCCAGCGCGGCGCGCGGCACGAGGCCGGCCTGTTCCGACCAGGCCAGCAGGCCTACGCCGTCGCTGATCCAGTCGACGGGCTCATCCACCGGCGTGGCGATGGAGTTCAGGAAGTCGAGGCCGGCCGCGTCGGCCACGAAGATCGCGGGAATCTCACGGTAGTCCATGTCTTCTGACGAATGTGAAAGGGTAATGCGTTCATCGTAACCACTAAAAATCGTCTTGACAAGTTACATGCTGCGTTAGTAACCTTTAAAACATGAATTTAGAGGTTACAAGTAAATCGATGTCCCTTTCCCTCAAAGGAGCGCAGAAATGAATTCTCGTAATGTGACCGCGGTGCTGGTGCATGGCGCATGGGCTGACGGTTCGAGCTGGAGCAAGGTGATCGAACGCCTCGCCGCACATCAGATCGATGCGGTCGCCGCGCCGCTGCCGTTGACGTCGTTAGCCGACGACGCGGCCGCGCTCGAACGAACGCTCGAACGGATCGAAGGTCCGGTGGTGCTCGCAGGTCATGCGTATGCGGGAGCGGTGATCGGTTCGGCGCGCTCGGCTGCGATCGAGGCGTTGGTCTACGTCGCCGCGCTCGCGCCCGACGAAGGCGAAACGGTGGCCGACGTCTTCTATCGCGGCACCGCGCATCCGCAGGCGCCGCAGTTGGCGCCGGATCGGCACGGGTTGATCTGGCTGCCGCACGACGCCTTCGCCACCGCGTTTGCCCAGCATGCCGCACCGCTCGAACTCACGACGCTTGCCGCGGTTCAGCGTCCCATCGCGGCGGCCTGCATCGGCGAGGCGGTCGCGCGGCCGCTTTGGAAAGATCTGCCCAGCTGGTTTCTGGTCGCGGAGCAGGACCGGATGATCAACCCCGACACGCAGCATGGCATGGCGCGTCGCATGAACGCGAACGTGCGTTCGTACCAGGTCGATCACACGCCGATCGTCACCGCGCCGGACGTCGTGACCCAGGTCATCGTCGAAGCGGTCGAGTCGTTAGCGGCTCGTTAAAACGTTATCGAAGTCTTGTTGTACAGACGGTCGCTAATTGTTGTCGACCGCCAGCCCCTTCTTTTTTTCACAGGTGAAAACCATGTCCGCCCTTACCTATCGCACCGCAGACGTCGACGGTTTCAACGTGTTCTATCGCGAGGCCGGTCGGCCGGGCGCACCGAAGCTGCTGCTGTTGCATGGCTTCCCGAGTTCGGGCCACATGTTCCGAGATCTGATTCCGAAGCTGGCCGACCGTTTCCATATCGTCGCGCCGGACCTGCCCGGTTTTGGACAATCGGATATGCCGGGCCGTGACGCGTTCGCGTACACGTTCGATAACCTCGCCAACGTGATCGACCGCTTCACCGAAGTGATCGGTTTCGAGCGCTACGCCGTCTATGTATTCGACTACGGCGCACCGACCGGCTTCCGGCTCGCGCTCAAGCATCCCGAACGAATCACGGCGATCATTTCGCAGAACGGCAACGCGTACGAAGAAGGCCTCAGCGATGGGTGGAATCCGATTCGCGCCTATTGGCAGGACGCATCGGCCGCCAACCGCGAAGCGCTGCGCGCGATGCTGACGCTAGAGACGACCCGCTGGCAATACACGCACGGCGTGCCCGATACGACGAGTGTGTCGCCCGACGGCTATACGCTCGACGTGTTCTATCTGAACCGCCCCGGCGCCGACGAAATCCAGCTCGACCTGTTCGGCGACTATCGAAACAACGTCGCGTTGTATCCCGCGTTCCAGCATTACTTCCGCACGCATCAACCGCCGTTCCTGGCCGTGTGGGGCAAGCACGATCCGTTCTTTCTGCCGCCCGGCGCCGAAGCATTCAGGCGCGACATGCCGCAAGCGGTTGTGCGCTTCTTCGATACCGGCCATTTCGCGCTGGAAACGCATGCTTCGGAGATCGCTGATGCGATTGGTGATTTCCTGACGCGTTGAGTCGTGCAGCGCACGGGATTGAACGTTGAGAACGTTCGCTTCGGCAAACGAAAGGAGCCATGACATGTCCACGAAAGTAGCGATTGTGACCGGCGCGAGCCAGGGGATTGGCCGGTCGACGGCGATCAGGCTGGCGCGGGATTTTCCGTCGATCGTGCTGGTGGCGCGCAATCGCGAGAAGCTTGAAGAAACCGCTGTCGAGGTCAAGCATGCAGGCGCCGAGGCGCTGGTGCTCGACGTCGATCTGTCCATACTCGATGCCGCGCGGAACGTGGTCGATCAGACGCTCGCCAGGTTCGGTCGCATCGATGCGGTGCTCAATATCGCGGGCGCGGTGCCGCAGATCGACGTGCTCGACATGACCGACGAGCAATGGGATAACGGCCTCGCGTTGAAACTGCACGGCGCGCGACGTCTGACGGTCGCGGCGTGGCCTTCGTTGAAGGCGTCGTCGGGTTCGGTCGTATTGATGTCGGGCAATTCGGCATTATTTCCGAAAGCGCCGTACGCCGCGGTAGGGACCATCAACGCGGCCATCGTGGCGCTCGCCAAGGCCTTTTCGGATCGCGGCATCGCCGACGGCGTGCAAGTGAACAGCGTGTTGCCCGGAGCCGTGATGACCGGGCGGCGGCAATCGTATCTGGAGCACTGGGCGCCGCTGCACAACATGACGGTCGAAGAGGCCACGGCGAAGTTTCCCGTCGAAGCGGGCATTTCACGTTATGGCACGCCAGAGGAGATTGCAGAATTGATGGCCTTCATCGTGTCGCCGGCGGCGCGCTGGATGACGGGATCGGCCTTGAGAATGGACGGCGGCGAGGTCAAATCCGTGTGAGCCCGAGCAGGCTCATGCGGACTTGACCGGCCTACATGGCGCGGCGATTCCTCACACCGCGAAATCGGTCGAGGCCGACAGCGTTTTCCACGCGTCCATTTCCTGCGCCACGTAGGCGTTTTTCGCAACGATCGCAGCCAGCGTGTCGTTGCCGAGCGGCAGGCGCAGCGGCGGTGCGTCGGCATCGACTAGTGCGATCATCGCGGCGGCCAGTTTGTTCGGGTCGCCGGGTTGGTTGTGATTCATTTGCGCCGCCCGGCGGCGGACCGCGCCCGCGGTTTCGTCGTAGTCGTCAATCACGAGCGGCGCCACGACCAATGAGGACGCATCCAGAAAGTCCGTGCGGAAATAACCCGGCTCGACGACCGTGGCGTGAATGCCGAGCGGCTTCAGCTCGGCATGCATCGCTTCGGTAATGCCTTCTACGGCGAATTTGGTCGACGAGTACACGCCGAATCCCGCCGCGCCCCGATAGCCGCCGATCGACGAAATATTGATCACGTGTCCCGCGCGCTGCGCGCGCATGACCGGCAGCACGGCGCGCGTGACGTTCAGCAAGCCGAATACGTTCGTGTCGTACAGGCGGCGGACGTCCTTGTCGGCGGATTCTTCCACTGCGCCCAGCAAACCGAAGCCGGCGTTGTTGACGAGCACGTCGACGCGGCCGAATTTTTCCACAGCGGCTTGCACGGCGGCTTGGGCTTGCGCTTCGTCGGTGACGTCGAGTGCAACCGGCAGCAGCGCGGGCGTGTCGCCGAACCGTTCGACGATCGCCGAAACATTGCGCCCGGCGGCGACCACCGCGTTACCGTCCGCGAGCGCCGCCTCGGCAATTAGCGCGCCGATGCCGCGCGCTGCGCCGGTGATCAACCATACCCGCTTGAAACCGCCGCGTTGCGTGTCAGTCATGATGTTTCTCCTGCGTGTCGTCGAGTTGAAGTGACACCATGGTAAAAGCGCGGACTGACACTAACTAGCCGTCAATTGCTAGACTCATAATCAATTTTTACTTGCGAATCGGGAGCGCGCGCCATGAACGAAATTCGGGCGATCACCACGTTCGTGCGAGCCGCTGCGCTCGGCAGCCTGCGGCGCGCGGCCGTCGATCAGGGCATCTCGCCGCAGGCCGCGAGCCAGGCGGTCATGCAACTGGAGAAGGAGCTGGGCGTCCGGCTCTTTCACCGCACCACCCGCAAGCTGAGCCTGACGGAGGAGGGCCAGCGGCTGTTCGACAGTGTGCAACCGGCGCTGTCGATCCTGTCGTCGGCGCTCGGCGACGCGCGGCGCTCGAAAGAAGAGGTGGACGGCCTGCTGCGCGTGAGTGCGCCGCGAGCGTTCGGCATGCCGGTGCTGTGGCCGTACTTCGAGGAATTCCAGCGGCTTTATCCGCACGTGCGGCTGGAAGTCCAGTTCGACGATCACTTCACCGATCTCGTGACCGAACGCGCCGATGTGGGCTTTCGCGGCGGGCCGCCGCCGGCGGGCGGCTCGATCGCGCGGCGGCTCGTGCCGATCCAGCTAGTCGTGTGCGCTTCGCCGGCGTACATCGAACGTAACGGCGCGCCGCGCAGCATCGACGAACTGGCGCAGCATCGCTGCACCGGCTATCGGCGCGCCAACACCGGCAAGCTCGCGCAATGGCAGTTTCAGGTCGGCGATGAGATCGTTTATCGCGACGTGCCGCCGGCCATCTGCGTGAACGATACGGAGATGGAAACGCAGGCCGTGCTGTCGGGCCTGGGGATCGGGCAACTGGGCAGCTTCAACGCGGCGGTACATCTCCGCAGCGGCCGGCTCGTGCCGTTGCTGACGCAACATGTCACCGAATACGGCGCGCTTTATATCTACTACGGACATCGCACCGAGCAGCCGCTGCGTGTGCGGACCTTTATCGACTTCATGATCGAACGCATGGCCGATAACCGCGATTTTTTTCTCGATGCAGCGGAGTTGCGCGCCGCGCGCTCGCCGCAGCGGGGGCGGGCGGCGAGCGCGCGCGGACGTGGCTAGTGCGATGGCGTGCGCGCGAGCAGCGGGTCGCCCGTGACGTCATAAGCAACGCTCACCGTATCGAGCGCGGCGAGAAAATCCCTCGCATCGAAAATCTCGCCGAGACTGACCACACCACCCTGGCTCGTGGACTTGCCGCGAACCAGCCGCTCAGTCGCCTCGACGACGATCGGCGCGGTCACCGCATAGATGTCGCGTCCGCTCGCGGTGGCGCGCCGCGTCGCTCCGTTCTGCGCGATCACGACGTCGACGATGAACTGTTGGGCTGACCGTCCTTGCTCGTCGTTGGGCTGGGGCGGCGGCGTATCCGGATTGCGAATGTCGCGCAGCGCGGCCGACGCGAGCCACGAGTCCATCGTCGCGACCCGCAGATGACGCGACACCGCGAGCACCTCCGTGAACGGCAGCATCACTACCTCCGCGTTGCCGAGCGGGGCCGGGAACGACCACCGGCTTTCGGGCGCGGGCTGCGGCAACGGCGTCAGCCGGCCGTCCCGCTGGATCATCCGCGTCGCGTGATTGCGCGCACCGGTTAGACGTGTTCCGCGTGTCGGGTGCCAACTGTCCAGGCCAATCGCGACGTCCACGCGATCGAGCGCTTGCCCGGTGTCCGCCAACGAGGTGACCAGCAGATCGGCCAGCCCGCCGTAGAACGCGGCAGCGGGGATCAGCGTCACGCCGGCCTCGCGTGCGCTCGTGTCGCGCTGATCGATCAAGGCCTGCAGCGACGGTTGTTCCGCCGTGACGTCGAGATAGGGAATCCGCGCGCGCAAGGCGGCATCCACGATCGGCAGCGCCGTATCGAGAAACGGTCCGGCGCAGTTGATCACGGCGTGCGTACCGCGCAGCGCCGCGTCGAGTTGCTCGGGGTGGCCGACGTCGGCGACGCGCCATGGCGTCGTTGCGTCCGCCGGGCTTTCCTGCAGACGCGCGGCGTCCCGTCCTATGCGGACCACACCGAGGCCGCGCCGCTGCAACTCCGCCACGACGAAGCGCCCGGTGTGACCCGAGGCGCCGTACACCGCCACTGTGATTCGATCGTTCATGTGTCTCACTCTCTTTCTTCAGGTTGTTTTCGGAACGCTACAGACCGGTATGTTTTATAGTACAGATCTGTAGCGTCGTCAAACACAGAGTGCTATGATCGATTTCAATGCTTCGGCGCTGGAAATCCCTGAGGTTGAACGTGATGAAGAAGAGAGAAGCGGTGAAGGAACCTCTACCGGATACGCGCGAGCGCATTTTGCGGACCGCCAGCGAACTGTTCTATCAGGAAGGCACGCGTGCGGTGGGCGTCGATCTGATCGTGGCGCGCGCGGGGGTCGCCAAGACCAGTCTGTATCGTCACTTCGGGACCAAAGACGATCTGATCGAAGCGTTCCTGCTGCTGGAAGATAAAGACTTCTGGCAGCACTGGGACGCGGTGGCCGCGCAGCACAAGGCTGAGCCGCGCGAAGAACTGGACGCGCAATTGCAATGGATCGGCGAACGGATCGCGCGCCCGGGCTATCGCGGCTGCCCGCAGATCAACATCGCCGCCGAATACGCGGACGACAGCCATCCGGCTCGCAAGGTCGCGGTTGCCCACAAGCGGGAATTGCGGCACCGCCTAACGGAGCTGGCGCGCGCCATGCGCATCGACGAGCCGCAGACGTTCGCCTTACGGATGGGCACGATCATCGACGGTGCATTGAGCAGCGGGCGCGCGCTGCATGGGGAAGGGCCCGTGGTGTTTCTGCAGGAGCTGGCGAAGCTGCTGATCCCGAAAAAAACGAAGAAGTGAAGCTCGCTCCCGGGCGAGCGTGCGGACGTGCCCGGCATCGCCAGGCACGTCCTTGTCGTCCGTTATGCCGGCGTGGGCGCTACGTTCTGCGGAGGAATCAACGTGATACCGAAGCGCGGTGCCGCGTCGCGCATTTTTTGTTTCGACGCGTCGCTCGGCGGCGCTGTCTCGTAGGGTGCGGGCAGCACTTCAGCGCAGGTCTCGACGAATTCGTCGAAGCCGGCCGGCGCGCAGATGACCAGATAGCGTGCCGTCGCGTCCGAGCGGTTAATCAGTTGATGCGCGGTGCCGCGTTCCAGATACAGCGTCTCACCCGCGCGGAACGTGTGCGTCGTGCCTTCGATATTGACGTCGAGTTCGCCTTCCAGCATATGGATCGTCTCGTCCTCATGCTGATGCCGGTGCGCGGGCGTGGCCCGGCCTGCGGGAGAAAAGATTTCGATCATGCAGTACGATCCGGCGGATTGCTTGCCGGAAACGAGCATGCGGGCGTGCGAGCCGCCGAAATCGTAGTCGACCGGTTTGATGTTCTGGAAAGACATGGTGGGTTCCTTGGGTGTCGAGTTCGTCGATGTCCAATTTACCCGCATACGCACCGTCGTTTGATCTCCCCACTGCCGTTTCATTGATGACAGATTGTCGGGAATAGCCTGGATGAAAAACCTGAGTCAGCTCCTCAATTTCGCCGCCGTCGCGAGGCATGGCAGCTTTGCGCGCGCCGCGCGAGAGCTGAGCCTTGCGCCTTCGTCGGTGGCGAAAAGCATTGCGCGGCTCGAACAGGAGCTTGGCGTGCGGCTGTTTCATCGCACGACGCGTTCCGTGCATCTGACCGAGGAAGGTCAGACGCTTTTTGCCAAGTGTTCGCGGCTGCTCGACGAGATCGACGCGCTGGATCTGCGCAGCGTTTCCGACGCCGGTGAGCCGGCCGGCACGCTGTGCATCGGCGCGCCGATCGGCTACGGCACCCAGGTCGTGTTGCCGGTCCTGACCGCTTTGCAGCGGCGTTATCCGGCGCTCGAATTCGATCTGCGGCTGTCGGACGAGCAGGTCAATGTGGTTGGCGAGGGACTGGACGCGGTGATCCGTTTTGGCGCGTTGAACGATTCGAGCATGATTGCACGCCAATTCGATTCGCAACCGCTCGTGTTGTGCGCCAGCCCGGCTTATCTCGCCGCTCATCCGAAGATCCGCGCGGTCGCCGATCTCGCGCAACATGGCGTTGTGGCTTTCAGAATGCCGACGAGCGGGCGGGAGCGGCCGCTTGAATTCGTCGAGAAGGGGCACGCCGTCACGATCGCGCCGAAATCGCGGTTTCGGATCAGTCATGGCGAGGCGTTGATCGGCGCGGCGGTGCAGGGCGCCGGGCTGGTCCAGGTGCCGGAGTTCATGGCGCGCCGGCACCTCGATAGCGGCGCGCTGGACGAGTTGCTGCCGCAATGCCGTCCCGCACCGTTGCCGGTCAACGTGATCGTGCCGGGCTCGCGAACGCGACCCGTGCGTGTCGATGCACTGATTGACGCGTTGATGAAGGTGCGCCCGGGTAGCCAGCTACAATCCGCTACTTCGATCCGACCCACCTGAATGACGCCATGAAATCTTCTCTCGCCTTGACTCTCGCGGCGCTCGTCGCGGCCGCCGCCAGTGTGGGCGCGCAAGCCCAAACCTCGAACAGCGGCAGCACGCCCAACCTGCAATGCGCGATCGGTTACGTTACCGGGGTCGGCGGCGCGGCGCAAAGCTTCCGCGAATATCTGGCCACGCCTGATCGCGACAAATACCGCTACATCGCCGACAACCCGATCCAGTGCAAGGTCTCCGACGAAGGACGCGCGTCGGGCTGCACCGGCGTTACCAACCTTCGGCGCGAAGAAGTCAGCGTCTATGACGATATCGACGAGACGACGATGGCCGTGGTCGCGCGCGTGGAACTCGAGCACGGCACCTATCCGGTCATCATCCAGGTGCGCAGGCAAGACGTGAAATGTGAGCACTAAATGACATGACGCGGCGCAGCATTCGAACCGCCGCGTCGCGTTATTTCGGTCTCAAACCCGCACCACGCCTCATTTGTACCTCGTACGCACGACTGTTTGTCCACGGCGGGTATTCGAAATCCGGGCCAATGCGCCTAGATTTCAACCCCATCGGAGCCCGTGGCCCGATCAGCATCTGATCCCAAACATGTCACCCAGAGGTTCATCATGAGCACATCGCAAAAAGTCGTCGTCGTCACCGGCGCATCCCAAGGCATTGGCGCGGAAATCGTCAAGGCGTTCCGCAAGCTCGATTACCGGGTCGTCGCCACTGCGCGCTCGGTCAGCCCGTCGGACGATCCCAATGTGCTGACCGTCGCCGGCGATATCGCCGATCCGGCCACCGCGCAGCGCGTGATCGCCGCGGCGGTCGAGCGCTTTGGCCGCGTCGACACGCTGGTCAACAACGCGGGCATCTTCATCGCCAAGCCGTTCACGCAGTATTCCGCGGAAGACTACGCAGCCGCCATCGGCGTGAACGTGTCCGGGTTCTTCCACATCACGCAACTGGCGATCGCCGAGATGGAAAAGCACGCGAGCGGCCACGTGGTCACGATCACCACCAGTCTGGTCGATCACGCGATCGACGGCGTGCCGTCGGTGCTGGCGTCGCTGACCAAAGGCGGCCTGAACGCGGCGACCAAGTCGCTCGCCATCGAGTACGCGAAACGCGGTATCCGCGCCAACGCGGTCTCGCCGGGCATCATCAAATCGCCGATGCACGCCGAGCAAACGCATGCGGCGCTCGGCGCACTGCATCCGATGGGCCACATGGGCGAAATGAGCGATATCGTGAACGCTGTGCTGTATCTGGATGCCGCGCCGTTCGTGACGGGCGAAATCCTGCACGTGGACGGCGGCCAAAGCGCCGGCCATTGATCGACCCCGGGGCGCCGCGAGTGGCGCCCTTCGACTCAACCAACGCAAGCCATTCAATCCATCGAATCCACCACTACGGAGCACGATATGCCCATCGTCACGATCCAGGTGACCCGCGAGGGGTCCAAGCCCGGCAACGATTCCGTCACCGCCGACGAAAAAGCCCGGCTCATCGCGGGCGTCAGTCAGGTGCTGCTCGACGTGCTGAACAAGCCGCTCGACTCGACCTTTGTCGTCATTGAAGAGGTGAACCTGGAGAACTGGGGGTGGGGCGGCATGCCGGTCGACGCGTTTCGCAAGCAGCGGGCATTGAAGCCGGAGTGAACCCCGCGTCGAATCGGTTTGCCCGATAGTCCTGATATTCTGTGTGGATCCTTGTTGCGCACCGCAGGCGGCCTCGGCTGTCCGCGGTGTTCGACCTTCAGCGTTCAGCGTTTAGCACTCAGCTCGCGGCCGTTCCGGACGCTTACCGCTGGGCGACCAGGCCGCTACCGAAGCTCGTCGGGAATCCATGCAGCGTCAATTTGAAGATGTCCTTCTAGGCAGTATCGAACTGTTCTGTCTCGCGGCCGAACTGGAGAGCTTCACGGTGGCCGCGACCGCCGCGGGCGTGACGCCGGCGGCGGTGAGCCGCACGGTTGCGCGTCTGGAGGCGCGTCTCGGTGTGCGTCTGTTCGTGCGTACCACGCGGCAGATCCGGCTGACGGATGCGGGCCGGCGCTACTTCGAACAATGCCGTCAGGCGCTGGGTCAGCTGGCCGACGCCGAGCGCGAAGCCACCGGCCAGCAAACCGCGCCCAGCGGTGTGCTGCGGATCAGCATGCCGACGCCGTACGGCCACTATCGGGTGCTGCCGCTGCTGGCGGAGTTTCGCGCGCGCTATCCCGGCGTCACGGTCGAAACCCACCTCAGCAACCGCAACATCGACTTCGCCGACGAAGGTTTCGATCTCGCGATTCGCGGGCGCGCGCCGAGCGATTCCGGTTTGATCGCGCGCAAGATCGAGGACGCGGAACTGGTGGTCGTCGCGTCGCCCGCGTATCTGCGCCACGCGGGCAAACTCGACACGCCCGACGATCTGCTCATTCACGACTGCATTCAGTTCGCGTTGCCGAGCACCGGCCGGAACATTCCGTGGCTCTTCAAACAGTCGGGCGACGCGGTCGAGCTGATGACGCGCGGCGGCAACGTGTCGTCGGGCGATGTGCTGGCGGGCGTAACGTTGGCGCGGCACGGCGCGGGCCTGTTCCAGACCTATCGCTTCATCGTCGACAAAGACATTGCCGATGGGACGCTGAAGGAACTACTGATTCCTCATGGCGGATGCTCGCGGCCCTTCGTGCTGCTCTATCCGCATGCCCGGCATCTGTCGTCGCGCGTAAGGAGCTTCGTCGATTTTCTGATGGAAAAGCTCGCGTCGTAGCGGGCGTGATGTACATTCCGCCGCCGTGCCCGTCGCACTAGATCAACTTCACACTCTCGCGCAACTCGTCACCGAGAAAGTCGATAAACGTTCTGAGCTTGGCCGACAAGCTGTGCCGTTCCAGGTAGATCGCGTGGATGTCCGCGTTGGGCAGCGTCCAATCGCTCAGTACGGGCACCAGCTCACCGCGCCGCACGTGTTCGCCGATTTCCCACGCCGAGCGCACGGTAATGCCGCGACCGTCGAGCGCCCACTTCAACACGACGCTGCCGTCGTTGCTGCTCAACGGACCGTCTACCTTCACCGTCTCTGATTTCTTGCCGCGCGAAAAATGCCACGTGCCATACGCCGATTCGTTTTCGCGTAACACCAGGCACGCGTGGCGCGTGAGATCGTGCGGCATTTGGGGCGTGCCATACCGCTTCAGATAAGCCGGCGATGCGCACACCAGACGCTGGTTCTTCAGCAGCAAACGCGCATTGATACGCGCGTCGGGCACATCGCCGAAACGAATGCCCAGATCGAAACCTTCCTCCTGCAAGCTCAGCGGCCGGTCGGTCAGATGGAGCTGAATTTTCATCGACGGAAACCGCTCGCTGAAGCGCGAAATGGCCGGCGCTATATGCGCGCGGCCGAAACCGAACGACGCGTTCACGCGCAACAGACCGGTCGGTTCGGCGCGGCTCTGCGTCACCAACTGTTCGAGTTCGGCGAGATCGTCGAGGATGCGTGAGCCGTTCGCCAGATAGATCTCGCCCTCCGCCGTGAGACTGACGCGCCGCGTGGTGCGGTTGACCAGTCGCACGCCAAGCCGCTGTTCGAGTTGCGCCAGGCGCTTGCTGATGGACGGCGGCGTCACCCCAAGTTCGCGCGCGGCGGCGGCCAGATTGCGGTGGCGCGCCACCAGCGCGAACAGATTCAGGTCGGAAAAGCCGTCCATCGATTCGTTCCTAAAAGTTAATTCCGGATTGCCTGAAGAGAAACCACATCGCTGCAGGCATCAATTAGACTGCATTCACACACCGGAGGCAACGATGTTTGCAGACTTCATAGACGCGTCGGCCGAGGTCGACGGGATTCGGATCAACGCGATTCGCGGCGGCAACGGGCCGGCTTTGCTGCTGCTGCATGGCCATCCGCAGACCCACGCGATCTGGCACAAGGTCGCGCCTACGCTGGCGCGGCACTTCACGGTGATCGCCGCGGATTTGCGCGGTTACGGCGACAGCGGCAAACCGCCGGGCGCGCACGATCACGGCAACTATTCGAAACGCCGCATGGCCGCGGATCAGGTCGCGTTGATGCAGGCGCAAGGCTTCAGCGAGTTTGCCGTGATCGGTCACGATCGCGGCGGACGCGTCGCCGCACGCATGGCGCTCGATCATCCGCAAGCCGTGACGAAACTCGTGACGCTCGACGTCGCGCCGACGCTTGCGATGTACGAGCAAACCTCGTTCGCCTTCGCGCGCGCTTACTGGCACTGGTTTTTTCTCGTGCGTCCCGCGCCGTTTCCCGAGACGCTGATTCGCGCGGATGCCGATCTGTATCTGAAGCAGACCATCGGCGCGCGCAGCGCCGGGCTCGCGCCTTTCACCGCAGACGCCTACGCCGAGTATCTGCGCTGTCTGAGCGACCCCGCGACCGCGCACGGCATCTGCGAGGACTATCGCGCGAGTATCTCGATCGATCTGGATCACGATCGGGCTTCGCTCGATGAAGGGCGCAAGATCGACTGCGCGTTTCTCGCGTTGTGGGGCGCGCAGGGCGTGATCGAACAGTGCTTCGAACCGCTCGCCGAATGGCGGCAATGGTCGGCGCAGGTGAGCGGCGAAGCGCTGCCGTGCGGTCATTACATTCCCGAGGAAGCGCCCGAGTTGCTGCTCGAACGCGTGCTTCCGTTTTTGCAGGCTTAGGCGCGTGTCCATCATGTCATCTCCCTCTCTTACCCTTTATCAGAAGCTGGTCGATTCGCACGTCGTCAAACGGATCGATGCGCAAAACGTGCTGCTGTATGTCGATCTGCATCTGATGAACGAATACACCAGCCCGCAGGCATTCAGCGCGTTGAAGGACAAAGCGCGCAGTGTGCGTCGTCCGAAGCAGCAGCTTGCGGTGGTCAGCCATATCATCCCGACGCACGCGGAATCGCCGCGCGTGATTCGCGATGCCGCTTCGCTGTTGCAGGCGAATAATCTGGCGCGCAATTGCCACGCGGCCGGGATTCAACTGCACGACGCCAACGACCCTCTGCAAGGCATCGAACATATCGTCGCGCCGGAGCGCGGTCTGATTCGCCCCGGCATGGCCGTGCTGTGCGGCGACAGCCACACCACCACGTATGGCGCGCTCGGTGCGCTCGGTTTCGGCATCGGCACGTCGGAGGTCGAGCACGTGCTCGCCACGCAGACGCTGGTCTATCGCGTCGCGCAGACCATGCGTATCACGATCGACGGCGCGTTGCCGTACGGCACCTCGTCAAAGGACGTGATTCTGTGGATCATCAGCCGGATCGGTGCGCAGGGCGCGCGCGGCTATGCGGTGGAATTCGACGGCTCGACGATCGCGTCGCTGTCGGCGGAAGCGCGCATGACCGTGTGCAATATGACCGTCGAAGCGGGCGCGCGCGCCGCGCTCATCGCGCCCGACGCGACGACGTTCGACTATGTCCGCGCGCATGCCACGTCGCTGGATGACGCCGCCTGGAACGCCGCGCTGAACGACTGGCGCGAACTGAAATCGGACCCGGACGCGCGCTTCGATATCGAACATCGTTTCGATGCGCACGACGTCGCGCCGTTCGTCACGTGGGGCACGAGTCCCGATCAGGCCATCGCGGTCGACGCGCCCATTCCGTCGGCCGCCGCCCAGGCCACGCCGGAAGCCGCCGCGTCGTTGCAGCGCGCGCTCGACTACATCGGCCTCGACGCCGGGCAGCCGATTGCCGGCACGCCGATCGATCGCGTGTTTATCGGCTCCTGCACCAACGGACGTATCGAAGACTTGCGCATCGTCGCGTCGATCGTGGCAGGTCGCCATGTCGCGCAAGGCGTACGCGCGATGATCGTGCCGGGCTCGGGCAGCGTGCGCCGCCAGGCGGAAGCCGAGGGCGTGGCCGCGACGCTGCGCGAGGCGGGCTTCGAATGGCGCGAGCCGGGCTGTTCGATGTGTCTCGCGATGAACGACGATTTTCTGACGGCCGGCGAGCGCTGCGCGTCCACCACCAACCGCAATTTCGAAGGACGCCAGGGACGCGGCGGCCGGACTCATCTGATGAGCCCCGCGATGGCGGCGGCGGCGGCCTTGACCGGACGTATCACCGACGTCCGCACGCTGGAGACGCAATCATGAGCGCAAGATCCACGAGACTCGCCAACATTGACGGCACGGCCGCGCCGTTGCCGATCGACAACCTCGACACCGATCAGATCATGCCGAAGCAGTTTCTGCGCATTATCGACAAGGCCGGACTCAGCGAGGGGCTGCTTTACGATTTGCGTTTCGATGCGCAAGGCGCGCTGCGCGACGATTGCGTGCTGAATCAACCCGCGTATCGCGGCGCGCGCATTCTGCTGGGCGGCGCGAATTTCGGTTGCGGGTCGAGCCGCGAACACGCGGTCTGGGGGCTTCAGCAAGGCGGTTTCGACGCCATCGTCGCGCCGGGCTTCGCGGAGATTTTCTATTCGAACGCGATGAATAACCGCTTGTTGCTGGTGCAACTGGAACGCGAGCAGATCGACGTGCTGCTGCGCGACGCTATGGCCCATCCCGCCGCGCAACTGCGTATCGACATCGAGCAACAAACCGTGACGTCCGCCGACGGCCTCGTTTTCCCGTTCCCGCTTGGCGCGCGGCATAAACAGATGGTGATCGAAGGCATGGACACGATCGACCTCACGCTCGCTTCTTTGCCTGACATCGAGGCGTTCGAGCGGAATCACTTCGCCCGGCATCCCTGGGCCGCCGTGTTGTAACCGCTAGCTAGTCAGCTAGTCCGCCAGGCGGCGCGTCGCACGGCGCCGCCGCTCAACCGCAACGCGTGACCGATTCCCCGCGAGAAGGGAAGGGACACGCTTTGCCAAAAATTTGCCTGAGGCAAACCGGAGGAGACATGAAACGCAAACCGCTTTACAAGGTGCTGTACGTGCAGGTGATCGTCGCGATCGTGATCGGTGTGGCCTTCGGTCATTATTGGCCGACGCACGCGGTGGCGATGAAACCGCTCGGCGACGCCTTTATCAAACTCGTACGCATGATCATCAGCCCGGTGATTTTCTGCACGGTCGTGACCGGCATTGCGAGCATGCACGACATGCGCAAGGTGGGCCGGGTCGGCGGCAAGGCGCTGCTTTATTTCGAGGTCGTCTCGACGCTGGCGCTGGCGATCGGTTTGCTGGCCGCCCATGTGCTGCAACCCGGTGCGGGCTTCAACGTCGACCCCGCCACACTCGACGCCGGCGCGGTGTCGTCCTATACGGCGCAAGCCGCGCATGGCGAAGGGCTCGCGGGCTTCTTCATGCACATCATTCCGGACACGTTTGCCGGCGCGTTCACGCAGGGTGACATTCTGCCGGTGCTGCTGATCGCCATGCTGTTCGGCACCGCGCTGGCCGTGATGGGCGAGCCCGCCAAACCGCTGATCGGCCTGATCGAACTGCTGTCGAAAACCTTCTTCAGAATCGTGCGGATGATCACCAGCCTCGCGCCGCTCGGCGCATTCGGCGCGATTGCCTTCACGATCGGCAAATACGGCATCGTCTCGCTGCTGCCAATGATGAAACTGATCGGCACGTTTTATCTGACCGCGTTCCTGTTCGTCTCGTGCGGACTCGGCCTGATTGCGCGCGCCTGCGGATTCAGTCTGTGGCGCTTCGTGGTGTACATCAAGGACGAACTGCTGATCGTGCTCGGCACGTCGACCTCCGAAGCCGCGCTGCCGCAGTTGATGGAGAAGCTCGAACGGCTCGGCTGCTCACGCGGGATCGTCGGGCTCGTGGTGCCGACCGGCTACTCGTTCAATCTGGACGGCACCAATATCTACATGACGCTGGCGGTGCTGTTTCTCGCTCAGGCCACCAATACGCATTTGACGCTCACGCAGGAGATCACCTTGCTGGCGGTGACGATGCTCACGTCGAAGGGATCGACGGGGGTGACGGGCGCGGGTTTTATCACGCTGGCCGCGAGTCTTTCCGTGGTGCCGACCGTGCCAGTGACGGCGATGGTGCTGATACTCGGTATCGACCGTTTTATGTCCGAGTGCCGGGCATTGACCAATACGATGGGCAACGGCGTGGCGTCGATCGTGATTGCGGCGTGGGAGAAGGAACTGGATCGCGACCGGTTGAAGGCGGCGCTGGCGAAACCGGGGCGTGGGGTGTTGGCGGCGGCGCAGGCGGAGTTGGAAGTGGCGGCCACGCCGCGCGCCGTGCAGGAACGGGAAGAAGCGCCGCGCTCGGCCTGATCCGGGACTGCGCGAAACTACACTACTGTCGCGGTCGCCGCCTCGCAGCCATGCACCGCCGACAGCAGCGCGCGCCGCGAACTCACGCCGAGCTTCGCGAACGCGCGCTTCGCGTAGGTTTCGACGGTGGACTCCTTCACGCCCATAGCGTGCGCGATCGACAGCGTGGTCATGCCCTTTACGAAGGCCGAGCAGACGCTCGCCTCACGCGACGACAGCAGGATCGCACGCCGTGTCAGATACGCTTGCAATACGTCGGCGGGCGCCACCTTGTTGACGTTGTCGTCGAGCGGCACGCCGACCATGCGCGTATGCAGTTCCGCCAGCGGCAGCAGCATCTGACCGAGATGTTTGAGCACGCTAAGCTCGTGCAGCGAGAACGCCGGCAGGCGCCGCGCGCGGCACACGGAGAGCGAATAGGCGCTGCCGTTCGAGCGCCGCACCACCAGGCACTCATCGTGAATATTGGCGACGTCGTAGATCAGACTGCGAATCTCGGCGTCTTCGATCGCCTGCGAGGACAGATGAATCAGCTCGATCTGTTCGACATCGGAGATCCGGTCATTGAGCGGGTCCCGCTCCGCGAAGCTGCCGAAATACGTTTCCATGGTCCGCTGGATCTGCTCCGGATCGCCGCCATAGCTGCCGATCCATTCCATGCGGCGCGTCCGGTCGGCATGCGGCAAAACACGCGCGCGCATCAGATGCAGCGAATCGCAGTCGACGAACTGCCTGACGCAATCGAACATTTGCCGCAGAAAGCGTGACGAACCGGCGCAGTCGACGACCGGGCCCAGCGCGCTCGACAGCGCGGCCAGTTGACCGACCGCGAGCGGGGTGAAGGAGTGTGGAGCGTTCATGGCCTTGGGTGGCGGGCGAAGGCCCGCGGCAGCTTTCACTGATAACACGAAAAAAACCGTGCGCCCACTGCGGCTAACCCGCCGCCGTCCGTCCGCCGCGATGAGACGTCGCACGCTATATCCACCGTGTCCCCCCGTAGTCGGGACAGACGGCCGGATTTCGCCTCCCTAGACTCTCTCCATCGTTACATCATCGTGAATCGGGGACGGAGGTCGGGATGGAAATCAGCGGGTGGAGTAGCAGGTGGGCGCGGCCGTTGCGGGCGCTGTCGGTAGGTTTGCTGGCCGCTGCGGCACACGCGGACCCGGCGGTGGTGAATATCTACAACTGGGGTAATTCGATCGGCAAGGATACGGTCGCGAACTTCGAGAAAGCGACCGGCATTCATGTCGTCTATCAGGAGTTCGACAGCAACGAGACCTTGCAGGCCAAGTTGCTGTCAGGCAGTTCCGGCTATGACGTGGTAGTGCCGTCGGACGCGTTCTGGGCGAAGCAGGTGGCGGCGGGCATCTACCAGCCGCTCGACCGGACGAAGCTGCCGAACTACGCGCTGCTCGACCCGAAACTGATGGCGCTGCTCGCCGCCGACGACCCCACTCACCAGTACGGCGTGCCGTGGAGCTGGGGCACGGACGGCTTCGGCATCAACGTCGAGAAAGTGCAGGCGGCGCTCGGCAAGGACGCGAAGCTCGACGGACTCGATCTGCTATTCGATCCGAAGAACGCCGCGAAGCTGAAGAGCTGCGGCATTTCGCTGATCGATTCGCCGCGCGACGTGTTCGGCAGCGTGCTGCTCTACATGAAGCGCGATCCGAACAGCGCGAATCCCAAAGACTACCAGGACGCGCTGACTGTGTTGAAGGGCATCCGCCCGTACATCGCGCAGTTCAGCACCGGCAGCTATATCGGCGATCTGGCGAACGGCGACATCTGCCTCGCGCTCGGCTGGTCCGGCGACGTGAATACCGCGCGGCGGTCCGCGCTGGACGCGCACCGCTCGTACCACATCAAATACATTCTGCCGAACGAGGGCGGCCCGATCTGGTTCGACGTGATGGCCGTGCCGAAAGACGCGCCGCATCCGGAGGCGGCGCTGAAGTGGGTCAACTTCGTGCTGTCGGAAAAGGAGAGCGCGAACCTGACGAACGACACCTCGTATCCCACGGCGGTGTCGAGTGCGTCGAAGCTCGTGCATGCGGATGTGCTGGCCGATCCGGCTGTGTTCCCAACGTCGGGAGATTTCAACAAGCTGTTCGCGGTCAAGCCGTTGCCGACTGAAATCAACCGCCTGGTGACGCGTCTGTGGCAGCAATACAAAACCGACTGACGGCCTGATCCGGCCGCTTCAAACCCACCTCACCAATACGCATTCCGCCGCCGCGTCTCGCGACGCGGTGCGGATCAACACGTCCATTCGATGTCTTCCATCATGAAACTGAAAGTGATTGTTCTGGTGAGCGCGCTCGCGTTCCAGTGCGCGGCGTTTGCCGCGCAGACGGACGCCGCGGCACGGCCATCGGTCGCCACGCAACTCGATGCGTTGCAGGCGCAGATCACGGCGCTTCAGGCGCAGATTCATAGCTTGCAGGCGAAGGCGAAAGCGCCGGCTGTGGCGAGCGCGACAGCGGGGACGGCGCCGGGCACGGCGCCGGCATCCGCATCGGCCGCCGACAACGCTGTGCGCGACCCCGCCGCGTTGACGCGCGATTTCCAGGCCATGCATGAACAGGTCAACAACCTCACGCTGAAAACCGATTCGCTCGAAGACGCCGCTACCACCGGCCCGCTCGCCGGCCTGAGCGTGACCGGCTATCTCGACCCGCTGTATCTGTACAACCGCGCGCGCCGTTCGGGCAGCTTCCAGTTCGTCAATCACGATCCGGGCGTGTACGACTATTTCGAAAGCCAGATCGGTGACGTCTATCTCGACATCAAGAAGACCTTCGGCGTCGGGCCGCTCGCGCCAGCCGCGGAAATCGTGATCCAGCCGAATCGTGGCGTGGGCTCGACGCTAAGCAGCGGGCACGGCAGTGTCGGCAACAACATCCTGACGCAGGCCGATGTGACGGTGCCGCTCAACTCGCTGACCACGTTCACGGCCGGTCTGTTGCAGAGTCCGATCGGCTACGAGCCGCAACCGTCGAATCAGATGCTGACGCTCACGCACAACCTGCTGTACGACTTCAGCGAACCCGCGGGCATGGTCGGCATTGGTCTGAAGGGCAATAACGCGATCTTCACGCATTTCTGGCAGGTGTATCTGTCGAACGAGCAGTTGCGTACGTCGGCGGCGATCGTGAACGGTCCGGACAACACGTCGCATAGCAACTGGGTGCCGTCGCTGACCGCGCGCTTCGACGACGTGCTATCTACCGCGTTAGACATCGGTGTGGCCGGTATGGTTGGCCGCTCGACGCTGTTCTCGCCGTGCGCGAATCCTGGCGGCTACGGCTATCAATGCAGCGCGTCGACGCCGTTCGGCATGATGCGCTACGTCGAAACCGACCTGACCTACACGCGCGACAAACTGCAATTGAATGCGCAACTCGATTACGGCGATCAGCAGAAAGGCGCGTACGACGGTGGCACGGCGCGCTGGTACGGCTTCTCATTGCAGGGGCACAAGAAGTGGACCTCGGCGTGGCTCGGCCATATGGGCGCGACGCTGCGCTTCGACTATCTGAACGACACCGCCAACGGCGGCGGCGCGCCGAACATTCTGTACGGGCTCGCGGGTGGCAATCCGGCGGTGAACGCGAGCAGCGGCTTTGGCATCGACCCCGCGTGCTTCGCGGCGTCCACGCGCAACGGCACCGAATGCAAGGGCGCGGCGCACTACGACATCACCGCCGACCTGCTGTTTTTCCCGACCCAACAGATCACGCTGAAGTTCGAATACCGGCATGACCAGGCGAATCATCCGGTGTTCCTGATGAACGACGGCACCTATTCACGCGCCAACGACATTCTGGCGACCCAGTTCATCTATTCTTTCTGAGCACGACATGAGCCACTTTTCACACGATTCACACGACGCGGCGCGCGAGAATCTGCGCTACCGCAACTGCACGTTCGTCAACGGCACGATTTATACGGGTGGCACGACGCCTACCGTGGTGCCCTGTCTCGCTGTGCGCGACGGCGTGATTGCGTACGCGGGCAGCTATGCGGATTTGCCGGCGGAGTTGCATGCGGCCGAACAGGTCGACTTGCGAGGCCGCATGATCGTGCCAGGTTTCACGGACTCGCACGCCCATCCGGTCGAAGGATTCCAGCTCACATGCGACGCCGATCTCGGCGATGCCCATTCACTCGACGCGATCGCGCACCAGGTCCGCGAATGCGCCGCGCTGCATCCGCAGCGCAGTTGGGTGATGGCGGGCAACGTCGCGCTCGAAGCGCTCGGCGCCCAGTTGAACCGCAGCGCGCTCGACACGATGGTCGGCGACCGGCCGCTGTTGCTGATCGGTCATGACGTCCATTCCGGTTGTCTGAATACCGCCGCGCTGCGGGTGCTTGGCGTGAGTGCGACGACGCCGGACCCGGAAGGCGGGATCTACGAGCGCGACGCGCACGGCGCGCCCACCGGAGTCGTCCATGAAGCCGCGTTGTATGGACTGTTTCGCCATCTGCCGCAAATGGGCGCCGACGAATCCGCGCGCGCTTTGCAGAAAGCGCAGCGCCAGGCGCACGAAAACGGTATCACGGGATGGTTTGAAGCGATGGTCGGTCAGCGGCTCGTCGATGCCTATGTGCGAGCGCGAGACAGCGGCAATCTGAAGGCCAATGTGAGCCTTGGGTTGCTGGTGTCGCCGAATCTGGCGCTCGCGCCGCAGATCGGGAAGCTGATCGATTGGCGTCGTCAGTACGACGGTGGCCGCGTGCGTTTGCATACGGCGAAGATCTTTATCGATGGCGTGCTGGAGAGTCACACCGGCGCGTTACTCGACAACTATGCCGATGTGGATCACAACGGTGCCGCGCATTGGACGCCGGCGCAGTTGCATGAGGCTGTGTTTGCCGCTGACGCGGCGGGCTTCGATCTGCATTTTCATACGATCGGCGACCGCGCGGTGCGGATGGCGCTCGATACGCTCGAGGCGCTGAATCGCGAACGTGGGCGGCGTGATCGGCGTGCGCAATTGGCACATGTGCAGTTGATCGATCCTTTGGACGTGCCGCGGTTCGCGGAGACGGGGGCGATTGCTTCGGTGCAGGCCGTGTGGGGGAGTGTTGCGCCGGGTTTAAAGGCGCTTTATACGCAGTTGCTTGGGGAGCGGCGGATGAGCCGGCAGTACGCGTTTGGTGATTTGCAGCGGGGTGGGGCGATGTTGTCGGGGGGCTCCGACTGGCCTGTTTCCACGCAGAACCCGCTGGTGGCGATTGAGACCGCGTTGCGGCGGGCGGCGCCTGGGGATGTTGCAGATGTGCCGTTTTTGCCGGAGCAGAGTGTTGGGGTTGAAGCGATGCTTAAGGCTTATACGCATAACTCTGCTTTTAGCCTCAGGTTTGATGGTGAGGCTGGGGTGCTGGCGGTTGGGCGGCCGGCTTCGTTGGCTGTGTTGAGCGGTGATGTGCGGGATGTGGCGCCGCATCGCGTCGCGGAGGTGCAGGTGGGGATGACTCTGTTTGAAGGGGAAAGGGTTTTTGGTGGGGTTGAGTAGGTGGTGCTGTTGGTGTTGCTGTTGCTGTTGTGTTGGCCTCTCCTTGGTTTGTTAGTGGTCTATTGGCGTTCCCCCTGTGCGGGGGGCACCTACTTTTCTTTGCATGCCGCAAAGAAAAGTAGGCAAAAGAAAGCGGCTCACACCGCTAGCTCATAAGCGGGTTTCGTGGTCCACCACCAGCGGTGGACCATCTGGAATCCGTGCTCTCGCACACTCCGCACGCGTGACAAGGCCGTCATTCATCCCGCCTCGCGCTCTGCGCTCGCCGGGACGGTTTGCTATCAACCCTGCGCTGTGGTTCGGGCGGCGGTTATTCTGCCTTCTGCCTGGCTTACTTCGATTCCGCAGCCTCGAATCGCTTTACCGCGCCGACGATATCGTTACGCAACTGCTTTAACGCGGCCTGTCGCGTATCGGGTGGTACGAGTCCTTGCCATAGCAGATCGCTCAACGACGCAGCCGTCGCTTCAATGTCGACAGCCTTCTGTTTGCGTACCGCGTCCCACAACACGTGCTCCATCGGACCATAAACCGCCGAACGCAGCAGGCCGAGCGGCATGTCGTCCCGTACGTCGCCACCGGCAACACCCTCGGCAAGTACCTGCATCATCGGCGCCGTATAGCGTCGCTGCAGTTCGACAATGACGTCGCCGAACTTGTCGTCCTTCTCGCGTCCCTCGGAAAGAATCAGCGCGCACAAGCCGGTTCCGTCCACCGTTAGCCGGTAAAGATGCGTGCGCACCAGATACGCGAACTTGCTGCGCGTGCCGTCGATCAGCGGTAATTCTCCCTCCACCTGCGCGATGATTTCATCGTACCAATTGCCCAGCACGCGCACGCATAAATCCCGCTTGCTGGCGAAGTACGTGAAGATCGTCGCCTCCGATACGCCCACCCGGCGCGCAATCTCCGTCATCGTGGCGGACGCATAGCCGACCTCGGAGAACACGAGCCGAGCCGCCTCCAGAATAGCCCTGAGACGTTGCTCGGAACGCGCCTGCACAGGCACGCGGCGGGATGCGGCGGAGACGGTCATTGTCGATAAAAGAAGAGTGGAGTTGTTGGAGTTGAGTCTAGCTCAAATGTATTTGAAGTGATAGCTTTGGCTAAAGGTGCGCTAAAAAATGCATTCGACACTGTGCGTTCATATAACTTGAGCTAAACTCAAAAAACTATATCGAGCAGCTTGTGAAGGAGACACCCGAATGCCCACCGCTTCGCCGAGTACTTCGCCGCCGTTGAGCGGCTACCGTTCCGTCTTCCGCGAAGGCCTGTTCGCAGGCAAGATCGTCGTCGTCACCGGGGCGGGCAGCGGGCTGGGCCGCTGTACGGCGCATGAACTCGCGTCGCTGGGCGCAACGATTGCATTGATCGGCCGTAGCGCGGACAAACTCGAAGCCGTGCAAGCCGAACTTGTCGCCGATCATCAAAATGTCAGCGGCCATCGCATCTACTCGTGCGATATCCGCAACGAACAACAGGTGCGCGACACGGTCGCCGCCGTCGTTCAGGACCTCGGTCAGATCGACGGCCTCTTCAATTGCGCCGGCGGCCAATTCCCCGCGAAGCTGGAGGCGATCTCGCTGAACGGCTGGGACGCCGTCGTGCGCAACAACCTGCACGGCACGTTCCTCATGTCCCGCGAGTGCTATACGCAATGGATGCAGCACCACGGCGGCGCAATCGTCAACATGCTGGCCGACATCTGGGGCGGCATGCCCGGCATGGGCCACTCGGGCGCGGCGCGCGCGGGCGTGTGGAACTTCACGGAAACGGCCGCGTGCGAATGGGGTCACTCAGGTGTCAGGGTCAACGCGGTCGCGCCGGGCTGGATCGCTTCCGCCGGCATGGACAGCTATGACGAAAGCTACCGCGCGCTGCTGCGCTCGCTGAAACACAAAGTGCCGCTGCAACGCTTCGGCACCGAATCCGAACTGGCGAGCGCGGCCGTGTTTCTGCTGTCGGAGGCGTCGGCATTTATCAACGGCACGGTGATTCGCGTGGATGGCGGCGTGCCGAACGCGCGCCATTCATGGCCGCTGCCCGCCGCCGAGCGTACGATCGAATACAACGGTTTCCCACGCTATCAACCGCCGACCGGCTTGCAGGAGCAGACACAATGAATCTCGACGGCCAGACCTACGAATCGCTGACGGCCAGCTTCGCGTGGCGGATTCCGCCGCGCTACAACATCGGCGTCGATGTCTGCGACAAATGGGCCGACGGTTCCGGACGTCTCGCGCTGATCTATGAAGATCCCGAAGGCCGGGCCACGCACTACACGTTCGACGAATTGAAGGCGCTGTCGGATCGTTTCGCCAACGCACTGCTCGCAGCGGGCGCGCAACGCGGCGACCGCATCGGCATCTTTCTGTCGCAGTCGATCGAGACGGCCGTCGCGCATCTCGCCGCGTACAAGGCGGGCATGGTGGCGGTGCCGCTGTTCGCGCTGTTCGGCATCGATGCGATCGAACATCGCCTGGGCGACAGCGGCGCAGTCGCGTTAATCACCGACAACGCGGGCGTGCAAAAGATCGCCGAGATTCGCGCGGCCTTGCCGGCGCTACGCAATGTGTTCAGCGTGGATATCGCCGATGAAAGCGCCTACGACGCCGCGCAAGCCAACCCCGTGCGTTCGTTCTGGCACGCGCTGAACAATGCGCCTGCCGAGTTCACGCCGGCCGATACCAGCGCCGACGATCCCGCCGTCATCATCTACACGTCCGGCACGACCGGCAAACCGAAGGGCGCGTTGCATGGCCATCGCGTTCTGCCCGGGCATCTGCCGGGCGTCGAACTGTCGCAGCAGGGTTTCCCCGTGCAGGCCACGCTCATGTGGACGCCCGCCGACTGGGCGTGGATCGGCGGGCTGTTCGACGTGCTGCTGCCGTCGTGGCATCACGGCGTGGCCGTGCTGGCGCGCCGCTTTGCGAAATTCGACGGCCAGGCCGCGTTCGATCTGATGGCGCGTCACGCGGTGTCCCATACGTTTTTGCCGCCCACGGCATTGAAGATGATGCGCGGCGTCGAGCATCCCGAGCGCTGGCCGCTCGCGCTGCGCTCGGTGGCGAGCGGCGGCGAATCGCTCGGTGAGGAACTGATCGATTGGGGCCGCAAAGCGCTCGGCGTCACGATCAACGAGTTCTATGGGCAAACGGAGTGCAACGTGGTGGTGTCGTCGTGCGCGGCGCTGTTCGAGCCGTGCTTCGGCGCGATCGGCCGCGCGGTGCCGGGGCATCATGTCGCGATTGTCGACGCCGACGGCAACGAACTGCAGCAAGGCGCGATCGGCGATATCGCGGTGGCCGCGCCCGATCCGGTGATGTTCCTCGGCTACTGGGGCAACGAAGCGGCCACGCGCGAGAAATACCGCGGCAAGTTTCTCGTGACCGGCGACCTCGGCACGCGCGACGCGGACGGCTTTATCCGCTTCGTCGGTCGCGGCGACGACGTGATCACCAGCGCCGGTTACCGGATCGGCCCGGCTTCGATCGAGGATTCGCTGCTGCGTCATCCGGCGGTGTCGATGGCGGCCGTGATCGGTGCGCCCGATCGCGAACGCACCGAAATCGTCATGGCGTTCGTCGTGCTGAAACCCGGCTTTATCGGCGACGACGCCTTGGTGCGCGAGATCCAGCAGCATGTCAAAACGCGTCTCGCCGCGCACGAGTATCCGCGCGAGATCCGCTTTGTCGACAGCCTGCCGTTGACGGCGACCGGCAAGGTGATTCGCCGGGCGTTGCGCGCCGGACTCGGGCAAGATGGCGAGCATCCCGCCGCCAAACCTGAATCCCGATGACCGACAATTCCCGTCCACCTGCGAGCCGAACCGGCAAGGCACTGAAGACGCCCGGCGCGCAACCGGCCGTCGCGGCCGTGCTCGACGACACGGACCGCAAACTGCTGGCCCTGCTCGCGGAAGACGCCACGCGCACCTACGCGGAACTCGGCAAGCTACTGTTCCTGTCGGCGCCCGCGGTGCACGAGCGCGCGCGGCGTTTGAAGAAGGAAGGCGTGATCAAGGCCACCGTCGCCGCGCTCGATGCCGCGCGTCTGAATCGTCCGTTGCTCGCGTTCGTGCATGTCGATACGACGAGCTGGGCGGTCACGCGGCAACTGCTGGCGCTCAAGGAGCTCTCGGACGTCGAGGAGATTCACACCGTGACGGGCGAGAGCGCGATGCTGCTCAAAGTCCGCACGCGCGATACGCAGACGCTCGAACAACTGCTGGCGCGGATTCATGCGATTGAAGGCTTCACGGGCACGCGCAGTTATATCGCGCTGACCACGTATCTGGAGCGTGGGCCGAGTCCGGAGTTGTGACGTGGGTGCGGTGACGTCACCGCGTCGCTGCGATATCGCGTCACCACGTCCCACGTTGCCGCTCACGCGTGCAGCGACAAACCCTTAACCGCTTTATCGACCGCCTTCTTCAACCCGCGCACCGCCAGCCCGACGAGATCGGGCGCGTCCGCGGGTTCCGCGCGGAACACCTCGCGATTCGCCTGATCGTGGCCGGTGGAGAACATCGCGCGCACATAGACGGCGCGCGTCAACTCCCGCTCGATGCCCTGACGGAACGCGCGCAGCAAACCCGCGCTGTCCGCCTGATACACCATCATCGGTTGGCCGAGCAGCCGCGCGTGCTGGCGGCCGGCGGCGTCTTCATACGGTTCGCCTAGTGCTTCGGGCGCGGCGCCCGCGATACCCGTCGCGAGAAACGCGGTGACATTGAGTTTTTGCCATACGGCCAGATCGTCCAGCACGATGATGGCGACCTTCGTATCGAATTCCATCTTCTACATCGCTCCACAGCGCGTTAGCGCACAGATAAAAAACTGATCTACTGCCGAATGTTAGGGAAAGCACGGCGCTTGTGCACGCCCTCGCGGTAAAAACGAATGCGCTTCGCCGAACCTGCGTTGGCGTGGCGTCGCGAGCGGTTTTTGCCGAATCCCATTCGGCGCGCGCGTGCTGCAATGCAACCTGACACGCACGCAACATAGGGCAAGTCCCTGGCGCGATTTAGCCGTGCATTACCACTCGCGTGGGCAGCCTCCTAAACTTGAATCAAACAAGGAGGGGACACCGATGGCCAAACTCATCCACACGATGATCCGCGTGCAGGATCTGCCGCGTTCTCTGCAGTTCTATCAGAAGGCTTTCAATTTCGACGTCTCGCACCGGCTCGACTTTCCGGAGTTCGCGCTGGTCTATTTGCGCAACCACGAAGCCGACGCGGAAATAGAACTGACCTGGAATAAAGGCCGCGCGGAACCGTATTCGCACGGCGACGGTTACGGTCATGTCGCCTTCTGCGTGGACGACGCGAAAAGCGAGCGGCAGCGGCTGATCGAGCTCGGCATGACGCCCAACGATCTACGGGAATTTCACAACGACGGCGGCGAATTGCTGGCGCGCTATTTTTTCATTCAGGACCCTGACGGCTACAAGATCGAAGTGTTGGAACGCTACGGCCACTATCAATAGAACAGGCAATCCGGCGGCCGCCGCGGGTTGAGCAATACCCCACAGAAATTATCTTGCATGGGACCTGGGTCAGCGCAAACGCGCCGGCTCCGGTCAACAAGGAGACAGACATGAAGACAACGGTCATTCCGATCGTCGCGTCCGATCACGCACACGCCACGCATCATCATCATGAGCCCGGGCACGGCCATGAGCCTCACCATGACCACGAGCATCGCGCGGGGCAGGCGGCGGCCGTGGCCCTGCGCATTCCGCTCACGCGACGCGCGCTGTTGCGGGGCACCGGCGTGCTGATGGGCACGCTGGCGTTGTCGTCGGTACTGTCGACGCTTGCGCCGAGCCGCGTATGGGCGCTCGAACTGCAAGGGCTCGACACGCATCAGGGCGAAGTGATTCTCGCCTTCACGCGGCAACTCTATCCGCACGCCACGCTCGACAACGCGGTGTATGCGCTGGTGGTCAAGGATCTCGACACGAAGGCGAAAGCCGATCCGGCGGTGCGTCAGCAGCTCGCTGACGGCGTCAAACAACTCGACGCGCAGGCCGGTTCGGACTGGCTCAAGCGGCCGCCCGCCGATCAGGCGCAGGACGTCGCGGCGCTCGCCGGTACGCCGTTCTTCAACACGATCCGCAGCACGGCGGTGGTGTCGCTGTACGCCAACACGATGGCGTATGCGCATTTCGGTTATGGCGCGTCGGAGGGCGACGGCGGTTATCTGACCAAGGGGTTCAACAGTCTCTCGTGGCTGCCGAATCCGCCGGCCGGGGCGAGTGGTCCGATCCCGTCGGACAGTTAATCGACACTGAATCGACACTGGAGACACGATATGAATCAGGACAACAACAAGGTGCGGTTTTCGCACAACGACGACAAGGTCGTCGTGATCATCGGCTCAGGCGCGGGCGGCGGTACGCTCGCCAACGAACTGGCGCAGAAGGGCATCGACGTCGTCGTGCTGGAAGCCGGCAAACTGCACACGCAAGCTGATTTCACCACCGACGAATGGGGCGCGTTCCAGATGCTGTCATGGCTCGACAAACGCACCACGTCAGGCACCTGGCGCGTCGCCAAAGACTTCCCGAATCTGCCCGCATGGATCTGCAAAACAGTCGGCGGCACCACCACGCACTGGGCAGGCGCGAGCCTGCGCATCCAGCCGCACGAGTTCAAGGCGAAGACCACCTACGGCGATATCAAGGACGCCAATCTGCTCGACTGGCCGCTCACCCGCGCGGAACTCGATCCCTACTACGACCGCGCGCAGCAGAAGATGGGCGTGACGCGCACCAACGGTCTGCCGGGTTTGCCGGGCAACAACAACTTCAAGGTGATGTCGGCCGGCGCGATGAAGGTCGGCTACAAGGAATGCAACACCGGCCATATGGCGATCAATAGCGTGGTGCGCGACGATCGCGCGCATTGCTTCCAGCGTGGCTTCTGTTTTCAGGGCTGCCGCACCGGCGCGAAATGGTCGACGCTGTACACCGAGTTGCCGCGCGCCCAGGCCACCGGGCATATGGAATTGCGCACCCAGGCGCACGTGGTGCGAATCGAGACCGACGCGCGCGGCAAAGCGAAAGAGGTGTTGTACTACGACAGCAACGGTAAATTGCAGCGGCAGAAAGCACGCATCATCGCCGTGGCCGGCAATTCGATCGAAACGCCGCGCCTGCTGTTGAACTCGCATTCGAGCAAGTTCCCGCAAGGACTTGCGAACGGTTCGGGCCAGGTGGGCCGCAATTACATGCGCCACACCACGGGCTCGGTGTACGCGGTGTTCAACGACAAAGTGGACATGTTCAAGGGCACCACGATGGCCGGCATCATCGAAGACGAGGCGGTGTTCAATCCGCAGCGTGGTTTCGCGGGCGGCTATCACCTGGAGACCGTGTCGCTCGGGCTGCCGTTTTACGCGGCGTTTCTGAATCCCGGCGCGTGGGGCCCGACCTTCGCGCAGGCGATGGATCAGTACGCGTACACGGCGGGCATGTGGATTGTCGGCGAGGACATGCCGCGCGACAGCAATCGCGTGACCTTGAATACCGACGTGAAAGATCAGTACGGCCAGCCGGTCGCCAACGTGCATTTCGACGATCATCCTAACGACGAAGCCATGCGCGAGCACGCGTTCAAGCAGGGCACCGCGGTGTATGAGGCGGCCGGCGCGAAGACGGTGTATCGCGTGCCGCCGTATCCGTCCACGCACAACCTCGGCACCGCGCGCATGAGCGCGCGTGCCGAAGACGGCGTGTGCAACAGCTTCGGCCAGACGCACGAAGTGTCGAACCTGTTCATCTCGGACGGCAGCCAGTTCACCACCGGCGCGGCGGAAAACCCGACCATGACGATCGTGACGCTGGCGATCCGTCAGGCCGATCACATCGCGGCGCAGATGGGCAAACGCACGGTGTAGCGGGGTGCGTCGGTTGGTGCGTTGGTTGGTTCGTTGGCTGGTTGGTTAGTTTGTCGGGGCCAGCGCGGCGTTCGGGTTCGACGCGATTGTCGGGCCGCGAAGGCCGGCGTATGTTGACCAGAAGCGGCGGGGTGCGGCGGCGTCATGAAGACGCCGCCGCATGCGCTGCGAAACACGGAGCAAACGTCATGTGTGGGATCTACATCAACGCCGATCCGATCCTCTATGAATCGCGCACCCGCTCGTTGCGGATTCACGGAGTGATCACGACAGTCCGGCTGGAAAATCTGTTCTGGGACGTGCTGCACGAAATCGCCGCGCGCGAGAGCATGACGACCAGTCAGTTCGCGGTCAAACTCTACGACGAACTGATCGCGTTGCGCGGCGAAATGCCGACCAACTTCGCTTCGTTTTTGCGGGTGTGCTGTCTGCGCTATCTGTCGATGCGCACGGAGAAGGGCGTCACCATCTCCGAGACGGCGCCTGAAATGACGGCGGCCGTGAGCGAAGCACGGCCGCGGATTCTGAAGACGGTTTGACGTGTAACGCGCGACAAGGTGAGCGTCACGCGGTTACGGAAACATGTTGCGCTTCGGAAATTCCTGATCGCTTTCCCAGATGCCGGAGTGTTGACGCTGCGCGAGTAGCCATTTGCCGTCGACAAAGCGGTAGGTTTCGTAGCGCGTCACGAAATCGTCGTCGTCGCCGGTGCTGTCTTTTTTGTCGAAGTCCGGGCTGCACCTCACCTGTTGAATCTCATCGGCGCCGCCTTTGCGCGACGGCGAAATCTTCCAGGCCGCCTTGCCGGTCGCGGCGAGCACCAGCGCGCTGCTTTTGCCGTCGTCCGTGGTGTATTGCACGGGGTCCAGCGACTGCCTGGCCGGCATCAGGATTTGCGTGGCGGGGCCGCTGTAGGAACCCATCGGCGCGGTGGCGTCCACCGTCAGAAACAGCACGGGACCGGGCAGACCGTGCAGCGGCGCGGGCTCGACGCGGGCCAGCGGATAGTCCAGTTGTCGCGTGGCCGCAATCGCGCCCGACGCAGACACGAGGCGCAACTGAGCTTTCACGAGCGGCTTCGGATCGTTGCCGGGCAGACCTTCTTCCGACGCACCCGTGCCCCATAGCTGCTTTTGCAGCGCGGGCGTGATGCGTTCGTCTTCGAGCAGTTCGATCGAATCGCCATCCAGGCCGGGTGCGCGCTGCGTGACGTGGTAGCCGTCAGGGGCGGCAACGGTGGGCGTGGGCGTTGCGGGTTTGGCGGGCGCTGCCGGTGTTGCCGGTGTTGTTGCTGTTGCCGCAGGCGCTTGAATTGGCGTCGGCATCGGCGCTGCCGCTGACGCTTGCACGGCCGGTTGCGATGCCGCAGCGTCGTCGGTAAATACCGGCGAGAAATCGATGTTCGGCACGACGAATGTCTCGACTGTCGTCGCACCTGGACGCTGGTAGCTCACCACCGACGTATTCTTGCGCGCCGTCAGCACGTTGACGGTAATGCCCGGTTGAATGTCGATGCAGCCACCCGCCTGGGCTTGCGCGAGTTGCTCGGCCGTGGCCGTCGCGCCGTGGCTGCGGCTCTCGCCGTTGGGCAGCGTGAGTTGCGCGAGCGCTTGCGCCGATACACACATCACACCGGGCTTCGTCGCGATCAGATCGGCCGCCATGGCCTGCGTGCTGAACCATCCGGCAGCAGCGAGCAGGCAAGCGATTCGGGTTGGCCACCGCGTTGTGAAATGCATCTGGAACTGCTTTTGGGATCGCATTTGGAACCGCGTTTGGAACTGCTTCTGGAACATTCACTGCCTCTAATTGTTAGGCTTAGCCGCGGATTATAGGAAACCCCCGTAAGCGCAACAAGCGCGGCACTGACGCAACGGATCCGAGCCCACTCGCATGCTACGATGCTTCGCTCATCGAGCATAAAAGTCGGAGACCCAGATGCACCCGGAGAATGCCGCCCGTTTCGACGAACAGTTTGCGCCGCGTATCGCCGAAGCGATCGCCGCCTGTTTCGCCGCCACCGTGCATACCGAAGTGCTGCCCTACGGCGGTCACGGGCAACCTACACGCGTGCGTATCCATGCCGCGCCGCTCGACAATCTCGGCCACTATCCGCATCCGCTGAATCTGTACCTGACGTGGGACAGCGACGAAATCGAACGACTGATGGGCGCGCAAGGGGAGGCGAGATTCGCGGGCTATCTGGCCGCGCTGCCGCGCAAGCTTGCCGCGTGGAACCACGCGCGCGAACTGGACTTTCTGTCGCACACGCAGGCTGAGCCGGTGGCCTTGATCGGCGGGCTCGACTTCGAATCGTAAGCGGCGCGTAACCTGCGCCGCGTGCCAGAAGCAAAAACGCCGCAACCCGTGCGGCGCTTTACAAGTAGCCAACGAACACGACAACCGCGGCTACAACTACAACTGCCGCTACAACCGGCGCCGCAACAAACGCGGCGCCGCTCCATCAGGCCGTTGCGCCCAACCGGAAGAAACTCACACTCTGCACCAGCCCCGACGCCTTGCTCTGCACCGCGTCGGCAGCGGCGGCGGCTTGCTCGACCAGCGCCGCGTTGCTCTGCGTCACCTGATCCATCTGCGTCACCGCGTCGTTGACTTCGGCGATACCCGTTGCCTGATCGACGCTGGCCGTGGCGATCGCCTCGACGATGCGCGTCACGCTGCCGGCGCTTTGCACCACGCCTTCCATCGTATTGCTCGCGTGATTGATCAACTGCGTGCCGGCGTCGATCGTCGCGACCGATTCGCGAATCAGTGTCTTGATCTCGCGCGCGGCGTCGGCGGAACGTTGCGCGAGGCTGCGCACTTCGCTTGCCACCACCGCAAAACCGCGACCTTGCGTACCGGCGCGCGCGGCTTCGACCGCCGCGTTGAGCGCGAGAATATTGGTCTGCGCGGAAATTGCCTCGACCACCGCAATGATGTCGACGATCCGTTTGGACGCTACGTTGATCTGATCCATCGTGCGCACCGCGTCGGTCATCACGACGCCGCCTTCGCGTGCCGCTTGCGCAGCGGTTTGCGCGAGCGAGGTGGCTTCGCGTGCATTCTCCGCGTTGCGCTGAACCGAGTCGGTGAAATGCTGCATCGATGCGGCGGTTTCTTCGAGCGACGCGGCCTGCTGTTCGGTGCGTGCCGAGAGGTCGAGATTGCCGGCCGCAATTTCCTGCGTCGCCGACGAAATCGTATGCGCGCCTTCGCGAATCTCGTGGACGATCGTGCGCAAACGATGGTTCATGTCGTTCAGCGCCACCAGCAACTGGCCGGTTTCGTCGCTGCTCACCACGGTCACATCGGCACGCAGATCGCCGGCCGCCACCGCCTGCGCGACGCCGACCGCCTGCTTCACCGGCAGCGTGATGCTGCGGCTCAGGAACCACACCGCGAACGCGCCGAGCCCGAGCGAGCCGATCACCACGCTCAGCAGCAGTGCGCTAGCCAGCGTGTAAGCGCTTTGCGCGGCTTCCGCCGTCTTCACGTTCGACGCCTGCGCCTGCTGCATGACGGAAGCGACGATGTCGTCGATCGCGGCCGTCGGCGCGCGGTCGATACCTTTGACGAGGCCGTCCACCACGTGCGCGGTATTCGGATCCGCCGCGTCGTAATGCTTGAGCGCGTCGAGGTAGCTGTCCTGCAACGAGGCGTGCGTGGCGAGGGCATTGTCGACGCCGTCCGCACTCGCGCCGAGCGCGCTCAACTGGTCTTTCAGGCGCGTCAGCGCGGCGTGCGTGGTGCCGCTTTCCTTGCTGAACGCGTCGCGGTATTTGGCGAACGCGGCCGGATCGGCGCCGCGCAGCAGCAGGTCTTTCCACTCCTGCACCTGCTTCTTGAACTCGACCTGGGCGACGCGCGCCGTGTCGGCCGCTTGCGCGTACTGGCTCAAGGTTTGAGCCGACTGGATTTGCAGCGCATGCGTTTCGGACAACGCATGCCAGCCTTCCAGTCCGACTACCATCGTTGCGGCGAGCAGCACCGCGCCAAGTAACGCCAACTTGATGGCGATTTTCAGATTGCGATAGAACGTCACTGCGTGTTTCCCTGGCGTACCGGTAGTGCGATTAATCGAGCTTGAATTGCGTCACTGCGCCCGCGAGGCTCACCGCCTGGCTCTGCAACGCGGCGGCCGCCGCGGTCGATTGCTCGACCAGCGCGGCGTTCTGCTGAACCATTTCGTCGAGCTGGCTGACGGCGCGATTCACTTCCTGAATGCCGCGCGTCTGTTCGTTCGCGGCCTGGGTGATTTCGGAAATGATGGTGGTCACGTTGGCGACATTGCTGACGATCTCCGTCATCGTTTCGCCGGCCTGGCGCACCTGGCCTGACCCTGAAGTGACGCTCGATACCGTCGATTCGATCAGCGCCTTGATTTCCTTCGCGGCCTGCGCGCTGCGTTGCGCGAGGCTTCGCACCTCGCCGGCCACGACCGCGAAACCGCGGCCCTGTTCGCCGGCGCGCGCGGCTTCGACGGCTGCGTTCAACGCGAGAATGTTGGTCTGGAATGCGATGCCGTCGATCACGCCGATGATATCGGCGATCTTCACCGACGCGTGTTCGATTTCACCCATAGTCGTAATCACTTCCGCGATCACCACGCCGCCGCGCGAAGCCACTTGCGACGCGGACACGGCAGTGTCGTCGGCCTGCTTTGCGGCGCTTGCCGATTGCGTGACTGTCGAGGTGATTTCTTCCATCGACGCGGCGGTTTGCTGCAAGCTCGCCGCTGCGGATTCCGTACGGCCCGACAGATCCACGTTGCCCGCGGCGATTTCATTCGCGGCCACCCGCACCGATTCGCTGGCGTCGCGAATCTGGCGCATCACGTGGCTGAGTTTGTCGATGAAGGTGTTGAACGAACGCGCGATCTGCGCGACTTCGTCGTTGCCGTCGGCGGGCAGACGTTGGGTCAGATCGCCTTCGCCCGAACCGATTGCGTCCATCGCGTCGCGCACGTTCGAGAGGCGCTTGAACGATACGGCGGTGACGGCGGCCACGACCGCTGCGGCAATACCCGCGATTACGACCAGCGCGATCAGCGAGGCCGTCAGCAACGAACGCATGCCGGCGGTGGCTTCCGCTTTATCCAGCGCGACGACCGCGTACCAGTCGGTGCCGGGAATCGCTTCGGTGCGCAGCAGTTTGGCGCTGCCGTTCACGTCGACTTCGAGCGGATGCTCGGCGCTGAGGAGGGCGGCCAGTTTGTCGCTGGTGAGTGCGGGGACGAGGTCCGACACGGGCTTCAACGTCAGCTTCGAATCCGGATGTGCAACGATATGGCCGCTCGCGTCGATCAACATGCCAAAGCTCGCGGGCGTCGGATGAATCGCCTTGACGTTGGCGATCACGCTGTCCATCGCGACGTCACCGGAGACCACCGCTTTCACCACGCCGTCGCGCACCACCGGCGCGGCGAACGCGACCACCAGCTTGCCCGTGCCGACGTCCACGTACGGCGGCGTCACGACCGGCTTGCCGGCCGCGGCGGCCTGCTTGTACCACGGACGCCCGGTCGGATCGTAGTCCGGCGGAATGCCGGTCGGGTCGGAGAATTTCGCGGTCTTGTCCGCGTACCCGACATAGACGTTGGTGAACTTGCCCCCGGCGGCAACCAGCTTCAACGCGGCGCTCGGGTCAGGTTGCAACACGGCGTCCTGCAACGAATCGATCATCTGCTTGTGCGTGACGACCCAGTCGTCGATCCCGTCGGCGTGACCGCTTTCGACGGCGTTCAGGCTGTTTTCGATCGCGTCGGCGTTATACGAATTGGCGACGACATAGTTGAGGACCGCGTTGGCGGCGAGCGCAACCACAACGATAGCGACGCACAGGGCAACAATGCGCGCGCGAATGGAAGAGAACATGTCGGGAGTCTTTCGGAGTAAGCAGTGAGCCGTAGTCGGTGAGGCGGGGGCCTCACCAGAGGTATACGGCGTGGGCAGTGTGGACTTGAGCGGGTAATGCTTTCAGTTTGTGACAGAGGCCGTGAGACCCGCTTGTGGCGGGTCGCCGCGATGCTACACAATTTTTCGCGCGGCGCGGGCTTTTCAATAAACACCGAAACCCGCATGAACAGAGGCTCTGCGAGGCGCTATATTCATCAGACAATAACGCTGCGCCGCGTTGCCGCGAGATCGCTTCACATCACCGGAGAATGCAGATGATGCGGATGGTCGAGTGTCTCCGCCACGATGCGCAAAGCCTCGGCGCATTCGTCGCGGGTCTTCGAGCCGCCCAGGCACACGCGCATGGCGTTGGGCGGATTGCCGTCGGTGGAAAACGCCGCGCCCGCGACCGCCGCGATGCCCTGGTTGCGCAACTGCAACGCGAGTTCGGAGGCGCTCCAGCCGCTCGCTACCGGCACCGGCAACCACAGGTGAAAGCCGTCCGGATGTGCGTCATAAGGCCATGCGTCGAGTTGCCGCGTGGCGATCGCCTGGCGCGCCCGCGACTCGTTGCGGATTGCGTTGAGCATGTCGAGCGCGGTGCCATCGGCGATCCATTGCGTGGCCAGCGTGACCGTGAACGGACTCGCCATCACGGTGGTCGCGCGCAACGCGCCGGCGAGGCGCTGCGTTTGACGCGGCGTCGGCGCATGCAGATGCGCGACGCGCAGGCCCGCGCCGAGGCTCTTCGATAAACCGGTCACGTAGTAGGTCAACTCGGGCGCGAAGGTGGCGAGCGCATCTGGCGCGCTTTGCGGCAGCATCGCGTAGGCGTCGTCTTCGATGATCGGCACGCTGTAGCGCAACGCGACGTCGGCCAGCGCCTCGCGCCGTTTGTGCGTGAGCGTGAGCGTGCTCGGATTCTGCAGCGTCGGATTGCAATAGAACGCGCTCGGCTTGTCGGTCTTGCAGAGCGCTTCGAAGGCATGCGCGAGCGGACCTTCGTCGTCGCGCGGTAACGCCTGCAGACGCACGCCGAGTTGCGCGGCGATCGCCTTGATGCCGGGATAGGCGAGCGAGTCGAGGCAGATCGTGCCGCCGGGCCGCGCGAGTTGCGACACCAGCGCCACCAGCGCGCTGTGAATGCCGGGACAAACCAATACGTTCTGCGCATCCGCGTGCGGCACGCGGCGCCGGAGCCAGTCGGCGCCCGCGTCCTTGTCGGCGGCCGAGCCGCCGAAGTCCTGATAGCGCAGCAACTGGTACGGATCGCTGTCGGCCATCCGGCGTGCGGCGGAATCGCGCAGACGGTTCGCGTAATCGGGCGGCTCGGGCGGCGTGTTCATCGACATTTCAATGCTGCTGCCGCCAGTGAGCGGCAACGTGGCGGTGCGGCCGCGCACGAACGTGCCGCTGCCCGCGCGCGAATCGAGCAGGCCGCGTTTGCGTGCCTCCGCGTACGCGCGCGCCACCGTCGTGTAATTCAACGCAAGTTCCTCGGCCAGATCGCGCAGGCCAGGCAAGCGGTCGCGTGGCCGCAGCCGGCCGGTGGCGAGGTCTTCTTCGATCAGATCGGGAATCGCGAGGTAGGCCGGCTTGCGGATGTCGGCGAGACGTTTGATCCAGTGATGGGTTGGGCTGTTCATCGCATGCGCGCTTTCGATTGGAGTGACAGGACCGATAAAAAATTGATCGGATCTAAATGCGATCAATGATCGGATTGATCGCCCGTGGTGAATGACTGCACCATGCCGACACGTTCGCGCCCGCGAATCGCACCCGGCTGGTGCGGTGGCGCGGCGCGGATCGCGCTTGCGCGGCCTGTCCCGGCGGTATGCAAACTTCACACCCGAAAAATTTTTGTGTCGGACTTCGAATCGAGGCGGAATTGATTGCTGATTGATCGCATTCGCGCAGCCGATCAATGGCACGGCCGTTGCATTGAGAGAAGCGCGCACACACTGAACACGCGCCTTCTTTTACTTAGCAAACCTGATCGGAGAGTGTCATGCCAGCCGTCAACAAACCGCTGCATCAGAAGGGCGATTACCTTGTCGACTACGAGGAGAAAGTCTTTGAGGACGTGAAAGCCGAACCGGGAGAGAAGGCGCTCGTCACGTTCCATACGGTCGCGTTCGAAGGCTCGATCGGTTTCGTCAATCTGCTGCAGGCCACGCGTTTGCAACGCAAGGGCTTTGAAACCTCGGTGCTGCTGTATGGGCCCGGCGTCACGCTCGGTTTGCAACGCGGCTTTCCGACCCTCGGCGACGAAGCGTTCCCCGGCCATCTGAACTTCAACAAGCAGCTGATGAAATTCATGGAAGAGGGCGGCAAGGTCTACGCGTGCCGTTTCGCGCTGCAGGCGCTGTATGGACACGGCGAAGCCTCGCTGATCGAGGGTATCCGGCCGATCAGTCCGCTCGACGTGCTCGATATCCAGCTTCTGCATCGCAAGGACAACGCGCTCGTCATCCACACGTGGACGGTTTGACGGAACACGGGTGACCACTATGTCCGACAAACGCATCGTGCGTGCCGCCGCGGTCCAGATCTCACCGGATTTCGAACACAGCGGCGGCACCCTCGACAAAGTGTGCGAGGCGATCGGCAAGGCGGCGCGCGAAGGCGTGCAGTTGATCGTTTTCCCTGAAACCTTCGTGCCGTATTACCCGTACTTTTCTTTCGTGAAGCCGCCGGTTGCCTCCGGCGCCGAGCATATGAAGCTGTACGAGGAAGCCGTGCTCGTGCCCGGACCCGTGACGCAGGCGGTGGCCGAGCAGGCGCGTTTGCACCGGATGGTGGTGGTGCTCGGCGTCAACGAGCGCGATCACGGCAGCCTCTACAACACGCAGTTGATCTTCGACGTGGACGGTCAACTGGTGCTCAAGCGCCGCAAGATCACGCCGACGTTTCACGAACGGATGATCTGGGGGCAAGGCGACGCGGCGGGCCTCAAGGTGGCGCACACGGCGGTGGCGCGCGTCGGCGCGCTCGCCTGCTGGGAGCATTACAACCCGCTCGCGCGTTATGCGCTGATGACGCAGCACGAAGAGATTCATTGCAGCCAGTTTCCCGGCTCGCTGGTGGGGCCGATTTTCGCCGAGCAGATCGAGGTGACGATCCGCCATCACGCGCTGGAATCGGGGTGTTTCGTGGTCAACGCAACGGGTTGGCTCACGGAGGAACAGATCGCGTCGGTGACACCGGATACGAATCTGCAGAAGGCGCTGCGTGGCGGCTGCAATACCGCGATCGTGTCGCCGGAAGGGCAGCATCTCGCGCCGCCGTTGCGGGAAGGCGAGGGCATGGTGATTGCCGATCTCGACATGGCGCTGATCACCAAGCGCAAACGCATGATGGATTCGGTCGGCCATTACGCGCGGCCCGAGTTGCTGAGTCTCGCGATCAACCGGCGTCCGGCGGAAACCGTCGCGCCGATGCCGGGTTGGTCCAGCGCGGCGCAGACCGATTTCATTTCAACCGCAGGAGAGTGCGATGAACGCCAGCGAGACGTTGTCGGCCGAGAGCCGGCAATTGATGACTGAATTGCAGTCGGCCGGCTTGCGGCTCGTCTCGCCGGATGCGGGCGCGGCGAGCCGGCGCGGCGGCGCGGGACCGTCGGACCACAAGGCGGTAACGGTGGATGGCGTGACGATCATGGTGCCGGTGCATACCAGCACCGCGTGGCACTCGCCGTTCGTTGCGCAAACACCGGATGCGTCGGGATCGAGCGCGTTGCTGCGCGGCACGATTCCGATCGCGAACATCAGCTTTCCAAAAGCGCCACGCTTTTACGGCATGCAGACGCTCGACGGCGTGCCGTATTCGAAGATCGCTGCGCTGCATAGCGCGGACGTGCTCGCGACCACGGTGTTGCAAACCTGTATCCGCTACGAGAGCCGCCGCAAGAGTTGCAAGTTCTGCGCGATCGGTCAGTCGCTCGCGGCGGGACGCACGATTGCGCGCAAGACGCCGGAGCAGTTGGCGGAAGTGGCGCGCGCGGCGGTATTGCTCGACGGAGTGAAGCATATGGTGCTGACCACCGGCACACCGCCCACGCCGGATCGCGGCGCGCAGATTCTGTGCGAGAGCGCGTTCGCGATCAAAGCCGCGGTCGATCTGCCGATCCAGGCGCAATGCGAACCGCCCGACGACGACCGCTGGTTCGCGCGCATGAAGGCGAGCGGCATCGACACGCTCGGTATGCATCTGGAAGTGGTGACGCCCGCGCTGCGCGAACGCATCATGCCGGGCAAGGCGAGCGTGCCGCTGTCGCGGTACATGGAGGCCTTCAAGGCGGCGGTCGCGGTGTTCGGACGCGGACAGGTCAGCACGTACCTACTCGCGGGACTCGGCGATAGCGCGGAAGCGATTCTGACGATCTCGCGCGAGTTGATCGAGTTGGGGGTCTATCCGTTCGTGGTGCCGTTCGTGCCGATCAGCGGTACGCCGCTCGAGGATCATCCGGCGCCCACGCCTGAGTTCATGAAGTCGGTGCTGCAACCGCTCAGCGGCATGCTCAACGCCGCTGCGATGCGCTCCAGCGATATCAAGGCGGGTTGCGGCAAATGCGGCGCGTGTTCGTCGCTTTCATCGTACGAGGCGTGATCATGTTTGGTGAAGCGATTGCAGGCATTGCGCTGAACTCCGATATTGAGTTCGCGCCTTATACGCCGAGCGAATTCCGTATCAAGTGGACTACGCTGGATTGGGAAGCCGATGAAGCGTTTAAGTTGCGGCGCGCGGTGTTCTGCATCGAGCAGGGCATTTTTGTCGGCGACGATCGCGACGAGATCGACCGGCAGGCGCAGCAACTGGTGGCGGTGAGTTGCGTGGCCGGTATGCCGGAGCAGGTGGTCGGCACGGTGCGGATTCATCGCGACCACGACAACGTGTGGTTCGGCTCGCGGCTCGCGGTGCATGCGGCGTTCCGGCGGCACGGCAAGATCGGTGCGACGCTGATTCGGCTTGCGGTTAGCAGCGCGCATGCGCTCGGTTGCGAAACGTTTCTCGCGCATGTGCAGAGCCAGAATGTGCCGCTGTTTCGGGCGATGAATTGGGATGTGCTGGCCGAAGAAACCTTGCTCGGTCGTCCGCATCATTTGATGCAGGCGCAACTGGATTGGTACGCGCCGTGTGTCACGCCGTATGGCGGCTTCGTGACGCGTACGCCGGCTGCGTCGCCGAAGCGTGAAGCTGGCTCAGAAGCCGCTTCCGCTTCTGCCCGGAGCGCGGCATGAGTGTCGCCGATCTGGTCGCCGCCTTGCGCGAGAGCCGCGGCTTTCGCCATAAGACCGATATCGTCGACGTGGTCGGCGCGTTGGCGGGGCACTTGCCCCGCGGTACGCGCGACCTCGATCAGGCGGTCGCGCTCGGCGACGATTGCGCGGCGATTGCCGATGGCAACGGCTATCTGCTGTTTGCGATCGAAGGCCTGGTCAGCGATTTCGTCAGCGCGATGCCATGGTTCGCCGGCTATAGCAGCGTGATGGTCAACGTCAGCGATATCTATGCGATGGGCGGCCGGCCGCTGGCGGTGGTGGACGCGCTGTGGAGTCAAGGCAGCGACGCGGCGGAACAGGTCCTGGCGGGCATGGCGGCGGCATCCGTGGCCTACGGCGTGCCGATTGTCGGCGGTCATACGAATACGCGCAGTGACGCCGCGCAGTTGGCGGTGTCGATTATCGGCCGCGCTAACGCGTTGCTTTCTAGTTTTAATGCGCGGCCGGGCGACAGCCTGATGATGGTGGTCGATCTGCGCGGCCGCTTCGAGGAACCGTATCCGTTCTGGAATGCTTCGGTGGATGCGCCGTCGGAGCGGTTGCGTGCAGATCTCGACCTGTTGCCGCGTCTCGCGGAAAGCGGGCTGTGCGATGCCGCGAAAGACATCAGCATGGCCGGCACGCTCGGCACCGCGCTGATGTTGCTCGAGTGCTCGCAGGTGGGCGCATGGATCGACCTCGAGCGGATTCCGAAACCGGAGGGGGTGGCGCTGTCGCGCTGGGTCACGGCGTTTCCGAGTTTCGGTTATTTGCTGTCGGTGCGGGCGCATCAGGTGGAAGCGGTGCAGGCGCTTTTCGATGAGCGCGCGCTGGCTTGCGCGGTGATCGGATCGGTTGATGCGACGCGTCAGGTGATACTGCATCAGCACGATGATGCAGCGACGCTGTGGGACTTCGAGCGCGAGCCGTTCATCATGGCCGGGAAAGGCGGTGCGCGATGAATCCGCTGCGTATTGCGTTGCTCACGCATTCGGTCAATCCGCGCGGTGGTGTGGTGCATACGCTCGAACTGGCAACGGCGCTTGCGGCGTTAGGCCACGACGTCACTGTCTTCGTCCCAGCCGTGCAGGGCGAAAAACTCTTCCGCTCGCCGCCATGCCGCGTGGTCTATGCGCCTATCGTGCTGCCTCAGTCCAACACGGTCGCGATGGTCGAAGCGCGTATCGATGCGTTCAAACGCGCATTGATTGAACACGAAGCGTCGTCGTTCGATCTGCTGCATGCGCAGGACAGTATCAGCGGCAATGCGCTCGCCGAGTTGAAAGCGGAAGAGTGCATTCATGGATTTATCCGCACGGTGCATCACCTCGATCAATTCGACGATGCCCGGCTGGCGGCATGGCAGCGTCGTGCGTATGAGGACGCCGATCAGGTGCTGTGCGTGAGCGAGATGTGGACGTCGGAAATGCGCTCGACCTTTGGCGTCGATGCGATCACCGTGCCGAATGGCGTCGACGTGGAGCGTTTTTCTAGTTGCGAGCGCGAGCAAGCGCACAACGACGCATCGCTGCGACACCACCTGGGCATCAACAGCGACGGCGGTCCCATCGTGCTCGCCGTCGGCGGCATCGAAGCACGCAAAAACACACTGACTCTTTTAGAAGCATTCGCTGTCGTAGAGCGCGTTCTGCCGCGCGCGCAACTCGTCATTGCGGGTGGCGCGAGCCTGCTCGACCATGACGCTTACACCCGCCGTCTGTTGCAACGGGCAGCCGAGTTGCGTCTGTCGATCGGTCCGCAGGAAAGCGTGGTGGTGACAGGGCCACTCGACGATGCCGCGATGCCCGCGCTATTTCGCAGCGCCGACGTGCTGGCGATAGTGTCCCTGCGCGAAGGATTCGGCCTCGTCGTGCTCGAAGCGCTGGCGAGCGGCACGCCGGTGGTGGCCTCGGCGATTGCGCCGTTCACCGAGTATCTCGACGACAGCACCTGCTACTGGGCCGATCCCGTCGACGTCGAATCGATTGCGGCCGCGCTGCTACGCGCGCTAAGTGCGCCGGGTTCATCAGGTGCGAACGCAACCGATTTCGAGCACGCGGTCCCCGCCTTGCTCGCGCGCTTCAACTGGACGGCGAGCGCACAGCGCCACGTCGACATTTACCGCCGCTTCGTCGCGAAGCACGCACCGCTTATCAACTGATCGAGGTTTAGCCATGCCTGTCATGCACTTTCGGATTCAATGGCCCGACGGCGACGAAGCGAACTGCTATTCGCCGTCGCTCGTGATCGGCGATTTTTTCACGCCGGGCGAAGCTTATCCGCTCGACGATTTCGTCGCGCGTTCACAGCAGGCGCTCGGCATCGCGTCCGAACGGGTACGCGAGAAATACGGTTTCGCCTGCTCGGCGGCACTGGACCAGCTCGCGCAGATCGAGCGCGACGCGGCGCGGTTTCGCGACCGGCCCGACGCGACCGTCAAGGTCATCGCCTTCAGCTAGACGGTCATTTTTCAGAGGACGCATCATGTCGAATCGAAACCATCCAGCGCACGCCGATGGGCATTACAGCGTGCTCGTCGTCGGCGGCGGGCAGGCGGGTCTGTCGGTCAGCTATTGTCTGAAGCAGGCCGGCATCGATCATCTGGTCGTGGAGAAGAACACGGTCACCCATACGTGGCGCGAGCAGCGCTGGGACGCGTTCTGTCTCGTCACGCCGAACTGGCAATGCGCGTTGCCCGGCTATCCGTATCGCGGCGACGATCCGCACGGTTTCATGAAGAAGGATGAAATCCTCGCGTACCTGGACGGTTTTATCGCGCACGTCGATGCGCCGGTCGTCGAGCGCGCGGAGGTGAAACGCGTGAAGCGGCGCGACGACGGCGTCTATACGGTCGCGACGACGCAAGGCGAGTTCACTGCCGATCAGATCGTGGTGGCCTCGGGCGGCTATCACACGCCGATCGTGCCGCGTCTCGCCGAGCGCTTGCCTGCGCGCATCGTGCAAATGCAATCGTCCGCGTATCGCAATCCGCAAGCGCTGCCCGACGGCGCGGTGATGGTGGTCGGCACCGGCCAGTCCGGCGCGCAGATCGCCGAAGATTTGCATCTGGCGGGCCGCAAGGTCGTGCTCGCGGTCGGCGAAGCGCCGCGTTGCGCGCGCTTCTATCGGGGCCGCGACGTGGTCGACTGGCTTGCCGACATGCAGTATTACGACATGCCGGTCGAACAGCATCCGTTGCGGGAAGGGGTACGCGACAACACCAATCACTACGTGACCGGCCGCGACGGCGGACGCGATATCGATCTGCGCAAATTCGCCGCCGAGGGCATGGAGTTGTACGGCCGGCTCGACGACCTGCGCGACGGCGAGTTCCATTTCGCGCCGACACTAGCGGCCAATCTCGATGCGGCCGACGACGTCTATAACCGCATCAACGCAAGCATCGACGGATTTATCGCGAAGCACGGTATCGATGCACCGGCGGGCGATCCCTACGAACCGGTCTGGCGTCCGCTCGAAGAACGCGCCACGCTCGACGTGGAGACCAGCGGCATCGCCGCGATCATCTGGTGCATTGGTTTCACGCCGGACTTCAGTTGGCTCGACGCGCCGGTATTCAACGGTCGTGGTTATCCGGCGCACGCGCGCGGCATTACGCCGATCGACGGTTTGTATTTCGTCGGTTTGCCGTGGTTGCATACGTGGGGTTCGGGGCGCTTTTCCGGCGTCGCGCGCGACGCGGAATTCATCGTGCAGGCGATCCGCGACAAGTTGCGCGAGCGGGAGACGCTGAGCGCGGCGGTGGCGGCGTGAAACAGTAACGCGAGTAAAAAAACGGCCGCTGCGGTGTTACCCGCAGCGGCCGTCGCCTTCAATCACCAGCGTGCAGCGTCGCGATCAGCTACCCAGCGCCGGATCGCTCATGCTGCTCTTGCCCGTTTCCACGTGACCCGCAAAGCGGCGCGCGAACAGCGGGTCGGTATCGACCGTAATCGTCAGGTCGTACCAGCCGTGCGCGTTGCGCAGATCGAGGTAGAGCGGGTCCGTGTCGCCGCCGCGCACCGAATGCGTGATCACGTTGCCCGGATCGTACGCGTTGACGATCGTGAACTTGCAACGTGCGCTGCCCACATTTTCCAGGCGCAATTGCAGGTTGCCGTTCGACACATCGTAGCCTTCCTCGACTTCGGGACGCGCGATATCCGAACCATTCCACCAGCTACGCGCGACCGGCTTGCCCGCATAGCGGCGCAGGAAACCGTTCGGACCGTAGACAGTGAAGTCGTAGGTGCCGTCGGCGTTGCACGGCAACTGATCCTGCAGGCGCTTGCCGGCTTCGACCGTATAGGTGCGCGGCGCGTTGAGGCTCTTCGCGGCATAGACGAGAAACGCCGCGCCCGCGCGGCCCGAGTTGACGAAGCGCATGGTGAGCATGTTGGCCGAGCCCTCGCCATGCACGCGCACGAACAGTTCATACGGCAACGCGCGCGCCGGACGCACGCCGGCTTCCTGCTTCGGCACCGCCTGCACCAGCGGCGGCAGCGGCACGTAATCCGGATGGCGGTTCTGATCCGGCGGCACGTAGCCGCTCGTGCTCGGCAGCGCGGGAATCGCGTCGTTCGGGTTGCTGAAATTGAAGGCCGACATCAGATCGCCGCACACCGCGCGGCGCCACGGCGTGATGTTCGATTCGCCGAGGTTGTGGTCGTGGCCGAAACGCTTTTCGATAAAGCGGATCACCGACGTATGGTCGAACAGTTCCGAGCACACATAGCCGCCTTTCGACCACGGCGAGACCACCAGCATCGGCACGCGCGGTCCGAGACCGTACGGGCCGGCCGGGTAGTTCGTATTGCCCGCGAAGTTTTCGTTGCTGACGTCGACGGTGGACAAACCGTTCGCGCTCGAAGCCGGTGCGAACGGCGGCGCCATATGGTCGAAGAAACCGTCGTTCTCGTCGTAGTTGATCAGCAGCACCGTCTTGCTCCACACCTCCGGATTCGACGTGAGAATCTGCAGCACCTGATCGATGTACCACGCGCCGTAGTTCGACGGCCAGTTCGGATGCTCGGAATACGCTTCCGGCGCGACGATCCACGACACTTGCGGCAGCGCATTGTTCTGCACGTCACGCTTCAGAATGTCAAAATAGCCGTCGCCCTGCGAGGCGTTCGTGCCGGTGCGCGCGTTGTCGTACAGCGGATTGCCCGGTTGCGCATTGCGGTACTGGTTGAAGTACAGCAGCGAGTTGTCGCCGTAGTTGCCGATATACGGGTTCGACGTCCAGCCCCACGAACCGTTCGCGTTGAGTCCGGTGCCGACGTCCTGATAGATCTTCCACGTAATGCCCGCGTTCTGCAGCACTTCGGGATAGGTGGACCAGCCGTAGCCGGCTTCCGCGTTGTCGATCACCGGGCCGCTGCCGCTGCCGTCGTTGCCCACCCAGCCGCTCCACATGTAGTAGCGGTTCGGATCGGTCGGGCCCATCAGCGAGCAGTGGTACGCGTCGCAAATCGTGAAGGCGTCGGCGAGCTGATAGTGAAACGGAATGTCGTCGCGCGTCAGGTAGGCCATCGTGGTGGTGCCTTTGGACGGCACCCACTGGTCGTAGCGGCCGCCGTTCCACGCCGTGTGCGTGCTGGTCCAGTCGTGCGCGAGATCCTGCAGGAATTGCAGGCCGAGATTCGGCGCACTCGGGCGGAACGGCAGCACGTAGCCGAGATCGGCGGCGAGCGGCTGATACCACACCGGTTGACCGTTGGGCAGATTGATCGCGCGCGTGTCGCCAAAACCGCGCACGCCTTTCAGCGTGCCGAAGTAGTGGTCGAACGAGCGGTTTTCCTGCATCAGCACGACGATGTGTTCGACGTCGCGAATCGTGCCGGTCTTGTTGTTGGCCGGAATGGCGAGTGCATTGCGAATGCCCAGCGGCAACATGCTCAGCGCGGTGGCGGAACCGGCTGCATGCGCGGCGGAGCGCAGAAAATCACGGCGATTTTTTGAGGTCATGGTATTGGCTTTCGATCTTCGGTAGAGGAACGATGCACACGGCGCGCGAGCGTGAGCCACGCACCGTACGGAGCGCGGAACTCAGTCCACGGTGTGAATGACGGGTGGGGCGAGCGGCGCCGACGCGGCGGCGGACAAAGCCGGGTCGGTGCTTGAGGCGGGCAGTGCTGGGCTTTGAATCGTGAGTGCTGCGGGTGCGGGTGCTACGGATGCGGGGTTCGCTGACAGCACGGCCGTGCTGTTGTCGGCGCCGTTGTCGTTCGCGGCGGGACCGCTGGCACCGTCGGCGGCGCTGGTGGTGGCCTGGTCCGGCGTTTTATCGTCGTCGTCACTGCAGGCGCCGGTCAGCGCGCAGAGCGCGACGGCGATCAGCACGCCGGCTAAACGTTTGCGATGCAGGGCGGCAGTCGGTTTCGACACACAGGACATGGCAACGTCTCCGGCACGGGGGAAGAGCGCCAGGGCATGCATGCGCCCGGGTCAGCGATGCCGAAGGATAGTCGCTTACCTGTGTAACTTTTGTGAAGAAATGGTGAGATGGGGAAAATTGAGGATTTGACCGGTCGGGCGGTATTTAATCCTCGACCGCGACGATGGCTTCGATCTCGACGGTAATATTGCCCGGCAACGAACCCACGCCGACGGCGGAGCGCGAGTGACGGCCGGCGTCGCCGAACACGTCGACGAACAGATCGGAGCAACCGTTGATCACGCGCGGATGCTCGGTGAAATCCGGCGCCGCGTTGACCATGCCGAGCAGTTTGACGACGCGTTTCACGCGGGCGAGATCGCCGAGTTCGTTGTGCAGGACAGCCAGCAGATTGAGGCCGACCAGTTGCGCGTGCCGGTACGCTTCGTCGGCGCTGACGGTGACGCCGACCTTGCCGGTCATCAGCGAGCCGCTTTCGTCGAGCGGACCCTGGCCGGACAGAAACAGCAGATTGCCCTCGCGCGTGCAGTGCGTGAAGTTGCCGATCGGCGTCGGCACCTGCGGAAGCTTGAGGCCGCGCGTGTGCAGCCGGTCGTAGCAGTTCATCGATAGGAAAGTGAGGGAGATCGTTTAAGGGGAGGTGGCGCGGCGACGCTTACGCAGCCGGTTCCGGATCGCGATGCCGCCAGCCGAGGCGCGCTTCGATGCGGGCGGCCACCGCTTGCACGGCTTGCGCGAAACGCTCGGTGCCGAGTTCGGCTTTAGCCTCGGGCATCACGATCGAAATCGTGAAGACGCACGCGCCGGTGTTGTCGAGCACGGGCGCCGCGAGACACGCCACCGATGCGTCCGACTCGCCGATCTGAATCGACAGCCGCGCGTCGAGCGCTTCGCGCGCAATCCGCGCGAGAACCTCGGGTCGCGTTTCCGCGCGACCCGTCGGCGAGCTCTGCGCATGCTGCACGAAGAACGCGACGCGTTCGGCGTCCGGCAGATGACCGACCAGCAGGCGGCCCGACGCCGTCCAGTTCAACGGCACGCGACTGCCCACGCGCGACGTCACGCGAAAATGGCCCGGACCTTCGGCCATTTGCTGAACGACCATCATGCCGTCTTCGAGACCGCAGACCTGCACGGTTTCTTCGACTTCCGCCGAGAGCCGCTGCATTTCCTCATTCGCGACCGCGAGGTAGTCGAGCGAACTCGCGTACGTCAGGCCGTAACCATACAGACGCGAGCCGAGCCAGATCGTGCCGTCCATGCGACGCGCCAGCAGATTCTTGTCGACCAGATCGTTGATGATCGAATACACCGTGGACAACGGCGCGCCGACGATGCGCGCGACTTCGTACGCGGTGGCGGGGCGGTTCGCCTGCTGGAGCGCGTCGAGGATCTGCACGGCGCGGTCGAGCGCGCTGGTGCGGGTGCGCGGCGCGGTCGTATCAGCGGGTGGGTTTGCGTCGGCTTGCGCCGCAACGGGCTCGGCCGCCGATGCCGCGGACGGGCGCGCGGCGGCGGTTACAGCCGCGGAAGGTCGGGACGTACGGGCCATCGTGCTCCTCTGTCACAGCTTGTTTTTGTCCAGTTGACGCAGGGGGATTGTATGCTAGACTGATCCGCAATTACAACATATATTCCATAATTAAGAAATACCGGTTGGAGGCGCTTCATGGACATTCGCTCTCGTTTTGGCTTACGCGCTGTCATCAATGCTTCGGGCACGATGACAGGCCTGGGCGCGTCCAGCGTCGGCGCACCGGTGATCGACGCGGTGGCGCAGGTGCTGCCGCAATTCGTCGAGATCGACGATCTGCAACGTAAGGCCTCGGCGGTGATCGCTGAGGCGTGCGGCTGCGAAGCCGGTTATGTCACCGCGTCGTGCTCGGCGGCGATCACGCTGACCATCGCCGCCGCGATGACCGGCGACGACCTTGGCCTGATCGAACGTTTGCCGGATACGACTGGCATGCCCAGCTTGCGCAATGAAGTCGTGATCCAGACCGGCCACCTCGTCAATTATGGCGCACCGGTGGACCAGGCGATCCGTCTGTCGGGCGCGCGCGTCGTGCCGGTTGGCGCGGCCACCGAAGCGCACGGTTATCAACTGAACACCGCGATCACCGAACGTACCGCCGCGGCACTCTATGTGGTCTCGCATCATACGGTGCAATTCGGTTTGATCCCGTTCGAAGAGTTCGTCGCCGTCGCGCACGCGAAAGGCGTGCCGGTGATCGTCGACGCCGCCTCTGAATACGACCTCAAACGTTTTATCGCCGCTGGCGCGGACCTCGCGCTGTACTCGGCGCACAAATTCCTCGGTGGTCTCACGGCCGGCATCGTCGCGGGCAAGAAAGCGCTGGTACGTGCCGCGTATTTCCAGAACGGCGGCATTGGCCGCGGCATGAAAGTCGGCAAGGAAGGCATTGTCGGCGCGATCGTCGCACTCGAACAGTGGCAGCAGCGCGACCACGTCGCGATTCGCGCCCGCGAGCGCGGCTACCTGACGCTGTGGCGCGAAACGCTGAATCGTTGCGAAGGTATCTGGGCGGAACTCGATGCCGATCCGACCGGCAATCCGCTCGACCGTCTGAAGCTGCATGTCGATCCGAAGCTGGCGGGCATCTCCGCCTGGGATCTCGCCGATGCGCTCGCCCGCGCGCCCGAGGGCGACGCGCCGGTGATCGTGCGCGATCACGAAGCGGAACTGCATTTCTTTTTTCTCGACCCGTGCAACCTGCACGCGGGCGAAGAGCAGATCGTGCTGGCCAGAATACTGGCCGAACTCGACCGGGCGCGCATGGCGTCCGAGCCGATCGTCACGCCGTTCCATCAACGCGACGCGCGCCGTCTGGCCGCGCGCCGCAACTGGCCCGACTGATGTCCTCCGATTGATCTTTTCCGGTTGACTCGGTTCAGTTAGCCACCCCGAAGACTGTTGTTTGACCCGAACACCGGACGCCCACCCGGTGTTGCTTTGACTCGTCTGTTTAGTACTACCAATATCGCCGGAACATTGAAATGTCACCGGCGTTCGTCACTTTTCGACTTGAGGAAACCATGATGCACAAGCAGATCTTTCGTACCGCCATGGCGCTCGCCGCCGCCGGACTCGCCGCCCAGGCCGCGCACGCGCAAAGCAGCGTGACGCTTTACGGTATCGTCGACGCGGGCTTTACCTTCACGAATAACCAGAAGGGCGAGAAGGCTTATCAGGCGACCCAGGGCAATGTGCAGGGTTCGCGCTGGGGCCTGCTCGGCACGGAAGATCTGGGCGGCGGCAACAAGGTGATGTTCAAGCTCGAAAACGGCTTCAGCCTGGAGACCGGCGCGGCGGGTCAGGGCGGACGGATCTTCGGCCGTAGCGCATGGGTCGCGCTGGTCAACGATAAGGCCGGCACGATCACGCTGGGTCGTCAGTACAACAGCGTGCAGGACTATCTGTCGAATCTGCAGATCAACGGCGTCGGCGCGATGAGCCAGTACGGCAACGCGATCTACGACAACGACGATATCAACAATACCTACCGCACCAATAACGCGGTCAAGTACACCACGCCGACGTACGCCGGTTTCACCGCGAATGCCATGTACGCGTTTTCTAACACCGCGGGCGAATTCGCCAACAATCGCGCGTGGAGCGTCGGCGCGGATTACGTGAACGGTCCGCTGCGTCTCGATGCGGCGTACTCGCTGGTGAATCAGCCGGCGACCAGCACGGCGGGCGCGGCGCCGTCGGACAACTACTACAGCGCCAGCTCGTCGATCATTAGCGGCGTGAAGCGCAACCAGGTGTGGGGCGCGGGCGGCGCGTACGTGTTCGGCCCGGCGACCGTCGCGTTGCTGTACACGAACTCGCAGTTCCAGTTGCTCACGGGCGGCAGCCTGCGTTTCGCCAACTACGAAGCGAGCCTGAAGTATCAACTGACGCCGGCTACGCTGCTCGCGCTCGGCTACATCTACACGACGCAGAACACCAGCGGCACGACGGCCACCAACGCGCACTACAACCAGTTGAGCGTGGGCGGCGAGTACTTCCTGTCGAAGACAACCGACCTGTACCTGAACGGTATTTACCAGCGTTCGTCCGGTTCGAAGGCATGGGTCGAGGGTATTTCGAATCCGTCGAGCAACAACGGCCAGTTGGTGACCGTCGCCGGCATCCGCCACAAGTTCTAAGCACGCGGCCCGCGTCGCCGCACACCTATAGAACATTGCACGCGCTTCAACGCGTGCAAAGCGGCGGCGCGGTTCTTTCTCTTCAGGAGCACCTATGGCGACCGTTCAAGGAAGTCTGTTACTCGTCTATGCATTGATCGCCATCATCGCGCTGGTCGTGCTGATCGCGCGCTTCAAGATGAACCCGTTCATCACGTTGATGATGGTGTCGGTGGCGTTGGCGCTGGCCGTCGGCATGCCGGCGACGTCGATTCTCAAGTCGTTCGAAACCGGCGTGGGCGGCACGCTCGGCCATATCGCGATCGTCGTCGGTCTCGGTACGATGCTCGGCAAGATGATGGCCGAGTCGGGCGGCGCGGAGCGGATCGCGCGCACGCTGATCGGTCTGTTCGGGCCGAAGAACGTGCATTGGGCGATGATGTGTATCGCCTTTCTGGTCGGCTTGCCGGTGTTCTTCGAAGTCGGTTTCGTGCTGCTGATTCCGATCGCGTTCAACGTCGCGCAACGCACCGGCACGTCGATGATTCGCGTCGGTATTCCGATGGTCGCGGGGCTGTCCGTCGTGCATGGTCTGATTCCGCCGCACCCTGCCGCGTTGCTCGCGGTGACCGCGTACAACGCGGATATCGGTCACACGATTTTCTACGCGCTGATCGTCGGCATTCCGACCGCGGCGCTGGCCGGGCCGCTGTTCTCGAAGCTGATCGCGCGGTTCGTCGTGCTCGACGGAATCAATCCGATGGCGCAGCAATTCATCGAGCAGGACGCGAAGCGCTCGCAGCAGGACCTGCCGGGCTTCGGCATCACGCTGTTGACGGTGTTGCTGCCGGTGCTGCTAATGCTGGTGGGCAGTTGGGCCGATGCGATCGTGCCGGCGAAGTCGGCGGCGAACAACGCGCTGCGTCTGATCGGTCACCCTGATATGGCGCTGTTGCTGGCCGTGCTGTTGAGCTTTATCACCTTCGGTCGGGCACGCGGTTTCAACCGTGAGCAGATCCTCAAGTTCACCAACGAATGTCTCGCGCCGACCGCGGGCATCACGCTAGTGGTGGGGGCGGGTGCGGGCTTCGGACGCATTCTGATCGACAGCGGCGCGTCGAAGGCGATCGTCGACGTCGCGACCGGCGCGCACGTGCCGCTGCTGATTCTCGCTTGGCTGGTGGCGGCATTGATTCGCGTGGCGACCGGTTCGGCGACGGTGGCGATGGCGACCGCCGCGGGCATCATCGCGCCGATCGCCGCCGCGGCGGCGGGCACGGTGGGCGGTGTGCGTCCCGAGTTGCTGGTGCTGGCGACCGGCGCGGGTTCGCTGATTCTGTCGCACGTGAACGACGGCGGCTTCTGGCTGGTGAAGGAGTACTTCGGCATGACCGTGCCGCAGACCTTCAAGACGTGGACGGTCTGCGAAACGATTATTTCGGTGACGGCGTTGTTGTTAACGCTGGGTTTGTCGACGGTGATCTGATGAAGTAGAGGATGAAGTGCGCGCGGCGCGTCGAGAAGACGCGCCGCGTTTTTTCCTGCTACAAGCTCTGCTGCGAAATGAACGCGGCAATCGCGTCGTTCAGCGCCTGCGGCGCGTCGCGATGCGGGGAATGTCCGCAAGCGTCGAGTTTGGCGAGTTGCGCATGCGGCACGCGCTCGGCAATGGTGTCGATCTGCGCCATCGTGCCGTAGTTGTCGTCATGACCTTGCACGGCGAGTAGCGGCTGGCGAATCGAACTCAACTCGTCGACGATCGACCACCGCCTGAACGCCGGATTCAACCAGATGTCGTTCCAGCCATAGAACGCCGAATCAACGTCGGCGTGATAGCGGCTGAGTTTGCCGCGCAGGTCCGTGGATTCATAAAGCTGTTTCGTCTGCGCGATGCTTTCCACCGAAATATCTTCGACGAACACATGCGGCGCAATCGCCACCGCGCCGGCCAGCGCATCCGGATGCAGCGCCGCATACAGCAAGGCAATCGAACCGCCGTCGCTATGGCCCACGAGCCACATGCGCCGACGCTCGCTCGCATCGATCTCGAGTGCGTCGAGCAACGCCGGCAGAATCTCGCGCGCCTGCGCCGTCATGAAATCGACCGGCCATTTCACGTCATGCGCGCGCGGCGTCGACAGTCCATAGCCGGGCCGCGAATAGACCAGACCGCGCATGCCGAGCCGTTCGCACAACGCTTGCGGCCAGTCGCGCCACATCGCGATCGAGCCGAGCCCTTCATGCAGGAACACGGCGATCGGCGCTTCTTGCGCCGCCTCGTTGACCCAGCGATACTCGATACGCAGCGGAGCTTGCGACGCACCAGCGGGCAATTCGGCAAAGCGACTGGCCGTACTACTGACGGCAGCGCCGACGGCGGGGTTCTGCATGGATCACCTTATGACTGTTCGCGCAGTTTGAAGCGTTGAATTTTACCGGTGGCGGTTTTCGGCAAGTCGTCGGCGAATACGATATCGCGCGGATACTTGTGCGGCGCGAGGCGTTCCTTGACGAACGCCTTCAACTCATCCGCGAGTATCTCAGACGCCGCGAATTCACGCTTCAACACGACGAACGCGCGGGTTTTGACGAGGCCGCCATGATCGACCCCGACCACCGCCGCTTCGAGCACCGCGTCGTGTTGCACCAGCACCATTTCCACTTCCACGGGCGACACGTACTGTCCGCTGACTTTCAGCATGTCGTCGCTGCGACCGGCGTACACATAGCAGCCGTTCGGCAAGCGGCAGTATTTGTCGCCGCTGCGAATCCATTCGCCGAGGAAGGTCGCGCGCGACTTCTCGCGATTGCTCCAGTACATCAGCGCCGCGCTCGGCCCCTTGATATACAGATCGCCGACTTCGCTATCGGCCACAGGGTGCCCGGCCTCGTCGCGCAATTCGACTTCGTAACCGGGCACGGGACGTCCGGTCGTGCCGTATTCGACCGCCCCGGCGCGATTCGACAGGAAGATGTGCAGCATTTCGGTCGAACCGATTCCGTCGAGAATCTCGCAGCCGAAGTGCGCGGTGAAGCGCTCGCCGATTTCGCGCGGCAACGCCTCGCCCGCCGACGTACACACGCGCATCGCGACGTCGGCGCGCGCGGGCAACGCGGGCGACACCAGCATGCTCGCGTAGAGCGTCGGCACGCCGTAGAACACCGTGGGCCGATGCCGCATCAGGCGCGTGAAAATCGCGTCGGCGGTGGGCCGTTCCGCCATCAGAACAGCGGTGGCGCCGACCGACAGCGGAAAGGTCAGCGCGTTGCCGAGACCGTACGCAAAGAAGAGTTTGGCCGCTGAAAAGACCACATCGCTTTCCATGATGCCGAGCACCGGCTTCGCGTACAGCTCGGCGGTCCAGTACAGATTCGCGTGCGTGTGGACCGTGCCTTTCGGCTTGCCCGTCGAGCCCGACGAATACAGCCAGAACGCAATGTCGTCGCAACCGGACTGGGCCGACCTGACTGAGGGCAGGGCGGCGTCGATCAGGTCGGTGAGCACGGGCGCGGATTGCGGATCATCGGCGCGCGGTTGCGAGACGATCAACTGGCAGCCGTCATGTTCCGCCGTATTCATCGCTTCGATGACGTTCGGCAAGAGCGCGCCCGAGGCGATCACGGCGCGCGCGTGGCTATGCGTGAGCATGTACACGTAATCGGCGGCGGTGAGCAGGGTATTCGCGACGACCGGCACGACGCCCGCATAGAGCGCGCCGAGAAAGGCGATCGGCAATTCGACCGTGTCGTGCATGACGAGCAGCACGCGTTCTTCCGGATGCACGCCGAGCGTGCGCAGCGCGGTCGCGAAGCGTCGTGCGCGGTCTTCGAGCGTGGCGTATGAGGTCGCGCCGGTGTCGTCGATATACGCCGTTTTGGCGGCGCGGAGTTTGTTTAGTCCGAATAGATACGACGCGAAATTGAACAGCGCGGGCGGCGGCGCGACCGTCGCGGCGGGCTGGCTTGCAGCCGGTTCCATCAGAGCTTGCATGTGTCTCCTCCATCGGGGTGGGGCGGTCCGGCTGTTGTGCGCTCTTGATCCGCTCGATGTGTGGCTTATTGCGTGTTGCGTGTTTCCTGATCTCGATGTCTCGTTGCGTCGTTGTCTCGTTCTGCTAGGCCGCGGGCAAATGCGTCGTGTGCGTGAGCGCGTCGATCGCCGCGGCCGGCGCCTGAATGGCCGAGCGCCGGTGATAGAAACCCAACGCCCGCAAGCCGCCGAGTTCTTCGCCGCCGCCCGCGCGTCCTGGTCCACCGTGCAGCGACATCGGCATCACGTTGCCGTGGCCGGTTTGACTCTGTTGCACCGACGGCGAAATCGCGTGAACGCGGCCGTGCGAATCGGCTAGCGCCAGCGCGAGCCGGCCGAGGTGCGCGTCGTCGTTCGAATAGATCGATGCAACGAGCGAGCCCTGACCGCGTCGCGCAAGGGCGACGGCGTGCGCTTCGGGCAACGCGTTCGCATCGGTCGAAACGCGATACGGCGCCACGCTCGCCACCGGTCCGAACACTTCGATATCGTGCAGCAGCGTTGCACTGTCCGGATCGTTGACCACGAACAGATGCGGCGCGACGCAAGCCGCGATGCTTGCGTCCGCATCGATCAGCGGCACGGCCGAGCCGTCGTACGCGAGCACGGCCTCCTCGCGCAGCGTGGCGATACCTGCAAGCACGTTGTCGTACTGTTCGCGGCTTACGAGCGAACCCATGCGCACGGCGTCGTTGCGCGGGTCGCCGACGCTGATCTTCGCGAGCTTCGCCTTGAGCGCGTCGAGCACGGCTTCCAGCGAAGCTTCCGGCACGAACGCACGACGGATCGCCGTGCATTTTTGCCCGGATTTCACGGTCATTTCGCGCACCACTTCCTTGATGAACAACTCGAACGCGGGCGTTTCGGGCGTTGCGTCGGCGCACAGAATCGCACTGTTCAGGCTGTCGGCTTCGACGTTCAGACGCGCGCCGTGTTGCACGAACGCCGGATGCGCGCGCAGCGTCGCGGCGGTGTCGGCCGAGCCGGTGAACGACACGACGTCGAACGCCTGGATCTGGTCGAGCAGGCCCGCCGAGCCGCCGCAAATCACCGACAACGCGCCGGGCGGCAAAATGCCCGCGTCGACCACGTCGGCAACCATGCGCTGAGTGAGCCAGGCCGTCGCCGTTGCGGGCTTGACGATCACCGGTACGCCGGAGAGCAGGGCAGGCGCGGCCTTTTCCCACAAACCCCACGACGGAAAATTGAACGCGTTGATAAAGAGCGCCACGCCGCGCGTGGGTGTCAGCACGTGCTGCACGCTGAACGATTGATCCTTGCTCAACGACACGGCGTTGCCGTCGCGCAGCGCATGCACGTCGCCGAGCGCCGCGCCGAGTTTCGCGTAGTAGGACAGCGTGAAAATGCCGCCGTCGATATCGACCGCCGAATCGTTGCGCGTGGTGCCCGAATTTGCGGTGGCGATCGCATAGTAGTCGTCGCGGCTGGCTTGCAGTAGTTTGGCGATGTCGGCGAGACGAGCGGCACGCTGTGCGTAGGACAGTACGCGCAATGCGGCGCCGGCTTCCTCGCGAGCGAAGTCGAATGCTTGCGCGAGGTCGAGGCCTTCGCTCGATACACGCACGAGCGCCGCGCCCGTCACCGGATCGGTGAGCGTCACACCGGTGCCGCCGCCGGCGACCCATTGGCCCGCTACGTAGTTCTTCAAAAGTTCAGTCATGGCATGTCTCTGGCAGTGAGCGGTGAGCGATGAGCAACAGGCAATCAGGCAGCAGTGAATTCAATCGCGCCTTGCGGCAGCAGATACAACACCAGCGCGTCGCCGTTCGCCACCGTCGGCCGATGCGCCGAGCCGGGGCCGTACACGCACCAGCCGGCCGGATGGCCGTCGAACGTCGCGCCCTCGGTGAGCGGCATGATCAGATCGATCTCGCCATGCGGATGCACGTGATGCGGGCCGGCGATGTTGTGCATCGCGACCACATCGACGGAAAAACCGTGGGTGTCGGGGAGCGCCTTGAAGATCCGGCCGTAGCGGATGCCGCCGCCTTCGCGGTTGCACAGCCAGCCTTCGGCGACGCCGGTGCGGCACGCCGCGGCGAATTCGCGGAAAGTCTCGCCATCCGCCGGCCAGGTGTCGTTCAGCCAGGCGGCGAGCTGGCCGTCGAGCGGCCGGTCGGCGAGTTGCGTGGTCACGCCGGCAATCAGACGCTGGAATTCTTGGGGGGACATGTGAGCCTCCAGATCGGTGCGCACGCAACTTAATTCATGCGTGGTGCGGCGCCATCTCCGTGACGCCGCCGATAAATCTCGGCAGCGTTTGTTATTGGATCAATATTTGGCGAAAATTAACCGTTCACCCGGTGTGTGTCAAGCACTATAGTACGTGTATCGAAGTTGAGAGGTTGTAAAACATGAACCAAAATTACTCTCCCGCACCCTTGGACGATGCCGCCGACGAAGACGCCACCCGCGCCGAACGGCCCGAGCGCGAGGAGCGCGATCCGTTCCTGACCGCGATGGGCGAGCGCGTGCGCCTGCTGCGCGCGCGTCGCGGCATGACGCGCAAGACGCTGGCGACCGAAACCGGCTTGTCCGAGCGGCATCTGGCGAATCTGGAGTCGGGGGTCGGCAATGCTTCGGTGCTGGTGCTGCGGCAGATCGCGGCGACCTTGAACTGCCCGCTGGCTGAAGTGATCGGCGACGAAACCACCGCGTCCGCCGAATGGTTGCTGATTCGGGAGCTGTTGCAGGGCCGCGATCAGGCAGCGTTGCAGCGCGCCCGCGTGGCGCTCGCCGAGATGTTCGCGCAGGCGCCGCGCGACCCGCATCGCAAGGACCGGATTGCGTTGATCGGCCTGCGCGGCGCGGGTAAGTCGACGTTGGGGCGGATGCTCGCGCAGGAGCGCAAAGTGCCGTTCGTCGAGCTGACGCGCGTGATCGAACAACTGGCCGGCTGCCCGCCGTCGGAGATTCACTCGCTGTATGGCGCGGCCGCGTACCGGCGTTATGAACACCGCGCGCTCGAGGCCGTGATTCAGGAGCACGAGCGCGCGGTGATCGCGTCGCCGGGCGGGCTGGTGTCGGAGTCGGGCACCTTCAACGCGCTGCTGTCGCACTGCTTCACCGTGTGGTTGCAGGCCACGCCGGAAGAGCACATGCGCCGCGTCGTCGCGCAAGGCGATTTGCGGCCGATGTCCGGCAACAAGGAAGCGATGGACGACCTCAAGCGTATCCTGGCCGGCCGCGGCGAGCTGTACGGGCGGGCCGACATGAGCTTCGACACTAGCGAGAAAACCCTCGCCGACGCCTATCTGCAACTGCGCGACCGTCTCGCGGCGCGCGTCGCGGCGGAAGCGCCGGACGATGTGGGCGGCTGAGATGCACTGAGGCGTCAGGGTTTACGCCTTAACATGCATTAAAGTGCTTTACATGAGTGTGACGATGCACTATTGTTCAAAAAACAATGTTGCATCGTCCAGTCAGGAGACGCCCCATGTCCACAGCAGCAACCGCCATCGCGCCGGTCGACTACCGCACCGATCCCTCGCAGTACAAACACTGGAAGCTGAGCTTCAACGGCCCCGTTGCAACGCTCGGCATCGATATCGCCGAAGACGGCGGCATTCGTGACGGCTACAAGCTGAAGCTGAATTCGTACGACCTCGGCGTCGACATCGAATTGCACGATGCGATCCAGCGTATTCGCTTCGAACATCCCGAAATCAAAACCGTCGTGCTGACGAGTCTGAAGGACCGCGTGTTCTGCTCGGGCGCCAACATCTTCATGCTGGGTTTGTCCACGCATGCGTGGAAGGTCAACTTCTGCAAGTTCACCAACGAAACGCGCAACGGTCTGGAAGATTCGTCGCGCTACTCCGGTCTGAAGTTTCTCGCGGCGGTGAACGGCGCGTGTGCCGGCGGCGGTTACGAACTCGCGCTCGCTTGCGACGAGATCTATCTGGTGGACGACCGTTCGTCGTCGGTGTCGTTGCCGGAAGTGCCGTTGCTGGGTGTGTTGCCGGGCACCGGCGGCCTGACGCGCGTGACCGACAAGCGCAAGGTGCGCCACGATCGTGCGGACATTTTCTGCACGGTGGTGGAAGGCATTCGCGGCGAACGCGCGAAAGCGTGGCGTCTCGTGGATGAAGTCGTGAAGCCGAACCAGTTCGATCAGGCGATCCAGGCGCGCGCGCTCGAACTCGCCGCGCAGAGCGATCGTCCGGAGAACGCGCAAGGCGTGGCGCTCACGCGTATCGACCGTACCGACCGGGACGACGGCCTGACTTATAAAACGCTCGACGTCACGATCGATCGCGCCAAACGTATCGCCACCTTCACCGCCAAAGCGCCGCACACCGATCAGCCCACGAGCATCGACGCGATCGTCGCCGCGGGCGTGAACTGGTGGCCGCTGCAATTCGCGCGCGAACTCGACGACGCGATTCTGTCGATGCGCACCAACGAACTCGAAGTCGGCACCTGGGTGTTCAAGACCGAAGGCGACGCCCGCGCGTTGCTCGCCGCGGATGCCACGCTGATGCAGCACAAGGATCACTGGCTGGTGCGCGAGACCATCGGCTTGCTGCGCCGCACGCTCGCGCGCATCGACGTGTCGTCGCGTTCGCTGTTCGCGCTGATCGAACCGGGCTCGTGTTTCGCCGGCACGTTCGCGGAACTGGCTTTCGCCTGCGATCGTTCCTACATGGCTGCCTTGCCGTCGAATGAAGACGAGGAACCGGCAATCACGCTGTCGGAAGTCAACTTTGGTTTGTATCCGATGGTCACGCACCAATCGCGGCTCGCGCGACGCTTCTATGAAGAAGCCGAACCGCTCGATGCCGTGCGTTCGCGAATCGGTCAGCCGATCAAACCCGTCGACGCTGAACGCCTCGGTCTCGTGACCGCCTCGCCCGACGATATCGATTGGGCCGACGAAATCCGCATCGCACTCGAAGAGCGCGCGGCCATGTCGCCCGACGCGTTGACCGGCCTCGAAGCGAATTTGCGCTTCAACGGTCCGGAGACGATGGAGACGCGTATTTTCGGGCGTCTCACCGCATGGCAGAACTGGATTTTCAACCGGCCGAATGCAGTGGGCGAGAAGGGCGCGCTCAAGGTGTACGGCAAGGGCAGCAAGGCGCAATTCGACGTGTCGCGTGTTTGACCGCGCACGACTCGACTCAGGCGCCGCACGCCAATAACGCGGCCTGACACAACGCCTTCTGCCAGATACACCTCTCATCGCGTTTGTCAGATTAAGCACTGCAGTTTCCGAACCAGGAACCGACCATGTCAACGATCAACTACAGCGAAAAGATTCCGAACAACGTCAACCTCGCCGACGACCGCACGTTGCAACGCGCGCTCGAACAATGGCAGCCGAATTTCCTGGCATGGTGGGGCGATATGGGCCCCGAAGGCTCGCACGGCTACGACGTCTATTTGCGCACGGCGGTCAGCGTCGACGCGGGCGGCTGGGCGCATTTCGATCACGTGAAAATGCCGGACTACCGTTGGGGTATTTTCCTGACGCCCGGCGAGCAGGACCGCAAGATCCACTTCGGCGAGCACAAAGGCGAAGCGGCATGGCAGGACGTGCCCGGCGAACATCGCGCGAATCTGCGCCGGATCATTGTCACGCAAGGCGACACGGAACCGGCTTCGGTCGAGCAGCAACGGCATCTGGGTTTGACCGCGCCGTCCATGTACGACTTGCGCAACCTGTTCCAGGTCAATGTGGAAGAAGGGCGTCATCTGTGGGCGATGGTGTATCTGCTGCATCGCTACTTCGGCCGCGATGGCCGTGAGGAAGCCGAGGCGCTGCTCGGTCGCCGCTCGGGCGACGACGACAATCCTCGCATTCTCGGCGCGTTCAACGAGAAAACGCCGGACTGGCTCGCGTTTTACATGTTCACGTATTTCACCGACCGCGACGGCAAGTTCCAGTTGTCCGCGCTCGCCGAATCGGGATTTGATCCGCTCGCGCGCACCACGAAGTTCATGCTGACCGAAGAAGCGCATCACATGTTCGTCGGCGAGTCCGGTGTGTCGCGCGTGATCCAGCGCACCGCGCAGGTGATGAACGAACTCGGCACCGACGACGTCGCGAAGATTCGCGCGGCCGGCGTGATCGATCTGCCGACCATTCAGCGCTATCTGAACTTCCATTATTCGGTGACGATCGATCTGTTCGGCGCCGATCATTCGTCGAATGCGGCAACGTTTTATAGCTCGGGTCTGAAAGGCCGCTATGAAGAAAACAAGCGCGACGACGACCATCAATTGAATGGACAGAGCTACAAACTGCTCGACGTGCAGGACGGCAAGCTGACCGAACGCGAAGTGCCGATGCTCAACGCAATGAACGAAGTACTGCGCGACGATTACATCAAGGATTCGGTGGCGGGCGTGGGGCGCTGGAACAAGGTGCTCGAAAAAGCCGGCATCGACTTCCGCATGACCGTGCCGCACAAAGCGTTCAACCGGCAGATCGGCACGTTTGCAGGCACGCGGGTGTCGCCCGATGGCCGCGTGATCAGCGAAACCGAATGGGCCGCCAATGAAGCGAAGTGGCTCGCGTCGCCGGAAGACCGCGCGTACGTTGCGTCGCTGATGGGCCGAGTGGCTGAGCCCGGCAAGTTCGCCAACTGGATCGCGCCGCCGGCCATGGGCGTGAATCGTCAGCCGGTCGATTTCGAGTACGTGCGCTTTAACTGAACGCGTGTGTTGTGTTGCGTTGGCATTACCCGATGGAGGAAGTCATGAACGGCCCAGTGTCGATCGAAGTTCTCAGGCAGCATCTGATCGATCCGGAAATCTGCATTCGCTGCAATACGTGCGAAGAGACTTGCCCGGTCGATGCGATCACGCACGACGACAACAACTATGTCGTCAAGGCCGACCTGTGCAACGGCTGCATGGCGTGCGTGCCGCCGTGTCCGACCGGTGCGATCGACAACTGGCGCACCGTGCTGAAGGCCGACGCTTATCCGATCGGCGAGCAGTTGACGTGGGACGTATTGCCGGAACAGAACACGATGGCGGTGCCGGTTGTTGACGAGTCGTTAGCGTCGGGTGACTCGCCGGAGGGCGCGAGCGGGATCGAAGTGGATACCGTGCGTGGCTCGGTGGTGCCGCCCTGGTCGGCCGCGAAGCCGTATGTGAATCTGTACACGCATAAGGCACCGACCACGGCGACCGTGGTGGGCAACTACCGGCTCACGGACGGCTCGACCGACAGCGACATTCATCACATCGTGCTCGATTTCGGGTCGATGCCGTTTCCGGTGCTGGAAGGACAGTCGATCGGTATTCTGCCGCCGGGCGCAACGACGGATGGCCGCACGCACCACGCTCGCCAGTATTCGATCGCGAGTCCACGCGATGGCGAACGTCCCGGTTATAACAACGTGTCGCTGACCGTCAAACGCGTGTCGCAGCAACACGGCGACGCAATCGATGGCGTGTGCTCGAACTACCTGTGTGATCTGAAGAAGGGCGACGTGGTCAACGTGATTGGCCCGTTCGGCGGCACGTTCCTGATGCCGAACCATCCGAACTCCCATCTGCTGATGATTTGCACGGGCACCGGTTCAGCGCCGATGCGCGCGATGACCGAGTATCGCCGGCGCCGTCGGCTCAAAGGCGCAACCGGCAAACTGATGCTGTTCTTCGGTGCGCGAACCAAAGAGGAGTTGCCGTACTTCGGGCCGCTCACGAATCTGCCGAAGGATTTCATCGATACAAATCTGGCTTTCTCGCGCACGCCGGGGCAGCCCAAGCGTTATGTGCAGGACGTCATGCGTGAACGCGCCGTGGATGTCGCGCAGATGCTGAAAGACGACAACACGCACATTTACGTGTGCGGTTTGAAGGGGATGGAAGACGGTGTGCTGCAGGCGCTCAAGGAGATCGGCGAGCAGGTCCAGCTGGATTGGGAAACGCTGTGGGCGAAGTTGAAGAAGGAAGGGCGGTTGCATCTGGAGACGTATTGAAGAGGCGCTGGGCTGACGAGGCTTTTCTTGAGTGCCGTAAAAAGGCCCCACTGCCTCGCAAGCGCAGCGGGGCTTTCTTTCTGCTGCCCGGTTTCTACCGCGAAGGATCCACCCCTTCCTCTCGTTGCGCCGGCGACACCGCCCCGCACGCCCGAATCACCAACTGCACCACTTCTTCCGTCGTCGCATCGAACGCTTTCTGCGTCAACGCGCGCTTGCCCTTGAGCGCGCGAATCTGCGCATCGAAATCGGCGTAGTGCTGTGTAGTCGCCCAGATCATATACATCAGCGTCTGCGCATTCACCGGCGCCAGCAAACCGCGCGCGATCCAGTCGTCGATCACTTTCACGCGGCTGTCGAGCCACGGTTTCACACGACCGGTGAGAATGTCTTCCATATGCTCGGCGCCGTGAATGATTTCACTCGCCCACACCTTCGAACCCAGCGGCCGACGTCGCGACAATTCCATTTTCGCGCGTACGTACCCGCCAATCGCTTCGACCGGATCGTCGCTGCATTCGAACGTGTCCGCCGCGCGATGCCAGTCCTCGAACAGATCTTCCAGCACGCGACGGTAGAGCGCGAGCTTCGTTGGGAAGTAGTAATGCACGTTGGCTTTTGGTAAGCCGGCACGCTCCGCGATCATCGCGGTGCTGGTGCCGTCGAGACCGCGCTCGGCGAACACCGCCTCCGCGCACGCCAGAAGATGCGCCTCGTTCGACTCGCGAATGTGCGCCTTGCGCCGCCGCAAAGGTGCGCGTGTTTCTTCGTTTTCCGTGATGCCGGCTGTCACGTCGTCGTCTCTCATGTTCGCCTTCGGCGGCATGGGTGCCGCGTCGCGCTTCATTCTAGTCGTTCGGCGCGCCGCTCACCTATCCAATCTTCACGACCCATTCCCCCGTGCTGCAGTGCAATGGCACGCTTCTCGCTATGTTTGTCACCGTACGAAAAGCATTGATTTGGCGGGCTTAATCGTCTACAACCTGTCCAACTGGACAGGATTGGAAGAGCGGCCGATACCCTAGGGTTTGCCCCCTCTCACGAGAGGCGATCGAGCGTATCGAGTGTGCACCGCCGCCGTGCGGACACGCCCCAAAAACCGCCGCCAATGCACCAGTTTCATGTCGGTTCACCGAAAGGAGCGAGACGAATGAACGCGGTATCCGAAGCACTGAGGGGCGCCGAACCCACGACGTCGATCAAGGTCGACGGCAAGCGCCTGTGGGACAGCCTGATGACGATGGCGAAGATCGGCGCGACGCCGAAAGGCGGCGTGTGCCGCCTCGCGCTCACCGACCTCGACAAGGAAGGGCGCGATCTGATCGTCAGTTGGGCGAAGGAAGCGGGCTGCACGGTCAGTGTCGATCAGATGGGCAATGTGTTCATGCGTCGCGCCGGACGCGTGGCGGACGCGCTGCCGGTCATGACCGGTTCGCATGCGGACTCGCAGCCGACCGGCGGCCGCTTCGACGGCATCTACGGCGTGCTCGGCGGTCTCGAAGTGATCCGCAGTCTGAACGATCACGGCATCGAGACCGAACATCCTGTCGAAGTGGTGATCTGGACCAACGAAGAAGGCTCCCGCTTCGCGCCGGCGATGGTGGCCTCGGGTGTATTCGCCGGCGTGTTCACGCTGGACTACGGCCTCTCGCGCAAAGACGTGGACGGCAAGACCCTCGGCGAGGAACTCGAACGGATCGGCTATGCGGGCGATGTGCCGTGCGGCGGACGTCCTCTGCATGCGGCGTTCGAACTGCACATCGAACAGGGGCCGATTCTCGAAGCGGAGCAGAAAACCATCGGCGTGGTGACCGATGCGCAAGGTCAGCGCTGGTATGAGATCACACTGACGGGTCAGGAAGCGCACGCGGGTCCGACGCCGATGCCGCGCCGCCGCGACGCGTTGTTAGGCGCCGCGCGCGTGGTCGATCTGGTGAACCGTATCGGCCTCGACCATGCGCCGTTCGGCTGCGCGACGGTCGGCATGATGCAGGTCTATCCGAACTCTCGCAACGTGATTCCGGGCCGCGTGTTTTTCACCGTCGACTTCCGTCATCCGGACGATGCGGTGCTCGCGACAATGGATGCCGCGTTGCGCGAGGGCGTGGCGAAGATCGCGAGCGGTATTGGTCTGGAAACCGAACTCGAACAGATCTTTTACTACGCACCGGTCGCCTTCGATGAAGCCTGCGTGAAGTCCGTGCGCGCCGCCGCCGAACGCTTTGGTTATCCGCATCGCAACATGGTGTCCGGTGCAGGACATGACGCGTGTTATCTGTCGCAAGTCGCGCCGACGTCGATGGTATTCGTGCCGTGCGTCGACGGGATCAGTCACAACGAGATCGAGGACGCCACCTTCGAGTGGATCGAGGCGGGCGCCAACGTACTGCTGCACGCCATGCTCGAGCGTGCCTGCGAGCCGGTTTCATAACGCTTTACCGCAAGCACCAGGATCTGCATCAGCTTTGGCGGACCCGCTTGGGGTCCGCGTGGTTCGAGCGGTCGCTTCACCGTAGTTAGTGCCCATAAAACATGCCGGCCCGGCTCCGCTTCAGCGCAGCCGGCGGGACCGGCTACGTCCTCACATCGAAGAAGGAACGTGTATGGCTTTCAAGCAAACCGGCGACATCGCCGCGCAGCGCCTGTCGCCCGAGCAGCTTTCGTGCGAGTTCTCCGATATCGCGCCCTTGCTCGACGCGAGCGCGGCTGCCGCGGCGGCGAGCCGTTGCCACTACTGCTACGACGCGCCGTGTGTGAATGCGTGTCCGACGCAGATCGATATTCCCAGTTTCATTCGCAAGATCGGCAACGGCAATCTGAAGGGCGCAGCGGTGGACATTCTGTCGGCCAATCCGCTGGGCGGCATGTGCGCGCGCGTCTGTCCGACCGAAATTCTTTGCGAAGGCGCTTGTGTGCGCAACCATCAGGACGCGAAGCCGGTGGCGATTGGCGCGCTACAACGTCACGCGACCGATTGGGCGATGGCGCGCGGCGAAGTGCTGTTCAAGCGCGCGGCTGACTCGGGACGGCATGTCGCGGTAATCGGCGCGGGGCCAGCGGGGCTCGCGTGTGCGCATCGGCTTGCGTTGAGCGGTCACCAGGTGACGATTTACGACGCGCATGAAAAAGCGGGCGGCCTCAACGAATATGGCATTGCCGCGTATAAAACCGTCGACGATTTCGCGCAGCGTGAAGTGGCATGGCTGTGTTCGGTCGGCGGTATCGACATCAAACACGGTGTGACGCTAGGGCGCGATATCGATCTCGATACGCTGCGCCAGCAACACGATGCGGTGTTCCTCGCGATCGGCCTCAGCGGCGTGCGCGCGCTCGCCATGGAAGGCGAGGACCTGAGCGGCGTAATGAACGCGGTGGATTTCATCGAGCAGATTCGCAGCGCGAGCGATGTCGGCACGGTGCCGGTTGGGCGGCGCGTCGTTGTGATTGGCGGCGGCAATACGGCGGTCGATGCCGCCGTGCAAAGCCGCAAGCTCGGCGCGACCTCGGTGACGATGGTGTACCGGCGCGGTGTCGAATCGATGAGCGCCACATGGGCCGAGCGCGACTTTGCGCAGACCAGCGGCGTGACGCTCGTCACGCATGCAGCGCCCACGCGTTTGATCGGCAATGCAGGTGTAGTGACCAGCGTCGAGTTCGAGCGTGCGTCGAGCGAGGGTAGCCAGGAGCGTTTCGTCATCGAAGCCGACATGGTGCTCAAAGCGATCGGCCAAACGCTGGTGCCGGTCGGTATCGAACGCGAATTGCTGACGCTCGACGGCAACCGTATCGCGGTGGACGAAAGTGGCCAGACCTCGTTGCCCGGCGTATGGGCCGGCGGCGATTGCGCGGCTACCGGCGGCATCGACCTCACGGTGCAGGCGGTGCAGGACGGCAAGATCGCGGCCGCCGCGATCGATGCGCAGTTCGCCCGCACGGCGGTGAAGGCCGCCTGAGCCGTAACACAGCGCGCGGTTGACGCTAACCACGCCAGCCGCAAGAAACATGCAGCCGAACACCCAGACAAAAAATAGCCGTCCCCAAGGAGCCGAACATGGCCGATCTGCGCTGTACGATTGCCGGCATTACCTCGCCGAATCCTTTCTGGCTCGCGTCCGCGCCGCCCACCGACAAAGCCTATAACGTGAACCGCGCATTCGAAGCGGGCTGGGGCGGCGTGGTGTGGAAGACGCTGGGCCTCGACCCGCATGTCGTGAACGTCAGCTCGCGCTACGGCGCGGTGCAATGGAACGGCCAGCGTATCGCGGGGCTGAACAATATCGAACTGATCACCGACCGTCCGCTCGACGTCAATCTGCGTGAGATCGCGCAGGTCAAACGCGACTGGCCGGATCGCGCGATGATCGTCTCGCTGATGGTGCCGTGCAACGAACGCGACTGGAAGTGGATTCTGCCGCTCGTCGAAGATACCGGCGCCGACGCGGTCGAACTGAATTTCGGCTGCCCGCATGGCATGAGCGAACGCGGCATGGGCGCGGCGGTCGGGCAGGTGCCCGAGTACATCGAGATGGTCACGCGCTGGGTGAAGGAGGGCAGCAAGCTGCCGTGCCTCGTCAAGCTCACGCCGAATATCAGCGACATCCGCCTCGGTTCGCGCGCGGCTTATAAAGGCGGCGCGGATGGCGTGTCGCTGATCAACACGATCAACTCGATCGTGGCGGTTGATCTCGACGCGATGTCGCCGTTGCCTATGGTCGACGGCAAAGGTACGCACGGCGGCTACTGCGGTCCAGCGGTGAAGCCGATCGCGCTGAACATGGTCGCGGAAATCGCTCGCGACGTCGAAACGCCGAACCTGCCGATCTCCGGCATCGGTGGTATTTCAACGTGGCGCGATGCCGCTGAATTCATGGTGCTCGGCGCGGGCAGCGTGCAGGTTTGCACGGCGGCGATGCACTACGGCTTTCGCATCGTCTCCGATCTCGCGGACGGCCTGTCGAACTGGATGGACGAAAAAGGCTACGCCACGCTCGACGAGTTTCGCGGCCGTGCGGTGCCGAACGTCACCGACTGGAAGTACCTGAACCTCAAATACGACATCAAGGCGCGCATCGATCAGGACAAGTGCATCCAGTGCGGCCTGTGTCATATCGCCTGCGAGGACACGGCGCACCAGGCGATCATGAAAGAAAAAGATGGCGTCCGGCATTTTGAAGTGATGGACTCCGAATGTGTCGGCTGCAATCTGTGCATGCATGTGTGTCCGGTCGAAGAATGCATCACGATGGAACGCGTGGATCAGGGCGAGTACGCGAACTGGACCACGCATCCGAACAACCCGGCGCGCGTGAATGCAGCGGAGCCCGCCGCGACGGAAGCGGCCGACACCGCCGAACCCGCGCACGCGGCCAGGGCAGCCTGAGACGAGCATTCCCCAAAGGCCTCAAGCGCCGTCAGAAGCCGCGCGGGGCTCAACGATCCAGTGGAGATCTTTCGATGAAGCAGACAGCGCAACCCGCCGATCCGCAGTTCGCGGCCGGCGCGCAGGGCAGCAGTCTTTACAACGACGACCTTGCGCCGACCGGCGTCGCGCAACGCACGTGGAGGTGGTATCACTTCGCGGCGCTGTGGGTGGGGATGGTGATGAATATCGCGTCGTACATGCTCGCCGCGGGTTTGACGGAAGAGGGCATGTCGCCGTGGCAGGCGGTCGCGACCGTGCTGCTCGGCAATCTGATCGTGCTGGTGCCGATGCTGTTGATCGGTCACGCCGGCGCAAAACACGGCATTCCGTACGCGGTGCTGGTGCGCTCCTCGTTCGGCACGCAGGGCGCGAAATTGCCGGCCATGTTGCGCGCGATCGTCGCGTGCGGCTGGTACGGCATTCAGACCTGGCTCGGCGGCAGTGCGATCTATACGCTGCTGAACATTCTCACCGGCAACGCGCTGCATGGCGCGGCCATGCCGTTTCTCGACATCTCGCTCGCACAGCTCGCGTGTTTCCTGGTGTTCTGGGCGTTGCAGATTTACTTCATCGTGCACGGGACCGATTCGATCCGCTGGCTCGAAAGCTGGTCCGCGCCGATCAAGATCGTGATGTGTATCGCGCTCGTCTGGTGGGCGACCTCGAAAGCGGGCGGTCTCGGGTCGATGCTGTCGGCGCCGTCGCAATTCGTGCCGGGCGGCAAGAAGGAGGGCCTTTTCTGGGTCACATTCTGGCCGGGTCTCACGGCCATGGTCGGTTTCTGGGCGACGCTCGCGCTGAATATCCCCGACTTCACGCGCTTCGCGAAAACGCAGCGCGATCAGATCATCGGCCAGTCGATCGGGCTGCCGTTGCCGATGGCATTGCTCTCGGTGATCTCGGTGGTGGTGACGTCGGCAACGGTGGTGATCTACGGGAAGGCGATCTGGGATCCGATCGACCTGACGAGCCGCATGACGGGCATCGGTGTGGGCGTCGCGCTGATCATCCTCACGCTCGACACGATGTGCTGCAATCTCGCCGCCAACCTCGTCGGCCCGGCGTATGACTTTTCGAGCCTGTGGCCGAAGGGGATTTCGTATCGCGTCGGCGGCATGATTACCGCGACCATCGCGATCGTGATGATGCCGTGGAAGATTCTCGCCACCACCCAAGGCTATATTTTCACGTGGCTGGTGGGTTATTCGGCATTGCTCGGACCGGTGGCCGGCATTCTGATGGTCGATTACTTTCTGATTCGCGGCACCCGTCTGGATCCGCGCGAACTGTTCGACGAGCACGGCGAATACAGCTATACCGGCGGCTGGAATATCGGCGCGGTGGTCGCGCTGGTGATCGGCGTGCTGCCGAATCTGCCGGGCTTTTTGCATACCGCGTTTCCGGCATCGTTTCCGAACGTGCCGGCGATCTTCAATACGCTCTATACCTATGCGTGGTTTGTCGGACTTGCATTGGCGTCGATCGTGTACAGCGCGTGGATGAAGCTCAGCAAAGGAACGAGCGCGCGAGTGGCGAGCGCCTAGTTAGTGCCTGACGTCAGCGTAATGGATAGAGGTAGCACCGAAACCAGCAGTTCATAAGGAGGCGCAACATGACGACCCTGATTCGCGGCGGCACGATTATCGACGCGGAGAACACGTATCGTGCGGACGTATTGTGTGCGGATCCGCAGGACGGCGGCACGATCCTGCAGATCGGCGTGGACCTCGAAGCGCCGGCCGGCGCCACGATTGTCGACGCGGGCGGCCAGTACGTGATGCCCGGCGGTATCGATCCGCACACGCATATGGAATTGCCCTTCATGGGCACGACGGCGAGCGATGATTTCTATACCGGCACGGCGGCGGGACTATCGGGTGGCACGACCAGCATCATCGATTTCGTGATCCCGAGTCCGAAGCAATCGCTCATGGAAGCGTTCAACGCGTGGCGCGGTTGGGCCGAGAAAGCCTCGGCGGATTACGGATTTCACGTCGCGGTCACCTGGTGGGACGACTCGGTTTATCGCGACATGGGCACGCTGGTGCATGAGCATGGCGTATCGAGCTTCAAGCACTTCATGGCCTACAAGAACGCGATCATGGCCGACGACGAAGTGCTCGTGAACAGCTTCTCGCGTTCGCTCGAACTCGGCGCGCTGCCCACCGTGCATGCGGAGAATGGCGAGCTGGTGTTCCAGTTGCAGCGCCAGTTGCTGGCGAAGGGCTTCACGGGTCCGGAGGCGCATCCGCTGTCGCGACCGCCGGAAGTGGAGGGCGAAGCGGCGAACCGGGCGATTCGTATCGCGCAAGTGCTGGGCGTGCCGGTGTATATCGTGCACGTGTCATCGAAAGACGCGGTCGATGCAATCGCGCGGGCGCGCAGCGAAGGCTTGCGCGTATTCGGCGAAGTGTTGCCGGGCCATCTGGTAATCGACGAAGCGGTGTATCGCGATCCCGACTGGACGCGCGCGGCGGCGCACGTCATGAGCCCGCCGTTCCGTTCCGCCGAGCATCGCGAAGCGTTGTGGCACGGTCTGCAAGCGGGCCAGTTACACACTACCGCGACGGATCACTGCGTGTTCTGCGCGTCGCAGAAGGCAATGGGCCGTGAAGACTTCACGAAGATTCCAAACGGGTGCGGCGGCGTGGAAGACCGCATGGCGGTGCTCTGGCATCACGGCGTGAATAGCGGACGTCTCACGCCGAATGAATTCGTGCGTATCACGTCGACCAATGCCGCGCAGATCTTCAACCTCTATCCGCGTAAAGGCGCGGTGCAGGTCGGCGCGGACGCCGATCTCGTGGTGTGGGACCCGAACGCGAGCAAGACGATTTCGGTGAAGACGCATCATCAGAAGGTCGACTTCAACGTGTTCGAAGGCATGACCGTGCAAGGCGTCGCGATGCACACGCTGACGCGCGGCGCACTCGCGTGGACCGATGGCGAGTTGCGCGCGGTGCGCGGGGCGGGGCGTTATCTGAAGCGTCCGCCGAATCCGGCTTACTTCGACGCGATCCGCGTGGCCAACAAACGCAAGGAGCCGCATCCGGTGGAGCGGTAGGCTTTCTGTAGACCAGCCAGGGGCGGTGCTGTGGTTTTCCACGGCGCCGCCCTTTCTCTTGCCGCCGCGCGTTTGTCGCATTAGCCACATTAGCCGCCTTAGCCGCTGCATTAGCCGCGGTCGCGCCCCTCCCGTGTTTTCCCCGATGGCGTCCCGCCCGCGTTCCATGATGCGATGCATGCCGTTCGTCCTATCTGCTATAACGTCGTATTCGACGCCATGTCATCGGCCACGGCTGTCGCCTTAGCACGTATGCGCATATTGATCGGAAACCTGATCCTTTGTAAAAGCGTGAGCCCTTTGCTACAGTCCGCCCACTCTGCCGGGCGCAAGCGCGGCGGGCCCTGCCCAAGCATCACTGATGCAGCAAACCTGACGGAGCCACCTGATGAAGTCGAAGTCGATTCGTTCCATTCTGCTGATCGCGCTGTTGCAAGCCGTCGCCGTGACCTCGGCCTTCGCCGCCGATGAACTCGCGCAGATCAAATCCGCCGGCGTGTTCAAGATCGGCACCGAAGGCACTTACGCGCCGTTTACGTATCACGACGAGTCCGGCAAGCTGACCGGCTTCGACGTGGAGATCGGCACCGCAATCGCGCAGCGTCTGGGCGTCAAACCGCAATTCGTGGAAGGCAAATGGGACGGATTGATCGCCGGTCTCGACGTGAACCGCTACGACGCGGTGATCAATGAAGTGGCGATTACGGATGCGCGCAAGGTCAAATACGATTTCTCAGACCCGTACATCACGTCGCACGCGGCGCTGATCGTGCAGTCGAGCAACACCACGGCGAAGAATTTCGACGACCTGAAGGGCAAGAAGTCGGCCAACACACTGACCAGCAACTTCGGCAAGATCGCGGCGGCGCATGGCGCGGAAGTGATCCCCGTGCAGGGCTTCAATGAGTCGATCGATCTGCTGACCTCGGGCCGCGTGGACGCGACCGTCAACGATTCGCTGTCGTTCCTCGACTTCAAGAAGCACAAGCCGGACGCCAAAGTGAAAATCGTCGCGCTCGATACCGCGTCGGACAGCAGCGACAAATCTGCCGTGCTGATCCGCAAGGGCAGCCCGGAACTGGTGGCGGCGATCAACAAGGCGCTGGCCGACATGAAGAAAGACGGCACCTACGAGAAGATCTCGCAGAAGTACTTCGGCAAAGACGTTTCCCAGTAAGCCCCCACCGCGAGTCTGAATCATGCCGGCATGGTTGCATCTGATGGCGCATTCGCTGTGGCCCCTGCTGTATGCGGGGCTTGTGTTCACCGTGCCGCTGACGCTGGCGTCGTTCGCGATCGGCATTGTGCTCGCGTTCGTCGTCGCGCTGGTGCGGCTGTTCGGGCCGAAGTGGGCGGTGGCGATCGTGCGTTTTTACGTGTGGCTGTTTCGCGGCTCACCGTTGCTCGTGCAACTGTTCGTGATCTTCTACGGCTTGCCGAATGTGGGGATTGTGCTCGATCCGTTGACGGCGGCGATCATCGGATTTTCGCTGAACGTGGGCGCGTACAACTCCGAAGTGATTCGCGGCGTGATCGAATCGATTCCGAAAGGGCAGTGGGAAGCCGCCTATTCGATGGGGATGACACGCAGCCAGGCACTGCGTCGCGCGATCCTGCCGCAAGCGGCACGCGTGGCGCTGCCGCCGCTGTCGAACTCGTTTATCGCGCTGGTCAAAGACACCTCGCTGGCGGCGGTGCTGACGGTGCCCGAAGTGTTTCAGGCAGCGCAGCGGATCGCCTCGGTCACCTACGAGCCGCTGATTCTCTATACCGAAGCGGCGCTGGTGTATCTGGTGTTCAGTTCGGTGTTGTCGTCGGCGCAAGTCAGGCTCGAACGCAAGTTCGGCCGTCACGCACTTTTCCAGGCAGGTAACTGATGATCCGACTGGAAAAAATCGACAAGTATTTCGGCGGCTTGCGCGTGCTCAGTTCGGTGGATCTGAAACTCGAGCCGGGCAATGTTACGGCGCTGATCGGTCCGTCCGGCAGCGGCAAAAGCACGCTGTTGCGCTGCGTGAACCTGCTGGAAATTCCTGAAGCGGGTTCACTCCAGCTCGGCGATCAGCGGCTCGAATTCAGCCGCGATGAAAAACCGTCGCGAGATGCGGTGCTGACGATTCGCCGTCGCACCGGCATGGTGTTTCAGAACTTCCAGTTGTTTCCGCATCTGACCGTGCGGCAGAACGTGATGGAAGGCTTGCTGACCGTGCAGAAGTGGGACAAGGAAAAAGCGCGTGTGCGCGCCGATGAATTGCTGGAGAAAGTCGGCATTGCGCACAAGGCGGACGCGTGGCCGGCCACGCTCTCCGGCGGGCAGCAGCAGCGCGTGGCGATTGCGCGGGCGTTGGCGCCGTCGCCGGAAGTACTGTTGTGCGACGAACCGACTTCGGCGCTCGATCCCGGGCTCGCCGCCGAAGTAGTCGAAGTGCTCAAGCAGCTCGCCACCGAAGGCATGACGATGCTGATGGCCACGCACGATCTGCGGCTCGCCGCGACGATTGCGCGCGACGTGGTGTTTCTGAATAACGGCGTGGTGAAAGAAGCGGGGCCGTCGCGTGAGATCTTCATGCAACCGCGTGAACCGGAAGCGGCGCGTTTCGTGTCGACGTTGACGCACAGTCTGCCGGACTCGTGGACTGAACGAGGTTGAGCACAAGGTCCAGAAGCGGCACCCACTCTTCAGAAAGCGAGAAGCCGTGACGGAGTTCTCTTTACAGGACTTTTCTCTGTTCGTGCGGCTCGCCGAATCTTTATCCGTCGCCGCCGTGGCGCGCGAACGCGATGAACATCCTAGCCAGGTGTCGCGCGCGTTGTCGAGAATGGAGACGGAATGCGGTCTGCGACTCTTTCACCGCAGCACGCACGGTTTATCGTTGACCGACGACGGCCAGCTCTTTCTCGAACACGCGAAACTGATCTCCGGCAATGCGGCCAGGCTGGCCGACGATCTCGCGTCGCGCGGCGACAAGGTATTGGGCTCGGTCAGAATCAGCGTGCCATGCATTCTGGCCGAGTACGTGCTGATTCCAAACTTGCGAGTGTTGATCGATCGTCACCCGGACCTCAGCGTGAGTTTGCACATCTCCGACCGGCCGGTAGATATGTCGACGGAAGGCATCGATGTCGCGATCAGGGCGGGCATCTCGCCGCGAGATACGCATGTAGCGCGCAAGCTCGGTTCGCATCGCAGAGCCTTATATGCCTCGCCGGGTTATCTCGCCGCTTGCGGTGTGCCTCGATCGCCCGGGGACCTGGCACGTCACGATCTGATCGCCAACGCGGCGGTGACCTCGCACAATCAATGGCCGTTCGACGGCGACGATGAGTTCTCCACGTTCCCGGTGGCGGGAAGAATTCTTGCCGACAATACCTCGGCGATCGTCTCGCTCGCGCAGGCGGGTCTGGGCATAGGCCGCATCAACAAGATCATCGGCGATGAACTCGTGCTGCAGCGAAAGCTGACACAAGTGCTGGCGGATTACGAGGACGAGACCGAATTCGACATTTCAGCCGTGACGCTCGCGCCGAGAAATCGTGTGCCCAAGATTCGTGTCTGCCTCGCGTTTCTCTCCGAGTGCTTTGCGGGTTTCAGATAGACGGCGTTAGTGGCATTTCAATTGGACGACGTGTCGGTGAGGTGATTCCTGATCTTGTCGAGACCGGCTTGCGCGCAAAGCTCGTCATCGACACTTTTGGGTGCGCCGCTTACACCGATGGCGGCAATCGCCTGCCCGTTCTGTTTCACCAGAACGGAGCCCGGCAGGAATAGAAGATTCGGCGTTCCACTGGTCGCGACGGCCGGAAGTCCCGGCGCGAAGCCGGATATCAGTTTGATTAGCGCGCCATTCGTATCGGCGCCCATCATCGGCCTCATGCTCATGACGGTGTAGGCCTTGCGAAACGAGAACCCTTGCGAATGAATCGGGCTTCCGTCGCCGCGTAGTTGCAGCTTGATCACGCCGTCCGCATCCACGATCGCGACGGCGACCCGGAAACCTTTGGCTTCGCAGGCGTGGATCGTTTCGGTCGCGGCATCCATTGCTAACGACAGCGGGAGTACGCTGGTATTGAGTGGCGTTGCCGCATTCACGGGCATCGACGGAGCGATGCCCGAAACCACCAACACCGCTAGTCCTGCCAGCGTTTTGTACAGGACGAGGCCACGTCCTTTTGCTTTAGCGTATTCAACGTTCATTGCTTGCACTCTCGCTTTCATGTCGATAGAAAACTGCCTGAGTCTCCTTTGAACCCGAATCGAAAGTTCGGGAAGAAGACGGCGCAACTATCGCAGGGTCGCTTTGCCGCTGAAAGAGAGTAGAGCGCAATTCGGTATTGCAGAACGAGCACGACGTGCTTTGCGGACCACAATCGCGGCCAATAGAAAAGGGGCGTCCGAAATGAATCGAACGCCCCTTCAACAACACTAGCCATCAATGGCAGGCTAGCTATTTCACACCGCTACGTCTTGTGCCGCATCGCTCAATGCCGCGTCGAAGAAGCTTGCCTTCGCCTCCGCATTAGCGCGTGCATAAGCACGATTGACGCCGCTGATCACCGCGCGAATCGATGCGGTCACCAGATTGGCATCGATACCGACGCCGAACGCGCTACCCGCCACCTCGGCGCCCGCCATTTCGGCGACGGCCACCGCGCGTGCATCCGCGCCCTGCGTCAACGCGCGTTCTTCATAGTGCTGGATCCGCACCGGTGCGCCGATGGCGTGCATCAGCGCGTCCAGCGGGCCATTGCCTTCGCCGCTCAACACGCGGCGCTCGCCGTTGATCTCGACCGTGAGCTTGATGTGTTCACGTCCGTCGCGCTCGGACAGGTTGTGGCCCATGTAATGAATCGGCGCGACGTTCTGGACATACTCTTCCTGGAACAACGCCCAGATCTGTGCGGGCGTGACTTCATGGCCGCTTTCGTCAGTAAAACGCTGCACTGCCGAGCTGAAATCCACCTGCAGGCGGCGCGGCAACACCACGCCGTAGCTCTGTTCGAGCAGGTACGCAATGCCGCCTTTACCCGACTGGCTGTTCACGCGGATCACCGAATCGTACGTACGGCCGAGATCGCTCGGATCGATCGGCATATACGGCACTTCCCACAACGCGTCCGGCTTCTGTACCGCGAGCCCCTTCTTGATCGCGTCCTGATGCGAACCGGAGAACGCGGTGAACACCAGATCGCCGACATACGGGTGACGCGGATGCACCGGCAACTGCGTGCATTCTTCCGCGGTGCGCGCGACTTCGTTAATGTTCGAGAAATCGAGTTCGGGATCGACGCCCTGCGTGTACAGATTCAACGCGAGCGTAACGAGGTCGACATTGCCGGTGCGTTCGCCATTGCCGAACAGGCAGCCTTCGACACGATCGGCGCCGGCCATGACTGCGAGTTCCGCCGCCGCGACCGCGGTGCCGCGGTCGTTATGCGGGTGGACGGAAACGATCAGCGAGTCACGGCGCGCGAGATTGCGGTGCATCCATTCGATCTGGTCCGCGTAGACGTTCGGCGTGGCCATTTCGACGGTGGCGGGGAGGTTGACGATCGCCTTGTGGTCCGGCGTCGGTTGCCAGATGTCGAACACGGCGTCGCAGACTTCCTTCGCGAAGTCGAGTTCGGTGCCGCTGAACACTTCCGGGCTGTATTGCAGCGTGAAGTGCGTTTCCGGCGAGGCGTCGGCGAAACGCTTCATCGTGCGCGCGGCCTTTTGCGCGAGCTCCTTCACGCCGCTCTTCTCGAGGCCGAAGACGATCTTGCGGAATTCCGGCGCAGTCGCGTTGTACAGATGGACGATCGCACGCGGTACGCCACGCAAGGATTCGAAGGTGCGTTCGATCAGGTCGTCGCGGGCTTGCGTCAACACTTCGATGGTGACGTCGTCCGGAATATGGCCGCCTTCGATCAGCTCGCGCACGAAATTGAAGTCGGTCTGCGATGCCGACGGAAACGCGACTTCGATTTCCTTGAAGCCGATCTGCACCAGCGTCTTGAACATGCGCATTTTGCGCTGCGCGTTCATCGGCTCGAACAGCGCCTGATTGCCGTCGCGCAGGTCGGTGCTCATCCAGATCGGCGCGCGCGTGATGGTGCGCGACGGCCATTGGCGATCCGTCAAGTTGACGGGCTTGAACGAGCGGTATTTGGTAGCAGGGTTCTTCAACATTTTCATCATCCGAGGGTGAGACCAGATAGCTGGGAATCGACCGGACGACGAACAGATGTAACAACGCGCCGGTCGGAAACCGGGGCTGGGTCAGTTACTGGGGAATTGAGCGGTGCTTCGGGTGTAGCAGATTCAGACGGAAGCGCGCAGCAGCAGACCTAGCCCGGTAGAGGGGGCTAGTAGTAGCGATAGGATGGTCTGGGCGCGGTACATAGTGCGCCATAGGAACATATTATTGGGATGGCGTCAAGCGCCATCCCGCCGGCGGCTCGTGTGGACGCCGCTGCGGACGCCTTGCTGGCGCCGCGGATTTATTGCGCGGGTTTCAGGAAGCGCAAGGTCATGCGGTCCGATTCGCCGATGGCCGCGTATTTTGCCCGGTCGACGTCGCCGCCCTCGTAGGTGGGCGGCAGCGACCAGACGCCGTGCGGATAGTCTTTCGTGTCACGCGGATTGCTGTTCACTTCGCTGCGGCCGATCAACTGGAAGCCGGCCGCGCGCGCGTGCTCGATCACGTAGTCTTCGGTCACATAGCCGCTGTCGATGGTCTGCTGCAACGAAGTACCGGGCGCCGCGCGATGTTCTTCGACGCCGAGTATTCCGCCGGGTTTGAGCGCCGCGTAAAAGGCGCGCAGGTTGGCGTCGATCTGGCCGTCCTTGATCCAGTTGTGGATGTTGCGGAAGGTCAGCACGCGGTCGAAGCGGGCGTCCGCCGGGAAGCCGTTGAACTGGCCGGCCTTCAGCGTGCCGACCACCACATTGCCGTACACGGCGGGCGCGGCGGCGAATTTGCGCGCGTACGCGGCCCGGTTGGCTTGCGTTTCCGCCGATGGCACGGCTTGCGGGCCGTCGTATTCGGCCTCGTAGAGCTTGCCCTGGTCGCGTAGGTACGGCGCGAGGATTTCCGTGTACCAACCGCCGCCGGGCGCGATTTCCAGCACGGTTTGCGACGGCGTCAGCTCAAAGAACTGCAAGGTTTCTTGCGGATGACGGTAGAGGTCGCGCTGGCGAGCTTTGGCGCCGCGTTGAGGGCCGGCGACTGCGGCTTGCAGTTGCGCCGCGTTGGCTGGGGTGGCGGCCGGGTTCGATGCTGATGCCGTTGACGTTGCCGCAGTCGGGCCGGCGCATGCCGCCATGAGCAGTGCGGCGCTGAATGCCGCGAGCGTGCCAGACAGCGCGCGGGCTTTCGGAGTGAAGTTGGCGTTCATGAGATCCATTATCAGGGCGTTCGAACCGCGGGGAAATCGGCAATCGGAATAAAGATAGGCGCTGGCGGAATTGGGTGCTGATGTTGCGGCGTCGGAGGGTGGGTGAATTGTCTTGAGGCGGTGGACAAGCGGGAGCGCGGGTTGCGGGGATTGCAGTGCGGGAGGTTGATGTTGACGTGGCCGAAGTTGCCGAATCCGAACCGGACGGCGGCGCGTATAACTAAAAGGATCAGCGTTGGCCGCGCGCTGGATCGCCGGATCGCCGGATCGGAAACCGCGGACAGGATCACTTCTTTTCACTTTGCCGGAGGCAGCCATGAAACGAACGTCGAGGACATTGAAGGCAGTACGGATCTTGCTATGCGCCGCCGCGTGCGGGATCGCTGCGCAGGCGGGCGCTCAGGGCCTGAGTGTGCAGGACGACGTCAACGCGCCGCAAAACGGCTTACGCCTGATGCCGAACGCCGCGCGCGGCAGCGAATACCCGACGCACGGCAACCAGCAGGCCGGCGAGATGAACCTGAATCCGACCGACCCGCGTGCGCAACTGGTCAACGGCTTGCCGAACAACACGAATGCCGGCGGCTACGGTTCGCCGCTCGCGGGCGTGCGCACGTATGTGCAGCCGACCGCCATGCCGTCGATGCCGGCCAATTAAGGGTTCAGAGGGAGAACGGCCGTGCCGCATCGCGCGCTGGTGTGCAGCGCATCTCCGCACGGGGCCGTTGCTGACTGTTGCTGACTGCGGCTGACTGTTCTGACTGCGGCCGACTGCGGCTGACTAATTGAAGTTTTGCGCGGATCAGAGGCCGAACACGATCCGCAGCGTGTCGTTCTGCACGATCACGGACACGCCGATTACCAGCAGGATCAGCGGCAGCAGTGCCGTGCCGTAACGCCGGATCGGCGCGCCGAGCAACGGATGTTCGACGAGCCACACCGCACCGGCGCACCAGAGCCCGATCATCACGATAAACATCAGCGAGATAAACATGCCGTCGGCATGTGAATGACTGGCATACAACGGCACGTAGACGGCGATGTTGTCCGAGCCGTTGGCGACCGCCACGCATGCGACGGTCCACCAGGATGAGCCGTCGCTCACTGTGGCGGCCGTTCCGGATGCGCTTGCCGGGTTGGCGCTGGACGGGCCGAACCGTTCCCATGCCTTGGCGAGCCCGACGCCGATCGGCAGAATGCCGAGCAGGCCGACGTAACCGGTGGGCAAACGCGTCAACAGCGCCGCCACCAGAGTTGCCGCCACGATCAAGGCCAGCGAGCCTGCGAATTGCCCCACGATCACACGACGTCGCTGGCGTCCCGCTTCCGCGAGAAAGGCGAGCAACACGAACAGGTTGTCGATGTTGGTGGCGACGTAAGCCGCAATGGCGAGCAGGGCGAGGCTGAGCATGCGGGAAAGCCGGTCGATACGGGGTGAAGAAACCGGGCTGCGTCCCTTGAGGGACGCAGGCGGGAAAGAAAGCCGCGCGGCGCAACAGCGGCGGCCGCTCAACACCATGCCGATACGCGCTGGCGAGGTCAAGGTTTTGACGTGTCGCGAGTCGTTTTGCGCGCGGTCCAGGCTTGCCGGCCCGCGCGTCACACAGACCGTAGCGGCCGACGTCGAGTGTCCGCCCCGTAAGCTACAATTGCCGACGGCTTGAAAAACGGAACATCAATGAAGATTCGGATTCTCTCCCTCGTCTGCGTCACGACTGCCGCCACGTTGCTGGCCGGCTGTGCCGTCTATAAGAACCCGAGCGCATGCGAGCAGTTGATGCGAAGCAAGCTGGCTGACACTTCCACGGATACGCTGAAGATCGATCACGCGGGTGCCGCGATCGACGGTACACGGGTGGTGGTCGAAGGTACGATCGAACACGTGATGACGGCGTCGGAAGTGGCGGCGGCTAGGCCGCCTGTCGCGCCGAAGGCGGCTGCACCGGTCGCGGCTTCAGCAGCGCGGGCGGGGCAGATGGCACAGACTGCATCCGCGGCTTCGGGCGTGCAAGCGGCGTCGGCGGCTTCGGCCGGATCGTCGGCTTCGGCGCCTGTCGTGGCGGCGAATGCCGCCGGGCCATCGGAAACAGCAGCGGCAGCAGTGGCTAAGGCTGCTTCGAGCGCCGACGCGCTTGCGCCCAAAAACGCCAAGCCGAAGAAGACGACAACAGCTGCCGCCGCCGAATGCACATTCCACGGCGAGACGCTGGGCGTGTTCACCTGGCTGGCGCCTGCCAAGCTTGCCGCACCGCCTGCCGAAGCCGCCGAGGAATAAATCGCTCTGGCGCGTTGGCGAGTCGTGTCGCTTGCGAGTGGACGCTTAGCCGGCTTGTCAGTTGGCTTCTCAGCCGGCTTCTCAGTCGGCCTGTCAGCCAGTTTACCCAGCCGGCTTCCCAGCCGATGTGTCGGCCGAGCCGCTTCAGCCTCCGGGCCCAGTCAAACCGCAAACTCGCCACCAACGCTGCTAAGCCCAAACAACTGAACCACCCTCAAGCCATCGCCTCCGCGCGATGGCTTTTCTTTTCCCGCATCAGTTTCCGCACACGCTCGCCAAAAGCCTGCGGCCGCCCCTCGAAGCAACGTTCCACCGCCCGCGTATCGATCAAATTCTGCCGCAACACCTTGCGCTCGTCGTGCGAGTCGATCATCCGGACCGCGGCGGCGATGTAATCCTCGACGCTGTCAGCCGTGGTCCACGACGGCATGCCCACCCGCTCGAACAGCGCGCCGTCGATCCGCTCGAACACCTCCGCACCGCGTTTGCAGACACCCGGCAAACCCAGCGTGAGCGCATCGACGATGCCATTGGTATTGCCGAACGGAAACGGGCTGAGAAACAGATCGGCGCGATTGACGTACGTCAGATAGCCCGCGTAATCGTGGAAGCCATGCACGATTGCGCGCGGTAACGCCTGTCCGATCACGTCGCGGATTCGATCAAGCGGCAAACCTGCCGGCACGCCGCTCATGAAATGAAACTCGACCGGCGTCGCGGCGCGCGCGCCGATCTCGCGGCACGCGTCGAGAAAGCCGGGATTCAGCTTCATCGCGCTGGCCGTGACGACGATCTCCAGGGTCTCGCGCGACGGCGGAATCCGCGCGACGATGTCCGGCAGCGACACCGAAGGGCGATACGGCTGGCCGTCCTTCGGCAGCGTCATCAGGCGCTCGCTAAAGCAGGCGGGGTCGCCGACGTAATCTTCTTCGACACTCACATAGTCGATCTTGTCGGAGTGCGTGGTGGCCGGGTGGCCCAGACCGGCGATCTGCAGCGGCGCGACGCGCAGATTCGACATGAACACGCTCAGCACGAACATGCCCACGCTCGGCATATACAACACCTCCGCCTTTTCGGCCTCGGCAAAGTCGCGAATCGTCTTCAGGCATTCGCCGATGTATTCTGGCTGCTCCAGTTCAATGAAACGATCGAACACCGCGCGCCCGATGTCGTCGATCGCGTAACCGAAACCGAAGCCGACCACCTCGAAATGTTCGCGCGCCGCCTCCAGCGTGCGCGAGTGCGTGCGGTAGATTGAATGCGCGCCGCCGAACCACTCCAGCACGACCAGCATCAGCGGTTTCTTGCCGCGCCGCGTGCGGTTTTTCGCCGGCGCTAAAGCGGGCGCCGGTTTTACCGCCGCTACCTTCGCCGGCAGATCGGTCAGTCCCAGTTGCGCCAGTTTGCGGCGCACCAGCACGTTGATGTCCCGCTTGATCTCATGCCGTCGTGGCGAGTCCGCGTAGCTGCAGAACATGTAGGCGTTATGCAGCAGGGCGGTGGGCAAGTCGTCGAGGTCGTCGATCTGCCGCAGCTTGCCGGGCAGCCATTCGATCAGCGCTTCGCGTTTGACGTGCGCGCTCGGCGAGCCCTTGAACGTCGGCGCCAGCAGCACGAGCGCGAGACTGGCCGCGAGGGTTTTGTCGTACGCCCACAGTGCGGCGAAGTCGATCTCCAGTTCGGACTCGGTCGAATAGAGCACGCATAGTTTTTCGACGAAACAGTCGCCGGCAAGAAACTGCGTGTTCTCCGGGCCACGTGGGTTCAGGTGACGGCTCACCGGATCGGCATTGCCGAACGGTGTGGTCGAGAACACCAGGCCAAGCCATTCGTGCAGCGTCAGAAGCAATCTGAAGCACTCGGCAGGCAACCTGAAATCCGGGTCGGCGAACAGCGTGGACGACGCGCTCGCGAGACGGCTGCAGAAGCGTTGGCGCTGCTCGCTGGGCGTGAGGTCGAGCATGCCCGACGCCACGAAGCGGTGGTCCAGCTTGCCGCCGTTCTGTTGCAACAGCGCCAGCGCGGCGACGAGCTGGATCGACGCCTTGACATGCTGACGCGTGTAGACGAGTTGCTCGAAGTGGTCGAGCGAAAAGGTGGTTTCTTGCATCAGGCGATGTTCTCGAGTTACGCATGACTAACTAAATAGAAACGACGTTAGTCGAAGCATAAGATTATCGCAGCCGATGGCGTTCAAATTAACCCGTCCCGCGGATTCGAGAAGTTTCCGCGTCTGAAAGCGCCGTCTCGATGCCGCATGTAGGGCGAGTCTGTCAGAGCCGCCCTCAGGTTCAGAAAGCGTAATAAGGCCCCGGTCCCGCTGACGTCACGCGTGCCGAGATGGCTGTGTAGACACGTCGTCCGTAGAAGAACGGCAGGCCCCAGCCGAAGCTGCTGCCGGCCACGCCGGCCAGGTTGTCGAAAGCATTGTTCGCCGAGGCAAACAGCACGTTCGAATTGCCGATCTCGAACGACACCGGGTTCGACGTGCCGTTCGTGCCGGAAATCGCGGCATTGGCGGCTTGCGTTGCGCTGGGGCAATACCAGAAGCCGCACTGCGGCAACAGCGTACTGCTGAAGAAGAGCCCGTTCGAGCCGCTGTCGATATAGCTTTGCGAGTAAGTTTGTCCGGCACTGGTGGTGACCACGTAGCCCGTCTGCGAATTGGCCTTGACGACGCTGGCGCCGCCGAGCGTGTTGTTCGCCTGGGTGTCGATGCCGAAGATCAGCGAGCCGGCGACGTTGGCCGCGCCGCTGTCGGCGATGGCCGGCAGGTCGATCACGACGCCGTTGTTGTCGAGCGCGAAGCGGCTGACCGGGTTGGTCACCTGCTGCGCGAGGGCCTGAGCGCTCGCGACGCAGGCGCCGTTCGCATCGCAACGGTAGTACCAGCGCGGCAAGGCGGCATTGACGCAGCCGGCGCCGCAGTCGGCCGCGAACAGGCCGACGCCGAGAATGCCGTTGGAGCGCAGGCTCGCGACCGTCAGCATGGCCGGGCCGGAGGCGGCGCAATCGGCGGGGACGGTCGGCGCCGCCGGGTCGGAGATCAACTGGATCGGGATCGACGCGGCCAGTTGGCCGGCCATGCGCACGTCCGCGCTGCGCACCGCGCCCCACGCGTAGCCGCCGCCGAACACCGCGCACTCGCCGGTGATGCCGCCGCCCGACGCGATCGCCGCGAGCGGGAGGCTCGCCGGCAGCGCCGAGGCCAGAATCCGCAAGCCGTGCGAGCCGGTGTCGACCTGAATATTGTCGATGGTCGCGCAGTTGTCGGTGCCGGGCTGGCAGACGGTGACGCTCGTCGTCAGCATGTTGCGCGTCAGGCCCGGCGCGGTGGTGACGGCGATCGGCTGGACGTTGGCAAGGGTCGATTGCGGCACCGATGTGCTGGCGGCGGGCGTGGACGCGCCGGCGGGTGCGCTGGCGGCGAGCGGGGCAACCGCGCCCGTTGGGGGGCGCTGGTCGACGTGCCGCCGCCGCCGCCGCAACCCGCGAGCGCGGCGCAAACGAGGACCAGCGTAAGCAAAGAGAAGGACGGGGTCATGGTGCGAGAGGTCTCCGGCGCGTTATTTTTTGATGGGGGCTGGCTTGGGGTTTGGGCCTGATACACGGCGGCCGGATATGGCCCGCCGCCGTCCGCCACGACCCGTCACCGAAAATCGTCAGCGGCGACGCCGGCCGGCAACGCCGACGGCAGCCACGCCCGTCCCACATAGCCGCGCATCGGGCCGCCGGATTCCACGATCACGTCCGGGCGCACCACGCGCGACGCGTGCAGATTGCCGCTCGCCGTCGACGCCGCGGCGCCGTTGCGGTACGACTCCGCGTACGGGCCCAGCAGCGCCTGCAGATCCGGCATGGTCGGGCCTTGCCACGCATAGGCGACGATCCGCCCGGTGCTGGTCGCGTACTCGTTGACGGTCGTCGCGCCGGCATCGGTCAGCGTGCGCAGGCGCAGCGCGCCGTTCAGCAGGGTTTGCGGCGCGGCGCCGGTCGAATCGGCCTGGAGCGGCATCGCGCCGCCCAGTTCGGCGTGCGCGGGGACGTTCGCGCAGAGGAGAGGAATGGCCAGCGTCGAAATGCTCAGGGCCTGACAAACACGCGTTTTTTGCATAGCAGTCGATCTCGCGAGGGAAGCGCTCAAACTTTATTGAGACGTCCAATTCAAGATAACACTGAGGTTTCCTGATCTTCGTCAGGCGGGCGATTCGCTGGATCGAGTAGTCTCAAAATTGACGTGCGAACCGAACGCAAAAAGCCTTTAAAACAAGGATCTGACGCAGATGGGGGATACGTCTGACAACGAATTAGGAAACGTGGCGGATTGTTAAATACGCCGCGCGAAAGCAGGTTGAAAACGATCGCGGCTGAGTTTTTCCCCGGGACAGAGAACGCCTTGCGAGCGTCGCGAAGACGCAGGACAAACGGGCTGCGGCCGAGGCTCGACGAGCCCGCGCGCGCTGCTCATTTCTCGGGCAAACCCCACTTTTTGCACACGACTCGCCGGGATCGGTAAAATGTTGGGTTGATCCACGGAAACTTGCCGTGGCGTAGCGGAAGGATTCCCCGAACATGACTGATCTTCGTCTTACCAAGCGGTTTGCAGTAATGCTGATGGCAGGCGGTCTGGTCGCCGGCTGCGGCACGTCGTCGCCGACCAAAATCGACTACAAGAGCGACTCGAAATCGAAGCAGGTGTCACTTGCCGTCCCGCCGAACATGATCGACGAGACGGCCGATCAGCGTTCGTTGCCTCCGCAAGGCGGCGAAACCTCGTTGTCCACGCTCAAGCAGGTTCAGGCGCAAGCGCCGTCGCAGAATGCCACGGTGGTGGTGCCGCCGGTTACCGGCATGCACATCCAGCGCGACGGCACGGAAAGCTGGCTGGTGATCGACAACAAGTCGCCCGCGCAGGCCTGGGCGCAGATTCGCCGCTTCTGGCAGGAGCAGGGCTTCCTGCTGGTGGTCGACCAGCGCGACAAGGGCGTGATGGAAACCGACTGGAACGAAACCCACGCCCAGATCAACGACGGCCTGATCCGCAACACGCTGTCCAAAGCCATGGGCAACAGCTACGTGAGTTCGGAGCGCAACAAGTACCGCACGCGTCTCGAAACGTCGCCGAGCGGCGGCACGTATGTGTTCATCAGCCAGAAGGGGTTGCGCGAGGCGGTCACCGGTCCGAACAACGATTCGACCAAGTGGGAAGCCAAGCCGAACGATCCGGGCCTCGAGCAGGAATACCTGAAGCGCCTGATGGCGACGCTGGCGCTGGCTGACTCGCGCAAATCGGGCGACACGCAAAGCGCGGATCTGACGCCGGCCGGCGCGCAAACCGCGCCGAACGCGGCTACCGCGGGCGCCAAATCGGCGGCAGCGGCCACTGCGGCGCAAAATGTCGCGCTGTCGGCGCAGCAACCCATGCCGGACGCGGACTTGCCCAACACGCAGGCGCAGTTCTCGTCGACCGAGCTCACGCTGGGCGAGCCGTACGACCGCGCGTGGTTGCGCGTGGGCCTTGCGCTCGACCGCAGCAACTTCACGGTCGACGACCGCGATGCGAGTCGTGGCCTGTACTTCGTGCGCTATGTCGATCCGAAGGATCTGACGTCGGCGGAGCAGGGCTTCTGGAGCCAGATTTTCCACGGCAAGAAGGAAAAGGTGGCCAAGCAGTATCTGGTGAACGTGCGGGCGGTGACGCCTAACCAGACTCGCGTTGCCGTCGTCAACGACAAGGGCGATGTGGATCAGGGCCCGCAGGCCAAGCAGATCATGAGTCTGATGGTCGACCAGTTGCACTGAGTCTCAGCCGCTGTGCCTGCCGCGAGCGGCGGTCAAGCGCGGTAAGGCACGGCAGGCAGCCACAGCAGTCAAAAAACCCGTCCGGGATTCGTCCTGGACGGGTTTTTTTTCGCCCGCGAGTATTGCCGCGCACTAACCCAGCGCCGGGTGAATCCGCATCTAACCGTCGACCCCACGGCACTCCTGGCACCGAGCACGTGTTTTGCTTGACTCCGACATACCGGGATGGCCCGGCAATCAACCGGAGTTGGCCATGTTCGACGTGATTCCTTACTGGATGTGGGCGGCGAGCTTGCTCGTCCTGGCGCTCGTGTGCGGCGCAGCGTTGAACCCGCGTGAATCGCGGCCGCCGGCGGGGCTGCGTCTGCGGCACAGTACGGCGCAGCGTCCGAAGTGGCCCGGCCATTGAACGCCGCCGTGCCGGTCGCGTATGAATCGAACGTATACGGCCGCCATGTGCGGCCGCGTGTAACGTGACGTTACCCCGGTGACGTAACTGCCGAAGCCTGTTCCAGCGCCTTCCTCGCCTCACCCTCTCGCAATAAATTCCAATAAAAATCAAACGCTTGCGAGATTTCTCCGCTGACTTCCAGCAACTGGCACACAAGCTGCTTTTATAGACTCATGGGGCCGGACTGGTTAAGCCGACATGGTTTTTCCAGGCAGGGGTTCCAGACGATTCCAGCATCGGACGATAAACCAGTGCTGAACCCGATGATGGCCTGCGCGCAGCGCGCGGCCTCGGTGGCCCCGTCGCCTATCCTCGTAGGGCGACGGTTTCGCCCGCACTCCGAAAGAGTGCGGGCTATTTTTTTGGGCGACGCGCAATACGTGGCCGAGCGTGGCCGACTGTGGCTGAACGTGGTCGATGAAGACGCAAACAACAAAAAACAAGACAACGTGACGAGCGCCGAACCTTGTTCGAGCCCGAGCCCGACCCAAAATCCGGCTTCAGGTATCAGCGCGACGCGGCCCGACCCACGGCAGCCGCTTGATGACGCCAGTGGCGAGCGCGGTGCCGACCAGAATCACGCCGCAGCCTTCCAGCATGCCGGGCGACACGCTTTCGCCAAGAAACAGCGCACCCCACAGGATGCCGAAAATCGGAATCACGAAAGTCACCGTGATAGCGCGCGCCGGTCCGGCCACCGCGATCAGATGGAAGAACAACATATACGCGACGCCGGTACACGCGACGCCCAGCGCGATCACCGCCCCCCACGCATGCAGCGAGATCGGCGCGGCCGGCCAGTAGATCACCGCGAGCGGCAGCAGCACGATGGTGGCGCCGGTCATCGTGCCGGCGGCGACGGTGAGCGCATCGACGCCGGTCAGATGGCGCTTGGTGTAGTTGGCGGCGATGCCGTACAGCAGCGTGGCGCCGAGCGCCGCGCCGGCCGCCAGCGCGGTGGTCAGCGGCGTGGCCGCCGAACTGCCCGGCGCGGCGATCTGATCCCACACCAGCATCAACACGCCGAGAAAGCCGACCACGAGACCGAGCGTGCGCAACCCGCTCAGCCGGTCGCGCAACCAGACGAACGCGACCAGCGCGCCCCACAGCGGCGTGCTCGCATTGATCACCGAGGTAACGCCGGCCGACAGCGTCAGCTCGGCGTACGCGAACAGGCAGAAAGGCGCCGCCGAATTCAGAATCCCGACCACCAGCAGGGGAAGGGCGCGCGTGCGCAGGATCGTGGCCGATTGCCGCAACGGCCGTCGCGCGATCAGCACGATGATCAGGAAGGCCGCGCCGATGCCGACACGCAGCGCCATCAGCGGCGCGACGCCGAAATCGGCCACGCCGACGCGGATAAACAGAAAGGACGCGCCCCACAGGGCGGCGAGAATCAGCAACTGGAGCAGGTTTTTAGCATTCATCGAAGTGGCGCCGCGCGCGGTTGAGTCGAGACGCCAGCGCATCGTAGCAGCGCGATCGCGCGAAACGTTTCAGCCTGGAATGAAACGGCAAGATGCAGGAGAGTGGGGCGTCGGATAAGGAGATCGTAAGCGCTGGCGAGGCGTATGCAAAACGAGCAATTCTCACGCTGATGTGAGAAAAATTACAATGTGATTGGCTGCGCAGATAGAGGAGCCACGGTCAGGGCGGGGACGTGCCGCGAGGTCGTGAATTATTTTGCGGTATCGCCGAATTGCGGAAGTACGGGAATACGGAGATACGGAATCACGGAAGTCGGCAGCGGATAGGCCGCGAATGGCCAGCGGCCGACTTCCTCCCATTTTCCTAATGCGGAATCATCCCCTGCAACACATTCTGTTGCAGCCACACCAGCACCCCGAGCAGCACCGTCAGCAGAATCGAATGCTTGAAGGTCCGCGCGAACACCACGCCTTCCTTGCCTTTGAGTTCGGTGGTCGCCACGCCGGTCGAGATGTTTTGCGGCGAAATCATCTTGCCCATCACGCCGCCCGACGAATTGGTCGCCGCCATCAGGATCGGATTGAGATTCAACTGATGCGCCGCCACGACCTGCAGGTTGCCGAACAGCGCGTTACCGGACGTATCGCTGCCGGACAGAAACACCGCGACCCAGCCGAGGAACGCCGACACCAGCGGAAAGAACGGCCCGACCGACGCCGCGCCCAGACCGAGCGTATAGGTCAGCCCCGAGTAGTTCATCAGATACGCCAGCCCGACGATGGTCGCCACGGTCAGAATCGCGATCCGCGTCTGCACCCACGTGTCGGCGATCGCCTTGCCGAACTCGCTCGCGCTCAGCCCGACCACGAACGCGGTGATGATCGCCGCGACCAGAATGGCGGTGCCGGTGGCCAGCGGCTGGAAGTCCCACACGGCGCCATACGGCGTGTTGTACAGCGTGATGAACACGGCCTTGTCGAGTCCGGGCCACGGCACCTTGACGTCGCCGATCAGGAAGATCTTCGCGATGGTCCAGATGATCACCACGACCGACACGATGATCCACGGATACCACCCCTGGCCGCCGCCGATCTTGCCGCGCACCTCGCCGACCCGGTCGATGTTGATCGCGAACTTGGGATCCACCGCCGGCCGCCAGACCCGCAGGAACGCGATGGTCAGGATCAGCGACACCATCGACGACAGCACGTCGGTCAGGCTGTAGTTCACATAGTTCGACGCGACGAACTGGGTCAGCGCGAAGCTCGCGCCCGACACCAGCAGCACCGGCCACACGCGCAGCATGTTGCGAAAGCCGGCGTACACGCCGATCACATAGAAGGGCAGCAGGAACGCGAAGAACGGCAACTGGCGGCCGACCATCTTGGCGAGCGAATCGGCCGGCAGGTGCGTAACCGCGCCGAGCACGGTGATCGGCACGCCGAGCGCGCCGAACGCGACCGGCGCGGTGTTGAAGATCAGCGTGAAGGTGAGCGCTTCGAGCGTCGGAAAACCGAGCAGGATCAGCAGCGAACTGGTGATCGCGACCGGCGTGCCGAAGCCGGAAATGCCCTCAAGCAGCGCGCCGAAAGAGAAGCCGATCACCACCAGCACGACGCGCCGGTCGTTCGGCAGATTGTCGATCATCCACATGCGGAAGGCCGCGAAACGCCCCGAGCGCTGCGAGATGTTGTACAGCAGGATCGCCGTGAACACGATCCACATAACCGGCCAGCAGGCGAACACGACGCCGTTGGCGACCGAGTCGAAGGCGAGTCCCACCGGGAATTGCCAGACGAAGATCGCCACGATCAGACCGACAATCAGCCCCGCGAGCGACGCCTGCCAGGCCGGCCGTCGCGCCCAGCCGAGCAGGAGCAGCACCACGATGATCGGCAGCGCGGCGACCAGGAACGAGGGCAGCAATGAGTTGCCGACCGGAGTGAGTAGTTGATGAAACATCGGGTCTCCTTCGTTGTTGTTCGGACTCGACGCGGCACTGCGCACTACGGGGCGCGTCGTTAGGACGGATGGCGCCGGCGGCAACGGTGAGGTCGGCCGGGGCGCTTATTTAAACGGGTACTGCGTGCGGTTCTACAGAAGCATAGAACTCGGCTGGGGCAGGTCAAGAAGGGAAACTACGGGCGCGCGGCGGAGACGGGACAAGGATGCGCGTCGCCTGACGGATTGGGCGACGCGTTGAGCATGACAGGGGTGTCGCGCGGCGCTTCAGACGGCCGCGCGAGCGTAGGTTAAGGGTTCACGAACGGAACCGGCGACCCGAGACGCGAGCAGAAGCGGAGAAAGGGAGAAGCGGAGAAGACCGGCGCCAACCCGTGCGAATCAGCGCCCATCAGCACCCATCAGCACTGATCAATGCCAGTGGCCGTGCCCGCCGCCGCCCCAGCCGCCATGGCCGCCCCAGTAGCCGCCGAAACCGAAGCCGATCGACACCGACGGCCCATACCAGCCCGGATAGCCGCCGTAATAGGCTGGGTAGGCCGGATAGACCGGCGGCGCATAGTAGGCGGGATAAGCCGGCGCGACATAGACCGGGGGAGGCGGAACCACTGCGGTCGCGTAGGTGGCCGGCGGTACCTGCTGGGCCGCCCGCGCTTGCGACTGCGCCTGTTGTGCCTGTTGTGCCTGCAGTTGCTGCTGTTGTTGTATGGCGGCGGGATCGTTTTGCGCCACGCCCAGATCCTGCTGGGTAGCGCCGGCGGGGACGGTGGCGTAGTACGGCGAGTAAGCGCCCGGATAGTAGCCGTACGGGTAATAGCAACCGGACAGCGTCAACACGCAGACGGCGCCGCCGAGGGCGATACCGGTTTGCGAAAGACTGGACAAGCAAAGGTAAAAACCGCGCGGCAGCCGTTGGCCGAACGCACGGAACGAATTGACGACGCGGGACTTCATGACGCGCTCCTGGTTATATCGAACGCCGGCCGGCGGCGTGTTCCCATGAGCTTACGCCGCGAGGATGCATGCAGGATTGCAAAACCGTAACGGCTTATTTCAGGTCATTGCAAAACATGGACGAGGCGGCCGACCGGTGTCGCCAATGTCGGCCGCTCGCGTGCCGCCGTTACTTGCCCACCTGATTACCGATGATGCCGCCCGCCGCCGCACCGCCCACCGTCGACAGCGCATTGCCGCCGATCGCCGCGCCCGCCGCGCCGCCCAGGCCCGCGCCGACGGCCGTATCGCGGCCTTGCCGGCTCATGTCGCCACAGGCGGAAAGGCTGGCCACCACGGCGATGAGTGTGGCAAGCGCACTGATTTGTCGGATCGATTTCATGATGCTGACTCCCGTGGAAAGTGAGTTGTTCGTAATCCAGCGTTTCCCTTCTGTCAGCATGCGGCGTGCCTGCTGTTAAGTCACTTAACGAAGCGATCAACCAGAAAGCCGACGAAAAAACCAACAAAAAAGCCCGCGCAATGGCGGGCTTCGGTGCTGCAGTACAAAGTCGTGCGCTCAAGGGCGATGCAACCGCATCACCCGCCAAACGCTTCAACCATTATTGACGCTGATAAATTTCCGCGCCTTTCTTCATGAACTCGATCGACTTCACTTCCATGCCTTTCTTCAACGCTTCGTCGTCGGTGACGCCTTGTTGCGCGGCGAATTCGCGGACGTCCTGCGTGATCTTCATCGAGCAGAAGTGCGGACCGCACATCGAACAGAAATGCGCGACCTTGGCCGAATCTTTCGGCAGCGTTTCGTCGTGGAATTCGCGTGCCTTGTCCGGGTCGAGACCGAGATTGAACTGGTCTTCCCAGCGGAATTCGAAGCGTGCCTTGGACAGCGCATTGTCACGCACCTGCGCGCCCGGATGGCCCTTCGCCAGATCGGCGGCGTGCGCGGCGAGCTTGTACGTGATGATGCCGGTCTTGACGTCGTCCTTGTTCGGCAAGCCGAGGTGTTCCTTTGGCGTGACGTAGCAGAGCATTGCCGTGCCGAACCAGCCGATCATCGCCGCGCCGATGCCCGACGTGATGTGATCGTAGCCCGGTGCGATGTCGGTGGTGAGCGGTCCCAGCGTGTAGAACGGCGCTTCGTCGCACCATTCCAGTTGCAGGTCCATGTTCTCCTTGATCAGCTGCATCGGCACATGGCCGGGGCCTTCGATCATGGTCTGCACGTCGTGCTTCCACGCGATCTGCGTGAGCTCGCCGAGCGTCTTCAGTTCGCCGAGCTGCGCTTCGTCGTTCGCATCGTAGATCGAGCCGGGACGCAGGCCGTCGCCGAGCGAGAAGGCCACGTCATAGGCCTTCATGATTTCGCAGATGTCTTCGAAATGCTCGTACAGGAAGCTTTCCTTGTGGTGAGCCAGGCACCACTTCGCCATGATCGAGCCGCCGCGCGACACGATGCCGGTCATGCGCTTGGCCGTCATCGGCACGTATTGCAGACGCACGCCCGCGTGAATCGTGAAGTAGTCGACGCCTTGCTCGGCCTGTTCGATCAGCGTGTCGCGGAAGATTTCCCACGTCAGGTCTTCCGCCTTGCCGTTGACCTTTTCGAGCGCCTGATAGATCGGCACCGTGCCGATCGGCACCGGCGAATTGCGGATGATCCACTCGCGCGTTTCGTGAATGTGCTTGCCGGTGGACAGATCCATCACCGTATCGCCGCCCCAGCGGATCGCCCACGTCATCTTGTCGACTTCTTCGCCGATCGACGACGTCACGGCCGAATTGCCGATGTTCGCATTCACCTTCACGAGGAAGTTGCGGCCGATGATCATCGGCTCGCTTTCCGGGTGATTGATGTTGTTCGGGATGATCGCGCGGCCGCGGGCGATTTCTTCACGCACGAATTCCGGCGTGATCGCGGTGAGGCCGTTCGGACCGAACGCGCTTGCGCCGAACGCCTGGCCCGGATGCTGGCGGCCCATCATCGCGGCGAGCTTTTCGCCGTTCGGGCCACTTGTCTTCAAGCTTTCCAGATACTCGGCGCGGCGCTGGTTCTCGCGAATCGCGATGTATTCCATTTCCGGCGTGATGATGCCCTTGCGTGCGTAGTGCATCTGCGACACGTTCTGGCCGGCGATCGCGCGGCGCGGCGTGCGGTGCAGGCCCTGGAAACGCAGCTCAGCGGTGGCGGTATCAGCGGCGCGTTCGCGGCTGAAGTCACTCGACAGACCCGTCAGAGCTTCGGTGTCGCCGCGCTCTTCGATCCACGCCTGACGCAGCGCGGGCAGACCGGCGCGAATGTCGATTTTGGCGTCCGGATCGGAGTAGGGGCCCGACGTGTCGTAGACATAGACCGGCGGGTTCTTTTCGCCGCCGAAGCTGTCCGGCGTATCCGATTGAGAGATTGCGCGCATCGGCACGCGGAGGTCGGGACGCGAGCCGGTCACGTAGATCTTGCGGGAATTCGGCAGCGGCGCGACAGCGGCTTCGTCGACGTGCGCGTCGGCGGAAAGGAATTTCGGGTTGGCGTTCATGCGTTTATCTCCTAGGTTGACCGGAGTTGGCGCTTGAATGCCTATTCCGGTCCCATGCCAAAGCAATGTGGGGCGGCTAAGCAGGAGACGAGACGGAAGAAGTCGGAAATCGCGAGAGATGAAACAGTAGACCAGGTGCGAATTCCGTACGCTTCCCTGCGCTGGCATTATCCAGATCAGGTTCAAAGGGTATTTCTCACCCACGCAGCACGGACCTCCAACCTCCGTGCGACGCAGGACCCCCGCGTTAGCAGCGCACACGATACACCGGCCGGCCGCTGCTTGGCAACCCGTCTTGAAAAGTCGGATACCGGGTATCACCGCGGGTATCACCGCGGCTAACACTGTCACTGGCCGCGACCTATTCTTCTAGAGATAAGCCCGGCAGCCATGCTGCGGCGCAACGATTCGCGCCGCGGCGCGGCCGATTCACAGCGTGAAGTCGTCGGCGGCTTCGGGTTGAAACAGGATCTTCTCGAGCTTCAGCACTTTCTCCGCGCCGCTGGGCGGCGTGAAGCGGATTTTCTCGCCGCGTTTGGCGCCTAGCAGCGCGAGGCCGAGCGGCGAGAACACGTTCAGACGGCCGCGCGCGAACTCGGCCTCGGGCGGGTAGACGACGGTCCACGTCATCTGCTCGCCGCTGGTTTCGTCGACGAGAATGGCCTGCGAATTCATCGTGACGATGTTCGCGGGAATCTCGCGCGAGTCGACGATCACGGCGCGTTCGAGGACCTGGTCGAGCATGTCCTGCAGCCGGGCGTCGGCGCCGCGCGCGGCCGCGTGCTTCTCGAGACGGGCGACGTCGAGTTCGGTCAGGTAACAGGTTTTCGTCTTCTTCACGACGGTACTCCAGTGCGATCTGCGGGTAAGGGAAAAGCGTGCGGATGAGATCGGCCCGGAGCCCGACAACGCGGCTCAGGCAAGGGAGCGAGCAGCGTTAGATCGGGCGCCGGGCGGCGGAGAGCGGGAGAAGTCGGGGGAGTGTTCGGAGAAGCGTTCGGCGAAGCATTCGGGCCGGCTCGCCGCTGCGCTGCGGGGCGAATTCCTTGCGCGCGCAACCGGTTGCGCGGCAAGGGCGCAAGCGGGTGTGGGCAGGGGAAATCGGAAAGCGCATGGGGTTGGCCGGCAGGGTTCGGGATCGAATGGGTCGGCGCCGCGGGTGCATCGAAAGCGGCGCATTTGAAAGGAGAATGTTAGCACGGGGTCTTGAATCGCTTCGTTCGACGCCGCGACGAGCCGTCTGCGTGGCGCCGGGATCGGCCACTCGCACGCGCGTCATTCAAGGCAGAGCGAGCCGGTGCCGTTAACGCGCCTGTCAGACGGGCCGTACCCAGCGTGACGATGTCGCGCTGCGCAGCCCGCCGATGACGCGATGCGCTGCGATTCGACGCGGCTAAGCGGCTTAAGGAGAGAGGCTGATGAAAACGGCAACTGGGCGGTTTGTGGCGCTCGGCGCGGCGGCAACGCTGGCACTGACGACGGCGCCGCTGGCGGCGTCGGCGTCAGAGGGCGGAACGATCACGTTGTCCGGCGCGATTGTGGCGCCGCAACTGGAAGTGTCGGCGGCGCCGGTTGCGCCCGGCGCACGGGCTGGAACCGCGGGCGCGCTGCAAGGCTTGCAAGGTTCCGCGGTGACGCTGACGTTCAGCGGCCCGCCGGGGGTGACGGCGGGTGCCGACGTCGCGTTGCAGGTGAACGGCGGCGCGGGCTCGAGCTTGAACTCGGGCGAAGGCGTGACCACGCGCTTCGTCGAGCGCGACGGCCGGATTGCCGTGGCGACTCGCGACGGTCACTACAAGGTCGGCCGTGACGGCGGCGTGATGTCGCTGTCGCCGAAACACGTTACGCCGGACACGCGCGTGACGGTGGTGATGAGTTACGACTGAGCCACTCGCGCCGGGCGGCCGGGCCGATAGAAATAAATTTGGAAAAGCCTGTCATAAGCGGCCGGGCGGTTCGACAAACGTGCAGATCCTGATGGGAGCACGTCATGCAAACCACTCGTACCCGCCGCGCTGGTTACCGGCTATTAACGCAGTCAGCAATGCAGCCGCTCATGCAGCCGCTCACTCGGCCGCGCATGCAGCCGACCACGCGTCCTTCACGCCGCCTGTTCACGCGAGCCATCGCGTGCGTGGCCGCAGTCAGCCTGCTTGCGGCCAGCGGCCTCGCCAACGCGGCCGCCGCCGTCTGCAGCGCGCACAGCCCGGCGCACCGCGTGGCGCTGGTCGAGTTGTACAGCAGCGAAGGCTGCAATAGTTGCCCGCCCGCCGACAACTGGCTGAGCCAGTGGAAAAACAGCGGCGCGACGCAAAGCATCGTGCCGCTCGCGTTGCATGTGGATTACTGGAACAGCCTCGGCTGGACCGACCGGTTCTCGCAACATCGCTTCACCGAACGGCAGCAGACGCTGACCGACCTCGCCGGCGGCCACACCATCTATACGCCGGAAATCTTCGTGTCGGGCCGCGAACTGCGTAGCTGGTCGCAACGCGACAGTTTCGACAGCCGCATCGGCAAGGTGGTCGCCGAACCGGCGCAAGCGAACGTCGCGCTCGAACTGAATCCACAGACGCCGGGCGCCTTCAATGTCTCCGCGCAATTCACCAGCAAGGCCGCGGACACCTCCGGGCAACTCAACGCCTACGTCGCCGTGTATGAAAACGCGCTGAGCTCGCACGTCGGCGCCGGCGAGAACAGCGGCGCCACCTTGCATCACGAGCGCGTGGTGCGGCAATGGATCGGGCCGGTGCCGCTGGTCGGGGGCAATGCGCAGATTCACCGCGACGTGCGTGTCGACGCGACGGGCGCCGATGCCGGCGGCAACGCCGACCGTTTCGGCGTGGTGGCTTTCGTCGAAAACGATGCGACCGGCGACGTGCTGCAAGTGGCCGAACTGGCCGCCTGCCAGTGAGCACTGTGCGGCCGTTCACCGCAACGATCTTGAAGGGGACCAGGGTAAGCGTTATGGGACCCGAGTCGGCGCGATAGCGTTAACTCTAAATGACACGCCCACTCTGTTCGACAGGAGATTTTCATGGCAACCCCTCACGTACTGCGCGAGAGCGACAAACACCTCGCACCGCCCGCCGTCCCGACACCCGGCGCGATTCACCCGGTATGGGTGCGCGTCACGCATTGGCTCAACGCGCTCGCGGCAATCCTGATGATGCTGTCTGGCTGGCGCATCTACGACGCATCGCCGATTTTTCCCGGGTTTCGCTTCCCTCCCGGCATCACGCTCGGCGGCTGGCTCGGCGGCGCGCTGCAATGGCATTTCGCGGCGATGTGGCTGCTGGTCTTCAACGGTCTGCTGTATCTCGCGCTGAATCTCGCGAGTGGGCGCTTCGTGCGCAAATTCCTGCCGGTGTCGCCGCGCGCGGTGCTGCACGACTTCTTTGCCGCGCTGACCGGCAAGCTCTCGCATGCCGATCTGCGCGTCTACAACGCGGTGCAGAAATTCGCCTACCTGTTCGTGGTCTGCGATCTGATCGCGCTGGTGCTGTCGGGCCTCGCGATCTGGAAATCGGTGCAGTTTCCGCTGCTGCGCGACCTGATGGGCGGCTACGACAACGCCCGCATCGTTCACTTCTGCGCGATGTCGCTGATGGCCGCGTTTATCTCCGTGCATCTGGCGATGGTGGCGCTCGTACCGCGCTCGCTGCTGGCCATGCTGCGCGGCCGCTGAGTCTCCATCAAGCCGCCGAAACCGAAAGTTATGGATATCGAATCATGAACAAGCCCATTCGAAAACCCTCGCGACCCGTTGGCCACTCGCTCGACCGCGAGTCGATCCTGATCGACGCCCGCCGCGAACTCACCATGCCGTCGCGGCGTCTGTTCGGCCAGCGTCTGCTGACGCTTGGCGGCCTGTCGATGCTGACCGGCTGCTCGCTGACCGACAACGACTCGGTCAACAAATTCCTGACCGCCGTGTCGCGCCTGAACGACCGCGCGCAGGCCGCGCTGTTCGATCCGAAGCAGCTCGCGCCGACCTACAGCGAAGCGCAGATCACGCGGCCGTTTCCGTTCAACGCGTTCTACGGTATCGACGACGTGCCCGAAGTGGACGGCGCCGATTACGAGTTGAAGATCGGCGGCCTCGTCAAAGGCCAGCGCGCGTGGAGTTTGCCCGAGTTGTACGCGTTGCCGCATGCCGAGCAGATCACGCGGCACATCTGCGTGGAAGGGTGGAGCGCGATCGGCCGCTGGGGCGGCACGCCGTTCGGCGATTTTCTGCGGCGCATCGGCGCGGACACCAGCGCGAAGTACGTCGGTTTCAAATGCGCGGACGACTACTACGAAAGCATCGACATGCCGACGGCGCTGCATCCGCAGACGCTGCTCACGTTCGAGTACGACGGCGAGCGTCTGCCCGCGAAATACGGCTTCCCGATGAAGCTGCGCATGCCGACCAAGCTCGGCTACAAGAATCCGAAGCACATCGTCGAGATGTTCGTCACCAACACGTTCCCCGGCGGCTACTGGGTCGACCAGGGCTACAACTGGTTCGGAGGCTCCTGACGCACGCGGGTCGCGCGGCGGGCGGCGAGCAGCATGGTCGCCAGGCCCCTCACGCACCCCCGGGCGGCAGAAGCTTCGGAAATACGCCGGCGATCAAACGATCAGCCGATCAGTGCAACAGGCGATCGGATCGACCGGTTTTGAATCATCCACAACAACGGAGTTATCCCATGAAAAAGTTCGCAATCGCAGCAGTGGCCGTCGCTCTTCTGACCAGCGGCGGCGCCGCGTTCGCGCAAGCCAGCGGCGCGATGTCCAACGACGCCATGTCGAAAGACACGATGTCGAAGGATTCCATGTCCAAAGACACGATGTCGAAAGACACCATGAAGAAAGACACGATGAAAAAGGACACGATGAAGCACGACAAGATGAAGAAGAGCGGCGACGCGATGGGCATGAAGCACGAAGCGTCGGGCGCCATGGCCAACTGAAGCATGCTGTCGATGCCGCCCGCATAGCGTGAACGCGGCGGCGCCGAGGCGGTGCCAAAGCCGGGGAGAAATCCCCGGCTTTTTTTGTTGCAAGGACGCTAAAAAGTTACGATTCTTTCGACTGACGCGGTGGGCGCTTACTGCATAATGCGATGCGCGCCGAGCATTTGGCGCGTGTTCGCCGCGAATCGACTCCGTTCGAATGCCGCGGCGCTGTGGCCCTTTGGCCATTTATCGTCCTTCCGTTCCACCACATGTCCGCCAGCCTCGCCCGTCCGACCGCATCGCCGATGCGGTGTCCGCCATCCCGCCATCGGGTCTTCAGCGGGGGCGTCGGACCTCAAGCGGTCAGGGCGGGTTGAACGCATGTCGCCGCAACTCCCCAATCGCTTTCCGCGCAGTTTTCCCATCCGCCTGCCGCAATCGCGCAACGGCCAGATCGCGCTAGCGCTCGGCGTCGTCTATCTCGTGTGGGGCTCGACGTATCTCGCTGTGCACGTCGCGCTCGGCTCGTTTCCGCCGCTGCTGCTGTCGGGCATGCGCAATCTGTTTGCCGGCATTGGCCTCTTTATCTTCGCGGTGCGTCGCAAGCCGGCCTGGCCGAGCGTGGCCGAAATCCGCAATGCCGGGCTGGTCGGCACGATGCTGGTCGGCTTGTCGAGCGGCATGCTGGCGTTCGGGATGCGCACCGTCGGCACCGGCACCGCGGCGGTGATGGTGGCCACCGTGCCGCTGTTCGCCACGGTGATCGCGGCGGTGGCGGGCCGCAAGATCGGCCGGGGCGAGTGGTTCGCGGTCGGACTGGGGCTCGTCGGCATCGCGATTCTTAGTCACGGCGACAGTTCGCCGGGCTCGGCGGGCGGCAGTCTGGCCATTCTGTGCGGCGCGCTGTTCTGGGCCGGCGGCGCGCATCTGGCCGGGCGGCTGAAGCTGCCGTCGGATCTGTTTCTGTCGACCTCGCTGCAGATCGGTCTGGGCGGCGCGATGTCGAGCATGGTCGCGTGGGTCTCCGGCGAGCGGATGCTCGACGTGCATTTTCTGCCGGTGCTGGCGTTCGTCTACCTGATGCTGGTCGGCACGATGGCCGCGTATGTGGCGTACGGTTTTCTGATCCGGCACACCAGTCCGATCATTGCCAGCAGTTGCATGTACGTGAACCCGGTGGTTGCCGTGGCGCTCGGCGCGCTGCTGCTCGGCGAGCCGGTCACGCGTTCCACGGTGATTGCGACCGTGGTGATTCTGGCGAGCGTGGGGCTGTCGTTCTGGTTCGATTACCGGAAGAAGGGGCTCGCCGCTTGAGGCGTGCGAGGGGAGGCGTGGTTCGCAGAGCGGCGAGCGCGTCGCCGCCTCTCGTTCTCAAACCGCGCTTGACTAAAGCGCCGCCGCCACTTCCGCGCCTTCGCGGATCGCGCGTTTCGCGTCCAGTTCACCCGCCAGCTTGGCGCCGCCGATCACGTGATAGCGCGGACCGCCAGTCTGCGAGGTGGCACCCTCCGCCGCCACCGGATGCAGATCGCGCAGCGAATCCTGCCCCGCGCACACCACGATCGTGTCCACCTCAAGCCATTCCTCGACACCGGCACGCTCGATCTTCAACCCGCGCGCGCTGATCTCCCGGTACGACACGCCGCCGAGCATCTTCACGCCGTTTTTCGCCAGCGTCGCGCGATGCACCCAGCCCGACGTCTTGCCGAGTCCCATGCCCAGCTTGCCGGCCTTGCGCTGCAACAACCAGATGTCGCGCGGCGGCTGCGGCATCACCGGCGCTTTCAGCCCGCCGCGTTCCCGCACCGAGAGATCCACGCCCCATTCGTCGAGCCATGTGTCGCGCGGCGTCGGCAGCGGCTCGCCGGTGCGATGCAGCAGGAACTCGCTGACGTCGAAGCCGATGCCGCCCGCGCCGATCACCGCGACGCGGCGCCCGACCGGTGCGCCACGCAGCACGTCCACGTAAGACAGCACGTTCGGCCCGTCGATGCCGCTAATCGCCGGCCGCCGCGGCACGATGCCGGTGGCGACGATCACGTCGTCGTAAGCGCCGGCCGCTAGCAGCGCCGCATCGACGCGCGTGTCGAGCCGCACATCGACGCGATGTCGCTGCAACTGGCTCTGAAAGTAACGGATGGTCTCGCTGAACTCTTCCTTGCCGGGCACGCGCATCGCCAGATTGAACTGGCCGCCGATGCTTGCGTTCGCATCGAACAGCGTCACGCGATGCCCGCGCGCGGCCGCCACGGTCGCCGCCGACAACCCCGCCGGCCCCGCGCCGACCACCGCGACCGAACGCGCCGCCTGCGGACCGGCGACCGGACGATAGACCAGCTCGGTCTCGCGTCCCGCGCGCGGATTCACCAGACACGACGCGCGCTGGTTTTTGAACGTGTGATCGAGACAGGCCTGATTGCAGGCAATACAGGTGTTGATTTCGTGCGCGCGGCCTTCGGCGGTCTTCACGACGAACTCGGGATCGGCCAGCAGCGGCCGCGCCATCGACACCAGATCGCCGGCGCCCTGTTCGAGCAGTGCTTCGGCGACCTCGGGCGTATTGATGCGGTTCGACACGATCACCGGCACCTTGACCGAGGCCTTCAGGCGCGCGCTGAGTTCGGCGAAGGCCGCGCGCGGCACCGAGGTCACGATAGTCGGTACGCGTGCCTCATGCCAGCCGATACCGGTATTGAACATCGTCACGCCGGCCGCTTCGAGCGCCTGGGCGACCTGCACGGTCTCGTCCCACGTATTGCCGCCTTCCACCAGATCGATCAGCGAGAGCCGGTACACGACGATAAAGCGTTCGCCGCACGCCGCGCGTACCCGCTCGACGATCTCGCGCGCGAGCCGCATGCGATTTTCGATGCTGCCGCCGTAATCGTCGGTGCGCTGGTTGGTGCGCGGACACAGGAACTGGTTGAGCAGATAGCCTTCGCTGCCCATGATCTCGATGCCGTCGTAGCCCGCGCGTTGCGCGAGCCTGGCGCAGCGCGCGTAGTGGCGCACGGTCTTCGCGATACCGGCCACGCTCAGCGCGCGCGGCTTGAACTTGGAGATCGGCGATTTGAGCGCGGAGGCCGACACCACGAACGGCTGATAGCCGTAGCGGCCCGCATGCAGGATCTGCAGCGCGATCTTGCCGCCTTCGGCATGCACGGCGTCGGCCAACTGCCGGTGATTGCGCAGATCGAACACCGAGTTCAGCGTGCCGCCGAACGGCAGCAGCCAGCCTTCGCGATTCGGCGAGATCCCGCCGGTAATGATCAGACCCACGCCGCCTTTGGCGCGCTCGCGGAAATAGGCGGCCAGCTTCGGGTAATGCCAGAAGCGGTCTTCCATGCCAGTGTGCATCGAGCCCATCACCACGCGGTTGCGCAAGCGGGTGAAGCCGAGATCGAGTTCGGCGAGTAAGCGTTGGTAAGGCATGCGGGGGGCCGTGTAAGTATGGGACGCGGACGAACGATACACCGCACGCCGTGCCAACCCGCCGAGGAAAAATTCTAATCCACGTAAATCGTTGCGCCGTAAGACATTCTTCCGTCGCCATGAGCCAACTCGACCCCCGCGGCACGCGCATTGCTCAAAGCGAGCGTCCATCGACACGGACCGCGCCGCTCCCCAAACAGGCGCGTTGTGCGGCAGGGAAGGAGGGAGTGCTCCGTTTCGGAACGCCGTCCAGACACCATTCGAAGCAGCGATGAATACGGTGCGGGACGTTCCGAGGTTCGAAGCGAAGCACCCATAAATCAATGGGCCAAAGGCCCAACATCGATATAGGTGAACACAATGAAAATGATCCGATCCATCGCGGCCATGGCTGCCGTTGCGTCCTTACTGAGTGCCTGCGGTGGCGGCGGTACCAGCGACGTCGGCAAGGAACTCGGGCTGACCAATCCGGAAATCCATTTCATCAATGCGAATCCCAGCGCGCCGGCCCTCGACTTTCTCGTCAACGGTGCCGCGCCTTCGGGCCAAACCAACGTCGCCTATAAAGGCGTGACCAACCTCACCAATATCGGCACGGGTTCGACCACGGTTGCCTACGCGGCGACCGGCACGACGACCGCACTCGCGAGCGGCAATTTCCCGAACGTCGCGAACGGCCATAACTATACGGTCGTAGCTTTGCCGAACGTAACGGCGCCGGCGATCGGCCTGATCGACGATCCGTTCGACAAGGGCCTGCTGTCCAATAGCGCGCGTTTGCGTGGCTTCAACGCATCGCAGAACGCGACCAACCTTGACCTGTATCTCGTGCCGGCCGGCACCACCGACGTGACCAGCCTCAACCCGACCATGTCGAGCGTGCAATACAACAACGCGATACCGGCGAGCGGCCAGGATTCGATCTATGTGTCCGGCGGCGACTACGCACTGATCGCAACGGTGGCCGGCAGCAAGACGCCGATCTTCCAGTCGGTGGCCTTCTCGCTGTCGAACAACGCGGACTGGCTGATCACGACGGTGCCGATCGGCGGCACGCTGAGCCAGTTGCTGCCGGGGCAGATCCATCTGCTGATCTCGCAGAACGGCAATACCGGTCAGCCGGCTCAGGAGTTCACGAACACGCTGACGGGCATGTAAGCACGCCGCGCTGGCAGGCGCGTGCAGCGCCTGCGAGTGGCGGACAGTCCTGGGGAGGACGGAGCGGCGATCCACGCGAGTGGGTCGCCGTTTTGTTTGGTGTGGGTGGTGCGGATGGTGCGGATTGTGCGCGCAACCTTGGCACGTCTTTGACATACCTGCGCCCATGAAAAAAGCCCGTCGCGAGATGACTCGCGACGGGCTTTCTGTTCCTGCAAAAACCTGCGAAAAGCAGAATACCCCTGCAAATACAGCGTGAGGCAGCGACTCGCGGCAGCGCCGCTAAAGCGCCGCCGCGAGTCGCCCGACGACCGGCTTACTTCGCCTGATCCGCCGAGTTCGTGATGGCGTTGCCGCCCTTCGAGATGTCCTGTCCGGCGCCGGCCATCGTGTTGCAACCTGCGAGCGCAGCGGTCCCTGCAATGAGAAGCAAAGCGATCAGTCGAGTCATGAAAGTTCTCCTTGTCGAGAATGCATCGGTTGACGTGCCCACTCTGTCCGGCACGTGCGACCGGGGCTTGTGTCAGATCGCCAGTCGATCCGGTCTGATTGCATGTTAAAAAAAGGGCGGGGGCGGCGCTGTCAGTTGCGTCGCGATTTTGTTGTAGGCGTGCTCCGGTGTTTGCGTCGGCGCAGTCCTACACGCGTTGTGACGATGCAGCGTGCCGCCTTGCTAGACGGGCGTGCGCGTGGGCGTCGCCGCCGGCAGATCGACTGACGGCGTCGCGGTACTGACGCTCGGCATCATCACGTCGATGTCGGTGCCGTTCGGTTCGCCGCGCCGGATATCGAAACGCCCGCCGTGCGCGGCGACGCGCTGACGCATGCCGAGCAGCCCGTGCGTGTGAGTGCGCTTCAGATCGGCCGGCATGATGCCGACGCCGTTGTCGGCGATATGCAGGGCGACCTGGCCGTCGCCGACCTCCAGTGCAATCGACACCTTCGACGCCCGCGCGTACTTCGCGGCATTGGTCAGCGACTCCTGGGCAACGCGAAACAGCGCGATCTCGGTTTGCTCGTCGAGCTGGATATCGTCGGCGGGGAGGTGCAGATCGAGCGTCCAGCTGTTGCGTTGCGCGGCTTCGTCGGCGAGCGTGCGCAGTGCCGTGACGAGCCCGAAATTGGCCAGCACGGTAGGCCGCATGTCTTCGATGATGCGGCGCTTGAGCGCAATGCCCTGGTCGAGATTGGCGAGCGCGCGTTTGAGTTTGTCGGAGATCTCCGGCGCGCTGTCTTTCAGTTTGCGGTTGGCCCACGCCACGTCCATCTTGCTGGCGGTCAGAATCGCGCCGAGTTCGTCGTGCAGTTCGCGCGCGAGCTGGGTCTTTTCGTTTTCGCTGACCGCCTGCAAATGCCAGCCCAGCGCTTCGAGCTGACGGGTGCGTTCGCCGACGAGCTGATCGAGTTCTTCCTGTTGCGTGATCAACTGACGCTGCACGCGCGCCTGGCGATCGATCTGAATGCCGAGATTGCGAAACAGCAGAATGAACAGCACGATGTTCAATGCCGACAAACCCGCCGCGCACAGCGTGGAAATACGCTGATCGGCGCGGCTCGCGGCCAGCGCGTGCTGCGCGCGGCGTTCCTCGTTGTCGCGTAGCAACGTGAGCGTGCTGTCCACCAGCGACGCGTCAGCCGGGTTCGCCGCGCTCAGCGGCCCACACGCGGCCAGATCCAGCGGATGCGGCGCCGCACGTTGCAGCGCGGCGGCGCCCGCGCCGATGCGCGCTTCGATCAGCGCCAGAATCTGCGTGAAGCTCGTGAGTTCGGCGTTATCCGCTTTGCCGCCGCGATAGAAGCGGTTCAACTGCTGTTCGCTCTGGCGAATCCGTGCGGCGGTCGCGCAATAGGCTTGCGCGACGGCGTCCTGCTTCGTCAGAAGAAAATCGCTTTGCTGCGCGCTCAGATTGGAGAGCTGGCTGGCGAGCGTGCTCAGTTGCACGGTGACGTCGCGGGCGTCGAGCGCGGTCTCGTACTCGGCGGCAATGCGCTCGCGCGCGGTTTCCAGAATCACCAGGCCGCCTACGGTGATAACGATCGCAACCGTCATCGCGATGGCCCAGCTGCGGTTGTGCATCCACTGACTCAGTCGCGTCGCGGCCGCTCGATCGCGCGGGGTCTGCAGGTTCGACGTGTTCTGTGCATTTGGCACATTCGGCTCCTCGGATGGGGCATCAGTGTAACGTCCACCGCCGTAACGCTGCCGTAATCCAATGTAAGCGGATTCTCACACGAAAACCGGCGTGCGTCGGAATGCGCGTTCGTGCCCCGATCGATAGCATGAGCCTTGATCGTTCATTCATTGTTTCGGGAGAAAGCCACCATGCTGAAATGGGCGTTGTTCTTCGCCGTCGTCGCGATAATCGCCGGCCTGCTTGGCTTTACCGGCATTGCGGCGGGAGCGGCCGCGATCGCGAAGTTCCTGTTTATCGTGTTCGTGATTCTGTGCGTGGTGTTCCTCGTGCTCGGCTTCGTGGTGACGAAAAAGATCGTCGATTAGCGCGGCTTGCACATCGAGCGGAACCCCACTGAAAGGAGAGTTGCCATGCTTCACTACGCCATTGTCTTTTTCGTGATCGCGATCATCGCGGCCGTGTTCGGTTTTACCGGCATTGCAGCGGGCGCGGCGGAAATCGCCAAGATCCTGTTCTACATTTTCCTCGTCGTGTTCGTGGTCACGTTGTTGCTCGGCGTGTTCCGAACGTAGACGCGCAGCGATTCCTCTTTGACCGGCGCATCAGGCGCGATTCGTGCGGGATGCGTTGTTCCCCCCAAAACGGATTAAGGAGAAATTAAATGTCGAAGTCACCAGGTGCCCAGAGCGCCGCCACCCAAACTCCGCCTAACCAGCCGTTCGTGATGGACCTGAAGAAGATTCGCGAGGACGCGCGCAAGCATATGTCCGACGGTCCGGTCACGCAGAGTTACGGGGCGGACCGCGAGACCGTGCTGAAGCTGCTCAACGACGCGCTGGCCACGGAAATCGTCTGTACTTTGCGTTATAAACGGCATCACTTCATGGCCAAGGGTATTAACTCGGAGGCCGTGGCGGCGGAGTTCGCCGAACACGCGGCCGAGGAGCAGGAGCACGCCGACCGCATCGCCGAGCGCATCGTTCAACTCGGTGGCGCGCCGGATTTTGCACCGGACGGCCTGAAGACGCGCTCGCATTCGGAGTACAAGGAAGGCGACAATCTGACGGACATGATCAAGGAGAACCTGGTCGCCGAGCGGATTGCCATCGACACCTATCGCGAGATCGTTCGTTATCTTGGCGAGAAGGACGTGACGACGCGCCGTATGTTCGAAGACATTCTCGCGGTCGAAGAAGAGCATGCCGACGACATGGCGGATCTTCTCGAAGGACGGGAATAAGCCCGGTGACGCTATGCCGGCGCGTGCCGGGCGCGGGTGGGTCTGGAAAGAAGCAAGGTCCCGCGTCCGTTGCACGCAGCATGAATGGCAAGCGCCGCCGGCTTTCGTACCGCTCCGCATGACCGGTGCGCCAGCGTGCCGGAGATCATTACAATGTCTGCTCTGGAGCGTTTCCACTGCAGGGACACCAAGCCGATGATTCGAGTGTTGATAGCCGACGACCATGCGATCGTCCGAGGGGGTTTCAGGCAGTTCGTCGCCGACGAGCCGGACATGTGCGTCGCGGCGGAAGCCGCCACCGGCGACGAAACCATCAGCCTCGTGCGCGAGCAGGCGTTCGACGTGGTGCTGCTCGACATCGCGATGCCGGATAAAAACGGCATCGACACGTTGCGCGTGATCAAACAGGTGCGCCCCGAGCAGGGCGTGCTGATTCTGTCGGGCTACCCGGAGAGTCAGTACGCGATCAACCTGCTGCGTGCCGGCGCGAACGGTTATCTGAACAAGGATTGCGAGCCGGAGGAGATCGTGCGGGCGATTCGTTCGGTGGCGCGCGGGCATCGTTACTTATCGGAAGCGGTTGCCGATACGCTCGCCGACAATCTCGACAAACCCGCTGCGGGGCGGCCGCATGAAGCGCTGTCGGAGCGCGAGTTCCAGATCTTCTGCAAGCTCGCGGCCGGCCGGCTTCCTACTGAAATCGCGGAGGAATTGCATTTGTCCGTGAAGACCGTGAGCACCTATCGGGCGCGCGTGCTCGAGAAAATGCGTTTGGCGAACAATGCCGATCTGACTTATTACGCGATCAAGAACGGCCTGATCGAATAATGGACGATCGAGACCAGCCGATGAACAGCGAACCTAACCCTGTTGCCGAATCAGCGAATCACGCGCCGTTGCGCGTGCTGCTGATCGAGGATTCGCCGCTGATCCGCCGCAGCCTGGTGGAAGCGATCGACGCGTCGGGTTTGCTGCGCGTCTGCGCTTACGCCGATTCCGCCGATCAGGCGATCGCGCTGCTGACCGACGAAGCGTTCGACGCGGTGATCGTGGACCTGCAACTCAAGCAGGGCTCGGGCGTTCCCGTGCTGGCGTACTTGCAACGTGAAGGGCTGATCGACACGGTGTTCGCCGCAGTGCTGACGAATCACGCGTTGCCGGCTTACCGGGAACGTTGCGAGCAATACGGTGTGCGGCACTTCTACGACAAGTCGTTCGAGTTCGACCGGGTGATCGACGCGCTGCATGAATACGCGTATGCGCGAGGCGGTCAATGAGCGCCTCGCGCGGCTTGAACGCCGGCTAAAAAAAGCCGCTGAAAACAGCGGCTAACGTTTCAAATTTTCAACCGGTCAAAGCAGACCCTGACGTTTCGCACGAGCCGGCAGCGCCAGATGATTCCACGCCGCGAGCCCGGCGAACGCGAGTCCGGCCACGCTGACGCCGAGCCATCCGAACATCGGCCAGACGAATGCGCCGACGCCGGAACCGAACGCCCCGCCAATGAAATACGCCACCATGTACACCGTATTCACGCGTGAGCGTGCATCGGGCTTCAGCGCGTAAATGCGCGACTGGTTGGAAATCTGCGCGGCCTGCACGCCAATGTCGAGAATGATCACGCCAACCACGAGCCCGGCAATACTCTTCGCCGAGGCGCCAAATACCACGAATGAAATCGCCACCAGCGCGATCGACACGGTGATGATCGACTGCGGTCCGCGCTTGTCCGCGAACTTGCCGGCGAGCGGCGCGGCCATCGCGCCGGCCGCGCCGACGATCCCGAACAGCCCCGCGGCCTGCGGCCCGAGATGGAACGGCGCACCGGCCAGCAGCAAGGCCAGCACCGACCAGAAAATACTGAACGCGCCGAACATGGCCGCGCCGGTCAGCGACGCTTCGCGCAGCGCGCGATGCTCGACGATCAGATGCCACATCGACACCAGCAACTTGCCGTAGGGCAGCGTCGAAGTCGGCTGGCTCTTCGGCAGACGCAGAATGATCACCACCGCCAGTGCCAGCAGCGCGACGACCGACACAGCGAACACCGCGCGCCATCCAAAGTATTCGGCGACGAGACCGGCGGCCGTTCGTGCCAGCAAAATTCCCAGCAGCAGACCGCTCATCACGGTGCCGACCGCGTGACCGCGCTCGGCCGGCGGCGCGAGTTCCGCGGCAAACGGCACGGCCTGTTGCGCGATGGTGGCGAGTACGCCGATCGCCAGACTTGCGCCGATCAGCACCGTCAGCGTCGGCGCCGCAGCGGCCACGACCAGCGCGATACACATGCCGACGATTTGCAGCAGGATCAGCCGGCGTCGATCGAAACGGTCACCAAGCGGCGCCAGCAGCAGCATGCCCGCGGCGTAGCCGAGTTGCGTGACAGCCGGCACCGCGCCGACCCACGACGCGCCGGCCGGAAACGACTGGCGGAAATTGTCGAGCAGCGGCTGGTTGTAGTAGATGTTCGCGACCGACACACCGGCGATGGTCGCGAGCAGAAACAGCAGACCGCGCAACGACCGGTCGGCGGTAGCGGGAGAAGACGGATTGGGTGTGGACATGAGAGGCGACGTTCGACGGACCGGCCCATGCGCGGTCCTTGAGCGTGCCGATCATACCGGAGCAGGGCAGATCGTGCTGATGGCGCCGACGGCCGCGTGACCCGTTCGCCCCGCGCCGGAAAGGCCCAGGGGCGATCGAATCAGTTGATCGGATCAAGCGCCCGGATCAGTCGATCAACGCGCCTTCCGGTTCATAGAACGGATACGGCCCGTCGGCGGCCTCGACATACGCGTGATGCGTGACGATGCCGGTCGCCGGATCGTAGCGATGCAGCGCGTACGCGGGCGGCTCCATCATGAACGCTGACGGCGCGTCGTCGCGCAGATCGAGCGCGACCTGATGCGCGGGCGCCGGCACGGCGGAGGCGATCGTGCCGCCGAAGCGGACGAACATCGGCCGATGCACATGGCCGCAGATCACCCGCTCCACATTCGGATAACGCGCGATCAACGCGGCGAGTTTGTCGGCCGCCGCCGGGTCGAGCCGCAATTCGTCCATATGACCGATGCCGCACACGAACGGCGGGTGATGCAACGCGACCACCGTCGGCTTGCCTTGCGCCGCGTCGAGTTGCGTCGCGAGCCACGCGAGCCGGGCGTCGCACAGCAAGCCTGCGCTTTGACCCGGCACCATCGAATCGAGCGCGATCAAACGCAGCGGGCCGATATCCACCGCGTAGTGCACGAACTCGCCGCCGCTCCGCAATTCCGCGCGATCGGGAAACGCCGCGCGCAAGGCGGCGCGTTCGTCGTGATTGCCGACCAGCAGGAAGTAGGCAATCTCAAGCGGCGCGAGTAGCGCTTTGAGGTACTCGTACTGTTCAGGGTCGCCCTGGTCGACGAGGTCGCCGGTCATGATCACGGCATCGGGACGCGGTTCGAGCGCGTTGAGCGCGGCGACGCAGCGCGCCAGATGCGCGCCGGTGTCGACGCGGCGGTAAGCGAGCGCGCCCGGCCGTTTGATATGCAGGTCGCTAATTTGAGCCAGCAGCATGGGGTAGTCCTTTTTTTAACGCGCTCAGTCGGGCAGCGCGATGTCGTCAAGATAGCGCAATCAGCGCGTCCTGCGCGATCGAGATGCCGACCGGCGTGCCGCGCGCCAATTCGACGCGGCCCGCGACGTCGATCAGCAACGCGTCCGGTGCGGCGCCGCCTATCGTCAGACGGGTGCGTTCGCCGAGAAACGCCGTGCTTTCCACGTGGCCGCGCAATTGCGCGTTGGCCGGATCGGCGAGATACGCGTCTTCCGGACGGAAGAAAATCTCGTGCGCGGCGTTGCCTTGCGCGGCGCTTAACAAGGCGGGCAGCGGCACCGCGCCGCCGGTGGTGGTCAGCATGCCATCGCGGCGTTCGCCCGCCAGCCGGTTAATCGTGCCGACGAACTGCGCGACCGTGCGATTCGCGGGCCGGTAGTAGATGTCGCGCGGCGAGCCGATCTGCTCGATGCGCCCCGCGCTCATCACGACGATGCGGTCGCCGAGTTCCATCGCTTCGGCCTGATCGTGCGTCACGTAGACGGTGGTAATGCCCAGCTCGCGCAACAGCGTATTCATTTCGCTGCGCAAGGTGTCGCGCAAACGCGCGTCGAGGGCGGTGAGCGGTTCGTCGAGCAGCAGCACGCGCGGCTGCACCGCGAGCGCGCGAGCCAGCGCCACGCGCTGACGCTGGCCGCCCGACAACTGGTCGATCGGGTTGTCGGCGTGCGCGGTGAGACGCATCATTGCGAGCAATTCGTCGACGCGCTGGCGCGCGGTGTCGGCGGCCGTGCGCCGGATCTGCAGCCCATAGCCAATGTTGCCGCGCACCGTCAGGTTCGGAAACAGCGCGTAGCTCTGGAACACCATGCCGACCTGGCGCTTTTCGATCGGCAGCGCGGTGACGTCTTCGTCGCCGAATGCGATGCGGCCGCCTGCGTCCGGTGTTTCGAGACCCGCGATCATGCGCAGCGTCGTGGTCTTGCCGCAGCCCGACGGGCCGAGCAACACCAGCGTTTCGCCGGCGCCGATCTGCAGATCGAGCGGTTCGAGCACGCGCGTGCCGCGAAACGTTTTCGCGCACTGCGCGAGCGTAATGGGAACGGAGGTGAGTTTCATGGCGTGGACGTGGGCGTTGACTTGATGATGGACTTCGATGCCGAGGCCGCGCTGCGTTTTTTCGCCGCGCTGCGCTGACCGGTCGAATCGACGCCGAGCCATTGCATCGCGACGAGCAGGGGCATCGTCATGATGAAAAACAGAATCGTGTACGCGCTGCCGATCTCGATGCGCAACGACGCGTAGGTGTCGGCGAGACCGACCGGCAGCGTCTTGGTGTCGGGCGTATGCAGCATCCACGTCAGATTGAATTCGCCGATCGACAGCGTCACGACCGCCAGCGCGCCGGCCACGATGCCCGGCCGCGCATTCGGCAGCACGACCGTCACGAAGCGCTGCCAGAAGCTTGCGCCGAGACTCGCCGCGCCTTCTTCGAGCGTGCGCAGATCGCTGCTCGCACAGACCGCGGCGACCGCGCGCACCATGAAGGGCAGCGTGAACACCACATGCCCCACCACGATAAAGGCCACGCTCATGCGGAACATCGTGAAGCCGCCGTAGACCACCAGCAGCGCGAGCGCGGACGCGAGCCCGGGCAGCGCGATCGGCAGCACCAGAAATTCTTCGATGACGCGCGACAGCCGCGTCTTGCTGCGCGCGAGCACGTAACCCGCGGGCACGCCGGTGAGCAGCGTGATGAACAAGGTCGCCGCCGCGACTTCGAGCGACAGGAACACCGAGTCATGATACTGCGTCCACACTTCGACGAGCCAGCGCAGCGTCAGTCCGCTCGACACGCCTTTGAAGTAGTTGACCGTCAGCCCGGCCATGATCGACATGACGACCGGCACGATCAGAAACGCGCACAGCAGCAGCGTGACGAGCCATTGGCCGGCCGCGAGCCAGCTTCTCGACGTCGGCAGCTTGAACCGCGAGCGTGGCTTCGCGGCCGGCTGAAAAGGAGCGTGAAGGGTGTTCATCGAAGACGCGGGGTCCGGTTGTCGGGTTGCCCCGGGTTTGACGATGCCGCTCATGCGCTTGCCGCCACGGCCGAACCGCTCACGCTGCGCGCGAAAGCCAGCACCGCCCACGTGACGATGCCGAGCACGATCGAGAGGCCGGCCGCCGTCACCATGTTCGCGTTCAGTGTGAACTCGGTGTAGATGGTCATGGGCAGCACGTCGATGTCGGTGGCGAGCGTGAAGGCCGTGCCGAACGCGCCCATCGAGGTCGCGAAACACACCGCGCCCGCCGCGATCAGACCCGGCGACAACGCGGGCAGCACGATGTCGCGCGTAATCCGCCACGGCGACGCGCCGAGCGAACGCGCGGCTTCTTCGAGCGACGCGTCGAGCTTGGTGGCCGACGCCATGACCGTGACGATCACGCGCGGAATCGAGAAGTACAGGTAGCCGAGAAACAGGCCGCTCATCGAATACGCGAACACCCAGCGGTCGCCGGTGAGTTTGAGCGAGAGCGCGCCGATCAGCCCCTGGCGTCCCGCCAGCATGATCACCATGAAGCCGACCACCACGCCGGGAAACGCCAGCGGAAAGGTGAGCAGCGCGAGCAGCGTGCGCTTGAGCGGAAACTCGCGGCGCGCCAGCAGCAAGCCGGCGATCACGGACAGCACGAGCGTCGCCGCCGTGACCGCCGCCGAGAGCAGCACGGTCGCGCCGAGGCTCGACATGTAGCGCGGATTGGTCAGCATCGCGCGATAGGTGGCGAAGGCGTGGCCGTCGCCGCTCAGTTGTGCAAGCGCACCCATCGGCAACAGCCAGAACGCGATGAACACCGCCAGCGCCGGCGCGATCAACGCAATGCGCCAGCGCAGTGGGAACGTAATGTCGTTCAATGCATCACCTGGAGATAACGCTCGCCGAAGCTCGATTGCTTCTCCGCCATCTTGCCGAAATCCACCGGCTTGGCGCGTGCGTAGTCGGCGGCCGGCAGGAATTTGGCGGCCATTTCCGGGCTCATCGCGCTGGCGCGGACCGGACGCAGATAAGCCTCGGCCCACAGCTTCTGGCCTTCGTCGGAGAGCACGAAATCAAGCACCTTCTTGCCGTTCGCTTCGTGCGGCGCGCCCTTCACCAGACTCATCACGTACGGCACCGAGATCGTGCCTTCCTTCGGAATCACGAATTCGACGTTCGCGTGATCCTTGTACTTGGCGCGGTAGGCGTCGAAGTCGTAGTCGAGCAGGATCGGAATTTCACCGGACATTACGCGCGCGTAGGCGGTTTGCTTCGGCACGATCGGCGCGTTGGCCTTCAGCTTGCGGAACCAGTCGAGGCCCGGTTCGAAGTTGTCGAGCGTGCCGCCGAGCGCCTGGTTCACCGCCACCGCACCCGCATAGCCGACGAACGCGCTCGACGGATCGAGGTAGCCGATCATGCCTTTGTATTCAGGCTTGAGCAGGTCGGCCCACGAACGCGGCACCGGCTTGCCTTCGAGCGCGTCCTTATTGACGAAGAAGCCCAGCGTGCCCGAGTGGATCGCGAACCAGTAGCCTTGCGGGTCTTTCTCGTTGGCGGGAATGTCGTCCCAGTGCGCCGGCTTGTACGGCTGGATCACGCCTTTGTCCTTCGCCTGGAATGCCGACGACACGCCCAGGTACACCACGTCGGCGACCGGGCTCTTCTGCTCGGCCATCAGTTGCGCGATCGACTGGCCGGAGTTCTTGTTGTCGAACGGCACGCGGATGCCGGTCTTTTGCTGGATCGCCTTGATCTGGCTGGCCCAGTCGGCCCATTCGGGCGGGCAGTTGTAGCAGATCGCGGTTTCGTCGGCGTAGGCTGCTTGCGGGGCGAGCGCGCCCAGGGCGGTGCTGATGACCGCGCCGGCGGCGAGCGCGGCGGCGCTGGCGCGCGCGAGGCGGGACCAGAGCGGCTTGAGCGACGGGCGTGACTGGAGTGACTGGGGTGACTTAAGCGACTTAAGCGACTTAAGCGGTGAAGCGAAGCGGGCGGGCGAGCGGATCACTGCGGGTCTCCTGGAGAGGACGAGAGCGGGTGGTTCGGGGTCGAGGTGCGTGAGTCGAAGGACGGGTCAGGCGAACGGTTTTTCCGTGGTCGCCGCCGATGCATGCGGCGGCGACGTGGCATCGCGATTCGATATCGCCGCGATGGTCGCGCCCTGGCGCAAGCTGTGCGGCAAGGTCAGCGTCAGCGAGGTTTCGTTCAACGCTTCGTACGTACCGCCGACGCGCGCCAGCAAACGCTGCCACGCCGCGCAGCCGATTTCGCGATTCGGCGCGCAGATGCTGGCGAGCGGCGGCGACAGCAGATCGCCCACGGCGAGGCCGTCGAAACCGAGAATCGACATGTCGTGCGGAATTTGCAGACGCGCGCGGCGCAGGCCGCGCATGACCACCATCGCGAGCAGGTCGTTGCTGCAGAACAGCGCGCTCGGGCGATTCGGCCCGCTGGTCAGATGCGCGAGCACCGACGGCGACAGCTCGTCGGCGTTGAAATCGACTTCGAGCGCGGGCGCCGGGGTGAGGCCGGCCTGCTGCATGGCTTGCGAGTAACCCAGATGCCGCTGACGGGCACGATCGGACGCGGCCAGCGAACCGGCCAGCATCAGGATGCGGCGATGGCCGTGCGCGATCAGCATGCGTACGCCGTCGTAGGCGGCGAGACGGTTGTCGACCGACACCGACGGGCGACGCACCGTGTCGTTATGCATCAGCACGTAAAGCAGGCCGTCGCGGTCGAGTTCGTCCAGCAGCGGGTGCGTGTCGGCGTCGGACACCGTCAGGATCAGGCCTTCCACGCGATGTTCGCGCAGCGTTTCGATCGCGTGACGTTCGCGGTCGGCGTCGTACTGGGTGGTCATCAGCATGAGCCGGTAGCCCTGCGCCGACGCGAGTTCGTCGATGCCTTGCAGGCATTCGGCGAACACGGGGTTGGCGAGCGTCGGCAGAATCACGCCGATCAGACGCGTGCGCTCGCCGCGCAGTTGCCGGCCCAGCGGGCTGGGGCGAAAGTTGAGGGCGTCGATCGATTGACGCACTTTGTCGAGCGTGACGGGGTTCACGGTGTGCGGCGCGTTGATCGCGCGCGAGACCGTGGCGATGGAGAAGCCAGCGTGCGCGGCGACATCTTTGATCGTCGGGGTCATGGGGTTCCGCTCGGTTGTAAACGTCGGGTTGTAAACGTTTTCGTGAGCGGATTATCGGGAAGCTTTGTGACTTGCGGATGACTTCGAAATTCAGCGCGGCGGGGGCGGGGATGGGCGGGTGGACCTCCGGATTGCGCCGGTTTGGTGCGCTCGCCAGGCAATGGTAGAATTCGCGTCCACGTAAGATTCAACACCCTGCCGGGGTGATGAAATTGGTAAACATAGCGGACTTAAAATCCGCCGCCTCACGGCTTGCCGGTTCAAGTCCGGTCCCCGGTACCATGGGTTCTCCCAGCTTTTCCCGTAGTTGGCAAGAAACCCTCTGCGTTCAGGGTTTAACCAGGTTTAACTCCCATCGTTGCTCAACGTTTCCTATTGACACCCGTCAGGGTGGGCAGCTTTTGGGACGATTCTGTTATGTGAGGACAGTCGGTGGGACAGCGCTGGGCTGTTCGCAGCCAGTCCGCATAACTTCACTGCTGTTCAACTTCCTGCGTTGCCTGCGCGATCTATTTCGTCATACATTACCGTCGTCTATCGCAATTGAGGGCTTGGTAATGCCTGCATCCTGCTATTTCACGCTTAACAATCAGAAAGTGTCCGCTCTAGTCTGCTCTGGTTTCGGAGGAGTGGCTGCGTTTTCAGGCAATAGTCAACACATCGACAATCCCTCTGATACCGCAGTTGTCGGAGCAGGACCAATTCCGAAGGGACGCTACTACATCATCACGCGCGAACCCGGCGGCCGGCTTGGACGGCTGCGTGACTTCGCTCGATATCTGGTCTAAGAGTGAGCGCGCCACCTGGTTCGCGCTGTACAGCGCCGACGGCAAGATTGACGATTGGACGTTCGTCAACGGCGTGAGGCGCGGCAATTTCCGGTTGCATCCTACCGGCCGCTGGAATGTCAGCGATGGATGCATCACGCTCACATCGCAGGCGCAGTTTGATCGCCTGCGAGGCTACCTGCTATCTCAACCGGCTACGATGATCCCCGGTACGGATATCCCGTACTACGGAACGGTGGAAGTGCGATGAAAAGCATCTTGCGCATGGCTCTCGCTGCCTTGCTTACCCCGCTCGTATTCATCGGTCTTTCGCAGGTTGGCCCTCTGGCGCGCTGGGTCGGTAGCGATGCGGCGTGGACGGCATTGGCGCCGTTGTTCCAGCTGTTCCGAACAGCCGGCACCGAGGGTGAGGAAAACGTGTTGTTGGGCGTATTGCTTACCGCGAGCTTTATCATCGCGGCGATTGTCGTCTGGGTGGCGTCAACTCTGATTCGACACCTCAGAGCGCGGCAGGCTTCTCACTGATCCCGAGCCTGCCTGAGTGTGCCAGGCTCCAAGTCCCGGACAATGGCGACCGGCAGAAGCACTCTCGAATCTCATTTAGCCCGCCGCGTGCGGGCTTTTGCACGTTCAGCTATCAAAACTGAGGTGCAAAATGAGTCGCAGCAGGAGAAAGAATCCCATCATGGGCATAACCACCGCAGAGAGCGAATCAGCCGGCAAGGCTCAGTGGCATCGGCGCCATCGTTGTGAAGAGCGCGCACGGCTTAAGTCCGAGGCCGAGGGCTACGTCGCGCGTAGTCACCGCGAGCATTCGAACCCGTGGTCGATGGAGAAGGACGGGAAAATGTATTGGGGCGGTGCGATCGGAGCGCGATACATGCGCAAGTGAGACGGCGCGTCGGCGCTTGGCGCCACGGCATTATTCGCTTACCCATGGTCAAACGATCCGTCACCCAGGCGTCGGTCCGAAAGACCATAAAGACGCGTGTGGAAAACCACGCGCCATGAGTCCTATCAATCGTACCCGTACCAGGCGTCCCTAAGCGGTGCCACCTCAACGCTGGCAAATTCCTCTCTTCCTTCTAGCCAGTGGCGTACATGTTCACGCTGGTCGTCGGTGGCCGATCCTCGAGCGGAATTATCCACGATGAAGCCACCCAGGCTGTCGTTCATGCCTCCGCCGAATAGCATGCCGTTGGCCTCGATGCACTCCGCCAGAAATGCATCAAGAAGCGCGTCACGCTGATCGGTTTCAAGCGGATGCGTGAACTGCGCTGACACTTCGAAGCCCAGTTCCTGATATTCGCCAATTCGCAATTTTTTGCGTTGGCGGTGATTACGTCTTCCTGCCATCTGCCCTCCCGAGTCGGTGGTTTCAATTTACGCTGTATTCTGCCGCCACGGGTCCCCGTCAGCAAGCGCGGCGGCATTAGCGTGGATCGCACCGTCCCAGCTACCCATCCAACCGATCCACCAACGCAAACGGAATACTCTCCGCAAACAACTCCCGATCCCCCGTCGCACTCGTCTGCGTATTCAACTGCAATGCGAAGTTAAACCCCGGACTCCGCGTGCTCGTCGTCCGTTCTTTAACCTTCAACTCAATCGGCATCCACGAAGCGGGATCGTTCAGAATCCCATCTACCTTCGCATCGATCTGCTGATGTCCCGCCGCCGTCTCCGCCGGCGGCAACTGCTTCGACATCGCCGCCAGCAAATCGAGTTGTTTGGCCACACCCCGCTTGAGCCGATACCGATGGAAGTAAGTCTGATTCGGCCGCCGATTCGCCTTCACATCACCGAGATGCCGATCAAGCCGTTCCTCTGCAACCGCACGCGCCGGCGGTTGCTGCGGCGCTGGCCGACCGTTCAACCGCGCGTCCTGACGCTCGGCATCCTGCTCCGCCAGCGCCTGCTCTGCAAAAAGATCGACCCACTGATCACGACTCGCATCGACCGCGCGCGTGTAGGTCTCGGCGCTGGAATACTCGGTGTCGAACAGACACGCGCGATGCATCAGCGCGCCGTTCTCGCGCACGAGCTGCACCTTGGCGAGATGGCTGTCGTCGGCGAAGGTCATGCTAGCTGACGGCGCATCGAGCGAAACGAGGCCCACGCCCACGCTCGAATCGTGCGCGCCAACCGATTGCGTCGCACTGAGCGTCCCGCTCAAGCGTCCGATCAGCCGCGAGCCGGCGCCCACCCGATGCTGCTCGACTTGCACGCGGCCGCTTTGTTCGTTCGAATCGAGTGTCTGTTTCGCGGTCTTTTCATAGCCGATGCCGAGCGCGGCGCCCGCGCGAAACGGCGAGCCGACCTTGGGCACGCTCACCGACACGCCCACGTCGGCGGAGGCCCCGCGCTTGACCGTGCGCGCCACCGTATCGGTCCAACTGACGGACACGTCGGGATCGTCGAAATAGTGCTCGGCGAGTCGGTTCCAGGTGCCGCGCGCGCCGCCCGAATTCGCCCCGTGCGTCTGGGTCGTCTCGTCGAAAACGTGATCGATAACGCCTTCGAGTTTCTCGCGCATCGCGCCGTCGTCATAGCCGGTGCCGTTCTGATTGACGCGCCGTGCCACGCGCAGCGACACGCCGCTCGGCTCGGACAACTCCTGCGAATGCAGCACGGCCTGGGTGGTCAGTCCCGCGCGCATCTGGGTCAGGCCGACGTCGACGTCATAGCCGACCAGCAAGCCGACGCCCGCATGCCGCACCTGCGTTTTGGCGGTGCCGACGAACATCTCGACGCCATGCGTGCCGCGACTCAATTCGACCACGGCTTCACGCGTTTTCGACGCGCGCAGATCGAGGCGCGGCGCAATCGGCACGGCGCCCGCATGCAAGACTTTGCTGAGATTCGCCGACAACCCGCGCGTGCTGACGCCGATGCGGTTGCCGTCGGTCAGACGCAGCCGCGAACTCGATTGCAGATCGTGCGCGACGTCCTTGAGCGTTTGCCGGACCGCGCCGGCGCTCTCCGCATCGGCGGTCGGGGTAGGCGGCCGCGCCCGATCCTTCAGCGACGACACCTGGGTCCAGAACGGCGAATCGGCGGGGACCTTGGCGACCTTGCCCCATGACGCGAGCCGTTCCAGATTGAACGGCTGTTTCGCGATCGATTTGAACGGCTTGCTGCGCGCGAGCGTGTGCGGGTCGGTGTTGGCCCAACGCGTGGTCTCGGCGCGCAGGCGGTCGAGCGTGGCTGGCGAACCGACATCGCGCGGCTGCAGTTCCGCGCACAACTGCTGCGCGCGTTCGGTGACCTGATGCAACTGGCCGGCGTCGAGCCGGCCGTTCGGAAAGCCGCCAGCTTCTAGCCAGACATGCAGCGCGGCGAGTTCGGCGATCGACTGCTCCGGACGCGCGTGCGACAACGCCGCCGCGGCGCGCATTTCCGGGCGCTCGCACAACGGCGCCAACGCCTGGCGCATGCCGTCTTCGAGTTTGGCCTGTTCGGCACCGACGGTCTTGCGCGGCACGCCTTGCGTGCCGAAGCGCAGCGCCGACAGCGGCGAACTGCGTTTGCCGACGAGGCGAGGGAAGAAACTCTTCCAGCGGTTTTCGCCGACGCGGTCGATCGTCTTCGCCGAGAACTTGTTCAGACGCTCGCGTGCCTGCGACAAATCGCTGCCGCGTCCGTCCTCGCGGAAGTTCTGACGCCATGCGAAGAACGCGCCTTTCTGATCGGCGTTCAACGCGCCGCGCCCTTGCGTGGTCAGTGTCGCGGCCGCGTCGTAGGCTTGCCAGGCGAGCGGGGCATCGCTGACGGGCGTGCCCGCTGCCGGCGCGGCGCGTGCGGCGACCGCCGCGGGCGCCGGATCCTGCGCGGGCCCCGCGCCGTGGAGTGGCGGATCGAGCGCGTCGGCGGCTTGCAGCATCATGCGTTGCGCGAGCTGGGTCGACGCGGTGCCGGGCGGCGGCTGGCCGCCATGACGCAACTGGTTGAGCGCTTCGAAACCGGCATCGGTGCGCGCCAGCGTGCGCGCGACCTGCCATGCGCCGGCTTCGGCCGGTGTGCTCGAGCGGGCGGTGTGCATCTGCGCGAAGTCGAGGTGGTCGAGCGCGTCGAGCACGTCGTTGGCGCTGCGCGAGTCGCCGATCGTCGCGCCGTGCAAGGCTTGGGCGACGAGCGCGCCGCGACTCGCCGGCAACGCGGCGTCGGGGCCGCCTAATGCGCTCAGGCGATGCGACAGCGTGGCCTGCGCGAGCAGATCGTTCGCAGGCGCGGGGAGCTGATGGCCGACGTACTCGCGCAACGCGGCTTCGCTGGCCATGGCGTCGAGCGGGATCGTCGATGCGGGTTGCTCGTGTGCGGCGGCAGGCGTAGCGCCGTGCGCGGCCGCCGCGATGGATGAAGCCGAAGCAGCCGAAGACGAAGAAGCCAAAGCACCCGAAGAAGCCGCCGCCGAAGCACCCGAACCACCCGAGCCACCCGAGCCACCCGAAGCACGCGCCGTCTTCCCAAGCGCCTGACGGCTCTGCCGTTCGCTCTTAGCCAACGGTGTTGCCGCCGCGCTCGACCCCGCCACCGGTTTAGCCGGATACCGCTCGCCGTTAGCCGTGAAGTCCGCCGGCGCGAACGGCTTGCCGTGCCGGCTCGCTTGCGACAGGGCGGTGCTGACATCGAACTTGCTTGCCCGTAACCGCGCACCGGTTCGCGATAGCGTATTGCCGAGCCGGCCCAGCAGCGTATCGTCGACCAGTGGCCGCGCTTGCGGCGCGCCGGCGGGCGTCGCGACAGGCGCTTCGCCGGGCCGATGAACCGGCGCTGCGGTCGCTTCGGCTGCTTCGGTTTCGGGCGTGCGGGGCACGCGCGGCGGTACGGCATGAATGTCGGACATGGCGAGTGGCGTTCAACGAGCGGCAGTTGAACCCACGGTATGCAGCACGTATGACACCCCCAGGCAGAGGGCGAAGCGACGTCACCGCACGCGAAGCACCTCACGCCGGCCAAAGCCTCAAGCGCTTCGAGACCAACGCTGGTCTAGAGCGCAGATGACACCCCAGGCAGCGAGCGAAGCAACGTCACCGCACGCGAAGCAGCCCCACACCAGCCGAGGCTTCCAGCGCTTCGAGATCGACGCTGATACGCAGCGCGAGCCGCTGCGCGCCGTGCTGCCGCGCGCGTTGCAGCGCGCGTTCGAGCAGCGGCCGCACGGTGCCCGGATCGTCGCCGCTACGCAGACGCACCATGGCCTCCAGACGCAACAGCTCGGGCACATACCAAAGCTCGCCGGTTCGCTCGCTGCGGGTCACGGCGTCGCGCAACGTCGCGCCGAGCGTCGCCGCGAACTCGGGCGCGCCATGCAGCGCGATACGCGGCAACAGCGTGGCGATGAACGCGATGTCGGGCACCTGCACGCGTTCGCGCGCAATGCGTTTCGCCGCGCCGCCGATCAGCCGCAGCGCCGCTTCTTCATCGCCGCGCCGGGCGTCGAGCCAGAGCTGGAAATCGAGTCCGACGCGCAGCCAGCGTTTGACGCCCGCCGCGCGCGCCCGCGTCACGAGTGCCGCGGCGCAGGACTCGGTCAGCGCGATGTCGTCGTCGAGCGCGGCGAGCGCGCAGGCGAGGCTGAGCGCGATGCAACACGCGAGCGGCTCGCTCTCGTCGGCGGGGTCGCGGATCGTGACGCGCAGCGGGGCGGCCGTCTGCGGTTCGCCGACCAGCCACAGCGTGACGGCATGAATTGCCCGGGCCACCAGATGCAGCGACAGCCCATAACTGGTGGCGACGGCATTGGCCTCGCGGCTCATCTCTTCATCGACGCCGTCGGCGTCGTCATTGAGTCCGACCACCGGCGCGAGCAGGCGGAGCGCGGTGTCGAAGTCGCCGCCATACGCCGTGACGATGCCCTCGATGCGCCGCGCGTTGATGCTCACCACCGGACTGTGCGCGATGGGCGCAATCTCGCTGAACTGGCCGGACAGCCACCGGCAATGCTTGATCTCGCCGACGTCGAGCGCGCACATCACGAGGCAGAACAGCGCGCGCAGCCGGTACGGCGTATCGGCGCAGATGTTGGCGAGGTCGTAGGTGCGCTGCCAGCTCTCGACGATCTCCGCCGACGCGCTGCGTTTGAGCGTCAGCGCCCGCGCGAGCACGGCGCGCAGCCGCATCTCGTCGCGGATGCGCCGCATCGACACGCTGTCCACCCGCGCCAGCACCGCACGCACCCAGCCGATGTATTCGTCGACGAGCGCGAGCGCGGCCCAGATCGGCGCGGTGTTGTCGAGCAACTCGGTGCACAACTCGACCTTGTCGACGGAGACGGCCCACTCCAGCGCGGCGCGCAGCGCGTCGATATCGTAGCGGCTGTGCGCGGTGGCCATCGCGACGCCCGCGCCGAACCGGCGCGCCATGTCGCGAGCGACGAACTGCGCATGATGCAGGCCGGCCTCGGCGCTTTCGCGATTGCGCTCCAGCGCGTCGAGCGCGAAACGGCGCACGGCGGGCGGCAGGCGCAGCCGCAACGTGCCGTCGCAATCGACCGCATTGACCAGCCCCGCGTCCATCAACGTATGAAGCTGGTGTTCCAGCTGGTGTCCTTCGGGCGGTTCGAGACCGTAATCGCTGCCGAACGCGCTGAGCATTTCGTAGGCGGCGTCGTGCGAAAACGCCGTGGCGAAAATGCCGAGCCGGCGCAGCATCGTGCGAGTCGGCGCTTCGAGCGCGGCGTACGACAGATCGAGCATGACGTGGACGATCGCCGCGCGCGGCAGCACGATGCGTCGGCCACCGCTGCGATGGGTCATGACGGTGTCGAGTTCGCGCGCGAACGCCACGATGGCATCTTCCGGCGGCATGCCGCTGCGCACCTGGCCGGCGATGGTCGCCGCCGCCAGTTCGAGCGCGAACGGCACGCCGTCGACGCGCCGGCAAATCAGCGCGGCGGCCGCGAAGGTGGTCGGCGCGAGCTGGCTGACGTCGGCCAGCGGCGCGTGCGATGCCGCCGCTTTCAGACAGTGCGCGAGCCGGGTGAAGAGGAGCCGCAGCGCGTCGTAGTCGAGAGTGGCGAGCGTGGCGGGCGTCTCGTCGGTCTGTTCGGGCGGCACGCGCAACGCGGCCACCGGCACCGTCGCTTCGCCGCCGATGAAAAGCGGCGACTCGCAGGTTGCAATCACATGCAAGCCCGTGGTGTTGGCGACCAGCGTATCGATCAGGGCCGCCGCCGCTTCGCTCAGATGATCGCAGTGATCCACGATCAGCAGCAGGCGGCGCTCGCCGATCTGCGCGGCCAGATTGGCCGAGGTGGTCAGGTCGCCGGCGGGCTCCAGGCCGAGGGCCGCACCGATCGCGTTGGCCACGCGGTCGGGTTGTGCGAGCGAAGCGAGTGCCGCACAGAAATCGCCGTCGGGAAATTGCGGCCCGAGGTGGCTCGCGGCTTCGATGGCCAGACGCGTTTTACCGACGCCGGAGGCGCCCGTCAGCGTCACGATGCGGCGCGTGGGCACCAGCGCGAGCAATTCCGACAGTTCGGCATGACGGCCGATGAACGGCGACGGATCGATGCTCTGCGAACGAAGCGAAGCGCTCGCGCTGGTTGGCATCAGCGCGGGGAAAGCTGGCGTGGACGGCGTGGCGGACGCGGTGGCGAGGCGCGACGCCAGAGGCGCGTCCCACGCGGCGGCGGGGGCCGATGCGGAGCGCGCGCCGAGTGGTGTGCCGAGCGGTGCACCGAATCGCGCACCGAATCGCGCGCCGAATTGAGCACCATAGGAGAAGCCGGACGAGAAGCCCGACCCAGCCGCACCGAACGTCGCGCCATACGTGGAAGCCGAGCTCGACGCGAGCGTTGCCGTGGCCGAAGGGCCGGCCGCTTCGCTCGCCGCAAACGAATTCGCGAGGGACGCCGCAATGCTGCCTGCATTCGCCGCCGCGAGATCGAGTCCGGCGTCGGGCGTGTCGAGCACGCGGATTTCACCCGCGAAGCGATAACCGCGACCGGCCACGGTGACGATCAGATCGCGGGCGTCGTCGAGAGCGCGGCGAATCGCGGAAATTTGCGCCTGCACGGTGTTCGCGTCGATCGTGCTGCCCGGCCAGACGAGTTCGCGCAACTCAACGGTTGACACCACGCGGCCGCGGGCCTCAAGCAGGGCCGCCAGCATGGCGAACGGACGGGCGCCGAGTTCGATGACGGCGCCGTCGGATATCAGCAGGCCCACGTCGCGTGCGAGCCAGAATCGCGAAAAAGCGATGACCTGACCAGTGAGCCGCGGTAGCGACATGATGGGTCTCCGGCGTAGTAGTGTTTCGGTCCACCGGCGAGGGGTACTCGCAAGGCATGCGTAACGAATTACCGCGATGCGGCCATTCGTCAGACCTTTGTATTATCGCCTGAGAAGTGAACAATTGCCTGTATTGCGAACACTTCTTCGAATTCGCGGCGATCGTTCGACCGGTCCAACCGTGTCAGGCATCCTCGAGACTCCATTGCATGGTGTTGCGGAGCCACGCGACGCCTTCGCTAGCGGGTTCCGGCGGCACGGGCGCCGGCCGCGTCAGCGCGAACAGATAACTGTCGGCCGCGACAAGGCCGCGATTCGGGCGAGGTTCGTGATTGGTCAGCCGCGCTTCCCTGGCGAAGCCGAGTCGCTCCATCGAACTGTGCGCCGCGCCGTCCACGGCGCAGCACGCGAATACGCGGTACACGCCGGGCTGTTCGATCAGCCAGTCGATCAATTCCTGCAGCGCCAGCACGCCGGCCCGGCGTCGCCGCGCGCCGCCATGACGGCTGATGATCACGCCGATTTCCACGCGCGGCAGCGTCGGTTTCAATTCGATCAGCGCGGTCAGCCGGCCGGTCTCCTTGCATTCGAGTGTGTAGCGAATCAGGCTGCCGTCGTCCCAGCCGCGCAGCGCCTCGGCGATGAAACCCTCCGTCTGGCTCACGCCGCTCTGGCGTAACACGGGGAGGTCGCGCATCGTGTCGGCGTCGCCGAGCATCTGGTCGAACAGGGCGGGGGCGTCCGCGAGGGTCAATGGGCGCAGCCGCAGAAGCGGGGTGTCGATACTGTCGAGTGGGGTGAGGCGCATGAGTCGGACTCCGATTGAGCGACGAGTCCCCGCAGTGTGCCGTTGCCGTATGACCCTCGCACGACCGGCCGCGAACCGGTGTAAAGACGTGCGAACACGGGTTGGTGGTGGAGGCGCTGGGATTGCCAGGAGCGCGCCAACTGAGCGCCAACTGAGCGCCGACCGAGCGCTAACCGAGCGCCGACCGAGCGCTAACCGAGCGCTAACCGAGCGCTAACCGAGCGCCAACGCCGCGTGCCGCGTCGGCTCGGCGAGGGTCGATGGTCGATGGCTGATGCCGCGTTGCGCTTCGCATCCGCGCACACGGGTTCGCATCGCGCCGGCAGGTTTCGCATGCGGGTTGTAAGGTCGATCAGGACGCCCGTTCTTCGATGCCGTTGTCCTGTGCTTCGCTCGTGCGGCGCACATTTACACCAGGAGCCCGCACCATGCCGAATTCCCCCTCGATCGGACGTTCCAGTGGCGCGCTGCCGCTCACCGAATCCCATACTTCGCCATCGCCCGCGGCAGACAGTGGACAGGCGGCCGGCGGTGCGCCGCACGCCGGTCCGCAAGCGGATGCCAAGCTGAACGCGCTGACCGGCAACGGCGGTAGCGCAACGGCGGCGGCGGCGGGCAAGGGCACGCGCGCGTCGTTCGCGGCCAAGGTGTCTTCGGCGGCGACGGCTGCCACCTCCGCCGCGGCCGCTATGCCGCAGAAACTCGCGGCCGGGATGCAAGGGCGCGCCGGCCGTCTGGGCGCGTTTTCGCAAGGCGCGGCTAATACGGCGAACGGCGTCACGGGGATGGCAGAGGCGGGTTTGAACGTGCTCGGTGGCGTGATGCAACTGGAGCAGGCGGCGGTCAACCAGATCGCGGAGTTGATGAAGCAGGGCGCACGCAATATCGAAGAGGCGTCGAAGGGCTGACGTGCGCGTCAGGGTCCGCTGCGCGTGCCGCCAGGCCCGCAGCCGGAACAGCCGGGCTGCAGCAAGAACGCCAGGCCCGCACTCAGAACACTAAGCCCGCAGCCAGAAAAACTCCCCCGACGCGATTCCCTCGAACATCTCGTCGCTCGATTCCACGATGTTTTGCCGCCAGTAGCGGCCGTGTTCCGCGTAGTGCGCGAGCAGATCGGCGAGCGCGTTGCCGTCGAGGTCGTCGGAGAACGGTAGCCGTAGCACCAGCACGACGCCGCCGGTGTCCGTGTCGAGTCCCAGTTGCGCCTGGTCCTGCGCATAGATCAGCAGGTTAGCTTCAAGCATCAGCCGGAATACGACGAGCGTGCGCCCGGCGGTGACCGTGCCGAAATGGAAGTTTGCGTACATCGCGTCGAGGTCGCGCTCGAAATAATCGAGCCGCACGTCGAAGCCTTCAACTTCGATCGAGCGTGAGCGCAGCACATGGTCCGCGTCGCCGAGACCGACGACCGCGCACAGATCCGTGATCAGGCTGGTGTAACGCTCGCTGCTCATCCTCGTATCCTGCTTGGCGGTTGCGCGCGCGGCTCAACCGGATGCCCCGGCAAACCGCGTCGCGGCGCCGGCAAAAAAGCGAAAAAACGCAAAGGCGAAAAAACACAAACGCGCAAAAGACACAAACGCGCAAAAGACACAGCCGGCGCCCGTCGTAAGCAAAAACAGAAACGGGACCGGCCGCATGCGAACCGCCGCCGTCGGCGAGCGGCCCGCGTCAGCGACGCTTAACTGCCGCGCGACGCATCCTTGACGTTGCTCGCACCGCTCTTCGCAATGTTCGCCACCGATGAATACATGCTCTGCTCAACTTGCAGTTGGGCGGACTGCATCGTCATCTGGTCCATTTCCTGCGTGAGACCAGCCATCATTCCGCCTGCGCTTCCTACGGACATAAGAACCTCCAGTGACTAGGGATAAAGAGTGGGAGTGGCCTACATCGAGACCTGCCGTCGCGTCGGCTGCTCAGGAGAGCCATGCCGCCGCGACAAGCGCGTTGCCCGTCGCGCCGGCCGCTGCTGTACCGGTGCGTCGGTGAGTCGGTGAGCCATTGCGCCGCCGTGTCAGGCGTGCGCGCCGGCCTGTTTTTCCTGCAGCCGCGCGATCACGCGCGACGCAGCGAGAAAGCCGCGATACAGCTTGGCCAGATTGTTGCGATCGAGGTCGGTGGCGCCCTGCGTGTCGCTGATCCGCTGCGCGGTCGCTTCGAGCGACTGGCGAATCGCGTCCACGGTCGGCGCGCCGGCCGGATCGGCGAGGGTCTTCTGCAAATCGTTGAATTCGCTGGCGTGGGCTTCGAGCTGCTCGTACATGTCGATCTCCTGATTGAACGGGGCAAGGGCGGTTGAGGGGTCACCTCAGGGTCAGCTTGCCGGACCGTGGGGTTGAGCCGATGGCAATGTCGCGGGGTTCGGCAGCGGCACGACGCCGGCCGCGCTGCGGGTGACGGTATCGTTGTCGACGATTGCGGTGTTGGTGGTGTTTGTTGTGTTCGCGACGTTGGCGGTGTTGTTCGGGTTGGCCTTGCCGTTCAGCGCCGCGTTGGCATTGGCGCTTTTATTGACGCTCGCGTTGGCGTTGGCATTCGCGCTCGCATTCACATTGACATTCGCCGTCGCCGCACCGCCCACATTCGCCTCGCTATCCGACGCGGGCGGGTCGACGGCGTAAATATGTTTGACGCCGTCCGGTGTCTGCGCGTAGCGGACGTCGTCGGAGGAAATCATTTCGGAATACGACGCGGGCGCCGCGCTGCCCGCGACGACGTTGCCGTTTTCCGCCACCTGCACCACGATGTTTTTCACGTTCGGATCCAGATCGGCGCGCACTCGCGCGAGCGCGGCGTCGAGATCGGCGCGGCTGCTGACGGCGCCGGTGATCGCGAAGTTGCCGTCGCCGAGATAGCGGACATGCGCGCCCGCCACGCCCAATGAATCCTCGATGCTGCGCGCGTCGTTCTGCGCGACGTCGTAGTTGCGCGCCATGCCGCTCGGCGCGATGCGCGCCAGCAGGGTGCGCACGGCGTCGTCGTCGGCGGGGCTCGTGACCATGCCGGTGACCACCACCGTGCTGCCGACCGCGTGCGCCTGCAGGCCGCTCAGATGGGCCGCGGCCAGCGCCTCGCTAACGCGTTGCGCGCGGTCGTCGGCATTGCGCGGCAGGGCGGCGCGGCTCATCTGCGTGGTGGTCAGCAGCGAGCCCGCGACGATCACGATACCGAGCACGAAGCACGCCGCCACGGCGCCCACGTAACGGCGTCGCTTCTTGCGTTCGGCCGCGAAACGCGCTTCGGCGGGACGCGCCAGCAACATCGACAGCAGGTCGAGATCGGATGGCCATGCCGCGTCGTCCGCGCCGATGCAGAGGATCATGTCGTCGAATTGCATCGGCACGAAGTCCACCAGCAGCACTACTTCCTCGCCCGCAAGCGGCGCGGTGGCCTGGCCGTCCGCAGTCGTTGCCAACTGCGCTTCAGAGACGGTGACGCGCTGCGCGCTGACCACGCCGCTCGCGTCGACGTGCAGCAGCGCATCCGCGCCGCGCCAGTCGGTGAGGCGGATGTCGGCATCGTCGTCGGCGCCGACGCGATGCGTGCCCGGCGTGAGCTGCAACTGCGCTCCCGCGTGAACGCCCGTCAGTATCCGCAGCAGTTTCATCGTGCTCGCACAGGGTGGGTGGGAGGGACGCCGGAGGAGCGCGCGGGTTGCGCGGCTCGGCCGGCTCGATCGTCTTTAATGTAGCCGCGCGATGTGGCGTGCCGCCGGGAGGATGCGAAGGCGCCGCATGGGATGCGAAGCCGCGCCGCAAACGGCTAGCGGCGGCCGCCTGGAAAGGCGCGGCGCGGGGACGGCGGGGCAATGCTGGATGCGTTGCTGTCGGTGGCGGACCGGTCGGCTGCGCCCGGCGCGCCGGATGTGCTGGATGAACCAGAGGCACCGGCTGCACCAGAGGCACCGGCTGCACCAGAGGCACCGGCTGCACCCGAAGCACCAGCGGCACCCGCCGCCCCGCCAATCGTCCGCCCAAGCACACCACCGCGCAGCCCGCACAACGTATCGATCGACCGTCCGCGTTGCGTCGCCGTGGCAGGTTTATCCGCATGCAGCCACAACAACGGAAACAGCAGGTTGAAGCGCTGCACGCGCTCAGGCGGCGGCAGCCGCGTCACCCCCTGCGCGCCCGCTCCGCCCGCATGCTCGCGCAATGCGGCCACGCCGGAATTCGCCCCCGGCAGCGCCGCCGAAATACCGCCGATGCGTTGCTGCACACCGAGCAGATCGATCGACTGTTCAAGCACGCGCGCGTCGAGCGGCATCTGCGGATTCGCGGCGAGTTGCTCGCGCAGGCTCAGCATGTCGCCGCGCCAAGCGTCGCGCACCGCGGCGGCGCGTGCGCCTTCCTGACCCGGCTGCGCGTACTGTGCGGCGACCGCGTCGAGCCGGCCGGACGGCGGCGGAGGCACCGCGCCGCGATCGCCGCGCGCCTTGATCGCGGGCGCCGTGCCGGTGCCGTGCTCGTCGCCGTGATCGCCTTGCGAATGGCCACCGCCGCCGCCGCGTCCACCGCCGTCGCGGTTCACCTTGTGGCCTTCAGCGTGATTCGCTTCGGCGTCGTCCGGGCCGTCGTCGTCGAGACCGGCGCCATTGCTGCGCTGTTTTTTGGACGCGCGACGCTTGCGCGCCAACTGATCGGCCATGCGTTTCGCGCGCACCGAACTGACCGAAGGTCCGCGCTGCGCGTCCGACCCATACGTGAAATTGGTGGTGCCGCGATACAGCGCCGCGAACTGCGCGCCGTTGCGCGCGCCTTGCGCATTGGCCGATTTCTGCTGCGCGTCCGCAGTGTGCTGCGCGTGCGCCGCAGCCGCGTCGTTACCCTGATGAGAGATGCGGCTCATATCGATCGCCTCGCAAATTGGCCTGCTCGGATGGACAGGGTGGGCCGCGCGGACCGCTTCACAGCGGCACGGCGGCCTGCATCATTTCGTTGGCGAAGTGCAGAATCGCCGCGCACGAAAGCGGCGCGGCGACCACGATCACCACCGTCACCGCGATCAGCTTGACCGCGTGCGACAAGGTTTGATCCTGCATCGACGTGATCGCCTGCAGGAACGACACGCCGAGGCCGACCACGGCCGCGACGATCACCGCCGGCAGCGACACGGTCAGGCACAGCAACATGCCTTCGGTCGTGAAGCGGATCAGCGAATCGATTTCCATCTTGATCTCCGAAGACGGGTCCGCGCTATTTGTAGGACATCACGAGGCCGTGAATCAGCGTCGACCAGCCGTCCATCACCACGAACAGCAGCAGCTTGAACGGAATCGCGACGTTGGTCGGCGTGACCTGGTTCAGGCCCATCGCGAGCAGCACGTTCGCGATGATCAGATCGATCACGATAAACGCGATGTACAGCAGAAAGCCGATCTTGAACGCGTCGGTCATTTCCGTCAGCGTGAAGGCGGGCGCGAGCACGATCAGATCGTCTTCCTTGATCTGCGCGGCTTCTTCCTTCGGCCACACCACGGAGGCGGAGCGCAGGAAGAAACGCTTCTCGCGCTCGTTGGTGTGCTTGACGAGAAACGCGCGGAACGGCTCGCGCGCCGCGCCGAACGCCTGGATCAGCGCTTGCGACGGCTGCGTCGCGAGTTGCTGGCCTTCGAGCGTTTTCGCGGCGAGCATGCCGATCGGCGCCATCACGTAGATGGAGACGAGAATCGCAATGCCGTTGAGCACCATGTTCGGCGGCACCTGCTGCACGCCGAGCGCATTGCGCAACAGCCCCAGCACGACGACGATCTTCGCGTAAGAGGTGACAACCATTGCAACGAAAGGCAGCAGGCTGATCGCAACGACGACCAGCAGCAGCCCGGTGATATCACTGAATTGGACCATGCCTATGTGCCATGCGAATGATGCGGATACCGAGATGCTCGCCGACCGTCACCAGCTCGCCATAGCCGATGGTCTGGCCATGCGCGACGAGCCGCAATTGGGCGTCTGCCGCAGGGACGGGCAGTTCGAGCACATAACCTGGGCCGAGCGCCGACAACTGGGCGAGCGGTAGTGCCACCGTATCGATCTCGAACTGCACGGGCAGCTCGAGCTCACCGATCCGGATCGGATCGGCGGGGTCGTCGATGGCGAGCCCGGCGTCGGCGCTCGCCGGGTCCAGCTCTTCTGACATGTTCGGCTCCTTGACGATGACGAGCGATTGCCCGTCGATTTCCACAGCGGCGCACACACGGGTGAGCCCGGGGGTTCCCCACGCGGCGACGGCACGCAGCCGCGCGCGGGGCGCAGAAAGGTTGTGCGATGTGCCGGACTGCGCCGCATCGAGCGAGGGAAAGGTGGCGCGCAACAGCACGTCGCCGGGTTCGAGCGCATGCAGCGTGTCAACCGGCAGGCGCTTGACGCCGAGGATCAGGCTGCCCGGCACGTCGAGATCGACGGCGGGATAAGGCGGCTGATCGTCTGACGCGAAGGCGGTGCGCGGATCGGTGTTGGCGGTGACGGCGGAGACGCTAGCGGTGCTCGAAGCCTGCGCCGCAGCGTTGCTATGCAGTAGTCGGTCGAGCAGGTCGTAGCACGCGGTGGGCGCGCGCAGCGCGGCCTGATAGTGGCGCCCGGCGAGCACGAACGACAGCGCGATTACCGGTGCGGCGACGGGCTGGGCGGCATGAGTCCCGGCCATGTGCTCGCGCAACGGACGCGTAGTGTCGAGACGTCCGCGGCGCACATCGGCGACGCGTGCGTCCTTGAAACCGGCGCTATTGAGTCGCACGAGCAATGGCTCCAGCACGACGCCCGCCACGGCCTGGCGCAAAGCGGCATCGGCGGGTGGCTTCGCGCTCAGCGCGTCGCTGTCCGGCCACGCGGCGATCGACAGCGCCGGATAGGCATGCAGATCGAGCGCCAGATGCAGGCTGACCGGTGCGCCGCCGTCAGGCGAAGCGAGCGTCAGGTCGACGACACCGGCGTCCACGTACGAGGCATCGAAGCTGCGCGTGTCGGTCGGCGACGCTTGCCATTCTGTGATACCGAGCGTCGTGCGCAGATGACCGGCCAGACGCGTATCGCAGACGGTTCGCGTAACCCGTGCAGCGGCGCGTGTGATAGCTGGCATGGTCAGCGGCGCGATCGGCGCGTCGTGCGTCTCGCCGGAAGCGGAATTGGAATCGGCAGCGTTCGCCGAGACCGCCGCCGTGGCTGTCGCCGCGACCACGGGTGTAGCACTCGCCGTTAGCCGTGCCTCACCACGCACCGCCGCGCCCGACAACCCTGCCGATTCCGTCGTGCGCGCACGCTCACCGGCCGCGTGCGGATCGGAGATGGCTTCGTCTTCGGTCGTCGGCTCGTCGAGCGGATAGATCATACGCAGAGAATCTGTCACCAGACCGTGAGTTCGATGTCGCGGGCTTCACCCCACGCGCGCAGCAAGGTGTCGAGTTCTCGCTCGAGCAGTGCGCTGTGTTCCAAGAGTAATTGCCTCGAGACGGTATCCGTCGTGTCGAACCGAAGCTGCAGACTGAAACGCGAAAGCGTCAGATATAGCGTGGTCTGCGGCAGCAGTTTCTGATCGAGCGGCAGTTGCACTTCCCAGTTGCCCGCTTCGGCAATCGACGGATCGCCGCAGAACGCGCCGATCTCGCGCGCCAGCGAGCCGAGCAATTGCACGAAGCGCTGCTGCTGCCGATAGACGGCGGAGACCACGGGCTGCGCGGCGTCTTCGACGCGCGAGCCGATCGCGAGGCGTTCGGTTTGGAGCGTATTGCCAGCGCCCTCTATGCCATTCGCACTGGAACCCGCAGAGTCTTCAGCCGCTTGCGGACCGTTACCGTCTTCGTGAGAAAAGAACGGGCGCGGCGCGGCTGGGGCCGATGCATGCCCGGCGGCTTCGGCATCGTCCGCAGGGTGATCGTTCTGCGAGCCGGCGCCGGTATCGGTGCCCGAATCGGCCTGATGATTCAGTCGCAGCACGGCACGCCGGCGCCCAAGCAGCGACGCGTAGTCGAAACCGCGACCGCGCGACGCTGAGCGCGTAGCCGCGTCGTCGTCGGGTGGGCCGTTGTCCTGCTCGCCTGGAATCACGCGCACGTGGCGCGACACGATATGCGTCATTGCCGCGGCCTCAGATCGACACGCGGCCGAGCGGCCGCAGCTCGACGTGTTCACCGAGTTCCTGGTACGAATACACCGCGAGCCAGCTCAGGCGCGCCTCGATCATGCGCCGCACGTAACGGCGAATATCCATCGACGTCACCAACGCCACGCCCTCGCGCGGCGTCGCGCCCACGAACGACTGGATCTTGTCGATCAGCAAGGTGGCTTCATCCGGCGGCAACGCGAGGAAATTGCCGGTGGGCGTCTGCTTGATCGACTGACGAATATGCTGCTCGACTGGCATGTCGAACAGCACCGCCGACAAGGTCCGCTCGCCGCTCGCCGCCCGATGCGCGAGAAAGCGCGAGAGATCGCCGCGTACGTACTCGGTCAGCATCAGCATGTCTTTTTCTTTCGGTCCCCAGGTGATCAGGCTTTCCATGATCGTGCGGACGTTGCGGATCGAAATCTGTTCTTCGAGCAAGCGCCGCAGCACGTCGGCGATCCGTTGCGGCGGCAGGACCTTCTGCACTTCGGCGACCAGACCCGGATAGTCGGTCGCGAGCTGGTCGAGCATCCACTGCACTTCCTGGATGCCGAGAAACAGCGGCGCGTGGCGACGCATGAGTGCGACGCACGCATGCGCGATGGCCTGTTCCGCGCGCCATACCGGCGTTTTCGGCGGCACCGCGCGCTCTTCGAGCCAGCGCGTCGGCGCACCGCTCGGATCGATCGGCGGACCGGCTTCGGCTTGCGCGACGAGCGCGTCCAGCGCCGCGCTTTCCTCGGCCGTCAGCGTGACGGCGGCGGCGGAATGCGCGAGTCGGCTCGCTTCGGGCAACATCACCTTGCCGGCGGGCAGTTCGATAGTCCGTTGCGGCACGTCGTGCACGAGAATCTGACAGGTGGACGCCGGCAGCGCCGCATAGGTCCACATGGTGATGCCGGGAAACGGCAGCCCGAGTTCTTCCTGCAGCCGCGCGCGTTCGCTTTCGAACGACTTGTCGAGCGCCGGCATGGTGAGCCGGGCCACGAGGTCGGGGGCGATCCGCACGCCGAGCGGGCAGGTGAATTGCGGCGCGCGCGCCAGAATGACCGGCACGTCGATCTTCGAACCCGAGCGTTGCATGGCGTGCAGTGACTCGCGTTCGTGGCTGCTTTGCTGCGGCTTCTTCGCGTCCAGCCGCCACGCGGTGAACGCCAGCGAGCCGGCCAGCAGCAGGAACAGCGCGGCGGGGAAGCCCGGCACCGCCGCAAAGCCGAGCAGCAGCACCGCCGCGAAATACAGCGCGCGCGAACTGGAGCCGAGCTGGCGGCCGATTTCATCGCCGAGCGAAGCGGGTTTCGCCTGCCGCTCGTCGGCAACGCGCGTGATCATCACGCCGGCCGCGACCGAGAGCAACAGCGACGGAATCTGCGACACCATCGCATCGCCCACGGACAGAATCGAAAAGCGGTTCGCCGCTTCGCCCGCGCTCATGTTGTGATACGCCACGCCCACCGCGATCCCCGCGACGATATTGATCATCGTGATGATCAGGCCGGCGATCGCGTCGCCCTTGACGAACTTCATCGCGCCGTCCATGCCGCCGTGCAACTGACTTTCCACGGCGAGGGTCGCGCGCTTGCGGCGGGCTTCTTCGGCGCTCAGCAGATTGGCGCGCAGGTCGGCGTCGATACTCATCTGCTTGCCGGGCAGCGCGTCGAGCGTGAAGCGCGCGCCGACTTCCGCGACCCGCTCCGAACCCTTGGCGATCACGATGAACTGCACCGTGGTGATAATCACGAACACCACCAGCCCGACCACCAGATTGCCGCCCACCACCAGCTCGCCGAAACTCTCAATGATGTGCCCCGCTTCGGCATGCAACAGAATCGACTTGGTCGACGCGATGTTCAGCGACAGCCGGTAGAGCGTCGTGAACAGCAGCAGCGAGGGGAACGCCGACAGCGACACCACGTCGGGCACGTACAGCGTCACCATCAGCAAGGTCACGCTGATCGCGATGTTCACGCCGAGCAGAATGTCGATCAGCGTCGGCGGCAGCGGCAGGATCATCAGCGAAATGATCGCGACGATCAGGGCGACGATGCCAATCTCGCCGCCGGCAGGAAGTTTCAGTGTCTTCAGCATGGTGGGTCTCGTCAGTGGAGGGCGGGCGGCGGGGCGGTGGCGTCGTGCGAGGAAGCGGACGACGCGGTGTCGTCGTCGAACGCCGGCATGCCTGCCGAGCGCTGCGCGCCGATCGATTCGACCCAGCGCAGAATCGCCGCGACGGTCTCGAACAGTTCTTCGGGAATCGGCTCATCGAGACCGACCTTGTACAGCGCGCGCGCCACCGGCGGATTGCCGATGATCGGCACGCCCGCATCGCGCGCCGCACGGCGCAATGCGGCCGCGCTTTCGTCCATGCCCTTGGCGATCACGCGCGGCAGCGGATGCTCGTCGGGGGCGTAGCGCACGGCGACCGAGTAGTGCGTGGGATTGACCACCATCATGTTGGCCATGCCCACTTTCGACTGCGGCGGCGAGTTCAGAATCTCACGCGCAAGGCGCCGCCGTTCCCCCTTGATGCGCGGATCGCCCTCCTGATTCTTGTGCTCGCGTTTGACCTCGTCTTTCGACATCTTCATCTTCTTGAGGAACATGAAGCTCTGCAGCTTGACGTCCGCGGCGCCGACCAGCACGAACACCGCCGCGGCCATCATGAACAGCTTGATCAGCAACGCCCAGAACATCCGCACCAGTCCCGGCAGTGGCTGATAAAGCGAGCCGACGATCAGCGGAAACAGCCATTTGATGGTCTGCCACATCACGCAGAACACGATCGCCGCCTTGACGATCATCTTCGCGCACTCGATCAGCGTGCGCACCGAGAAGATCTTCTTGAGGCCCCCCATCGGACTGACGGCTTTCAGGTCGGGCGTGATCGGCTTGGTGGCGATCTGCATGCCGACCTGGCCGATCGAACCGGCAATCGCGGCGAGCGCCGCGATACACACGCACGGCACGATCGCCGAGAGCGCAAGGCCGCCGAGCGTGTACAACTGGGTCTGCATATTGGTCAGCGAATGATCGCCGTCGACGAAACCCGTGGCGATCAGCACCGCTTCACGCATCGCGTCGCTGAAGTGGCTCGCGCCCGCCATCAGCAACAGCACGACCGCCGACATCGAGATCGAATCGGTCAGATCGCTGCTGCGGGACACCTGTCCTTCCTTGCGCGCGTCCCGCAGCTTTTTCTGGGTTGGCTCTTCGGTTTTTTCGTCGCTCATGTCGGCTCGGTCGCGATGGGAGAGGGCAGTGGGCGGACGCTGCGCGTGCCGTGGGAGGGCGCTTGAGACCCCGCCTGACGATAGCGCTCGCGCCGGCCACGCGCGCCGGGCGAGGCGAAGCGGCCGCACGCAGCGCGAAGCACCCGCGCGGCTTCGCATCCGGTGCGGCGACTTCGCATCCGGGCGTTGCCGGCCGCGCGGCGGTTGCTATGTTTGCGTCATCCTTCCCGACCTGCTGCAACCCGCAGGGTCGATTTCAACGCTTCCGTCAGGAGCCCATCGCCATGACCGTCAGCACGCCGGATTACCTGAACTGCAGCCCCGATGTCGTCGGCGGCCTGATCGAAACCGTCTCGACCGCCTTGCTTAGCCACTTCCCGAAAGTGTCGGCCGATCCGTACGACATTGAACTCGTGCTCGACGCGCTGCGCGTGCTGCGTCCGCGCGTCGCCGAAATCGATACGCTCGACGGCATCCTGCATATGGTGCGCGGCCACTGGGACGACGCCATTCACGTGCTGCGCCAGGTCGGCGAAAACGCGCCGCGCTTCGGCTACGCCAAGGCGCTGCTCGCGTTCTGCCTGTCCGCCAAGGGCGACCCCGACTGGAAGCAGTGCGCGGCCGAAGCCATGGCCGACAATCCGACCCGCGATACGCAGTCGCTGGTGCGCGCGCTCGAAGCCCGCGAGGATCTGCTCAACGCGATGAAGGTCAAGCGCGCGGGCGGCCAGTTCGTCACGCCGAAATCGTGCGAGGCGCTGGCGGAGTTCGACGCCGAGACCGCTGAAGGCGCCGAAGCCACGCCAGCCGTCGGCACTGCGGAGCCGGTCGCGCATGCCGCGGTGGCGGCCACGCCCGCGCCGCTCGACTACGCGAACCAGTCCTTCCTGCGCGCCTGATCGCGGAGTCGCACATGACCGTCAATGCCACCACGACCGCCTTGCAGGCGTCGCTCGATCAGATGTCGCAAGGCGCGGCCGCGCCCGCCGCGCAGACTTCGCCCGAACTGGCCGACAAGTTCCAGTCGCTGATGCAGAAGGGGCCAATGAGCGCGCCCGCCACGCCGCAGCAGGACGGCACCGCGGTCGCCTCGAAGCTGGTCGCGAGCCAGGACGCCGAGCTGCAACACACCGTCAACGACGCGCTGCAACTGGCGCAGCAGGCGCCGACCATGACGATGAACGAGATGAGCGCCGGCACCATTCGCATGACGCTCGAACTCGCCAGCACGCAGCTCGATCTGGAAGCGAAGATGGGCGTGGTGGATTCGTCGAAGTCGGCGATCGAAACGCTGATGAAGAACCAGTAACGCTGCCACGGACGCCGCCACCATGTTCGACCGATTGCCCACTGCGCGAGCCAGCCGCCGCGCCGCGCCGTTGCTCTGCGTGCTCGCGCTGTGCATCGCGCTCAGCGGCTGCAAGAAGGAGCTGTACGGCAATCTGTCCGAACAGGACGTCAACGAGATGGTGGTGGCGCTGCTCGAACGCGGCGTGGATGCGTCCAAGGACACCTCGGACGCGGGCAAGACCTGGTCGCTCGACGTCGACGATACGCAGATGGTGCGTGCCATGGAGGCGTTGCGCGCACGCGGTTTGCCGCACAGCAAGTTCGACGACCTCGGCGCGCTGTTCAAGAAGGACGGCCTCGTCTCGACGCCGACCGAGGAGCGCGTGCGCTTCATCTACGGCACGTCGCAGGAGTTGTCGTCCACGCTCTCGAAGATTGACGGCGTGCTGGTCGCGCGCGTGCAGATCGTGCTGCCGAACAACGATCCGCTCGCGCAGACCATCAAGCCTTCGTCGGCGGCGGTGTTCATCAAGTACCGGCGCGATTCCGATATCGGCGCCCTGGTGCCGCAGATCAAGACGCTGGTGATGCACAGCGTCGAGGGCCTCACCTACGATCAGGTCAGCGTCACCGCCGTCGCGGCCGACCCGGTCGAATACTCGCAACAGCCGCAGAGCAACGGCATGCCGGCATGGCTGCTGGGCGTGCTGACGGGCGCCGTGGTGCTGGCTGCCACCGCGCTGCTGGTGCTGGCGCGTCGTGGCGTGCTGGCCGGGCGGCCGGGTGCCGACGCGGCCGGTGGCGAGGGTGCGGCGAGCGGCCGGTTGGGCGGATTGCTGGCGCGTCTGCGCCGCTTGCGACCCGCGAACTGAGCGGGCGACGCGGCTACGATGAATGCGCCGACCGATCTGCCTTTTCAACGCATGGCCGCGGCGCTCGGTGCGTACCGCCGTAACCTTGCCAGCGTGGCCCGTTGGGCCGATCCGTCGTGGAGCGCCGCGTTGCTCGGCGCTGACGTTACGCAACTGGAAGCCTGGCGCGGCGCGCTCGAGCGCGCCGGTGCAGCGGCCGTCGAAACCTGTTCGCTGGCGCTCGCCGATGCCGCGGGCGTTAAACCCCCTTCATTCGCCGCGCTGACGCACACCGCGCTCAAGCCGTCGGCCTCCGGCGCGGCTCAACCGAACGCCGTGCTGCTCGACGTGTTGCCGGTGCGGCACGCGTTGCAGGTGCTGTGCATGCGCGCATTGTCGTTCCGGCGCGCGGAAGCACGCCGTCTGATCGACAAACGCACACGCTCGCTGCTGGCGGAGTGGACCGGCGTCGGCGTCGACCGTCTCACGCAGGACGCGCATCTGGCCGACGCGCCCGATATCGCGCGTCTCGCCACGCGCGCGGCGATGCCGCCGCTGACCGCGCTGGATGCGAACGCGCTCGCCGTCGAAGGCTGCGCGTTGTTATTGCGCGATCTGGGCAGCGCGAGTGCAGTACAAGGCATGCATGACACGCAGGGAATGTACGCGGGGCAGGCGGGGTACACCGGGCAAGCGGGGCATGTGGTCGGCGAAGCCAACCGCCTGCCGTTCCCGTTACTGCGGCTCGCGTTGCCGCGCGTGCTGCCCGCGCCGGCCTGGCTCGCCGCCGTGCCCGCGGCGCTCGATGCCCCGGCTCGGCGCGCCTCTTCGCGCGTCTGTCCGATCTGCTACCGGAGTTTGCATGGCTATTTGGTTGAAGCACGCGCGCTCCGCTTTTGGCGAGAACGATGCCGAGCGATGGGTCGCGCGCGTCGGCGCGTCGACGGATGTCATTCCGCGCGCGACCTTCGGTGAACTGGTCTCGATCGACGCAGCCTATGCCGCGCTCGCCGTCGAGCGCGAGGCCTTGCTGGCCGACGCGCACGACGAAGCCGCACGCATCGTTGACGCCGGGCATGCGCAGGCCGCCGAGATCGCGGCGCAGGCACAGCGCGACTACGACACCGCCAGCGAGCAGGGCTATCGCGACGGTTGCGATCGTGCGCTGGCCGACTGGATGCAGCGCCTCGCCGACGTGGCCGATGCGCAGAGCCAGTTGCAGATTCGCATGCGCGAGCGGCTGGCGCAGATCGTTGCGTCGGCGGTCGAGCAGATCGTGCGGGTGGAGCGTCACGAAGCGTTGTTTGAGCGGGCGCTCGCCACGGTCGATCGCATCGTGGAAGGCGCGACCTATCTTCGCGTGGCCGTGCACCCCGACGACTACACCGAAGCCAAAGCGACCTTCGACCGGCTTGCCTCGCGCTGGCGCGATCTCGGCCAGCCGATTCCGCTGTCGGTGATCGCCGATAAACGGCTCGAACCCGGCAGTTGCGTTTGCGAATCCGACTTCGGCACCGTCGACGCCAGTCTCGACACGCAATTGCGCGCCATGCGCAGCGCGGTGTCGCGTGCATTGAAGCGCTCGGTGGAAGTGGCCGACGCGCAAGGTGAAGCGCCGCCGCCCGACAGCGTGGCCGACGCGCGCATTGACGAGGACGCCGCATGAGCACGCCGTGGCTGACGGGCACGGTCGATTTCGACCGGCTCACCGACGAGATCGAGCGCGAGATTCTGGCCGAGCCGGGCGTGACGCGGACCGGCAAAGTGCTCGAAGTGATCGGCACGCTGATCAAGGTCGCTGGGCTCGATCTGTCGCTCGGTGAACTGTGCGAGTTGCGCGCGGCGAACGGCACCTTGCTGCAGCTTGCCGAGGTGATCGGTTTTACCCGCGACGTCGCGCTGTTGTCGCCGTTCTCGCGGCTCGAAAACATTTCGCGTTCGACCCAGGTAATCGGCCTCGGCCGCCCGCTCTCCGTCAAAGTGGGCGACATGCTGCTCGGCCGCGTGATCGACAGCCTCGGCGAACCCGTGGACGGCGGCCCGCCGATTGAGTCCGACACGCTGCGGCCGATTTTCGCCGCGCCGCCCGAGCCGATGAGCCGTCGCATGATCGACGCGCCGTTGCCCACCGGCGTGCGCGTGGTCGACGCCATGATGACGCTGGCCGAAGGGCAGCGGATGGGGATTTTCGCGCCGGCCGGCGTCGGCAAAAGTACCTTGCTGGGCATGTTCGCGCGCGGTGCTTCGTGCGATGTCAACGTGATCGCGCTGATCGGCGAACGCGGCCGCGAAGTGCGCGAGTTCGTCGAGTTGATTCTCGGGCCGGAGGGCATGGCGCGTTCGGTGGTGGTGTGCGCCACCTCGGACCGCTCGTCGATGGAGCGCGCAAAAGCGGCCTATGTCGCGACCGCGATTGCCGAATACTTTCGCGACCGCGGCCAGCGCGTGCTGCTGATGATGGACTCGCTGACGCGCTTCGCGCGCGCCGGCCGCGAGATCGGTCTCGCCGCCGGCGAGCCGCCCGCGCGGCGCGGCTTTCCGCCGTCGATCTTCGCCGAACTGCCGCGCCTGCTGGAACGCGCGGGGATGGGCGAAACCGGTTCGATCACGGCGCTCTACACCGTGCTCGCCGAAGACGACAGCGGCAGCGATCCGATCGCCGAAGAAGTGCGCGGGATTCTCGACGGCCACATGATCCTGTCGCGTGAGATCGCGGCGAAGAATCAGTATCCGGCCATCGACGTGCTCGGCAGTTTGTCGCGTGTGATGCCCCAGGTCGTGCCGGACGATTACGTGCAGGCGGCCGCGCGGATCCGCGAATTGATGGCGAAGCATCGCGAAGTCGAGATGCTGTTGCAGATCGGCGAATACCAGCCGGGCATGAACGCGCTGGCCGATGAGGCGATTGCCAAGGCCGACGCGATCAAGGCGTTCCTGTCGCAGCGCACCGGCGATTACGCGGCGCCGCAGGACACCGAGGCGCAGCTCTACGACCTGAGCGGGTTCGGCCGATGAGCGCATCGAAAGGCATGCAGCAGCGGCGCATTGTCGCGCTGGAGCGATCGTGCACGCGGCGTCGCCGTCTCGACGAGACCTTGCGGGCGACGCTCTCAGCGCAGCGTCATGCCCAGGCGCCACTCGAAGCCGCGCGCGACGCGAAGCAGGAACAGCTCGCGCACGAAACCGGCGTGCTGCGCTTTTACGAGCATCGCGTGGACGGCATGATGACGGGCACCGAGCCGTTCTCGTTCGACGACCTCAATAATTGCCGCTTGTATCTCGGCGTGGTGAACGACCGCTTGCGTCTGCTCGACGCGGAACTCGCGCAGGCGGAAGCCGCCGTGCAGGCGAATCTTGCCGCGATTGCGCAGACGCAACGCGAGATCGCGTTGAATCAAGGCCGCATCGATCTGTGCGGCGAGCGCATTCGTGAGATTCGCCGCGCGCAGGACAACGCCGAGAGCGACGCGAGCGACGAAGAGGCCGAAGAAACCGCGCTCGCCCGACGCTTTAACGCACGTGGGGCGCACGCATGAACGACATTGCCTCCGCGCTGCCACAACTCGGCGCGCTGCTGGTCGGCTATATCACGCTGATCGGCGTGTGCTCGCTGCGGTTGTTTATCGTGATGTTCATCTTTCCGCCGACCGCCGACGGTCTGCTGCAAGGCGTGGTGCGCAATGCGGTCGTGCTGCTGTTCAGCTCTTATGTGGCCTATGGTCAGCCCGTCGCGTTCATGCAATCGCTGCACGGCGTGATGCTGCTCGAAGTCGGCTTGCGCGAGGCGCTGATCGGACTGGTGATCGGCTTTGCGGCTTCAATCGTGTTCTGGGTCGCGGAAGGCGCGGGCACGTATATCGACGATCTGACGGGCTACAACAACGTGCAGATCACCAACCCCACGCGCCAGGAACAATCCACGCCGACCGCCACGCTGCTCGGGCAGATTGCGTCGGTAGCGTTCTGGGCGCTCGGCGGCATGACCTTTCTGCTCGGCACGCTGTACGAGTCGTATCACTGGTGGCCGATCGTCTCGGCGGCGCCGAACGTGTCGAACATTCTCGAATCGTTCGTACTCGCGCAGACCGACTCGCTGATGCAAACCGTCGCCAAACTCGCGGCGCCGATGATGTTCATTCTGCTGCTGATCGACTTCGCTTTTGGCTTTGCCGCGAAGTCCGCCTCGAAGCTCGATCTGATGACGCTCAGTCAGCCGGTCAAGGGCGCGGTCACGGTGCTGATGCTGGCGTTGTTCGTGGGCGTCTTCGTCGATCAGGTGCGCGACCAGGTCACCTTGCGCGGTCTCGCTGCGGAGTTTCGCGTGCTCTCTGATTCGACGAAAACCCCTGATGCATCGCCAACACCGCACACGCCGGATACCGCTGCGCCGACGAACCATCCTTGAGCTTGCGTTGAGAATGTTGCATGACGTACCGCATAAATCGCTGCATCGCAGCGAGATCGCGGCAAAACTCAAACCTTCTCAAACACGCCGGGAATGTCAGATTAATTGAAATTTTGCTCGATCCGCCTGGCTACATTGACTCCACCCGACGCAACGCGCTTGCCGCCTGCGACGCGTTCCCGCACTCAGAGGAGTCGTCCATGCTTTCGATGCTTTATTTCCCTGTGGTCTCCGCGCTCGCGACACCGACACCGTGTGCTGACACCGCGCCGGCCAGCCGTTTCCTGGACACCTTGCTCGATGGCAAACTGAACGCCGCGAGCCAGCTCGCGAGCCGCTGGACCGACGAAGCCGGCAACGCCGATTTCGCGCCGCACGCGCTGCAATTGCACGCCGACCTGCAGCTGATGCTGGGTATCGAAGTCGAGGCGGAAGAGAACTACCGCCGCGCACAGAAACTGATTCGCTCGTCGAAGCATGCGATCCGTACCGCGTCCTGCCGGAATGCCGCGTGGCAGGCATTTTTCCGTCATCGGCTGGGCACGGCGCTCGCGTGTTTTTCGCGTGTCGCCGACGAACCCGAAATCGAGCCGGCGCGTGCGGTGGAGGCCCACTTCGGGATGGTCTGCGTGTTCTATGAACTGGGCCGCACCAGCGAAGCCGCCGACGCGCTCGACGATCTGATCGAACGGGTGGAGCGCGATCTCGACGATACGCAGGGCCATTGGCACGCGCTGCTCACCACGCTGCGTTTCGACTTCGCCGTGCAGGCGGAAGTGCGGGGCGCAACGGCGCTGCGCGATCATGTCTACTGGCACTCCGGTTTGTCGAGCGAACGTGCGCCGCGCCCCGGTCAGGGCACGGATGCGAGCGTCGACGGTCTCGCGCGCGCCGTGTTCGGCGTGCGCTCGCCGTTGCTGCGTGCGCGGATCGACTACCTGCAGCAGTTGCGGCTGGCCGCCTGCGCGGATCGTGATGCGATCGGCGAATTGCAGCGGCATTTGCAATGGTCGCGCGAGCAGGGACTCGCCGACTATCAACGCACGCTGCGCCTCGAAATCGCCCTGGCGACACTGGCCGGCGCGGCGCCGCATCTGGCCTGCTCGATTCTCGAACCGCTGCATCAGGTCGGCCGTAACGGCACGACCGGCCACCGTCAGCTCGAATACCTCTACTGCAGCGCGAAAACGCGTCAGGCCGAAGGACGCGCGCAGGAATCGCTGCAGCTTTACAGCCGCTACGCGCTGGTCGCAATGCAATGTTTGCGCGAAGACTCGCAGGTGCGCGCGCCGTTCCTGCAGCGCAGCGCGAAAGCCTCGCCGCAACTGGACGACGTCGGCGCGCGTCTGCCGGCCAAGTATCGCCGCGCCTACGTCTACGTGCTGGACAACCTCGACCGACGCGATCTGTCGGTGCGCGAAGTGGCCGCCGAAATCGGCGTGACCGAGCGCGCGCTGCAAAGCGCCTTCAAGAATTTCCTCGGACTGTCGCCGACCGAATTGATCCGCCGTCAGCGCATGGAACGGATCCGTGCGGAACTCACCGACCGGTCGTATTCGAGCGAGCGCGGCGTGCTCGGCGCGGCCAGCAAATGGGGCGTGCAAAACCGCTCGACACTTGTCAACGGCTATCGCAAACAGTTTCACGAAGCCCCGTCCGAGACGCTCGAACGATAGCGCGGCTACGGCTGCAACGGCGCACTGCGGCTGACCGCGGCAGTGCGAGCGGGCCTTCATCTTTTTTCCTTCACCTTCACACAGTCGACTCCATGAAATCGAAGACGCTGTTCTGCGCCGCGTGGCTCGCGGCGTCCCTTACGTTGGGCGCGCTGCAACCCGCGAGCGCTGCGCCGGTGCGCTGGCGCGGCACGACCGTACACATTGCCGTCGAAGGCAAGGATCTGAAAGACGTGCTGCGCGATTTCACCGCAAGCCAGGGCGTGGCCGCATCGATTGCGGGCAACGTGCAGGGCGCGGTGACGGGGCGTTTCGATATGTCGCCGCAACGCTTTCTCGATACGCTTGCGTCGACCTTCGGCTTCGTCTGGTTCTATGACGGCAGCGTGCTGTCGATCAGCAGCGCCAACGACGTCACGCATCAGGTGATCAAACTCGATCACGCGTCCGCCAGCGATCTGCGCGCCGCGTTGCACACCATGAGCGTCGACGACCCGCGTTTCCCGGTGCTCTATGACGAAAGCGCGGGGACGGCGATCGTCAACGGTCCGCCGCAATATGTGCAGATGGTGGGCGAGATCGCGAAGCGGCTGGACGAGAACGCCAGCCGCCGCACCGGCTCGGTGATTCGCGTGTTCAAACTGAAGCATGCGTGGGCCGCCGACCACAAGGTGCAGATCGACGGCAACACGATCACGGTGCCGGGCGTGGCGACGGTGCTGTCGAACATGTATCACGCGAAGCAGGAGAAGGGCGGCAGCGGTGGCCAGTCGCAGACCTCGGTATCGCCGAACCTGCAGCGCGTGCCGCCGATGGCGGACGTCAACGGCGGCAACAACGGCGGCGGTCAGGTGAACAATCCGCCGTTGCCGCCCAACATGGCAGGCGGCGACGGCTCCGCGCTCGGCGGTCTGGTCGGCAATGCGCAGCCGTCCAATTACGGCAGCGGCGGCGCCGTGGGCTACGCGAATACGCCGGGCTCCTCGGGGATGAGCCAGCCGAGCGGCGGCGATCTGACGCTGCCGATCATGCAACCCGATCCCACCACCAACTCGGTGCTGATCCGCGATACGCCGCAGCGTATCGACCAGTACGCGTCGCTGATCGAGCAGCTCGACACGCGGCCCAAGCTGATCGAGATCGAGGCGCACATCATCGAAATCGACGACGACCTGCTCAAGCAGATCGGCGTGGACTGGCGGGCGCATAACAGCCATCTCGACTTTCAGACCGGCAGCGGCACGTATCAGCAGAACAGCTACGCGAACGGTTCGATCAACCCGAACTTCGGCACCTCGACGCTCGCCGACGGCACCACGGTCGTCTCGGCCACGCCGGTGGGCGCGTCGATCACCGCCGTGCTGGGCGATGCGGGGCGTTATCTGATGGCGCGCGTCAATGCGATGCAGAGCAGCTCGAAGGCGAAGATCGACGCGTCGCCGAAAGTCGCGACGCTCGACAACGTCGAAGCGGTCATGGACAACAAGACCAAGTTCTTCGTGCGCGTGTCCGGTTATACGTCGGCGGATCTGTACAGCGTGTCGACGGGTGTGTCGCTGCGCGTGTTGCCGATGGTCGTGCAGGAAGACGGGCAGACGCGCATCAAGCTCGAAGTGCATATCGAGGACGGTCAGCTTACGGGGCAGCAGGTCGACAACATTCCGGTGATCACCAGCAGCGAGATCAATACGCAGGCGTTTGTCGGTCAGGGGGAGAGTCTGTTGATCGCGGGTTATAGCGTGGACAACAACTCGAACGGGATGACCGGTGTGCCGGGTTTGTCGAAGATTCCGCTGATCGGTGCGCTGTTCCGTTACAACAATGACGAGCGCTCGCATATGGAGCGGGTCTTCCTGTTGTCGCCGCGAGTGCTGGATCTGTAGGCGGCTGGGTTTGGTCTGGATTGATGCAGGACAGGGGCAAGGCGGTGACGGCCGCGCTTGCCCCTTTTTAGCCGCTGCTTAGCGACGGCGTGCGTTGCCGCCTAGCAGCGCGGCGGGAATCGAGAACGAGGTCAGCGCGACCGATGCGTCGCCGTCCGAAGCCTCCGCGCCGGCCGCCGTAAAGCCCGCCAGCCGATGCACGACGTGCGTCGTACCGCTGTGCCACATGGCGGCATACTGGCCCCACGGCTGCGCGTTGCGCGCCGTCTCGCTGTCTTTTGCGTGGATGTCTAGCGTCCGCACCGGGCGTGTCGTCTCTGTTGCGCAGTCGTCGGCGATTTCTTCGCGTGCGCTATCCACAGCCTGGGTGATCGCGACAATCGCATCCGCGGTGCGCGCGGCTCGTGTGGATTGCGTGGCCTTTGTGGTCCGCGTCAGATCTGTCGCGATCGCGTCGCTCTCGGCCCGGCCGTCGCACAACTCGACGCGATAACCGTGCGCATACATCGTGCGGAGCTGCACACCGGATGCGCCATTCAACGCCAGCTTCTTGCGCAGCTTGTAGATGTGCTGTTCGAGCGTGCGTCCGACGATATCTTCCGTGCTGCTCCAGATCGCGCCGGCAATCTGCCGGCGGCTCACATACTCGCCGGCCCGCGAGAACAGCAGCCACGCAATCGCGAATTCGCGCACCGTCAGGCGGATTTCCTGATCGTCGACCAGCACCGTGCCCGTGCGCCGGTCGAGCCGGTACGGTCCGAGTTCGACCCAGTCTTCGGATTGCACCGGTGTAGGCGACTGGAAGCGGCGTAGCGCCTGGTAGGTGCGTGCTTCGAGCTCGCCGCGGTCGATCGGCGAGAGCACGACGTCGTCGGCGCCGATCTCGAAGGCCCGCTCGATGCTGTCGCGATCGGCAAACGCGCCGATCACGATCAACGGCGCGCGGCGGTCGCCGTAGCAGGCGCGACGTGCGAACACGGCGCGCGTTGCGTCGATCCCCGTGGCGGCGTCGACAAGAATGGCGTGATAGTCCTCGCGATAGATCGCCCGGGATAGCGCGACGTCATCGAGGAAACGGCAGCATTCGATTGCCTCGTCGTGAAAGCATTGGCAAATCAGATTGAACAGACTGCTGCTGGTGGTCATCACGGCGAATTTCAACATGCCCTCCCGGGACTGATGCTTAAGGTTGCTTCCCAAACCATCTGGCGTGCCCCGAAAATTACGGCCCTTAAAATATCAGGGCTGTAACGAATTGTTTCGCTGTAAGAAGTAGAGAAAGTGCATGAAATTCGGACAAAGGGTTTCGAATCGCTTTATGCCGGCTAATAAGGTTGGAGATCGCGCACGTTGAGTGGAGATGAAAGGCTGAACCGGTTTGCGGTATCAATTTCACTCAATATGAATGAGGCCGGTAAAAGAGACTCAAATCGGCCGGAATCGCACGCGAAGCAAGGTTCGCAGCACCTTTCAGCGTTGCAAGGCCTATTTACTTTTGTTGAGAATCGCGCGACTGCGTTTTATGCCCATAGCTTCGGATTGGCATGAGTTTTTTTGAAACTGTGGGACGGCCGGCTACTTAGACTCGCATGAGGCGGCCGGAAACCGGCGCCACGCTATTTTTTTCTATGCCGATTCCATTGCGAGTGCGTCCATGTCCTTTCTGTCCAATGCCTGGTATGTCGCCGCGTTCTCCCACGAGGTTTGTCCCGGCACGCCGTTTTCGCGCACGCTGCTGAGCCGGCCCGTGGTGTTGTATCGCGATGCCGAACAACGCCCGATCGCGCTCGACGATCGCTGTGCGCATCGCTTCGCGCCGCTGTCGCAAGGCCGGGTCGTCGACGGCGCGCTTGAATGTCCCTATCACGGTCTGCGCTTCGGGGCGAGCGGGCAGTGCGTGCACAATCCGCACGGCGACGGCCGGGTGCCGGCCGGCGCGAAGGTGCGCACGTATCCCACGCTCGAACGTTACGGCGCCATCTGGTTCTGGCCCGGCGACCCGTTGCGCGCCGACGAGTCGCTGTTGCCGTCGTTTCCGTTCGTCGATCCCGTCACGCACGTCACCCACGATGGTTATCTGCACACGCGCGCGCACTATCAACTGAGCGCAGACAACCTGCTCGATCTGAGCCACTTCCAGTTTCTGCATCCCGATACGCTGGGCAGCGAGGCGATCGCGCGCGGCGACGTGCAGTCGGGCAACCTCGGCGACATTGTCTGGGTGCGCCGTAGCGCGTACGACGAAGCGCTGCAGCCGTTCGTCGCGCAAGGCTTCGGGATTCCGGCGGGGACGCGGGTGGACCGCTGGATGGATGTGCGCTGGACGCCGCCGGGACTGCTGTCGATCGTGGTCGGCGTGACCGCCGCGGGCATGCCGCGCGAAGCGGGGCTGATCGCGCCGTCGGCGCATTGGCTGACGCCGGAGACGGAGCGCACGACGCATTACTTCTTCGCGTTCGGTTTGCCCAACGAGATGGGCGAGGCCGCGCACGAACTGGTGCGCTATGCCGTCGACGGGTTGATGAAGCCGTTCGAGTGCGAAGACCTGCCGATGCTCGAAGCGCAGCAGAAGAATCTCGGCGATAACGACTTCTGGGCGATGCAACCGGCGCTGCTGCCCATCGATGCCGGCGCGATTCGCGCGCGGCGCGTGATGGAGCGGCTGATCGCGGCGGAGCGGGCGGCGGGCGAAGCGCCCGCGCGCACGATCGCGATCACGCCGGTGGCGGATGCTTCGCGAGCGCTCGCGTGATGGCGGCCGTTTTCGATGAGGCGACGCTGCGCGGCGAAGCGCTTCGCGACGATGCTGCTGCGGATGACGAATCGCTCAACGCGGTCTGGGTGGAATGCATCGTCGAGATGCTGAGCGCGGCCGGCGTGCGTCATGCTGTGTTGTGCCCCGGTGGACGTGCCAGTGCAATGTGTCTCGCGGTCGATGCGCATCCGCATATCGCCGTCGAGATGGTCTGCACCGACGAGCGCAGCGGCGGGTTCGTCGCGCTTGGGCTCGCGAAGGCGAGCGGGTCGCCGGTGGCGATCGTCACGACTTCCGGCTCGGCGGTCGCGAATGTGTTGCCGGCGCTGACCGAAGCGGACGCCGCCGATGTGCCGCTCGTGGTGCTGACCTGCGATCGTCCGCGGGCTTTGCGCGGGACGGGCTTTGGGCAGATGGCCGATCATCTCGGCGCGACGCGCGCGTTCGTGCGCGCCCAGGCGGATCTGGACGATCCTGTCGATTCGCCGCACGCGGTGGAGCAGGCGAGGGGCAGGGTAGCGGCGGCGCTTGCGGCGATGGTCGAGGGTGTGGATGACATCGGCGATGGCTTGTCGCGCGCCGATGCGCATCCGCCCGCCCGGCGGCCGACGCGTGGGCCGGTGCATGTGAATGTGCCGCTGGCGGGTGTCTACGATGCGGTCGAGACGCAGCCGGTGTCGGGCGAAACGGTTCGTGCGGTGCGAGGGGCCGGTGACGTGGCCGGTGTCGTACGCGGGATGGTGACGCAGCGCGATGTTGCTGGCGTGGCTGAAGTTCAGGCGTTGGACGCGCACGCCGCAAGTGCGGGCGAGCACATGAATGAGCATGTGGTTGAACGAGTGCTTGAGCACGGGAGCGAGCACGGCTCGTACGAGCACGGCACCAACGATCACGGCACCAACGAGCAGGCGAACGAGCAGGCGAACGAGCGCCCGAGCGATCACGCGAAAGAGCACGCGCACGAGCTTGAACAGGTCGTTGCGCGTGTTATGTCTCGCGTGCTGGCGAAGCGCGGCGATCGGCCGCTCACTGAAGGTCTCGACGGCTTGATCGTCGTCGGACCCGAACCTGGTGTGCCGCTCGAAGCGATTTTCGCGCTGGCGGCATCGAGCGGTTTTCCGGTACTCGCCGATGCCGGCAGCGGACTGCGTTCGGGGCCGTCCGCGCTGGCGCCTCAGACGGCGGCACGCGGCGCGCCGGGCGCGCTGATCGTCAACGCCTTCGATGTATTCGGCGGTGCTGCGCGACTTGCAAACACGCGTGCGGAATTGATCGTGCGCTTCGGCCTCGCGCCGGTGATGCCGGTGCTGCATGCCTACCTCGAAACGCAGGCCGACGTGCCCACCATCAAGATCGCGCCGTGCCGTGTGGCGTATGACTATCTGCATCAGGCGCTCGATCCGCGCGATGTGGTGGTGGCGCCTTCGGTTAGCGCTTTGCTGGAGATGGGGCGAGCGCTGCGCGAAGCGGTGCGTGGCCGGATGGATTTGCATGCGTGCGCGGAAGCAAACATCGAAGCAAACACTCGCCCCAACGAACCCGCCGCGCCCGTTGCCTTCTCGTGGCGTGACCGCTGGGCCAGCGTCGCCAGCTACGGCGCGCGCGAGCGACGCGCATGCGTCGCGTCGCTCGAATGGGGCGAAGTGTCGGCGGTGCATCGCGTGCTGGCTGCGCCGGGTTTCGCGTTCGTCCATCTCGGCAATTCGATGTCGATGCGCCATGCCGACATCGGTTACGACGTGCGCGCCGCGCGTCAGGACATCTATGTCAATCGCGGGGTGAGCGGTATCGACGGCACACTGTCGACGTTCATCGGCGAGGCGCTCTCGCGTGGCGACACGGGACTGCTGCTGCTCGGCGATCAGGCGTTGGTCCACGATCTGTCCGCGTTGGCCAGCGCGCAGCGTGTGCAGACGCCCGCCTGCGTCTGCGTGGTCGACAACGGCGGCGGCGCGATCTTCGATTTCCTGCCCATCGCGCAAGCGCCGGCTTATCGGCGCACGATCCGCAATCCCTATCGGCTCGACCTCGGCGCACTCGCGCAAGGATTCGGGCTGGCGCATCGACGGGTCGGCACGCACGCCGAACTGGACGCGGCCCTCGCCGATGCCAAAGAGCACGCCGGTGTGACGATCGTGGAAATCGCCGTCGAACCGTACTCCGGCGCGATGCAGATGAATCAGCTTGCGCAAACGTTGGGGGCGGCATGATGGATTGGGACGTGGTGGCCAGTCCGTTGGAGCGTTCGCTCGCGGCCTTGAACCGGTATGCGAGCGCGAGCGCGCCGGATGAAGTTTTTCTCGACGATCTGCAGCAACGTATCGGTGCGGCGCGACGTGCGTCGGCACGTGGCGGCCCGCGCGCGTCGGGCGAGGGACTAGGCGCGCCGAGTGTGTCAGGAGCGTCAAGCTCGCCGGGTGTGCCGGGTGTGCCAAGCGCAGCAAGTACGTCGAGTGCGCCAGGCGCGTCAAGTTCGCCAAGTGCCCCAAACACCGCACCGCGCGTGCTGCTGCTCGGCTATACCGGCGCAGGCAACACCGGCGCCGATCTGCGCACGATCGAAACGATCGCGCAGCTACGCCGCGTGCTCGCGCCGCGCGTGCCGCAGATCACGCTGTTCGCGCTCGGCGACTGCTTCGATCATCCGCTGCTGGCCGACACGCCGCGCCTCACCCCGGCGCTGCCTTATCTGCCCGATGCGCTCGATGCCGCCGTGCGCGAAGCCGACCTCGTGCTGAATGTCGAAGGCTCGACTTACACGTCGAAATTTTCGGATTCGCTAGCGGGCGTACTGATCGGCGGCCTCGCGCTCGCGCACGCTCACGGGCGGCCGGCGATTGCCTATGGCGTGGACAGCGGCACGATGAGCGCCGCGCTGACGCGCTTCGTCGAACGTAACGCCGATGGCGGCGAGATTATCTGCCGCAACGACGCGGCGCGACAACAACTCGCGTCGCTCGGCGTGCTCGCGCAGGCCGGCGCCGATACGGCATGGACTTATCGGGCGCGGCCTGAAGCAAGCGCCGCATCGCCCGCCGCGCGACGCGTCGCGCTGTGTCCGAACAATCCGTTCTGGTGGCCGGTGCGTGCCGATGCCGCACGTGCTCGTGAGCTCGACGCGCGCGGCGAAACATCGCCGCTGCGTTACGGGCCGCTGCATTTCCACAGTTGGGACGCGGCGCGTGCCGAGGCTTATCACGCGTATCTCGATCGCTTCGCGCAGATCGCCATCGGCTTGCGGGAGCAGGGTTATACGCCGGTGCTGGTGGGCATGGAGCAACTCGACCACAGCGCCTGCGTCGATCTGGCCGCGCGGCTGCCGTTCGAGATCGAGCTCGTCACGCGTGGCCCGCGGACGCTCGACGAAGTGGCCGCAGCGGTCGCGCATGCCGCCTGCGTCGTGACGACGCGCTATCACGCGGCCGTGCTCGCGATATCGCACGGTGTGCCGGTGTTCGGATTGTCAATGGACACGCGCATCGAGCGTTTGCTTGGCGAAGTGGGATGCCCGCAATGGAGCGCGGCTTGTGACGACGCGGACGGCGCGCAAGCCACACTGACGGCGATCGGATCGCTGTGCCGCGATGAGGTGCGCACCGCGCTGATCGCGGCTTACGCGGACTATGCAACGTCGCAACGCGTCCGTATCGACGCGATGGGCGACAGGCTGCGCGTTGCACTCGAAGGCTGAACGCTGATCGCGCGAGTGCACAGATGCACGCGCATTGCCGTGCCATGACATGACATGCCGTTACGTGCCATGCCATGACGCGACGCGGTCCGGTCCGGTCCAGTCCAGTCCGGTCCAGTCCAGTCCAGTCCGGTCCGGTCCAGTCCAGTCCAGTCCAGTCATCCGCGCCACACCCATCCACACCACACCCACCCGTACCGCATCAAAACTTCCCACAACCGTCATCAGGCTGACAAAAACTTCGCCTGGCCGTTCGGCAGTTCCGTTTTGCGTTGGGTCGACACATCGATTTCCGCTGTACTGACGAATCGAGCCCGATCGCCACGGAGAGCAGCATGTCGACACCGTCCATTCCAAGTTCGCCCCGTGCTGGACATGTGCCGGACCCGGCCAACGGCGAGCACCCGTCCACCGATCCCTCCCACCCGACCCCTGCATCGACGACGCCCACGCCGACGCAGCAAGGCAGCGCCCAGTTGTCGACGCTCGGCAAGCTGAAGGCAAAGCTGTCGAAGACGACCAAAAAGACCGGCCAAGGCATCGCGGCCATCGAATCGCCGCTCGGCACCACGGCGTCCGGCGGCTATCTGGGGTGGGGCGTGAACAACGCGGCGTCGTCCGGCGGCGGCCTGGCGAGCGCCGCCGGCCACGCCTCCGACGGAACCAAAACGCTCGCCGAAGTCGCGGGCTCGCTGGGCGCCGTGCCTCAGGCACTCGACATCGTCGCTACCACCGTCAGCACCGCGAACAAGGCTTTCAAGGTCGCGAACAGCGCGAACAAGGTCAAGACGACGGAAAAGGGCACGCTCGACGGCGACGAAGCACGGCGGGTGCTGGCTCAGGACAAAGGCAATCTCCAGCGCGCCGCGCCCGGCGCGTTTCGCGATGTCGGGCTGGGCGCGCTGAACATGACCAGCCGCATGGAATCGGTCACGCATCCGGGCACCTCGCTGTACGGCAAGGCGCCGGGGCCGGTGTATGCGGACGGCGCGCTCGCCATCGCTTCCGGCGCGATGTACACGGCGGCCGGCGCGCTGCAAAGCCGGGCGGTCGACCGCAAGGTGCAGCGCACCCACGCGTTCAGTACCGCGCTCGATCATCCGGCGAGCGCGCGTGAGGATGCGACGAGCCCCGGCCTGCAAGCGCTCGACGATCTGCACGCGCGAGGCAGGATCGACCCGAACGTCTATTCGATCCTGCGGCAACGCAGCGACGCCGAGGTCACGAAGTTCACGCAGAATTTCGCGTCGGTGGGCGGCGGCGGACAGACGCGGCTGAACCAGATGCTGCATTTCCCCGGCGAGCGGATCAAGCTCAACGTCCTCAACTTCAACCGCAAGACCAATCTGAATACGGCGAGCACGCGGCGCGCGATTCGCGAAGACGTGATCGACACCTTCATCGCCGCCGATGTGAGGCCGGGCCGCACCGATTCGCTGTTCACGCATCTGGCGACGATCCGTGAAGAGTCGCGCGGCAAGCGGGCCGGTCCCGATCTGGGCAAGCTGGACCCGCACTTCGCGGCGCACGGGGTGCAGAAGAGCGAGTTCGACAAGAACGCGCTGACGGCGATTGCCCGCTCGGGCGATCCGGATGCGTTTCTCGAACGCTACAAAGGACTCTCCGAGACCGATCGCTCGCGCGTGCGCGACACGCTGCACTTCGGCTCATGGCGTTTCTGGAAAAGCGACGCCACCTTGCCCACGACGAAATATCAGCGCGGCGATATTCGCCAGGCGCTGGCGAAGCACTTCATCGGTGGTGCGACGATCGAGCGGATGCAGGAGCTCAAGACGCGCTACAACGCGAAAGTCGTGCCCTTGAAGCCGAGCGGCACGACACCGCAGACGGTCGCGCCGCCGGAGATGCTGAAGCAGCATCTGTCGGCTTACCAGGCTCTCAACCTCGACAATCTGAAAGAGGAAAAGCGGCACGCGAAGGTGCAGGTCGCCTACGGCGCGGTCAACATGGCAGCGGGCGTGGCCGAGTTGGCAGTGAATCCGGTTGCCGCGGCGACCGCAGGCCAGGTGAGCGCGTCGCGCGCGGTGCTGAGTCCGGTATATCTGATCTATGCGGGCCGCCGGGGGATCGTCAGCTATATCACGCAGAAGAACGCCCGGCCGATCGACGCAAAGATGCGCGAGGAAGCGCTGATGCGCGCGCTGCCTCGGGTGCGCGAACGGATCGAATCAGGCGCGGGGTCGACGCAGCGTCTGCAGCATCGCGACATGTTCCTGCGCAACGAACTGAAACTCGGCGACGCGGACATCAAGAAGCTCGACGGGCTTGAACGGTCCGGCAATCATGCGGGCGCCCGCGAGTTTCTGGCGTCTAAAAACCCGGAGAACAATGTGCTGGTCGCGCTGCGTGTGCTGGCCGACGAGCGCGGCGGCGTCGCCTCGCATTTTCATCGCAATCAGGCACGGCAAATGATCGATGCCGAGGCGCAGACCCATAACTCCGACGCCTTGCGCGCGATCGACGACGACTCGAATCCGGACGAGTCGTTTGCCGCGCTCAAGACGCATTTCCTCGATGAAGCGGCTTACGATCCGGCCGCCGGAATCGGCACGCTGTCCGAACAACTGTCGGCGGGACACGCCCCGGGCGATCTCGGTTTCGATAAGGCCGGCTATCAGGGCAAAACGCCCGCAGCGGTCGCGGAGCATCTGAAAACACGTTTCGCGCAGGACAATCCGCCGTTCGCGGTTCGCCAGTTCGTGGCGGGGTGGCGCGAAGGCGGCGAGGGCGCGGTCGCGGCGAGGAACATGCTGCGCGATTTCCGCTTCACCGAAAAGGATATTGCGGGCCTCCAGGGTATGAGTCGCAAGGACGCGTGCAAGTGGCTCGAAGGTCATCTGTTCGGCGAAAACGTGCGGCGGCGTTTCTCTACGGTCACGCTCGATCAGGCGGGCCGCAATCGCGCGGCGGACGCCGTCGAACGGGTTCAGCTTCAGCCTTCGGATGCGGCCGAGCCGTTGCAGTGGCGCAACCATTTCGAAGAGGCTGGCGTCGATGTGATCGACAACCCGGGTACGCCGGGTCTCGATTCGATGTTGTACGCGTTGCATCAGAATTTCTCGGGTAAGAGCGATGCGTCGTCGAGCGAGATGAACAGGCAGGTGATGAAGGCGCGCGCGCAAGTGATTCAGACGTTGCGTCAGAGTCAGAGTCAGGGTGCGGGTGCGGGTACGGCGCCGGGTGCCAGCGCGTCGCCGCTGCTGCCCATCGATGTGGCGCAGCATGCGGACGTGATCGCACAGGTCGCGGCTCAGGTCTATGGCAAGCCGGGCGCGGCGGTCAAACTCGTGGATGCTACCGGCGCGCAGCCGCATCAACGCGTTGGCGGCAATGGCAACGCGGCCGCGCCGGTTGCTGCCGTGCTTTGCTACGACAGTCAGTCGAAACGCACATTCACGTTGCACGGCGGGAAGCCGGCTCCGACGCCGGCGGTGAGCCCGCCGGCGTCCGGTTTCAGGCCGCTGCAAAATGTCCGGGGTTCCGGTCTCGACCTTAACGCCACGGGCGCGATCGAGATGCAGCCGATGGCGGCTTTGGCTTCGGGTTCGTCGAGTCGGTTGCCGGGACCGAGGCCGATGCCGATGGCTAGTCCGCAGGTTAGGCCGTCGGTGACGGCGAGTGGGCTGCCGCCGAATACGCCGGTGGTTACGTCGCCTATTGCGCCTTCGATCACTACGAGCGGTTTGCAGCCGAACACACCGCTGGCTACGCCGCCGATTACCGCGAGCGTGTCGCTGCCGAATACGTCGCCTATTGCGCCTTCGATCACTACGAGCGGTTTGCAGCCGAACACGCCGCTGGTTACGCCGCCGATCACCGCGAGCATATCGCAGTCGAACACGTCGCCTATTGCGTCGTCGATCACTACGAGCGGTTTGCAGCCGAATACGCCGCTGGTTTCGCCGCCGATCACCGCGAGCATGTCGCCGCCGAACACGCTGTCGGCGTCGACGATTACGCCGCCGATGCCGAAGCCGCTGAAGCCGTCGGTCAGCGCGAGCGTGTCGCAGCCGCTCAATTCGCCGTCGTCGCCGTCGTTGACCACGCCGCAAACGCCCACGCCCAAGTTGAACACCGTGGCCGCTTCGAGCGCGTCAAGCGCTTCAAGCGCCGCATCATCGTCAAGCTCCGCTGCCGCGCTGGTCGCGCCCTTAGCGCCGGCGCGCGAGGCACACGACGACCGGATCAACGACGCGCTGAGTGCGCTCAAGGCACTGCCGCAGAGCGCGCCCGCGATCACGCCATGGAACAGATTGCCCGCCGACATAAAGGCGGTCTACAGCAATCAGCAGTGGGAGTACGAACAGCAAGCGACCATGGCCGCCACCGATTTCGCTCCAACGCAAGCGAGCCTCGAGAAGAGCGGCTTCAGCGTCGTGAAAAACAACGGCGACATGAATAACTGTCTGCTCATTTCCATGGTGCAGCATGCGACCGGCGACTACAGCCAGCCTCACACGCAGCGGGTGAACGAATACCGGCAGAAACTGGTGGGCGAAGGACACATCCTGAACGGCCAACCGATGACTTTCACCGGCGCTGCGGGTAAGCGTCTGGTGGCGATGATCAACGGCGACCCGCAGACACAGCAGCCGCTGCATGTGGTGGGCGTCACGCAGGTGGCGGGTAGAACGCACCTGGATCACATCGGCGCGGATCAGCAAGCTGCAAACGTGCGCGAGGTGATGATCTGGGATCAGGGCGGTCACTTCGAAGCCGTCAAGCCGAAGGACCCACCGGCGGTTTGAGCGTTCGTTGCAGGTCGAGCGCTGGACATGCCGGCGCTCGATCGCTTGAGGCCGGGCGTGGTGCAGCTAGTGCTGCTCACTGCTTGTCGCTTGTCGCTTGCCATTTGCCACTCAGCACGCACCACGCAGCACGCACCACGCAGCACGCACCACGCAGCACGCACCACGCACCACGGCCAAATTCACCACGCCAGCGTTGACTCCCACTGCGGAGGCGGTGAGCCCTCCTCGCATGCATCCGCCGCCGTTTCGCGCGCGAATGCCGGCATCACGTCCCGAGCAAAACGACGCATGGATTCCATCGCCATGTCATGCGGCATCGAGCCGAACCAGAAGCTCGCGCTGAAGTAGTCACAACCGAGCCCGGCTTGAATCCGACGCAGTTGATGAATGCATTCGTCCGCCGTGCCGATCACCAGAAAATCGTTGCGCAACGCGTCGTCCGAGGGCTCGTCGGGCAGAGGCTCCGCCGGCACGATGCCGTCCACGACGTCGCCCCAATCGTGACGCAGACGCAGCGTCGCGCGTCCGTTCCAGCGCGCATGCTCGACGGCCTCGCGCGCCTGCGCTTCGTTCTCAGCGACGAACGCAGGCCGCTGCGTGCCGATACGCACCATCGACAGCGCAGCGGCGAGATCCGGATAGTGACGCCGTACATCCGTCAACTTCGAAATCGGTTCGAGCACGCCGGTGAAGAGATTGGCGCGCCGCTTCACGGCTTGTTCGACCGACGCCCGCCGGCTCGAATTGACCACGAGCCACAGCGGTATCGCGCGTTGCAGCGGCTGCGGTACGAGCCCGGTGCGGGGAATGTGGAAGTGCTCGCCGTGATGCGAGAACACGGGTTCGCGCAATGCTTTCAGGAGCACGTCGATCGCTTCGTCGTCGCGTGCCGTGCTTGCGCCTTTGGTGAGCTGGAAGCGCTCGTATTGATAGCGCTGATAACCGCTGCCGAGACCGGCTTCGACACGGCCGCCGCTCAGCACGTCGAGTGTCGCGAGCTCTTCCGCGATCACCAGTGGATGATGCAGCGGCACCGGAACGATCGCCGGCCCGAGACGCAGATGACGCGTGCGCGCGGCGATATGCGAGAGCAGCATCAGCGGGCGCGACGAGTGCGAATAGTTCGTGAAGTGATGCTCGGCGAGCCACAGATGGCTGAAGCCGAGCGTATCGGCGGCTTCAGCCATGTCGAGCGCGCGCTGGTAGAGCTCGGCGGCGGGCCTGGGTTCGGGCGCGGGCAGCGTCAAGAACAAACCGAATTGCATGATCGACTCCGGGGTATCAATGCAGTGGCTGACTCGCCGACAAGGCGACCGGCGCGAGCCCTTTGGCGCGATAGAACATATAGGTCGCGCCGTAAGGCACCAGCAGATGAGCGCCTTCCAGTTCGCACGCGGGCAGAGGCGGCAGGCCACCCGAAGTGTCGATGCGCTGGATCGAACTGATGTCGGCCAGCCGGCCCTCGCCGGGGCGTCGCGCCGCGACGAAGCGCGCGGTGTAACGCACCCAGGTCAGCGCGTTCGCGCCGACCTGGCTTTCGCCGGCCACTTTGCCGATCACGTAGCTGCCGTCGTACGCGAGGAAGTAACGGCCCGGTGCGATGGTGCCCACGCTTTGGCCGCGTGCGTCGACCAGCAAGGCTTCGGATCCCAGCGGATCCCACAGCAGTTGCGTGCCGTCGCGGGCGATGCCGGGCTGCAACGCGGCGCCGGCGGCGGGCACGTCGGACTTGATGCGTCGGCAGACGTAGGTTTCATCGCCGTGGGTGGTCATCACTTCCTGGAGCACTTCGTTCTGGCCGGCGCGTAGATCGAGAGGGAGGGACTCGTTGGCGGTCGGCGGCGTTCTGGACGTCGTCGCGCAGGCGGCGAGCGCGAGCAGGCAGCCTGCCGTGAGACAGGTCAGCGTCGGGCGCGACAAAGGCGCGAGTCGGGCGAAAGCCGCGAATGGCGGGAATAGTGCGGGGCGGGGCGGGAAACCAGTCATTGGCGGAAAGGGAAGGCGAGCGATGCTGGCATCACACCTGATCCTGTAAGGTGTCGTGGGCGCCGACACGAAAGACTGGATCGAAAACCGCACGCGACGGGATCGGGCAAGTCACCTGCACAGCGAAGGAGCGAAGGAGCGAAGGAGCGAAGGAGCGAAGGAGCGAAGGAGCGAAGGAGCGGGACAGCGGGACAGCGGGACAGCGAGACAGCGAGACAGCGAGAAAGCGAGACAGCGAGGCAGCGAGGCGCAGTGGTTCGCCTGAGCATGCAGCGATTCGCGCTTCGGCCAAACGCGTTCGGATGGCGGTCGATACTGACTCGGGCTTGCCGCCACGCTCAACGTAGCGTGACACCAACGGTTTCGCCTCTCTTCTGACCAACGGCCCGAGCGCCACCCGAACCCGCGATGGAATCGACTCTTTCGAACTTCCCAGGCTTGCCCCGTGTCTCGTGGCTCGACGCCGAGCCGATGCCTCTCGTGCCGCTCGCGGACCAAGACCGGGCGTACCCCTATCTGGCGATGATCCGCCGCTACATCGGCGGCGCGGCGGATACCAAGGCGCACACCGACGTGCACACCGATACGCCCGCACCTGCCGCCACGCACGACACGCACGACACGCACGACACGTCCGACACGCACGACACGCCCGCCACGCCCGCCACGCCCGCCACGCCCGCCACGCCCGCCACGCCCGACGCCCCCATCACCGCCGCCGATTGTCGCGAACGGCTAGCCGAAGCGGATCGCATCTTCGCCGACTGGCTTGGGCCGCTGCATCGCACGGCGGCCGAGGTCGCTGGCGTCGACCCGTCGCGCATGGCCGATGCGCTGAATCACATGCATCACGCGTCGCGCCGTCTGACCATGTGCGATTCCGTGTTGCTCGACAACGTCGTCGAGCTGGCGCGCGTGACGATCGACGAACAGGTGCCGGGCGACTTCATCGAAACCGGCGTGTGGCGCGGCGGTGTGACGATTCTGTTGCGCGCCGTGCTGAACGCGTTCGGCGACCGAGGCCGTAGCGTGTGGGTGGCCGACTCCTTCGCGGGACTGCCGACGCCGGACCCCGCGGTCGATCTGCGCGAGGCCATCTGGCATCACCTGATGGGCGCGGTCGGCGGACTGCGCAGCGATCTGGCCAGCGTGCGCGAGTCGTTCGCCCGAGCCGGACTGCTCGACCGCCGCGTGCGCTTCCTGCCGGGGTGGTTCGCCGACACGCTGCCCGCTGCCCCGATCGAGCGGCTGGCGCTGATGCGGCTTGACGGCGACTGGTACGAGTCGACTCGTGTGGCGCTCGACGCCCTGTATTCGCGTTTGTCGCCGGGCGGCTTCGTGATCGTCGATGACTATGGCTTGCCGACCGGTTGCGCGCGTGCCGTCGATGAATATCGCGCCGCGCATGGGATCGATGCGCCGTTGACGCGTGTCAACGGGCAAGCGGTCTACTGGCGTAAGCCATGGTGAGCCGTGACGCGCACGCGGCGTTGAGTGCGCTGCTGGAAGCGCGGCTCGCGGAGCACTATGTCGCGCCGCCGCAGGCGTTAGCGGTCGATCTGATCGTCAGCGATTGCGCCGAGGTTTCGCGGCGCTTTCTGCTTGGCCCTTCGATTGAGTCGATGCCGATGCCGACGCCGACTCTGACGCCTACGTCGATGCCGGCTCCGACTCCGACTCCGACCGCGACCGCGACTCCAGTTCCAGTTCCTGTTCCTGTTCCTGTTCCGCCCCCCTCTAGCGGCGCATACCCCGCCGCAGCGCGCATCACCCTAAACCACGCGCTACTAAGCGCGATGCTCGACGACCCAACTGGTTTCGATCCGCGCAGCGCCACCTCCCTCGCTCTCGGCGGCGTGCGAATCGACGGCTCCGCGCGGCTCGCGGCGTACTGGCTGCAATTGCTCAAGCGTCCTTCAACAGCGGGCCGCGCGGCGCTCGAGCGGGCCAGGCAACGCGCGCCTGCCGCCCTCACGACGGTGCGCGTGATGAGCATGCAAGGTTGCAATCACAACGACCTCTGCACAGCGCTTGCCGACGCGCTCGACGCCTCGGTTCCACTCGTTCTGCGCGACATGATCGACTGGCCGGAAGTCGCGTGGACCCTCGACGACTGGCGCCGCCACGAAGGCTCGACGGTGCTGCGCCCGGACCCATCGAGCGGCGCGGCGCAGACCGTGGCCGGCTTCATCGACAGAATCGCCGAGCAGTGCGTGGCCGAACCCGGCGCCGCGACTTACACGGAAGGCTGCCTGCTGCCAGCGGCATGGGAAGCGCGCTTTGCGTTGCCACGCTTGCCGGCGCGTCTATTCGGCGCGGGTCAGCTCTGGTTTGGCCGAGCCAGCGGGGCGGCGCTGGTGACGCGTTTGCACTGCGATCTGGCGAACTCGTTTCTGGCCCAGATTCACGGCCGCAAACGCGTGCGTCTTTACGCGCCGGCTCAGGAAGCCGCCCTCTACGCGTTCGATTCGTTCAACACGTATCGCCCGTGCCGTGTCGACGTGGCGTCGCCTGATCTGACGCGCTTCCCGCGTTTTGCCCAGGCGCGAGGCGTCGATCTCGTGCTGGAACCCGGCGACCTGCTGGTGATTCCAATCGGCTGGTATCACTGCGTGTGGGCGCTGGATCATGTGCTGTCCATCAGCCGCTTCGCCGCCGATGCCGCGGATGCCACCGTCGCTGCGATGCTGCGCGACGATACGGTTTCCCAATCGAAACTCACGAACACTGCGGGGACTGGATGAACGATGCAACCCGAAGCGGCTCGCGTCGCGCGCGCTTTCTGATGTGGGCCCACCGCTCGTGCGCGGCGGCGCTGCTGGCGTCGGCCGCGTCGCTGAATCCGCTGACCGCGCAAGCGCAAACACAGGTGCAAACACAACCACAAGCCCCGGCGGCGATGACGCAGATCTGCGCGATGCGCGCGAACAACGCCAAGCTGATCGCGCAGGACCGTGACGCGGGCATCAGCAAACAGGACGAATTGCGCAAGACGCAAGCGGTGGCGGCGGCGATGCCGATCGAACGACAGGTCTACGCGGAAGCGGAACTGGCGACCTTTGTCGAACGTCTGTACGGACGCTACGCCAAAACGCCGCCGCAGCAAGCCTACGACAAGTACCTCGCCTATTGCGAAGGCCAGGCCGCGCGCGGTGCCGCCCAGGTGCAGTGACGCACAGATGCGCGGCGCGTTGCGACGTGATCGTCGCTTCGCATTTCCAGCGCGCTTTTCGGATGGCACGCCATGGTCTCGATGCGACCCCCTAGCATTAGACGACCCCGGACCGCCGCTGTGTGTGTTTCGCATCCGCTTCACCGATGGCGGTCGATCTTCCCTTGCAGAGGACGCCATGACCGCAATCGCCAACGACACCGTTTCCAGCTTCTCCATGCCCAGCACCGACAGTTCGTTCTCGTCGGAGGATCAGAATATCAAGCAACTCGAGCAGCAGGTCGATCAGATGATCAATCAGGCGCTGCAGCAGAGTTCGTCGTCGCTCGGTCAAAACCAGACCGGGCAGGACGCGGCCGGCACGCTCGCGAGCTATATGAATCAGAACGGCATCTCGTCGCTCGATCCGAACAAGCTGTATCAGCTCGCGAATAATCCGCCGGCCGGCACGCCGCCCGAGGTGTCGTCGGCGGCGTCGTACATGCTGCAGAATCCGGATGTCTATCAGCAGATCGAAACGCACGACGTGTCCGGCGCGGACGGCATTTCGGGCGTGGGCAATTTCGAGTGGGCGGCGCAGGGCGGTCTCGACAGCGAGCCGTCGTCGAGCACGACCGACTCGATGGATTCAACGTCGACGCAGGGCGCAATGATGGGCGCGCAAGACGCGGCGGGCACGCTGTCGAGCTATATGAGCCAGAACGGGATCAAGTCGCTCGATCCCAACAAGCTCTACCAGTTGGCCAATAATCCGCCCGCCGGCACGCCGTCGGACGTGTCCGCGGCGGCGTCGTACATGCTGCAGAATCCGGACGTCTACCAGCAGATCGAAACGCACGACGTGTCCGGCGCGGACGGCAAGTCCGGCGTGGGCAACTTCCAGTGGGCAGCGCAAGGCGGTCTCGATCAGATGGTGTCCGATGGCACGTCCCAGTTGCCTGACATGAACCTCGATCTGTCGATGAACATGCCCAATATGCCGGACTACACGCAGACGCTATCTGCGTGATTGCTTGCGGTTGTGGTCGCAGTTGCGGTCGCGCGGCATTCAAGATCAAGTTCAGAAACTGACTGGTGGCATAGAAACCTGTGCCACCCAGTTGGCTTCACGATTCGACGCGCCGACGCGCGTTCGGTGCGCTGGGTTTATTTCCCCAGCGCGCCGCCAGCCGTCTTCGCTGCCCACACAACATCCCCATCCACCGCGTAAAGCCGGCAACCGCTATGACCGTTTGCGCACGCAACGAGCGCATCGTTCATCGGATCCAAACCTGAAGCCACGCCCCACGCGCCATCGGGTGCAATCGCGAACGCTCGTGGCCGGCGACTCGTCAGAAACGCGCCATAGGCCTTGCGTCCTTGAGCATTCAGATATGGAATCGCCGATGCATCTGTCAGCGCCGCAAAGTGCGTGCTCGGCGGTTCCGATTCGAGCCGAGGCCAGACGACCTTATTGTCGACCGCGTACAACTGGCAATAGTGCGTGCGTTCAGAACAGTGCTGCATGGCGCTCGCGGCGGCATCGAAACCGCCCGATGACCAGACCGCATCAGTCGTCCCGATTGCGATCGCACGCGGCAGCGGCGCCGCCAGAAAACCGCGATACAGCGTCTCCCGTTGTTTCGCGTCCAGATAGGGCAGTGCGCCGACGTCATTGAGATCGGCATACGCGCTCGTCGTGTAGGCCTGATTCGGCAGGTACTCCGGGTTGACCTCGCGACCGGGCATGCCGATGCCGGTGAGGAACGCGTCGGCTTTCTTCACCCACAGAGGTAAGCCCGCCGCCGACGCGGTCATGGCATGCGCATCCTTCTGGAACACGCCGTAGTCGACGAGTTCCGCGGGCGCGCCCGCCGCCGTGTATTGTCGAAACATGTCGCGCCAGGTCGAGGTGGCGAAGGGTTGATCGTTGTCGCCGAAGAACCAGATCGAGTGCAGTTTCGTGTGAGCGCCGAGCTGGCCGGCGCCGCTGATCAGGCTCGCGTCCGGCGCGTGGCAATCGGATTCCTTGAGGCCGCCCGCAAAGCTGACGAGTCCTTTTACATCGGGCGGGTTCTGCGCGCCAAACACCAGCGTGTTCCATCCGCCCATGCTTTTGCCGACCATGACGATCCGCGAAGCATCCACGCCCGGTTGCTGCTTCACGGAGTCGAGTACTTCGCGAATGTCGCGCGCTGCGTCCATGCCGGTCGCCACGAGATCGCAACCGTGCGGACGCATGGTGCCTTCGGAGCCCGCGTAGCCGCGCATCATCGGCATGGCGACCGCGTAGCCGCGCGAGAGAAAGTAGTAGGGGATGAAGTTATCGGCAATGCGCGGCGCGTTCGCCGGATCGTGCGACGCACCGTGATTGATGAGCGCGAGCGGGAAAGGGCCGCCGCGCGATGGCATGTACACGGTGACCTTTAGGCGCACCGGTGGCGACGTGTCGATGGGCACTGTCAGGATGCGCTCGTTGAGGGGCGCACTGGGCGAGTCGGGCGTGGTCCCGGCCGTGTTGGCGAGACCCGAATGGGCAAGCAACGCGAGCGATGCCAGAAGCGGCAGAACTTTATGCGTGGTTGCTTTCTCCATAGGGCGCGGGAAACGAGGGGCTTATTCGAAAGGATATCTTTGCGATAACGGCCGATTCAGTGTTTTCTGTAGCCCTCGCAGCAGCCTTCGTCTTCCTGGCGCAAAATGGACGCCCCGTGCCGGAAACCATTCCGTCCACGGGCTTCCCATCACGAACGCAGGAGACAACCATGACATTCGACGGTTCGGCCATCAAGACGTTGCTTGACAACGCGGTTTCGACCGGCGGCATTCACGGCATCGCGGCCGTGGTCGTCGACCGTAACGGCCCGCTGTTTCATCACGCGGCCGGCGAGGCAAGCGAGCATACGATGTTCCGCAACGCGTCGATGACGAAGGCCGTGGCCACCACGGCGGCGCTGCAGTTCGTGGAGAAGGGGCTGCTGAATCTCGACGCCACCGTCGAATCGATTCTGCCGGCGTTCGGCGAGTTGCAGGTATTGGACGGCTTCGACGGCGACACGCCGCGGTTGCGCGCGCCCGCCAGCAAAGCCACCGTGCGCCAACTGATGACACACACCGCCGGTCTCGGCTACTTCTTCCTCAGCGAAAAGCTGATGCGCTATCACGAGGTGACGGGTGTGCCTCACCCGCTGTCGGGACAGAAGCAGAGTTTCTCCGCGCCGCTCGTCAACGATCCCGGCACGGTCTGGGAATACGGCACCAACACCGACTGGCTCGGACTCGTCGTCGAGAAACTGGCGGGGCAGAGTCTGGGCAGCTATATCAGGCAGCACGTGTATGAGCCGCTGGGTATGAACGACTCGACCTTCGAACCGAACGCGGATCAGCGCGGCAGACTGCTGCGCGTGATGCAGCGCCAGGCCAGCGGCACACTTGCGCCCGCAACGATCGATCTTCCGCCCGTTTCCGAATGGGACGCCGCCGGCCATGGCTCGTATGGCACCGTGCAGGACTACGGCCGCTTCGTGCAGGCATGGCTCAACGACGGCGCCGGCATCCTCGAACCGGCGACCGTGCGGATGGCGTTGCAAAACCATATCGGGCAAATCACGTTGCCCGAGTTGATGAAATCCACGATGCCCGAACTGTCGAACGACACGCCCGGCGCGCCGTGGCCGCAGAGTTGGGGGCTGGGCTTCCACCTGACGCTCACCGATCTGCCGGGCATGCGCAGCAACGGCAGCGGCGACTGGGCCGGCGTGTTCAATTCGTTCTACTGGATCGATCGCGCGAAGGGCATCGGCGCGGTGCTGATGACACAGTTGCTGCCGTTCTTCGACATGCCGGTGATCGAGACGCTGATCGGTTTCGAAACGGCGGTCTATCAGCAGGTGGGAGCGGCCGTACCGGCGGCGTGATGTTTGCACCGACAGCGGCATCGAGCGCGACCATCGCCTGAAGAAGTACGACAAGCGGCGCTGAACTGCGCAGAATTAGATCGACCCGTGGATCGCGGCGCGCGCGGCAAGTTGTCCGCGCGCGTAGAATCCCGGCTCTCTCGAAGCGCTGCTGGCTTGTCACTGCAACACACGCGGAACCGACATGGAAATCAAGTGGATCGAAGACTTCATTGCGCTTGCCCGATATCAAAGCTTCTCCCGGGCAGCGGAATTTCGGAGCGTCACGCAGTCCGGCTTCAGCCGGCGCATTCAGTCACTTGAACAATGGGTGGGCGCCGATCTGATCGACCGCAGCAGTTTTCCGCCGTCGCTCACGCCGGCGGGCCGTCTGTTCCGCGAAGCCGCCGAAGACATCCTCGAGAAGCTTTTCGACACCCGCGCGATTATCCGCACCGAGCAGAGAATGGCCGGCAAAGGCCTGCAGATTGCAGCCGGCCACACCATCGCGCTGAGCTTTCTGCCCGCCTGGCTGAAGGCGTTGACCGCGCATGTCGGCGAGGTGCGCGCGCGGGTGATTCCGACGAACGTGCACGACTCCATTCTGATGCTCGTCAACGGCAACTGCGAGCTGATGTTTGCGTATCACCATCCCGAGTTGCCGCTGCATCTCGACCCGGTGCGTTATCAGCATCTGACGGTCGGCGTCGATACCTTCATGCCGGTGTGCCGGCCCAACGAGCGCCTCGCGCCCGCATTCCGCTTGCCGGGAACCGCGAACCGTCCGCTGCCGCTCATCTCGTACACGGAAACCAGTTACGTCGGCCGCTGCCTCGCGCTGCTTCTCGGTCGCGCAAGCGCGGCGCCGGTGCTGCAACTGCATTACGAATCGGACATGGCCGAAGTGTTGAAGAAACTCGTCATGGAAGGCGAGGGCCTCGCGTGGCTGCCGAAAAGTTCGATCACGGCCGAACTCGAATCCGGCGAGCTGGTTCCCGCCGGGCGCGCCGAATGGCATCTCGAAGTCGAACTGCGCGTTTACCGCGACGCGTCGAATCGCAGCGAGTTTCTGGAGACGCTGTGGGGGCATATTCGCGCGACCAGCCAGCCTTCGTGATAGGGTTTTCACGGGTTATGCGAAATCAGCATAGGCGCATGCAGTACTAGCATCGACGTTTTTTTGAGGTTCCCTAATATCCGTTCAGACACAGAGACCGGCTAACACAGCACGGTTTCTGCCTTTCCTGCGCGTGGTGTGCGACTCGCTCACCGGCGCTACCCCTGGACGGATTCACATGAAGAATCGCCTCACTCTCTATATCTTTGTCGGCATGGTGCTCGGCGTTGTCGTCGGGTACATCTGTCACCGCTCGGTGGCGAATGCCGCCGAAGCAAAGGCCGTTGCCGGCTACTTCTCGATCATCACCGACATCTTTCTTCGGCTCGTGAAGATGATCATCGCGCCGCTGGTGTTCGCGACGCTCGTCTCCGGACTCGCGGGCATGGCGGGAACCAGCGACGTGCGCCGCATCGGCTTCCGCTCGGTGGGATGGTTCCTGTGCGCGTCGCTGCTGTCGCTCGCGCTCGGTCTGGTGCTGGCGAATGTCTTTCAACCCGGCGCGGGGCTCAATCTGGTGCAGACCAGCGCCGACGTCAGCACCGGGCTGAATACCGCCGGTCTGAACTTCAAGGATTTCGTTACTCACGCGTTTCCGACCAGCATCATCGACGCGATGGCGCGCAACGACATTCTGCAGATCCTCGTGTTCTCCGTGCTGTTCGGCGTGGTGCTGAGCGTGATCAGGAGCGACCCGCGTGTCGCGCCGCTGGTGGCCGGCGTCGACGCGCTCGTGCCCGCCATGCTGAAGCTGACCGACTACGTGATGCGCCTCGCGCCGATCGGCGTGTTCGGCGCGCTGGCCTCGGCGATCACCGTGCATGGGCTGGATGTGTTGACGACTTACGGCAAGCTGATCGGCAGCTTCTACGTGGGCCTCGTCCTGCTGTGGACGCTGCTCGTGGCGGTCGGCTATGTCTTTCTCGGCAAGCAGATCTGGGCGTTACTGAAGGCGATTCGCGAACCCGCCATGCTCGCGTTCTCGACCGCGAGTAGCGAAGCGGCGTACCCGCGGCCGACGGAAAAGCTGGAGGAATTCGGCGTCGATAAGAAGGTGGTCGGCTTCACGCTGCCGCTCGGCTACGCGTTCAATCTCGACGGTTCGATGATGTACCAGGCGTTCGCGGCGATTTTCATCGCGCAGGCTTTCGGCATGGATATGCCGCTGGGCACGCAGATCATGATGCTGCTGGTGCTGATGGTGAGCAGCAAGGGCATGGCGGGCGTGGCGCGCGGTTCCGTGGTGGTTGTTGCGGCGGTGGCGCCGATGTTCCACCTGCCGCCTTCCGGTGTCGTGCTGATCCTCGCGATCGACCAGATCCTCGATATGGGCCGAACCGCCACCAACGTGATCGGCAACAGCATCGCGACGGCGGTGATTGCGAAGTGGGAAAACAAACGCGCGCTCAAGCGGGGGACGGTGACTGTCGCGGATGAACCGGCTTTCGTGCAATTGCAAGGTGAGGCCAAATGACCGAAGGGCCGGTAAAGAGCGCGCGTAAGTTTGGCGTGGTGGGCGGACTCGGACCGCTCGCCAGCGCGGATGTATTTTTCAAACTCGTCAAATCGACGCCCGCCACGAGCGACGCCGAACACTTCGACGTGTTCTTCGAGCAGCACCCGTTCCGAACCTCCGGTGCGGGAACGGAGGCGACGACGGAGCGCAAGCTGTACATCTTCGATCTGATCAGCCGTTTCGAGAAGCAGGGCGTGACGACGGTCGTGCTGCCTTGCTTTCTCAGTCACACCTTTATCGATGAACTGCGGGCCAACTCGCCGCTGCAGATCGTCGATATGGTCGAGGCCGTACGGAGTCACGTTCGACGGCGCTTTCCGTCGGTGCGTCGCATCGGCGTGCTTGCCTCGGACTACACGCGTCGCAAAGGGCTGTTCGAGCGGTATTTTGCGTCGCCCGAATTCGAGGTGGTCTATCCGCGCCCGCGGAACGGCCTGGATCTCGTCACCGAGGCGGTGTACGGCGCGGAGGGGGTGAAGAGCGGGAACCTGAATGGCCGGCCGGCGACGCTGTTACGCGAAGCATGCGAGGACCTGATCGCGCAGGGCGCGACGATCATCGTTCCGGGGCTGACGGAAATCGCACTGGTTGCCGGAGAGATCGGGCCGTTGCCGGTGCCGCTGCTCGACTCGAATCTGGCGTACGCGCAGTACGTGGTGTCGGGGCAGTACTCGTCGCCGGAAACCTTGTTCAAGGTGGGCGTGGTGGGCGGCGTGGGTCCGGCGGCGACGGTGGACTTCATTCACAAGATCGTGCGCAATACGCCCGCCAAACGGGATCAGGATCACATCAAACTACTGGTCGAACAGAACCCGCAGATTCCGGATCGCACGGAGAGTCTGATTGGCGATGGTCCCGATCCGACCATCTCCCTTTACGCGACCTGCAAGAAGCTCGAAGCGGGCGACGCGGATCTCATCGCGATTCCGTGTAACACCGCGCATGCGTTCGTCGAACGTATCCAGCCTTATCTCAGCATACCGATCGTGAACATGCTGACGGTGACGGTCCGCTATCTGCGCGAGCACTTTCCGTCGTTGCGTTCGGTCGGCGTGCTGGCGACTTCGGGGACCGTGGAAAGCGGCGTCTATGAAAAGGCGCTGATGTCGCAAGGCTTGCAGCAGGTCCTGCCGGGCCCGGCTTTGCAGGCTCGCGTGATGGACGCCATTTACGGCGAAGAGGGCGTGAAGGCGGGCTTCACGAGTGGACAGTGCCAGCTCGATATCGCCGCCGCGATCGATGGACTCATCGCGCAAGGCGTGGAGGTTGTCATTCTCGGTTGCACCGAATTGCCGCTTCTGCTTCCACAATCGGATTACGTGGCGACGAATGGCAAGTCGGTCCACCTTGTGGATCCCACCGACGTGCTGGCCCGGCAATGCGTTGCTTACGCCACGGCCGCTGCCACCGGCGCTGCCGTTACAGCGGAAACACTCTGCGTCTAATCGACCTCAACACCTCTTCACCTCTTCTCCCGGCCTCGTGACCTGCACGAGGGCCGGGCGACGCACTACGCCTGTCATGTCCAACTATCGAGGAATTCATGCTCACAGCCAACGAACGTATCGAACACGATCTTCTCGGCGACCTCGCCGTGCCCGCGTCGGCCTATTACGGCGTGCATACGTTGCGCGCATTGGAGAACTTCCCGATCACCGGTATTCCTATTTCGGTGTATCCGAATCTCATCAATGCGCTGGCGAGTGTCAAGGAGGCGGCTGCACTCGCGAATTACGATCTTGGGCTGCTCAGCGAGCTCAAGATGTCGGCCATCGTTCAAGCGTGCAGACAGGTCCGCTCCGGGGTTGCGCATGAGCACTTTGTGGTGGACGTCATTCAGGGCGGCGCCGGCACGTCCACCAACATGAACGCGAATGAAGTCATCGCCAATCTCGCGCTCGAACACCTCGGGCATCAGCGAGGCGAGTACGGCGTTCTTCATCCCAATGAGGACCTCAACCTCGGTCAAAGCACCAACGACGTGTACCCCACGGCGCTGAAGATCGCCACCTATGCGGGCATCATGCAACTGATCGACGCGATGGGCGTGCTGCGGGCGTCGTTCGAACGCAAGGCGGAAGAGTTCAGAAGCGATCTGAAGATGGGGCGGACGCAATTGCAGGACGCCGTGCCGATGACGTTAGGGCAGGAGTTCAGCACCTTCGCCGTGATGCTCGGTGAAGACGAGGAACGCCTCAGGGAAGCCTCGAAACTGATCTGCGAGATCAACCTGGGCGCGACGGCGATTGGTACGGGCATCAATACCCACCCGCAGTACGCGGGGCTCGTCTGTACTCATTTGAGCAGCGTGACGGGCATTGCGCTCACCACGTCGCCGAATCTGGTGGAGGCGACTCAGGACGTCGGTTCGTTCGTGCAATTGTCCGGCGTGCTGAAGCGGGTTGCCGTGAAACTGTCGAAGACCTGCAATGATCTGCGGCTTCTGTCGAGCGGTCCGCGCGCGGGGTTGGGGGAAATCAATCTGCCGCCGGTGCAGGCGGGCTCCAGCATCATGCCGGGCAAGGTCAATCCGGTGATTCCGGAAGTGGTCAACCAGATCGCGTTCGAGGTGATCGGCAACGACGTGACCGTGAGTTTTGCGGCGGAGGCCGGGCAGCTTCAGCTCAACGCGTTCGAACCGATCATCGCGCACAGTCTGTTCAAAAGCGTGGCGCATCTGCGGGCAGGGTGCTTGACGCTGGCGTCCCGATGCGTCGACGGGATCACCGCCAATCGCGACCGGTTGCGTGCCATCGTTGAGAACTCGATCGGAATCGTGACCGCGCTCAACCCGTACATCGGCTATACGCATGCGACGGAAGTCGCGCAGGAAGCGCTCGCTTCCGGTCGCAGCGTGGCGGAGATCGTGGTCGAGAAAGGGCTGTTGAGTCAGGCGCAACTCGATGAGATTTTGCAGCCTGCGATGTTGACGCAGCCGAGGAAGGTGGGGGCGGTGTCGTAAGCGGTGGATTGACCGGCGGCTGCGGCTGTGACGCCGCCGGTTATTGAACTCAGCGCAGGTTCAGTGCACGCAGTTTGCAGCGGCTGCGCCACTGGGCATCGCCACGGTTTTAGCCGAACCACGAAAAAGCCCGTCCAGCCCAATAGACTCCTATAGCCGCACCGATTGGTCAATAGAGACGTGTGCTCAATTGCTCATCGGCGACGCCAGTCCGATACTCGTCTTAACGTCCCCTCGCTCATAAAAATCATGGCCATGCCAACGATGAGAGCAGACCTATTCGACGCCGCGCGTTCCCGGTTCTTATGCGGGTTTGCCCGCAAGATTCAGGGCAGCGCCGGTACAGGGGCCGCGAGACTCAAGGGAGCCTGACATGGCGTACACCGATCTGGCGGTACTTGGGGGAGTCGGGGTTCTCGCACTGGCTTGCCTCGCCGTATGCGGCGTGTATGTGTACTGGGGCAGCGACCGATATCGCAATCGGCAGCGGCGACGCGCCGCGCAAAAAAGCGTCGCCCAGTTGGCGGCTCCAGATAACAAAATCCTTACAGGAGCGCGAGCCACCATGGGTACGGAACTCAGTCACCTCTGCAAGACCTCCCTGTATCGGGCCGTGTTCAGCCATGATCGCGACGATAGCGTCGTGTTTCTGAGCGCCGACAGCCGCGACGACGCGCGAGCGCGCGCGGCCGCCGCGCTGGCCGCGATTCATCGCCTCGAGGTCCCGGAGGTGACGCTCAGCAATCTCGCTTCGTTTCGCGAACTGGTCGACATCGGCGTTAGCGACGATGAAGACATGCGGATCTTCGAGCTGGCGTGGAAAGGCCCGCAGGTCAGCGCATGGGCCGAGCATCCGCTGTTTCTGATCAACGATCCGAGTCTGCTCGGCAAGTGGGCCGAACTCTATGCGGATCTGGCGCGGGAAGTCGCGCTCGCCGCGATCGACCGGGCGCGAGGCTAACCGCGTAACAACGCCGCCTGTTCAGCAGCGCCCGGTGATTGCCAGTGCGCACGCGCGCGCTGACAATCCTCCCGGCAGCCATATTCCGTATGGCTTCTTCCTGATTACTTCTTGTCCACCGTCACCAGATCCTTGTCCTTGCTGTCCGCGACGAAAATAGCGAGCAGCTTGGCGGGTTCGGTGTCGCTCGCGTTCTCGCTGACGGTGTGATGGGCGCCCGGCTTTTCGGTCCAGTGTTCACCGGCGTGATAAACGTGCGTCTCGCCGCCGTTGACCTGGCTGCGGATCGCGCCGGACAGCACATAGCCGACCACGAACGCCTGTCCATGCCGATGCGCGGGCGTCTTGCCGCCGGGCGCATAGTCCACGATCAACGCGGTCATTGTCTTGCCCGGCACGTTGGCGATCGGTTCGACGAAGGCCGGCGCGATGGTTTCGCGCGGCGCAGCGGAAGCAGCAGTGGCAGCGGCGGGGGCCGAGGCTTCCGCGGCGTAGACGGTTTGCGAAGCGGTGGCGACCGAGAGAACGGCGAACGTCGTCGCCGTGATGAGTGATCGGAGATTCATGACGGATTTCCTGCCTGGATGATTTCAATAACCGATTTAACGGCAACACGCTTCCCGACGATTCGGATGACGAATCGCCCAATACGTCAGTAAGGGAAGTTATTCGACTGCGATTACGCGGTCAGCGACGCTTCGTCAGCTTCGACCGGCGACAGCTCATTCGCCCATTGCGCGGCGACGGCGTCCAGCTCGCGATGCGCGCGTTCGAGCGCTTCGATGCGAGCTTGCTGATCCGAGAACTGCAGCGGCTGCGCATCGACGAAGGTGGGGTTCGCTACGCCGATAAATCCGAACGCGGCTTTCAATGCCGGTGTGAGCGCGTCCATCGACGAGAACCGGGCGGCGCGCAGATCCGCACCGCGACTCGTGATGAAGATGGTTTTCTGCCGCTGGAGTTGCCCTTCGATCCGACCGTCCGCGGTATTCACGTACGTGAGCCCGGTGCGCGTGACGTTGTCGATATAGGCCTTGAACGCGGACGGCATCGACCAGTTGTACATCGGCATGGCGAAAATCAGTGCGTCGGCATCGAGCAGGCGCTGGCACAACGCGTCCGAAGCAGCCAACGTTGCCTTCATGGCCGGTGTGCGCTCGTGCTCCGGCGTGTAGGTGGCAATCGCGAACGCTTCGGTGACGTGCGCGGGCGTATCGACCGTGACGTCCAGATAATCGATGTCGAACTCCACGCCTTCACTGCGCAAGCGTTCGATGAAATAGCGGCTCAACGCGCGTGAGTTGGAACGTTCGCGCTTGGCGCTCGCGTCGACGTGCAGGACTTTCATGACTTCTCTCCTTGATGGGAATTTCGATGAGGATTGCCGCTCTCGCTGCGGCGTGTGGACGAGCGGTGCCCGAGCCACTTGACGACCTGATGCCCGTAGGTGGCGGGCGCTTTTTCGACCGTGCGCGTTGCCAGATCGGCTAACGAATGCGCGGCGAGGGATTCGGTCATGCGCTTTTCGGCGTCCAGCATCACGGCATGGATCGAACACACGCCGCGCGTGGCCCATGCCGGCGGCTTATCGCCGAACACCGCGCAATTCGCGCGGATTTCACGGCAATCGAACAGCGCCTTGTTGCCGTCGATTGCATTCACGACGTCGAGCACGCTGATCTCGGCCGCCGGCCGCGCTAGCCGGAAACCACCCCGTACGCCCTCGGTCGCGGCAACAATGCCGGCCCGCGAGAGCTTGGTGAACAGCTTGGCGACGTACTCCACCGGCACACCCTGAAGCTCCGCGAGATCTTTCGCGCTGGCGTCGCTCACGCCAGCGGCGGGATCGCTGAGATAGAGCAGGCAATGCAACCCATACTCGACACCTGTGCTGATGTGTGACATTTCCTTAACTCCGACTCACGATATCGTAGTTAGAAATGTAATCGACTTTGGCCTCGGGTGCAACCCCAGGTTCCTGGAACACAGTGTTGCTTGGCCGTGGTGGCGCCCGGTTCGGTACGCCTCACGCGGCAGGGCACAGAGTAGGCGGTGCGTCGGCTGCGGCAAATAGCCGGTTCCGGCGATTTTCAGGTGACCAGCGCAGCGCGCGCGGGTTGGGCGGCGGGGGTTAACGCACTTCGGGAGCGAGGGGTCCCGCTCCCGAATCGGTCTTTCGCGAAGAGGCTTGTTATTCGATTATTCGAGCGCCGCAGCCGGACCGAAGAACTCGTAGCGGCTTTGCGACTCGGGCACGCCGACCGCCTTGAGATGCTGCTTCATGGCCTTCATGAAGGCGATCGGGCCAAGAAAATAGACATCGATGTCGCGCGTTGTGGGCAGCCAGCGATCGAGCCGCGCCTCGTCGAGATAGCCGATCCCGTGCGCGTCGGCGTCCTGCGCGCGGCGCTGCTCATAGCAGTAGAAGCGCTTCAGTTGCGGATGACGCGCGGCGAGTTGATCGATCGTGTCGCGGAACGCATGCACGCCACCGTGTCGCGCGGCATGGATGAAATGCACCGGACGTCCGCTGCCGAGCGCGGCCTGCAGCATCGCCAGCGTCGGAGTGATGCCAACGCCGCCGCTGATCAGCACGAGCGGTTTGTCGCCGGGTTGAAGCGTGAAATCGCCGGCCGGCGCGAACAGGTCCAGCGTATCGTTTTCGGCGATCTGCTCGTGCAGGTAATTCGACACCTTGCCATTCGGCTCGCGCTTGACGCTGATGCGGTACTCGCGGCCATCGGCCATGGCCGACAGCGAATAGTTGCGGCGCACTTCAACGCCGTCTATCACGAGCCGCACGCCGATGTACTGGCCCGGCTCGAACGCGAGCAATTCACCGCCGTCGTCGGGGCGCAGATGGAACGACGTGATCTCGTCGCTCTCGCGCACCTTGCGGGCCACGCGGAACCGCCGCGTACCGCGCCAGCCGCCGGGCGCCGCCTCTCTGTCGGCGTACATCGTTTCTTCGATGCCGATCAGCAGATCGGCGAGTTGCTGATACGCGGCGGCCCAGGCTTCGATCACCGCGTCGGTGGCGATCTCCGCGCCGAGCACTTCGCGGATGGAGCGCAGCAGGCATTGGCCGACAATCGGATAGTGCTCGGGCAGGATATTCAGCGCGACGTGCTTGTTAGTGATTTGTCCGACGAGACCGCCGAGTTGATCGAGTTTGTCGATATGGCGCGCGTACATCAGCACGCCGTTGGCGAGCGCGCGTTGCTGCGCGCCGCTGGCCTGATTCGCCTGGTTGAACAGCGGGCGCACCTCGGGATGCTCGTTGATCAGCAGGTCGTAGAAGTGCGTGGTCAGCGCTTCGCCGCCGCTTTCGAGAAGCGGCACGGTGGCTTTGACGATGGCGCGATGGTCGGGGGAAAGCATGGAAGAGTCCTCGTGGTGAGTGGGTGACGGGCCGGACCTCGGCCGATGCCTTCTCTATCCATGTTTCGTGCCAGGTGTAAAATTCAAACAAATCAACGAGCTAATTTTAAATATGGTCGATTCGACTCTGGTCAAAGAGACTCCGTCTGCAGTCGGATTGACTGCGCGGGCGGTGCTGGATGCGCTGACGCCACTGATCCAGGATCTGTCGCGCGAGCTGTCCGACAGCGAGCGCTTTCGCCGCTTGTTGAGCAGTCTGCGCACGCTGTTTCCCGGCGACGCCGCGGCGCTGTTGCGCCTTGAAGGCGACACGCTGGTGCCGCTCGCGATCGACGGCCTGAGCAGCGATACGCTCGGGCGGCGCTTTCGTGTCAGCGAGCATCCCCGCTTCGCGCAATTGCTATCGCGGCCGGAGCCGACCCGGTTCGCCGCCGACTCCGATTTGCCCGACCCCTACGACGGCCTGGTGCAGGGCGTGGCGGGGCATCTCGAGGTCCACGATTGCCTGGGCTGTCCGCTATTGATCGGCGGCCGCCCGTGGGGGCTTCTCACTCTCGACGCGTTGAACCCGGCGCGCTTCGACGCGATCGACATGGCGTCGTTGCAGGCCTTCCTGAGCCTCGCGGCGGCGACCGTCAGCGTGGTGGAGCGAATCGACACACTGGCGCGCACGGGCGAAGAAGAACGGCGGCGAGCCGAAGCGTATCGGCAGGCGAGCGGGCAGAGCCGTCGCGAGATGGTCGGCAGCAGCGAGTCGCACAAGCATCTGATCGAAGAAATCGAAGTGGTGGCCGGCAGCGATCTGACCGTGCTGATTACCGGCGAGACCGGGGTCGGCAAGGAACTCGTGGCGAACGCGATTCACGCGCTGTCGTCGCGGGCCGGCAAGCCGATGATCAGTCTCAACTGCGCGGCGTTGCCGGATACGCTGGTGGAAAGCGAATTGTTCGGGCATGTGCGGGGCGCGTTTTCCGGCGCGTCGTCGGACCGGCGCGGCAAATTCGAACTCGCCGATGGCGGCACGCTGTTTCTGGACGAGGTCGGCGAGTTGCCGCTCGCCGTGCAAGCCAAGTTACTGCGCGTACTGCAAAACGGCCAGTTGCAGCGAATCGGCTCGGATCACGAACACAAGGTCGACGTCCGGCTGATCGCCGCGACGAATCGCGATCTCGCCGAAGAGGTGAGGGCGGGCCGCTTTCGTGCCGACTTTTATCACCGCCTCAGTGTTTATCCGCTGCGTGTGCCGCCGTTGCATGAACGCGGCCGCGACGTGTTGTTGCTGGCGGGCTTTTTCCTCGAAGAAAACCGCTCGCGGCTCGGCTTGCTGAGTCTGCGTCTCGCCGCCGACGCGCAAGCCGCGCTGCTGCGTTATCCCTGGCCGGGCAACGTGCGCGAACTCGAACATCTGATTGGACGTAGCGCGCTCAAGGCGCTGGCGAGCAATCGCGAACGTCGGCGGATTCTCACGTTGAACGCGGCGGATTTCGCTTTTTCCGGTGCGCTTGGCGGCGAACCGCAGGAAGCCGTGCCTGTGTCTGCGCCGGCCGTCGTGGAGAAGGATTTCCGCAGCGCGGTGACGGCGTTCGAGCGAAGCATCGTGGTCGAGACCTTGGAGCGGCATCAGCAGAATTGGGCCGCGGCGGCGCGTGAACTCGGCCTCGATCGCGCGAACCTCAACCGGCTCGCGAAGCGGCTCGGTTTGAAGTAGCGCGGCACGCCGGTGCGCGACTAGCGCGTCGACGCCGGGAAAAGCGGCTCGACGGCGCTAAAGCGGCTGCGCAAGCAAGCCTCGAAGCGCCGCTCGCTCCAACCCGCATGCGACACCAGCGAAAGACCCAGCGCCCAGATCGACAGCATGTGCGCGAAAAAATCGCCGCTGCCCAACGGAAACGTCGTCGCGTCAGGCGCGTGCAGGTAATAGACGCCGCGCATCAAGCGTGTTTGCCAGGCCATGTCGGCGAACTGTTCGTCGTAAGCCGACGCAATCAGCGCCTCCAGCGAGCCGAGCACGGCCGGCACGCCGCCATGCCGCGTGACGAGCATCGCGGCCAGCACGGCTTCGAACGGCCCCACCGCGGGGCCTCGCGCGGGCATCGCCACGCGTGCGAAGCCGTCGTGAATATGGCGGTAAGCCGCGTGCAGCAAAACGTCGATCGACCGGAAGTGGTAGCTCACCAGCGAGCCGCCGATCCCCGCCTCTTTGGCTACCGCGCGATGCGTCAGCTCGGCCAGGCCGCCGCGCGACATTACCAGCGCCGCGGCATTCAGAATCCCGCGCCGCGCCTGAGCGGACTTGTCGCTGGCCGGCGGCGTGTGTTGCGCCGCGCGCTGTTGCAGCAGTGCGATCACGTTCGCGCGAAACGCCACGGGGCAGGCGGGCTTGCCTTGGCCGAGCGCGGCGTCGACGGCGTAACGCAGCAGTTCGTCATTGAGCAGCGGCATTAGCGAATGCCGACGGCAGCCTAACGACGCGACCTCGACCCCGATCGTCAACTCGACGAGATAGCGCGCCGCATGGTTCGGTCGCGGCACGAGGCCGTTCAGCAGTCGCGCGAAAAAGCGGCGGTGCTCGCTCAGCCAGCGTCGCGCCGCGACGCGCGCGGCACCGTCACGCGTGGCAGTCATCAGCGCGGACAGTCGCGCGCGTGTGCGGTCGGCATTCGCGCCGCAGGCGTCCGCGACGAGGCTGCGCACGATCGCCTGCACGTTTTCCATTTCGACAGGGGCGTTTGACGACGACGTGTCCGGCAAGGCATCCGCATAGGGGCGAAGCCGTGCGGCGTCTTCACGCAACGCGCTCTGCACGAGTTGCAATAGCAGGTGCTCCTTGCTGCCGAAGTGATGCTGCACCGTCGCGACCGACACCTCGGCGGCCTCGGCCACGGAACGGAAGGTCACGCCGACCGGGCCGTGATCGCGCATGAGCGCGGTGGCGGCATGGATCAGCAACTCGGCCGTGGAGACGTTCTGGCTGGGCGCGTTCATGGCTTGGCGGGGCAAGCGGCAGGCCGTTTCAGGTGCTCGGCAGAGCTGGAAAATTGTTTGTACATTTGTACTATTTAAAAGTTGATTGCCAGAAATTTGCAGATATTTTTCGATTTTTTCCGGTTATGTGCACGTCGATTGACTGAACATCTGTAATACATGAGTAACAATTCTCTCGGACAATGCGCTTCGCCATGTGATCGGCATCAACGCATGCGTGCCCGTTTCGAGGACGCATGCCGCGGCGTCGCCCACGCGGAATTCTAGTCGAACACCCATCGACGCCCGAACGAAGGCTCGCACCCCCAGCCCGCTTCATGAGACGAAGGGATACAACGCGTATAGCGCGTCGTAGGGATTCGCTCATCCATAGAAAAGACCAGCCACGCATTACCAGAAGATTCGATTCCAACAGGAGAATGAAGTTGATCATGGATAGGCGGCAGTTCCTCAAATTGAGCGGATTCATTACCGTGTCGACCCTCGGCGCGTCGCTCGCGGCCTGTGGCGACTCGGTCGGGATACCTCTCCCGCCGGCGGGAACCTACAGCTTCCCGCAAGGCATCGCGTCCGGCGATCCACGTTCGAACAGCGTCGTGCTGTGGACGCGCGTTACTAGCCACAGCGTGAGCGGCGACTTTCCGTTGCGAGTGCAACTGTCCGCCACGCAGGATTTTTCGCAGCCGTTGGTGGATCAACCGCTGTCGGCGACCGCGCAGTTCGGCAATACCGTGCGCCACAAGGTGCAGGGCTTGCAGCCGTATCAGCACTACTACTACCGCTTCATCGCGGGTGGCGACGTCAGCCCGACCGGACGCACGAAAACCGCCCCGGTGGCGGGCATGGCCGGCGAGCCGTCGCAGGTCCGCTTCGCGTATATCAACTGCCAGTCGTGGACCGCGAACCACTGGGAGGCGATGAACCTCGCCGCCGCGGAAGACGACCTCGATTTCATCGTCAATCTGGGCGACTACATCTACGAGCTGACGATTCCGAGCGGCCGCACCGAAGCCGCGCACGGGCCGCTGACCTTACCCAACGGCAGCAGTTTCCTGATTCCCGGCACGACCACCCAGGTGCCGTACGCTGTGACGCTCAACGACTATCGCTATCTGTATCAGACCTATCGCAGCGATCCGCGCCTGTTGAATCTGCACGCGCTGTTTCCGATGATCTCGGTCTGGGACGATCACGAGTTCTCCGACGACTGCTGGCTCGACCACGAAACCTACGACGAAGCCCAGACCGCCGAACCGCAGCGCCGTTGCGACGCTACGCAAGCATGGTTCGAATACATGCCGGTGGACATGGACGACGTGCAATACGACCCGTCCAGCACCGGCTTCCAGAACATTTCGATTTATCGCGACTTCTCGTTCGGCTCGCTGGTCGATCTGGTCATCACGGACCAGCGGCTGTTCCGCGAAGCGCATCCGATTCCGCCCTCGGCCGTGCCGCCGCCGACCAATTTCCTCGCCAAGGGCTCGCGCTATCTGATGGAAAAGTCGATGCTCGACGCCTACGACGATCAGCTCACGGCGCAGAACGGCCGGCCGCCGAGCGTGCTGGGCGTGACGCAGACCGAGTGGCTCAAGCAGCGGCTGTCCACGTCGACGGCGGCATGGAAGATCTGGGGCAGCGAGGTCACGTTCCTGAAGATCAACGTGCCGCTGCCGGACCCGGCCACGCCGGGCGCGACCACGGAATACGTGGTGTACGGCGATTCGTGGGAAGGGTATCCGGGCAGCAAGAAGGACATTACGACGTATATCGGCGCGAACAAAATCAGCAACGTGGTGTCGATTTCCGGCGACATTCACGCATTTCTGGCGGGCGTCGTGATGGACGACCAGGACGCGCCGAACCCGCAGCCGGTCATGACCGACTTCGTGAGCGCGGGCATCAGTTCGAGCAGTTTCTACAGTTCGCTGCTGTCGCTGTTCCTGCCGGTGGCGCCCGCGCTCGCGCCGCTCGTCGTCCAGACCCAGCCGAACGGGTCGACGAAGAATGTCTGGGACGCCTCCGTGCAAGCCTATAACCCGGAAATCGCGCACGCGGATTGCGACTCGATCGGCTATGTCAGCGTCACGGTCACGAAAGACCAGTTCGCCGCCGTGTTCAACAAGGTCAATCCGGTCGTGACGCAGGGCGCGTTGCCGTCGCCGATTCTCAACTCGCGCACGCAATTGACGTTGAATAACGGCAGCTTCTCGATCGCCGTGACGCCGTTGTCGAGCTGAGTGTTGGGAGCCTGAGTGGACTTGTCGTCGGGCGCTTCGCGGTACACGCCGCGAAGCGGGCGGGGCGCGCATCCCAGGTTAGACTTCGTGGATGGAAAACATCGATCTAACCAGCGTGGTTCGTCGGCTGTCGCCGGGAACGCAATTCATTGCCGGCAAGCCGGCTGATGAAGACGTGTGGACGTTCAACGGAGAAGCAGATGAGCAGTGAAAAATCGAAGCGTGCGCGTCGCGCCGCGGAGGACCTTTTCGGCGGACTGCCGGCCAGCGGTTCCACGGCCGCGAGCCGCCCGTCGAACCCTTTCGGCGACCCGTTCTCCAAGTCAACCAGTTTCGTGCCCGCAGACGACTTGCTGATCACCTTGCCGGCTGAAATGGAACTGCCGCCCGGCTATGCCGATTCGGCGGCCATGCGCGACGCGCTCACGCGCGCCTGGCGGATGGACTGGATCAAGGTGGGGAAAGACGAGTGTGTGGTCAGATTGCCGGTCGACTGGATCGCGGATAAATCGGTGGACGGCGTGCTGCGTATCAAGGGCGCCGGCATCGTGCGTGCCGAGGGCCGGCTGGTGAAAGGCGCCACGCTGCTGATCCTGCCGCGTTACTACCTGAAGGCGGAGTTCCACGACCTGAACGAACACTGCCGGATCGTCGTGCGGGACCGCGCGCGTAACAACGCCATCCTCAAGGAATCGTTCTGGGACACGCGCAGCGGCCCGAATCATCCGCAGTGGAAGGTGCTGTCCGACTGGCTCGACACGCAATACCCCGCCCACCGCGACCCGCTCCGCTATTGGGACGATTGCGAAGACAACGTTCGCTCCGCCTGAGCCGCGCATTGCCATGTCGCATCTGAAATACCTGACCGGTTATCCGGCGCCGCTGCAGGAGAAGGTCAAGAAGCTGATCGCCGAGGAGCAACTCGGCGCGTATCTCGCCGAGCGTTATCCGAACACGCACGACGTGCAAACCGACCGGGCCTTATATGCGTACTGCGCCGATCTGAAGCGAGAACATTTGCGCAGCGCGGAGCAGATCGACAAGGTTACGTACGACAGCAAGCTCGACGTCGTCCGTCACGCGCTCGGGCTGCACACCAGCATCTCCCGCGTGCAGGGCGGCAAGCTCAAAGCGAAGAAGGAAATCCGCGTTGCGTCGCTGTTCAAGGCGGCGGCGCCGGAGTTTCTGAAAATGATCGTCGTCCACGAACTCGCGCATCTGAAGGAAAGCGATCACAACAAGGCTTTCTACCGCTTGTGCGAGTTCATGCAGCCGGGTTACCACCAGATCGAATTTGATTTGCGTCTGTATCTGACGCATCGCGACCTGGCGAAGAGCCAGGTCGCGCGCCCGGTACTTTAGGTTTTAGCCCGCAAGCTTCAAGCCCGCAAGCCTCAAGCTTCAGGCCGCCACGGCCTCGTGCGTTTCGAGCAATTCACCCGTTTCACTCACAGTGACTTTCGACGCTTTCAACAGCACCGGAATCGACTTCGACGTCGGCGTGCCCGCGCCGTCGGCGACGGAAGAGAGCGGCACCAGCGGATTCGTCTCCGGATAGTAAGCGCCGAGGCAACCGCGCGGAATGTCGTACTCCACCAGCAGGAAACCGTCGGCGTGACGCTCGATGCCGTCGGCCCACACGCTCGTGATATCCACGCGCTGACCGACCGAGAAACCGAGCATCGCGATATCGTCCTTATGGGCGAACAGCACGCGCCGTTGTCCGTAGACGCCGCGATAACGGTCGTCGAGGCCGTAAATCGTCGTGTTGTACTGGTCGTGCGAACGCGTCGTCATCAAGGTCATCAGACGCTCGCCGTATTGCTTGCGCGCCTGGTGAATCGGCGTGTCGACCGCAATCGCATGCACCAGAAACTGCGCCTTGCCGCTCGGCGTTTTCCAGATCCGCTCGCGTGACGCGACACCGAGGTGAAAGCCGCCGGGGGTCTTGAGCCGCTCGTTGTAATCGTGAAAGCCTTCGATCACTTGCGCGATGCCGTCGCGGATCAGCGAGTAATCCGCCGTCTGCGCGAGCCAGTCCACTTTGTCGCTGCCGAGCGTGGCCTTCGCCATACGCGCGACGATCGCGATCTCCGACAGCAGATTCTCCGACGCCGGTTTGTTCATACCGTACGAGATGTGCACCATGCTCATCGAGTCTTCGACGCTCACGCCTTGCGCCACGCCATTCTGCAGATCGATCTCGGTGCGCCCGAGGGTCGGCAGAATCAGCGCGTCGCGGCCGTGAATAAGATGGCTGCGATTCAGCTTGGTGGTGATGTGTACGGTCAATGCGCAGGAACGCATCGCTTCCCACGTACGCGGCGTGTCGGGCGTCGCGATCGAGAAGTTGCCGCCGAGGCCGATGAACACCTTCACCTTGCCGTCGAGCATCGCCTGAATCGTGTTGACCACGTCGAGTCCGTGCTCGCGCGGCGGCTCGAAATCGTAGACCTCGCCGAGCCGGTCGAGAAACGGTTGGGTCGGCCGTTCTTCAATGCCGACCGTGCGGTCGCCCTGCACGTTCGAGTGGCCGCGCACCGGGCACAGACCCGCGCCGCGCCGGCCGATATTGCCGCGCATCATCATCAGGTTCGACAGCAACTGAATCGTCGGCACCGAATTCTTGTGTTGCGTGAGACCCATGCCCCACGTCGAAATCACCGCGCGGCCCTTCACGTAGATGTCGGCGAGTTTCAGCACCTCGTCGAACGGCACGCCGGCTTCGGCGACGATGGTGTCCCAGCTTTCGGCGCGCAGGTCGTCGGCGAACGCGTCGAAGCCCACGGTGTGTTGCGCGAGGAATTCGAGGTCCAGCACGCGTTCGAGACTGGAGGCCTGCGCTTCGTCGTCGAGTTCGATCACGCGTTTGGCCACGCCCTTGATCAGCGCGAAGTCACCGCCGACCTTCGGGCGAATGAACACGGAGCTGATCTTCGTGCTCCCCATGGTCAGCATTTCCACTGGATGCTGCGGACTCGCGAAGCGTTCCAACCCGCGTTCCTTCAGCGGATTGATCGACACGATGGTCGCGCCGCGCTTCGCGCATTCGCGCAGTTCGCCGAGCATGCGCGGATGGTTGGTGGCCGGATTCTGGCCGAAGATCAGCAGCGTGTCGGCGTGTTCGAAATCGTCGAGCGTGACCGTGCCCTTGCCGATGCCGACCGTGCCTGGCAAACCGCGGCTGGTCGCTTCGTGGCACATGTTCGAACAGTCGGGGAAGTTGTTGGTGCCGTACATGCGCACGAACAACTGGTAGAGGAAGGCGGCTTCGTTGCTGGCGCGGCCGGAGGTGTAGAAGGCGGCGTCGTCGGGATGGTCGAGCGCGTTCAGATGGCGCGCGATCAGGTCGAACGCTTCGTCCCAGCCGATCGGCACGTAACGGTCGCGCAGCGCGTCGTAGACGAGCGGATCGGTCAGGCGGCCGTGCTGTTCGAGTTCGAAATCGGACTGCGCCATCAGCGCTTCGACCGTGTGTTCTTCGAAGAACGCGGGCGTGACGCGTTTGCTGGTCGCCTCGGCGGCGACCGCCTTCACGCCGTTCTCGCAGAACTCGAAGGTGGACGCGTGCTCGCGGTCCGGCCATGCGCAGCCCGGGCAGTCGAAGCCGTTCGGCTGATTCTGCTTGAGCAGCGTGCGGTAGTTGCCGCCCGCGACCTTTTCCTTGAGCAGGTTGATGGCGACGTATTTCAGCGCGCCCCAGCCGGCGGCGGGGTGCGTGTAGGGTTCGATGCGAGCTTCGGGTTTCTTCATGATCTTGCCGCCGGATGGGCCTCGACATGGCTTTTAAGCCGATACCGTGAGCCTACTGTGTTCCAAATAGCGCGCAGCATACAGAAAATTGGAAAGGGGAGGGATACAGTTGCGGGGCTTTTGGCATAGACTGGCGTCCCAGCCCATGCCGGCGTGAGCGTTCTTTGAATGTTCTCTGCGTGTTCTTTTGAACGCCCCGGCGTTTTCTGTGAGCCCAATCCTTGAAACTGTACGAAAAGCTTGCCGCGGAAATGACGGAGGCCGTACGCCGTGGCGTGTTCGCGCCGGGCGAGCGGATTCCGTCGGTGCGGCAAGCGAGCCAGCAGCACGGCGTCAGCATCAAGACGGTGCTGCATGCGTATGCGTTGCTGGAAAGCCTGGGGATCGTCGAGACCCGTCCGCAGTCGGGCTATTTCGTACGCGACGCCGCGGCCACGGCCGCCGCGCTCGACCGGGCGGCTGTTTCGGCGGTGTCCGCTGTCTCAGCCGTCTTCGATCAGCAGCGCCTGACCCGCCAGCCCGCGCCGCAGGCGTCGCCGGTAGCCGCCGCGGTCGACGTGAGCCGGCTGGTGCTGTCCACACTGCGCAGCATTCGGGCGCACGACGCCGTGCCGTTCGGCTCGCCGTATCCCGATCCGTCGCTGTTCCCCTGGCGGCGCATCAACCAGTACGCGAACGCGATCGCGCGACGTCAGGCGAGCTGGAATCTGATCGACGATTTACCGCCGGGCAACCCCGAACTGATTCGCCAGATCGCGCGGCGTTACGCCGAAAACGGCGTGCCGGTCGATCCGGGCGAGATCGTCATCACGCTCGGCGCGACCGAGGCGATCAACCTCAGCCTGCAAGCCGTCGCCAAACCGGGCGACACGGTGGCCGTCGAATCGCCGACCTACTACGCAATGCTGCACGCGATCGAACGTCTGGGCATGCGCGCGATCGAGGTGGCGACGCATCCGGTGCACGGCATCGAGATCGACGCGCTGGCGCGAGTGATTGCCGAACAGAAGATCGCCGCCTGCATGGTGATGCCGAACTTCCAGAATCCGCTCGGTTTCCAGATGCCCGACGCGCGCAAACAGCAACTCGTCGAACTGCTCGGCGCGCACGACATTCCCGTGATCGAGAACGACGTCTATCAGGAACTGTATTTCGGCGACACGCGGCCTTCGACGCTGAAGAGCTTCGACACGCGCGGCCTGGTGCTGCATTGCGCGTCGTTTTCGAAGAGTCTGACCGCGTCGTACCGGATCGGTTGGGCGCTGCCGGGACGGTATCGCGCGCAGGTCGAGAAGCTGAAGTTTCTCAACACGCTGACCACGCCGTCGGTGCCGCAGGTCGCCGTGGCGGATTATCTGCGCAACGATGGTTACGATCGGCATTTGCGGCACGTGCGCAAGGTTTACCGGCAGCAGGCGCGCATCATGACGGCGCTGGTGCAGCGGTTTTTTCCGACCGGCACGCGGATGTCGACGCCGCAGGGCGGCTATGTGCTGTGGGTGGAATTGCCCGAGCGGGTGGACTCGATGCGGCTCTACCAGGCGGCGCTCGCGCGTAGCATCACGGTGGGGCCGGGGATGATGTTTTCGACGCGTAACGATTTCCGGCATTTCATCCGGCTGAACTACAGCTATCCGTGGACGGCGCAGACGGAAGCGGCGTTGAAGACTTTGGGCGAACTGGTCACGCAGATGGCGTGAGTCCACGGAGCGGCATCTGATGAGATTGACGGATTAGGCGGAGAGACTGGGAGACAAACCATGCAAGACGACGAAATCGATCCCGTGCTGGTGGCCGTGCTGGCGCAGTTGTGGCGGGCGCATCGCGAAACGCCGGGCGGCGCGTGGTCGCTCGCCAAACTGTCGAAGCAGGCCGGCGTGCCGATGAGCGGCCTGCGCCGGCAACTGACAGCGTTAGCCGATGGCGGGTTGGTTGAGACCACCTTCAATGAGGAAGGCACCGGCACGGCGCGCCTGAGCGAGGTCGGCGAGGGGTTGTGCGCGGAGTTGTTCAGCGAGAGAGCGGGCGATGACGATGACGACGATGGCGATGACGATGCGCCCGATCAGGATCAGACGGACCCGCCGCCGAAGATCCACTAAGTCATCTCCACGAGCGCGATGCCAGGCGCCGCGCTTATCAATTCGGGCTTATCCATACGCATTTGCCCCATGCCAATACGCGAAAAATTAATGCGCGCCACAGCCGCAAAAAAACGGCACAAAGCCGCAAAAAAATTTTCGCGCTGAAATTGACCTCCGAATATGGCCCCCTATGCTGGAGCCTTGCCTGGTGATGTCGAGCCACGCCAGGCGCTGTGGCGGGCACCTTCATCCATCTTCGGAGAATCCATGAAAACAAAGCTGGCGCGAGCCCTCCATCATTCATTGTGCATTAGAGGCGTCCGTGCCTTGCTGGCCGCGACGCTTGCGTTAGGTGCGGCTAGCGCCGTACATGTCGCGGTCGCGGCCACCGCGCAGCCGCTCGGCATCGCGTTCGTCTACCTCGGCAATCCGGGCGACGCCGGCTGGACCTACGCGCACGAACAGGGCGTTAAAGCGGTCGAGGCGAAGTTCGGCGACAAGGTCAAGGTAACGCGTGTCGAGAACGTGCCGGAATCGGCGGATTCGGAGCGCGTGTTTCGCGATCTGGCGTCCAAGGGCAACAAGATCGTGGTCGGCTCGAGCTTCGGCTTCCAGGACTTCGAACTGAAGGTCGCGAAAGATTTCCCGGACACCGTGTTCGAACACGCGACCGGCTACAAGAAGGCGGCCAACTTTGGCACCTATGACGTGCGCACCTATCAGAGCGCGTACCTTGCGGGTCTCGTCGCGGGTTACACGACGAAGTCGAACACGCTCGGCTTCGTGGGCTCGGTGCCGGTGCCCGAAGTCGTGCGCAACATCAACGCATTCACGTTGGGCGCGCGCTCGGTCAATCCGAAGGTGCGGGTGAAGGTGGTGTGGATCAATAGCTGGTTCGATCCGGGCCTCGAAAAACAGGCCGCCGAAACGCTGATCGGGCAGGGCGCCGATGTGCTGATTCAGAACACCGATTCGACCGCGACCATGCAGACCGCCGAGCAGAAGAAAGTGCATGCGTTCGGTTGGGATTCCGACATGAAGAAGTTCGGGCCGAATGCGCAACTCGGCGCGTGCGTGAGCAACTGGGGCGTGTATTACACGCATCTGGTGGATCAGGTGATGGCGGGCACGTGGAATAACACGCCGGTCTGGTGGGGGCTGAAAGAGAAAGCGATCGACCTCGCCGACATCAATACCGACGCCGTGTCGCCGGTCGCGCAAAAGGCGTTGAGCCAGAAGCGCGACGACATCATCGCGGGCCGCTTCAATCCGTTCGCGGGACCGATCATGGATCAATCCGGCGCGGTGAAGGTGGCGGCTGGGAAATCGTTGAGCGATCCCGAGTTGCTGCGCCTGAACTGGTTCGTGCAAGGCGTGGACGGGTCGCTGCCTAAGTGAAGGCAGACCCTGGTGTGAGCGGCCGCGTCACGGCGCGGCGGCCGCTGCCACCTCCGTTGTCGCGGTGGGTTCGAGCATCGCGACGCCGCAGAACCAGTCGCCGCCATGCGGCTTGTATTTCCATCGACTGCCGTTCTCGCTGAGCACGGTGGAACACTGATCGTTCACCACGATCCCGGGATTCGCGGCGGTGCATTGGAGCATCGCCGTGGTGGTTTTTTGCGCGGGTGGCAGCGGCGCTTGCGTGTCCGCCTGCAAGCTCGCGTTCAAACGCTGTAGTTCGTCGATACGCGTCGCGTACCACGTCGAGAGGCACGCCGTATCGCGGCAGTTCGCTTCCCGCCACGCCCATTTACTGTCGCTGTCGTTGAGAAAGGCCCGCCGGTTGACGACTCGCCGTCGTGCTTTCCAGTACAGTTGGCCTAGCGTGTCGTCGAGCGTCGAGAGCGCGGGGTCGTTGCAAATCATGCGCTCCGTCAGCGAGCGTCCCTTGTTGCAGTCGAAGCTGGTCGCATGCGCGGGCAGGCTGGCGAGCATCAGCGCGGCGATCAGGCAAGGGCGAAGGTTCTTCATGGCGGTCCCGGTAGTGCATGGCTTTTTCATGTTGTCGATGATCGGTCGAGTCGCCGCAACCCGGACGCCGGAACAACGCGTGAGTTCGGGTGGGTGATTACGAAATCTTGCCGGTCGAGACGAATGCGAAGCCTTAAACGACTTGGCGCCGCGCGTTGACGGAACGCTTTCAGGCATGCGCCGTGCAACTCACGAAGCAGCGGACGGGGATGGGTGGATGCCACGGTCTTCATCACCCGCGCAGATAGGCCGGCAGTCGGAACGCGGCCGTTGAGAAGCAGGAAAAACAGCAGGCAACGGGAGACAGAATGAAACAGCACCTCGTTCGACATTTTCGATGTCTTTATGCAGCGGCCGGTTTGTTCGCTGTGTCCGCGGGGGCCCAAGCGCAGTCGCAGGCTTATACGAGCAGCACGGTTAACGTGCGTGCTGGTCCCGCGTCGGATTACCCGGTCGTGACGCAGTTGCCCGGCGGCGTGCCGCTGACCGTGATGGGGTGTCTCAGCAACTATCAATGGTGCGATGTCGCCGCGCCGAATCTGCGCGGCTGGGTGTATGCGGGACGTCTCACGTATCCGTACCAGGGCGGCAACGTGCCGGTGATGAACTACGGCACGGTGATCGGCCTGCCGATCGTGACGTTTTCGATTGGCGCTTACTGGGGGAATTACTATCGCGGCCGGCCGTGGTATGGGCAGCAGTCGCGCTGGGCGCATCACCCGCCGCCGCCTCCGCCGCGACCCGGTGCGGGACGGCCGCCGGGTGGTGGTCGACCGGGTGGTCCGCCGCCTGGGAATGTAGGTGGTGGTCGACCGGGCGGTCCGCCGCCAGGGAATGCGGGTGGTGGTCGACCGGGTGGTCCGCCGCCGGGGAATGCGGGTGGTGGTCGACCGGGTGGTCCGCCGCCGGGGAATGCAGGTAGTGGTCGACCGGGTGGTCCGCCGCCGGGGAGTGCAGGTGGTGGTCGACCGGGTGGGCCTCAGCCCGGGAATGGGGGTGCCGGTCGTCCAGGCGGTCCTCAGGGCAATGCGGGTGGCCGTCCTCAAGGCGGTCCTCCGCAAGGTGGCGGAGGCCGGCCACAGGGCGGCGGCAACGGCAACGGCGGCGGCGGTGGTGGTGGCGGTGGCCGTCCACCCGATCAGCACTGAATGCGGGAGCGGCGCTCGCGAGTGGAACACAACCACTCGACGCGCTCGCTCAACCAGAAGACCTGCGACGGCCCCTTTCTTAGCGGGCCGTCGACTCTGTCCCCGTCGATCTCCGTAAGCCGCGGTGCGTTCAATATGCCCCATTCACAAATGCAGAACTCACCGCCCGCAGCGTCTCCTGCGAACGCGGATCGCTCAACCGCGTGTCCTGCACCCGCTCAGACACCGGCAGCCGCCAGCCAACACCTCGCTCGACACAACACGGCACACACCCGCCCATAACCGGCCCGTCAGCCGCCAAGTCCCGTCAAAATTTATGCGTCGCGATTAAATCGCGACAGACTCGCGTAAACCCCGGTGCGCCGCGTACACTAAGCTGCCGATGTTGGATTGGGGGGAGCGCACATATGACTTGTGAAGCGACATCTGGTAGCGCGGCGGAAACCAGGCCTGAGAGCACATCCGGGAGCACACCTGAGAGCACTCACTATCGGCCGGAACTGGCCGAGGAGGTGCTGGCGTCGGAGCGCAGCGTGTTGCGGCTGATCTCGCGCAATACGCCGCTGCCCGAACTGCTCGACGAAGTCTGCCGTCACGCGGAAGCGTTGCTCGGTGGTGGCGCGTTGTGCTCGATCCTGCTACTGGACCCCGACGGTGTGCATGTCAGGGTAGGTGGCGCCCCTTCGCTGCCGGCGCACTACAGCGCCGCGCTCGACGGCATCGTGATCGGCCCGCAGGTGGGCTCCTGCGGCACCGCGATGTACGAGCGTCGCCTCGTCGCGGTGGACGATATCGAAACCGATCCGCTGTGGGCGGATTACCGGCATCTGGCGTTGCCGCTCGGCCTGCGCGCCTGCTGGTCGGTGCCGTTCGACAACGACGCCGGCGTCGTGCTCGGCGCGTTCGCGGTGTATCACCGCACGCAGCGCCGGCCGACCGCCGAAGAAGAAACCATGCTGCGCGACATCAGCCGCAGCGTCGGTCTGGCCGTTCAACAGGACGCCATCTCGCAACGTCTCGAACAAAGCGAAGAACATCACCGGCTGGTGGTCGATCATCTGATCGAGGGGATCGTCGTGCAGTCGCGCGAGGGTATTGTGCTGGCCTGCAATCCGAGCGCGCAGCGCATGTTGCGCACGACCTCGCAACTCGTCGGGCGCAGCATCCAGAGCGTCATGAAGCGCGCCTATCACGAAGACGGCGCGCTCGTGACCGAGGCCGAGCGTCCGACCGTGCGGGTGCTGGCAAGCGGCAAGCCGATGCTGGGCGTCACGATCGGTCTGGAGCTGGTCGACGGCAACGTGGTCTGGCTCACCGAAAACGTCGTGCCGATCTTCAAGCCGGGCGACACCGTGGCGGCCTCGGTGCTGATTTCATTTACCGACATCGGGCCGGTGCGCGAGGCGCAACGGCAACTCAAGTTTCTCGCCACCCGCGATTCGCTGACCGGTCTCTATAACCGCGCCTATCTGACCGAGCGGATGCGCGACCTGTTCAAGCCGGGCTCGGCGCCCGGCATGCCGGAACTGGCGAGTGTCGCGGTGCTGTTCGTCGATCTGGACAGCTTCAAGAAGGTCAACGACACCGCCGGTCACGAAGCCGGCGACGCCTTGCTGTGCAGCGTCGCGGAGCGCCTGTCGGCCTGTATTGGCCGCGACGACACGCTCGCGCGCGTGGGCGGCGACGAGTTCGTGATCGTGGTCAGCGCGTACGACAACTCCGCGCATCTGATCGGCCTCGCGCGGCGCATTCTCGACATGATCGCGCTGCCGTTCGCGGTGGCGGATACCGAGTACTACCTGGGGGCGTCGATCGGCATCAGCCTGTTTCCCGAAGACGGCCAGGACGTCGCCACGCTGATGCGCAACGCCGATTCCGCGATGTACCACGCGAAGCAGCGCGGCCGGAACAACTTCCAGTTTTTTACCGCCGAGCTCAATCAGCATCTGCAACGCCGCTTCGTGATCGAGCAGGCGTTGCGGCGCGCGCTCGCCGGCAACGAGCTGAGCCTCGTGTATCAGCCGATCGTCGACAGTCAGGACGGCCGCACGATCGGCGCGGAAGCCTTGCTGCGCTGGTACAACGGCGAGCTGGGCAACGTGTCGCCGGTCGAATTCATTCCGGTCGCGGAAGATTCGGGCCTGATCGCCGAGATCGGCGAGTGGGTGCTGGCGCGCGCTTGCGAACAGGCCGCGCTGTGGCGGCAGACGCTGGCGCCCGAGTTGATCGTCGCGGTGAACCTGTCGCCGCGGCAGTTCAACGACGGCCTGCTGGAGCGCATCGAACGCTGTCTGACGCGCTCCGGGCTCGATCCGGCGGCGCTGGAGCTGGAAATCACCGAACGGCTGCTGATGCACGACAGCGACTCCGTGCTGCCGATCCTGAGCGCGCTGAACGGCATGGGCGTGCGGATTTCCGTCGACGATTTCGGCACAGGCTATTCGTCGCTGTCGTATCTGAAGCGCTTCCCGCTGCATAACCTGAAAATCGACCGGTCGTTCGTTGCCGGCTTGCCGGATCATCGCGATTCGATCGCGATCACGCAGGCGGTGGTGGCCATGGCCCATTCGCTCGGCATGAACGTGACCGCCGAAGGCGTCGAGACCGTCGAACAGGCGGCGTTTCTGCGGTCGATCCATTGCGACAAGCAGCAGGGCTATCTGTACAGCCGGCCCGTGGGCGCAAGCGCCTACGCCCGCGGGCTGGGCGAAGCGCAACTGGGCATGATCGACGGCGCGGTCCGGGGTGCGATTCATACGCGCTGAAGCGGCACTTAAGCCGCGCTGAAGCCGATTGTTCTGTTTGGCAAACAACTGACTTCGCTTTCCTGGTATTTATCCGGAGGCGCGGTCTCCCTACAATTCACCCATCGAAACGTAAATGGTGCATGGCGTCGAAGCGACGCCGGGCGATGGGAGTGGTTATGCCAGCTTTGATCAGAGATCAGCTTTACCGGCCGTCGGTGGTTCTGCCGATGGTCGCGCTCATGCAGGTGATGGTGTCGCAGGACTTCAATCTCGGCCAGGTCGGCTGGGTCGTGGCGGCGCGCGGTGCGCAGGCGGCGTTGCAACGCTCGCGCCGGTTGATTTGCGCCGCGGCACATTGCGAGGCTTGAGCGCGTAAGGGCTTAAGAGCTTAAGCGCACCCAGCACAGGCAACCTGAAGCGCTGAGGGTAAGATGCTACGACCTGCATTCAAGCCCCAGGAGCGTTGCCATGCCACAGCACTTCGACGCGGTCGTGATCGGTACGGGACAAGGCGGTTCGCCGCTGGCCGTACGCCTTGGTGAAAGCGGCCGCCAAACGGCGGTGATCGAGCGGGGCGCCTTTGGCGGGACCTGCGTGAATGTCGGCTGTACGCCGACCAAATCTTATGTGGCCAGCGCCCGCGCGGCGCATGTGGCGCGTCATGCCGCGGAACTGGGCGTGCAGGTGAGCGGGACCGTCAGCGTCGATCTGGCGGCCGTCAGGGCGCGCAAGGACCGCATCATCGGCCAGTCACGCGACGGCGTCGAACAATGGCTGCGCGGCGCGGACAACGTCACGGTATTCAACGGCCACGCACGTTTTACCGGCGCCCATACGCTATCCATCAGCGGGCCGGACGGCGCGGTGATCGACGAAATCAGCGCCGACGACATCTTCATCAACACCGGCACACGCGCCGTCGTGCCGCCGCTCGAAGGACTCGAGCGGATTCGCTACTACACCAACTCCAATCTGCTTGAACTGACGGAATTGCCGGAGCATCTGGTGATTGTCGGCGGCAGCTATATCGCGCTCGAATTCGCGCAGATTTTCCGGCGCTTCGGTAGCCGGGTGACGCTGCTCGTGCGTGGCGAACGCGTGCTGACGCGCGAGGATGCGGATTTTGCCGAGTCCGTGCGCAAGGTGCTCGCGCGGGAAGGCGTGGAGTTCCGCTTCGGCGTGCAGCCTTCGCGGGTCGAGCCGCATCCGCATCGCGAAAACGACGTGTGTATCGGCTTCGAGCAGAACGTGCCCGCGCTGGAGGCGTCGCACTTGCTGTTCGCGACCGGGCGCGAGCCGAATACCGACGACCTCGGTCTCGCCGCTGCGGGCATTGCTGTAGACAAGCACGGCACGATTCCCGTCGACGGACAACTGCGCACCAACGTGCCGGGCGTCTGGGCGATCGGCGATGTCAACGGCCGGGGTGCGTTCACCCATACGTCGTATGACGATTTTCAGATCGTCGCGGCCAATCTGATCGATGGGGGTTCGCGCAGCGTCGACACGCGCATCATGGCGTACGCGGTGTTCGTCGATCCGCCGCTGGCGCGGGTGGGGATGTCGGAGGCGGAGGTGCGCCAGGACGGGCGGGCCGCGTTGATCGCGACGATGCCGATGTCGCGAGTGGGCCGCGCGCGTGAGCGCGGCGAGACGGACGGCTTCATGAAGGTGATGGTCGACGCGCACAGCAAGCAGATTCTCGGCGCGGCGATCCACGGAATTGAAGGCGATGAGGCGATCCACACGTTTATCGACATCATGACGGCCGGGGCGGCGTATCCGACGTTGCAGTTCGCGATGCATGTGCATCCGACGGTGAGCGAGCTGGTGCCGACATTGCTGGACCGGTTGAAGACGATGGAGTGAACGGAGTGAGTGGGGTGAGCGATGGCGGCGAACTTCACGCCCGAAAGCCCGGCGAACGACGCAACCAACCAGGGACCGTCGATGAAGCACGCAATCAGCAGCGGTAATGTGTTCGAACTCGGCGCGACGGTGTCCCCGGACGAGCAGGTCGACGCCCTGGTCGAGCAGAGCGGCGTGAGCATCGAGCGGATCGTGTCGCGGGGCCACGCTAGCCCGCCTGGTTTCTGGTACGACAGTCCGCGTGCTGAATGGGTGGCCCTGTTGAGCGGCGCCGCGACGCTCGAATTCGACGACGACGCGGAGCCACACCGCATGAAGCCCGGTGATCACGTGTTGATCGACGCGCATCGCAGGCATCGGGTGGCATGGACGAGCGAGGCGGAGCCGAGCGTGTGGCTCGCGGTGTACTGTCCCGAAGACGCGTCGATCTGAACCCTGCCCGCGCGCGGTATTTAACGATTGCCGCGCGCCATGGTTGCGACTGGCCGGCCGCATTCGACAAAGCGTTCCCCCATCGCTGATAATCGCCTTCGGCGCGAGCAGCCGGTGACGGGTCACACACTGGCGGGTTGTGCGCCCAACCGTATTCATCATCAGGAACCCGAGCGATGGGCAAAGGACGCGTCGAAGCCTTCAGCGATGGCGTAATCGCCATCATCATCACGATCATGGTGCTCGAATTGAAGGTGCCGGACGGTTTCGATCTGGCCGCGCTGCGTCCCATGGTGCCGGTGTTTTGCGCGTACGTGCTGAGTTTCATCTACGTCGGCATCTACTGGAACAATCATCATCATCTGTTCCATACCGTGCAGAAGGTTAACGGCGCGGTGCTGTGGGCCAACCTGCATCTGTTGTTCTGGCTGTCGCTGCTGCCGGCCGTCACGCACTGGGTCGGCGAAAATCATCTGGCGTCGTGGCCCACCGCGATGTACGGCGTCGTGCTGTTCATGTCGGCGATCGCGTATTTCATTCTGACGCTCGTGCTGATCCGCGAACATGGGCGGGACTCGACGCTTGCCAAGGCGATCGGCAACGACTTCAAGGGCAAGGTTTCGGTGGTCATCTACCTCGCGGGGATCGTGCTGGCGTTTGTCGCGCCGTGGGTTTCCGCGGCGCTTTATACGCTCGCCGCCGCATGGTGGCTGGTGCCGGACCGGCGCATCGAACACGTGCTGGAAGCGTAGGGCGGCGCGGTGGCGCTCAGGAATCGATGATGTCTTCAGCCACACTCAAGCTCGTAACATCCGCAGTCGCTCGTATCGGCTTGATCTCCGACACGCATAACCTCGTGCGTCCGGAGGCGTTGCCCTATCTCAAGGGTTGCGATGCGATCATCCACGCGGGCGACATCTGCAATCAGGCCGTGCTCGATGCGCTGATGCAAATCGCCCCCGTCACCGCCGTGCGCGGCAACAACGACACGGGCGACTGGGCCGCGTCGCTGCCGACGCACGCCAGGCTAACCGTCCATCAGGTGACGATTCTCGTCGTGCACGATATCGCCGACGTACCCGCCGACCCGCGCAGCGAAGGCATCGGTGTCGTGGTGACCGGCCACTCGCACAAACCGTCGATCAGCGAGCGTGACGGCGTGCTGTTCGTCAATCCCGGCAGCGCGGGCCCACGGCGCTTCAAGCTGCCGATTTCCGCCGGCATATTGCGGGTAGACGGCGCGCACGCCAGCGCGACGTTCGATTTGCTGCTGACATAAAAAAACGGGCCGACCTGTCTGTCGACCCGTTTCGTACGATTTTCAATCGATCAATCGAGCAATCGGATTAATCAATCAGGCACGTGCCGTTGCCGCCGCCGCGTAGCCTTCATCCATCTCCGCCGCTTCACGCTCGCCGCGCAGCACCGCATGCGCTTCCGCACGCGTCGCCACACACGGACCCGAGCCCAGCAGCGGCTTACGCGCCGTTTCACGCAGGGCGAGCACCGACACGATACCGATCAGCGACGCGCCCATCAGGTAGTACGCGGGCATCATCAGATTGCCGGTGCTGTTGACCAGCCACGCGGTCACCAGCGGCGTCGTGCCGCCAAACAGCGACACCGAAATATTGAAGCCGATTGCCAGCGCGCCATAGCGAATCTTGGTCGGGAACAGAGCCGGCAGCGCCGACGGCATCACGCCGGTAAAGCACGACAGAAGCACGCCCAGAATCATCAGCCCGCTGAACACCGGCAACACGGTGCCCATGCGGATCAGCAGCAGCGCGGGGATCGACAGCGCGAACAGACCCACGCAACCGAACAGCATGACCGGCTTGCGGCCGATCGTGTCCGACAGACGGCCGGCGGCGAGCGTCATCGGCATCATCAGCACCATCACGAGCAGCACGAGGAACAGGCCGTGCGTTTCGTCGAAGTGCAGCGTGGCCGACAGATAGCTCGGCAGATACGACAGCGCCATGTAATCGGTGACGTTGAAAATCAGCACGAGGCCGACGCACAGCAGCAGCGGCTTCCATTGTTGCGCGAGCAACTGGCCGAACGACTGCTTCGGCAGCGCTTTGTCTTCGGCTTCGCGTTGCTCGGCCTGCTTCTTGAACGCGGGCGTTTCTTCGAGCTTCATGCGGATATACAGACCCACCAGACCCAACGGACCGGCGATCAGGAACGGCACACGCCAGCCCCACGAGAGCAGCGCGTCGTGCGAGAGCGTCGCGGTCAGCACGGCGACCGTGCCCGCGCCGAGCACGTAGCCGATCAGCGTGCCGAACTCGAGAAAGCTGCCCATGAAGCCGCGGCGCTTATCCGTCGAGAATTCGGCGATGAAGGTGGCCGCGCCGCCGTATTCGCCGCCGGTCGAGAAGCCTTGCACCAGCCGCGCGACCAGCAGCAGCATCGGCGCGAAAATGCCGATCGTGCCGTAGCTCGGAATCAGGCCGATCGCGAAGGTGCCGACCGCCATCATGATCATGGTCATGGCTAGCACGCGTTGCCGACCGATCCGGTCGCCCAGCGGCCCGAACACCATACCGCCCACGGGGCGCACGAGGAACGCCGCGGCGAACGTGCCGAACGTGGCGATCAACTGCGCGGCCGGACTCGCCGACGGGAAGAACACTTTGCCGAGCGTGACGGCGATGTAGCTGTACACGCCGAAATCGAACCATTCCATCGCGTTGCCGAGCGCCATGGCGCCGACGGCCCGCTTGAGGAGAGATTTGTCGACGACGGTGATGTCGTCGAGAGAAAGGCGCTGTTCTTCTTTATGGTGTCGCCAGAAGCCGTTGCTGGAAGCGGTCAAGGTAAAAACTCCAATGACTGCGACGAAACTCATGATGCGCATGAACGTTCCGCCACGGGTGCTGGGGAAGTGCAGTTTCGCGAGCCAAAGCGAAGGCGGCGCTCGTCGCCGGAACCGGCGAAGGAGCGAAATGGGCGCCAAAACGAAAACGCCCGTGCCTCGCGAGACATCTCGCGAAAAAACACTCGTCTAGATTGTGCTTGCTGTTGTACCTGCGTGGCCGTGGAAGGGGGGCAGGTACATGAGGACGCTGGGGTGGCTGGAAGCTGGCCCACGCGCCGCTGGAAGGCTTGAAACGAAAAAGGCCGGTGTAAATTCACCGCTCACTGAGTGACATGAGACGGGGAAACGACCGACGAGCCTTCTTGTATAAAAACTGTTCGATTCAGGTCTGCGTGTGCACAAAAATAAGCACGAAATCTGCACGCAAGGCCATGTTGAAAAGAACGCGAATGAAGGTGAAATGCAGTTGGAACGACGCACATATTAGCACGATGACAGAGGATCGTGCAAACCCAAGGCTCGGCGCAAGCCTTGGCGGACCGACTCAATCCCTTACAGGGCGGGGGATTGAGCGAATTGAAACGGTATGTAAAGACGGCTTAAAAGTGGCCCTGAAATGGACCATCTGGAGAGTTTTGGGGCGAAAAAAATCCGCGCACGCGGCGCGGATTTTTTTCAGGTTTCACGGGCTGCTTTAAGCCCTTTTTTGCAGCGCGGAGCGAGGCTTACTTCGGTGTGGCTTACTCCGCCGTCGGCGGCACATACCCTTGCGCGGTATCCGCGCCTTCGCCGAAGAAGAACTTTTCGGTCTGCTTCATCAGGTATTGGCGTGCGCGCGGATCGGCCATGTTCAGACGGTTTTCGTTGATCAGCATGGTTTGCTGCTTCAACCACGCCTGCCAGGCTTCTTTCGAAATGCTTTCGTAGATCCGCTTGCCGAGTTCGCCGGGCAGCGGCGGGAAATCGAGGCCTTCGGCTTCTTTGCCGAGCTTCGCGCATTGAACCATACGAGTCATGCTGTGCTTCTCCTTGAATCCTGTTGTCGATGTGGGGGGCGGGCAGTCGCTTGATCGCGGCGCTGCTCAGAGCTGTTTCATCAGCACGAGCGATTTGCGCTGCCAGTTATAAAGTCGGCGGCGATCTTCCGGCAGGTCGTCGACCGTTGCCTTGACGAAGCCGCGCTTGAGGAACCAGTGTTCGGTGCGCGTGGTGAGCACGAAAATACGCGTGAGGCCGCGAGCGCGCGCGCGCTGCTCGATGCGCTTCAACAGCCGCTCGCCGTCGCCGGTGCCTTGCGCTTCGGGGGCGACCGTGAGGCACGCCATTTCGCCGATGCGCTCCTGCGTGTACGGATACAGCGCCGCGCAGCCGAACAGCACGCCATCGTGCTCGATAACCGAGAAATGGTCGATGTCGCGTTCGATCTGATGGCGGCCGCGCCGCACCAGCGTGCCGTCCGATTCGAGCGGATCGATCAGCGCGAGAATACCGCCGACGTCGTCCGGCGTGGCTTCACGCAGGCTTTCAAGGTTCTCGTACGAGATCATCGTGCCGACGCCATCGTGCAGGAACAGTTCGAGCAGCAGGCTGCCGTCGAGCGCGTAGGGGATGATGTGCGCCCGCGCCACGCCGCCGCGGCAGGCGCGAATCGAGTGCTTCAGGTAGAAGCCCGCGTCGCCGGTGACTTCGCCGCTTTCGTGCAGCTTGTAGGCGTCGTCGAGCGACAGTTCGCGCACCAGTTCGGGACCTTCTTCGCCTTCTTCCATCAGGCCCGGCGTTTCGGTCAGGAACACGATCTTGTCGGCGCGCAGCGCGATCGCCGCCGCCGAGGCCACGTCTTCCATGGACAGATTGAACGCTTCGCCGGTGGGCGAGAAGCCGAGCGGTGACAACAGCACCAGCTTGCGGCTCGCGAGCGAATGGCGGATCGAATCCGCGTCGATCTTGCGCACCACGCCGGTGTGGGCGAAGTCGACACCGTCCAGAATGCCGACCGGCCGCGCGGTCACGAAGTTGCCCGACACCACGCTGATGTGCGCGTGCGCCATGGGCGTGTTCGGCAGGCCCTGGCTGATCGCCGCTTCGATATCCAGACGCACTTCGCCGGCCGCTTCTTTCGCGGACTCGAGCGCGCGGGCATCCGTAATGCGCATGCCGTGCGAAAACTCGGACTCCACGCCGTGCAGGCTCATCTGCTCTTCGACCTGCGGTCGCGAGCCATGCACCAGAACGATCTGGATGCCCATGGCCTGCAACAGCGCGATATCGGACACGAGCGCATTCAGGAGCCCCTGATGCACCACCTCGCCGCCGAAACCGACGACGAAGGTCTTGTTACGGAATGCATGGATGTAAGGGGCGACTGAGCGCATCCAGTCGACGAATTGCGCATGCTGGGCGAGGTTTTCCGTTGCCCCGGCGGGGGCCGGAACGCTCGCGGGCGCGGGGACGAGGTCGGTTTGGGAATTCATGCCGGGGATTATAATGCGCCCCCATGTCGAATGTACCCAAAAGTCCCGCTGCGGCGAACGAGAATCCGGCGCCGGCCGCCGATCAGTTGAACACCGGCGACGCCGGGCGCCGTCCTGCGCAGGACGCCAACCGAAACACGCCGCACAAGGCGCGCGAAACGCGTCGTCCGGAGCAGGGCGCGCAGGCGAACGCGCAGAAAAAAAATCCGCCGCGTGAGGGTGGTGCGAGTGGCGCGCAGGCGCCGAATCAGCCGAAACGCGGTGAAGGCCGAAGCGACCAGCCGCGCCGTGAACCGCGCGCTCCCCGCCCGCCGCGTGTCGTCGAACCGAACCCGATTCCGCCGATCACCTTCCCCGAAGCGCTGCCGGTTTCCGGCCGTCGCGAGGAGATCGCCAAAGCGATCGCGGGAAACCAGGTCGTGATCGTTTGCGGTGAAACCGGCTCCGGTAAAACCACCCAGCTGCCGAAAATCTGCCTCGCGCTGGGGCGCGGCCTCGGCGCGGGCGGCGCCGGTCTGATCGGCCATACGCAGCCGCGCCGGATCGCCGCCTCGGCCACCGGCCGCCGGATCGCCGAAGAACTCGGTACGCCGTTCGGCGAAGTGGTCGGCTACAAGGTGCGCTTTACCGACAATCTGTCGCCGGGCGCGTCGGTCAAACTGATGACCGACGGCATTCTGCTCGCCGAAACGCAGACCGATCCGCTGCTCAAGGCCTACGACACGCTGATCATCGACGAAGCGCACGAGCGCAGCCTGAACATCGATTTTCTGCTCGGCTATCTGAAGGAAATTCTCGTCAAGCGTCCCGATCTGAAGCTGATCGTGACCTCGGCGACGATCGACGCCGATCGGTTCGCGCGCCATTTCGGCAGCGACGAAAAACCCGCACCGGTGATCGAAGTGAGCGGCCGTCTGTATCCGGTCGAAGTGCGTTACCGTCCGGTCGTCGAAGACAGTCCGGCGGTGAAGGCCGCGGAAGGCACGAAGAGCGCGGCGGGTTCGCAGGCCGGCGGGCGCGATCGGCCCGATCGTCCGAAAACCCAGCGCGAAACCGACCGCGACCTGATGGACGCGATCGTCGACGCCGTGGACGAACTGTGCCGCGACGGCCCCGGCGACGTGCTGGTGTTCCTGCCCGGCGAGCGCGAAATTCGCGACGCCGCCGAAGCGCTGCGCAAACACCATCCGCCGCACACGGAAATTCTGCCGCTGTTCGCGCGCCTCTCCGCCGCGGAACAGGAACGCGTGTTCCGTATTTCGAATACGCGCCGCATCGTGCTGGCGACCAACGTCGCCGAAACCTCGCTGACCGTGCCGGGCATTCGCTACGTGGTCGACACCGGCCTCGCGCGCGTGAAACGCTATTCGTACCGCAACAAGGTCGAGCAGTTGCAGGTGGAATCGATTTCACAAGCCGCTGCGAATCAGCGGGCCGGGCGTTGCGGCCGGGTTGCCGACGGTATCTGCATCCGTCTGTACGAAGAAAGCGATTATCAGGGCCGCGTGCGCTTCACCGATCCGGAGATTCTGCGGTCGTCGCTGGCGTCCGTGATTTTGCGGATGAAGTCGCTGCACCTGACCGCGATCGAAACGTTTCCGTTCATCGAACCGCCGCCGGGCCGCGCGGTGGCCGACGGTTATCAGTTGCTCAACGAACTCGGCGCCGTCGACGACGACAACCAGCTCACGCCGCTCGGCCGCGAACTCGCGCGCCTGCCGCTCGATCCGCGCGTCGGCCGAATGATTCTGGCCGCGCGCGATCAGCAGGCGTTGAAGGAAGTGCTGATCATCGCCAGCGCGTTGTCCGTGCAGGACCCGCGCGACCGGCCGATCGAAGCGCAGGAGCAGGCCGACCAGGCGCATCGCCGGTTCGCCGACGAGCGCTCCGAATTCCTCCAGTGGCTAAAAATCTGGAACTGGTTCGAAGAAGCGATCACGCACAAGAAGTCGAACAAGCAGTTGCACGAGGAATGCCGCAAGAACTTCCTGTCGCAAATGCGTCTGCGCGAATGGCGCGACGTGCACTCGCAACTGTTGACCGTGGTGCGCGAACACGGCTGGCGTCTGAACGAGGCGGAAGCGACCTTCGAGCAGATCCACCTCGCGTTGTTGACGGGCCTGCTCGGCAACATCGGCCTGAAAGCCGACGACGAGCCGTATTACCTCGGCGCGCGCGGCATCAAGTTTTATTTGTGGCCCGGCTCGGCGCTGGTGAAGAAGGCGGGCAAGTGGGCGATGGCCGCCGAACTGGTCGAGACAAGCCGGCTGTACGCGCGCTGTATCGCGAAGATCGAGCCGGAGTGGATCGAGCGGATCGGCGCGCATCTGTTGAAGAAGTCGCTGTCCGAGCCGCATTGGGAGAAGCGCGCGGCGCAGGTGTCGGCGTTCGAGCGGGCCATGCTGTACGGCCTGCCGATCTATCACCGCCGCCGCGTGAGCTTCGGCCATCAGGACCCGGCGCGCGCGCGTGAGCTGTTCATTCGCGGCGCACTGGTGGAAGGCGAGTTCGACACGAAGCTCGCGTTCTTCGCGCACAACCGCAAGCTGCTCGCCGACATCGAGCAACTCGAACACAAGTCGCGCCGGCAGGACGTGCTGGTCGACGACGAGCTGATTTTCGGCTTCTACGATCAGGCGGTGCCGCAGGGCATCCACACCGGCGCGGCGTTCGAGCGCTGGTATCGCGACGAGTTGAAAGCGGCCGGCCAGACCGAAGACAAATTGCGTCTGCTGTACCTGTCGCGCGACGATCTGATGCGTCACGAGGCGGCCGGCGTCACGACCGATCTGTTCCCGAAGCGGATGACGATGTCGGGCGTCGAGATGGCGTTGACCTATCACTTCGAACCGGGTTCGCCGCGCGACGGCGTGACGCTCGCCGTGCCGCTGTATGCGCTGAATCAGGTCGACGCGCGACGCTGCGAGTGGCTCGTGCCAGGCATGCTGAAAGAGAAGGCGCAACTGCTGCTGAAATCCTTGCCGCAGAAATTGCGACGCCACTGCGTGCCATTGCCCGAGTACGCGGCGGGTTTCGTCGACCGGCATAGCGGGCCGCGTTACGGTGCGGGCGGTTTGCTCGAGTCGCTGATCGCCGATGTTCGCGAGCAGAAGCAGATCGCGATGAAGCAGGCCGACTTCAAGCTCGAGACCTTGCCGGCGCATCTGTTCATGAACTTCAAGGTCGTCGACGAACACGGCCGTCAGCTCGCGATGGGCCGCAACATGGCGCAATTGCGCTCGGAGTTGGGCAGCCAGGCGCAGCAGCATTTCCAGAAGATCGCGTCGAGCGCGGCGGGCGCGGCGCTGGCGGATGCGGGCGGCGGCAGCGTCGCGGCGGCCGCGCAGTTGGGTGGGCGAGGTGCGCAATCGGGTGCCCAATCCGGTGCGCAGTCTGGGGCGGCAGGAAAGGCAGGCGCGGCGGCGCAGCGCGGTGGGAAGGGTGTGCCTGGCGTTGCTATGTCGCAAACCGCGCAAGGCGCGCAAGGCGGCACGGCCGGCACCGCGCTGTACGAAAAACTGACCACGTGGAATTTCGGCAAGCTTCCCGAGTTGCTCGAAATTCGTCGCGGCGGCCAGACGTTGTTCGGCTATCCGGCGCTGGTGGATCGCGGCACGCATTGCGACGTCGAAGTGTTCGATTCGCCGGAAGAAGCCGCGCGGATTCATCGTGCGGGGTTGCGTCGACTGTTTGGGCTGCAGTTGAAGGAGCCGATCAAGTATCTGGAAAAGAACCTGCCGGGCTTGCGCGAAATGGCGATGCAGTTCATGCCGCGCGGCACGCAGGAAGAACTGCGCGATCAATTGATCGATACCGCGCTGGATCGCGCGTGTCTGCAAGACCCGCTGCCCGCCGACGATCTGTCGTTCCACACGCGCCGCGACGAAGGCCGTAGCCGGCTGACCTTGCTGGCCCAGGAGATCGCGCGTCTGGTGGGGCAGATTCTCACCGAATACGCGACGGTGACGAAGAAGCTGGTGCAGGCCCGCACGTTCACGGCCGCGCACGCCGACATTCAGAATCAGCTCGATGCGATGATCGGCAAGCGCTTTGTGGTCGACACGCCGTATTCGCAGTTGGCGCACTTTCCGCGCTATCTGAAGGGCATCGTGCTGCGTATCGACAAGCTGCGAGCGGACCCTGCACGCGACGCACGGCAGTTCGTCGAGTTTCAGCCGCTGTTGCAGAACTACCAGCGCGCGGTGGCGCAACGCGGCGGCGTGCTGGATACGCGGTTGTCGGAGTTTCGCTGGCTGCTGGAGGAACTGCGGATTTCGCTATTCGCGCAGGAGTTGCGTACGCCGATGCCGGTCTCGGTGAAGCGGCTTTATAAGGTGTGGGAGTCGATGCAGCGTTGAGTAGTGGTTTAGCGGTGGCGGTTTCGGCTGGTTACGCCGTGCTGGCGCTGGTCAACGCGGCGGACCGTTTTGACTGAGTCAATCGCGCCCCGCGCTAGCCGAGCCCGAGCCGGCTCCCCGGCTCGGCCCTGTTCCGCTCACCAATGCATGCCCGCGCCAAGCGACGCGCCGATTTGCCCGCGCGAGTCGGTCGTGCCTTGAACCTTGTAAACCCACTTGCCGGTTGGCGACAGTTGCGACACACCGATCGCAACCGCCGACTGTCCGCCGTAAGTGCCGCCGGCCATCGCCACCATGCCATGTCCCGGCAGCACCGCTTGCGGCAGGCCCGCGACGGCGAGCGCGGCCGCTGTACCGCCGTAGGCGTCGCGGCGGGCGGAACGGACCTGGTCGTCGGTATAGCTGTTGGCCTGACTGACCGCGCCGCCCATGCTCTGCTGCAACTGGTTGACGTTGACCGCGTCGGTGCCTTGCACGCCAGCGGCGACGTTGGCGATCTGCCGCTCCTGCCCGGCAGCACCGACCGACACAGTGCCGGCCCGGTCGGCCACTGAGCCCTGGCCCAATGCCACCGAGTTATCCGCACTCGCGTTCGCCGTGGCGCCGAGGGCGATGGCGTTGCTGCCACCCGCACTCGAATTCACGCCCAGCGCGGCGGCGTTGCTGCCGGTGGCGCTAGCCGTTGCGCCAACGGCCACCGCGCCGGTCCCCGACGCCTGCGCGCTCGCGCCGGCCGCCACCGACAGCGTGCCCGACGCCAGGGCGCTTGCGGTCGGATCGCCCGCCGCGCCGAACAGCGGATTAGCCCCCGCGCCGTTCACCGCGACGTTATTGACCGCGCCGCTGATGGCCGCGTTCAATTGCCCGAGGTTGACCGCATCGCTCGATTCGACGCCGTTCGCGACGTTGTGAATCAGCGTGCCGCTCGCGGCCGGATCGCCGCCGAGCGTCACGTTATGCCGGTCGACACTGCCGTCGGCATTGCGCGCATAGGACAGCGCGCCATCGAGCGCCGCCGCGCTGCCGTCGATCTGGGTCTGCAGCGCCTTCAACTGGCTCACGTTAACGGCGTCGGTATCGTTCGCGCCGGCGGCGACATGGGTGAGGCGGCGCTCGTTGCCCGCTGAGCCGATCGACACCTGACCAGTCGCATTGAACCCTCGGATGACGGAGGCGTCCGCGCCGGGCGGAACGTAAGCGACCCCGCCTAGCGGCGCCGCGACCGAGGCGGCGCCCAGCGCGACGCTGTTGGCCTCCGAGGCGAAGGCGCCGGCGCCGAACGCTGCCGACTGGTTGGCGGTCGCCCCGGCAGCCGCGCCGATCGCGGTGCTTTGCGTGCCGGTAGCCGCCGAGGACCCGCCGATCGCGACGGCCTCCGAGCCGGCGGCGCGGGCCCACGTGCCCAACGCGAACGCATCGGTGCCGCCTGCGAGCGCGCTGGTGCCAATCGCGCTCGCATTGGCGCCCGTCGACGTAGCGAGGTCGCCGATGGCAATCGAGCCCGGATCGCTCGCGAGCGCACGGCGACCCATCGCAATGGTGCCGTCTGTGTCCGCGATCGCGCCGACGCCGATGGCCAGCGCGGCGTTGCCTGTCGCGAGCGGCTGGGCGTCGCCGGTGTCGGTGCCGGTGGCGCTGAAGTAGCGCGGCGCGGCGCTGTTCGCGGCTGCCGTGACGCGGTCGTTCACCGCCTTCAACTGGCTGACGTTGACCCCATCCGTGTCGTTAGCGCCGGCCGCGACGTGAGTCAGACGACGCTCGCTTCCCACGGCGCCAATCGAGACCTGGCCCACCGCATTGACACCCTGAATGGCCGCAGCGTCCGCGCCGGCGGGAACGTACGCGAGCCCGCCCAGCCGCGCCGCGATCGAGGCGCCGCCGAGCGCGACGCTGTTGGCTTCCGAGACGAAAGCGCCGGCGCCTAACGCGACGGCCTGGTCGGCGGTGGCGACCGTGCCCGCGCCGAGCGCAATACTTTGCGCACCGGCCGCCCGCGACCTCGGACCTGTCGCGATGCTGGCGCCGCCGCTCGCACTTGCGTGAAAACCTAACGCGATGTCGGCGTCTTCGATGGCGAATGCATAGGCGCCGAACGCCATGCTGCCCATGCCGTTAGCCTCGGCATTGCTGCCGACGACCGACGCGCCTCCGCGGGTGGCGCGTGCCGCGTAGCCGACCGACGTGGCTTCTTCCGCGCTGGCCACCGAGTAGGGGCCTAGTGACACGGCCGCACCGCCGGTTGCGTTCGATTTGGCGCCGAGCGCCATGCTTTGCCAACCGGATGCGCTGGCCAGGTAGCCGATGGCGATTGAACCGGCGGTCGTCGTGCTGGCCTGGTCGCCGACCGCGATCGACGCAGTAGCGCTCGCCTGGGCGTTCGGGCCGACAGCCACGGCGTTCTCACCGGCTGCCGCAGCGTCGTCGGCGCCTGTGGCGGGCGCGCCGACGTCGAGATAATGCTCCGCCGTATCCCAAGGCACGGCGGCTTGCGCGCCAGTCATGCCGCCGAGCAGCGCGGCACTAGACAGCGTCAATCGGACCGCGACAGCCGTGCCGATTTTAAACGGGACGCTTTGTATTAACCCGGTCGATTTGCCGGTCTCGTCTTGCCATGTCGATGCAATCAATTGGGTCATTTTTTACCTTGCTCCAGATATCGGAAAGGAAATGAGGGGTGGCAATCCGGTCTGATTTAATTCGCTCTTTAACGGAGTGGGCGAGCTTTCATCGCCTGCGAGATAAAATCATGCGAAATGGTGTGGGTCTCGCGCGAACGGACGTCGGATCAGGCCTTTGTCTCAGTGGCAAGAGCCTCAAGCTGTTGTCATTTTGGATAATGTTGGCCCAAAACCGTGATGGGACAAATCCGAAAATAAAATTTTGCTTCGCCCGCGATATTTTTTTAATTCTTATTAAAGGAGAATTGATTAGGACGGAAGGCTTGGGTGATGATGGTTTTGGCTGGCAATTCGCAATTAACTTATGCTGAATTTAAATTGCGATGATCGATGGCGCATTATTTCAAGAGGAAATAAGAAACGTCCCCTACGATATTTCGAAATCCGCCGCGCGAATGCGTCGCGCCTTTCAGCGGCGTTGCGGGCCAAACCAGCCAACCCCCGACCCATGTCAACCTTGCATCACAGTAAACGTTCTACAATGACGAACGTTCTCCCGAAGTGAGTTTTCATGCGCAATTTTTCCTTCTCCGGCTTGACCGGCACGGTCCTGGCGGGCGCGGCAGTGGTCGCGGCAACAGGTTTTTTCTCTCCCGCGGCGCACGCGAACAACGTGATCGTGCTCAATTCAGGCGAAGCCACGCTCAGCCTGATCGACGAAACCACGCACCAGGTCGTCGGCACGGTGCCGACCGGCAAGGAACCGCACCATCTGATGGCCACGCCGGACAATTCGTCGTTGATCGTCGCGAATTCGGTGTCCAACAATCTGATGTTCGTCGACCCGAAAACGGGCCAGGTGCAGCGCTGGGTCGAGAACATCGAAGACCCGTACCAGATCGGCTTTTCGCCTGACCGCAAGTGGCTGGTCACGACCGGCCTGCGTCTGGACCGGCTCGACATCTATCACTACGACGGCCAGAAGAACCAGATGACGCTGGCCTCGCGCCTGCCGCTCGCGGTCATGCCGAGCCACATGGCGTTCACGAACGACAGCAGGACGGTGTTCGTCACGCTGCAGGTGTCGGGCGAGCTGGCCGCGATCGATCTGGCCACGCAAACCGTCAAGTGGAAGATGAAGGTCGGCAAGGTGCCGGCCGGCCTGTGGATGACGCCGGGCGAAAAATATCTGCTGATCGGCATGACCGGCTCGGATTACGTCGCGGTGGTCGACTGGCGCAACCAGAAGATCGTCAAGACCATCCAGACCGGCAAGGGCGCGCACAACTTCCGCTCGCTTGCCGACGGCAAACACGTCGCGGTGTCGAACCGGGTGGCGAGCACGATCAGCATCATCGACGAAGACACGCTCACCAACGTCGGCGACATCACCGGTCTGATGCCGGGACCGGACGACATGGAACTGACCGCCGACAAACGCTATCTGTGGGTCACGTTCCGCTTCGCGAAGCACGTCGGCATCATCGACCTGACCACGCGCAAGCTGATCCAGACGATCGCCGTGGGCCGTTCGCCGCACGGAATCTATTTTTACAATCGCGCACCGGTCACGGCGCCGAACGGCGCTTGACGCTTGCCGACCAGGCGCGCAACGACGCATGAAGTAACCAGGCCAGCACCATGTTCCATCTGATTTTCGCCTCCCTCGACAGCTTCGTCTCCGCCGTGCAGACGTTGCTGTACGTCGACGTGGTGCAGCCGCTGCTGTTCCGCTTCGACCTGATGGATTACGACGAAGACACCTACGACAGCCTCTACTGGGTGATCGTCGGCGTACTGGAAGTGCTGGCCATGTACGCGGTGCTGCGCCCGCTGGAGGCGCTGCGTCCGGTGGAGCGGTGGCCCGACCGGCGTGCGGTGCGCGTCGACGTGATCTACACGTGGATCGCCAAGCTCGGGATTCTCAACCTGTTTTTCTTCTTCGCGCTGCAGCCTTTGTTCGACAACGTGCAGGCGTGGCTGCGGCTGCATAACATCGCGAATCTCGAGTTCGACAATCTGTGGCCCGGCGTCACCACGCAGCCGCTCGTCACGTTCGTGATGTATCTGCTGGTGCTCGATTTCGCCGGCTACTGGTATCACCGCTGGGAGCACCGTATCGGCGTGTGGTGGGAGCTGCACGCGGTGCATCACAGCCAGCAGCAGATGTCGCTATGGTCCGACGACCGCAACCATCTGCTCGACGATCTGCTTCAGGCGTCGTTCTTCGCGGTGATCGCGCTGGTGATCGGCGTGCCGCCGTCGCAATTCGTCGTGCTGGTCGCGATCACCAATCTTGCACAGAGCGTGCAGCACGCGAACATCCGCCTGTACTTCGGCTGGCTCGGCGAGCGCCTGCTGGTTAGTCCGACTTTCCATCGCCGCCATCATGCAATCGGAGTTGGCCATGAAGGGCTGAAGTACGGGTGCAACTTCGGCGTGCTGTTTCCGTGGTGGGACATGCTGTTTCGCAGCGCCTCCTGGAGCCGCGTGATGGAGCCGACCGGCATCAGCGATCAACTGCAAGGCCGCCGCTACGGCGACGGCTTCTGGGCGCAGCACGGGCTCGCGTTCGTGCGGATTGCCCGGCGCCTCGCGTCGAAACGCGACGGTGAACGCGGCACGGGTAGCGACGCCAGCGCCGTTTGAGTCTCTCTTCCTTTGCGCCGCCGGTTCCCCGGCGGCGTGTCACGTGGTTTATCCTGTTCAGGTTTTCGCCCGCCCCGAAGAAAAGCTTGGGGCGCGGCGCGCGGCTTTCCTTATTCCATCGTTATGTTTACCGGCACTGGCTCGCATGAATGATCTGTTGCGCTCGTTCGGGCGCGCGCTGGCAAGCGCGCTCCACCCGCGCATGCTCTGGCTGACCTTCATGCCGTTTTTCGCGGCAACGGTTGGCTGGGGCGTGATTCTGTGGTTCTCGTGGCAGACGCTGATCGGCGCCACGCGCGGCTGGCTCGATAGCTGGTCGTTCACGCTCACGCTGTACCGGCTGTTCGACTGGCTCGGCTTTTCGGCGCTGCACACGGCGGTCGCGCCGTTTATCGTGATCGCGATGGCGATTCCGCTGATCGTCGTCACGGTGTTGCTGCTGATCGCCACGCTGTCGATGCCGTCCGTGATCCGCTTCCTGGCGGCGCGGCAATTCGCAGGGCTCGAAATGCGCCACGGCGGAACGTGGTACGGTAGCCTCGGCCATGCGTTGTGGACCACGCTGGTCTGTCTGGTGCTGCTGATCGTCACGCTACCGCTGTGGCTGGTGCCGCCGTTCTTCGCGCTGATTCCGCCGCTGCTGTGGGGCTGGTTGACTTACCGGGTGATGAGTTACGACGCGCTTGCGCTGCATGCCACCCGCGAGGAACGGCGCGCGCTGGTGCGGCGCTTCCGCTTGCCGCTGCTGCTGATCGGCGTGGCCAGCGGCCTGCTCGGTTCGCTGCCCACTTTGTTGTGGGCGTCGTCGGTGTGGCTGATCGTGCTGTTTCCGGTGATTACCGCGGTGACGATCTGGATCTACGCGTTCATCCTCGTGTTTTCGGCGCTGTGGTTCGGCTACTACTGTTTGCGCGCGCTGCAGCGCATGCGCGCGGAAGAGCACGGCGGCGTGCGGCACACGGCGCCGGTTACTTATTGATTGATGAATTACTGACTAGGCAAAAGAGGCGGCAATGGCATTTGGCGTCATCATCATCGGCGATGAAATTCTGTCGGGCAGACGGGTCGACAAGCATCTGCCGAAGGTCATCGAATTGCTGGGCGCGCGCGGATTGTCGCTCGGCTGGGCGGAGTACATCGGCGACGATCCCGAGCGCATTACCGCGACGCTGCGACGCACGTTCGCGTCGGGCGATATCGTGTTCTCGACAGGCGGCATCGGCGCCACGCCGGACGATCACACGCGGCAATGCACGGCGGCCGCGCTCGGCGTGCCGCTCGAATTGCATCCGGAAGCCGCCACGCTGATTCAGGAGCGCATTCGCGACATGTATCCGGCAAACGCGGCGACGCCGCTCGATCTGGATTCGCCCGAGAACCGGCATCGGTTGAATATGGGCACGTATCCGCAGGGCGCGTCGATCATTCCGAACGGCTACAACAAGATTCCCGGCTTTTCGATCAACCAGCACCACTTCGTGCCGGGCTTTCCGGTGATGGCCTGGCCGATGATCGAATGGGTGCTCGATACGCAGTACGCGGATCTGCATCACGCCATGCCGCATGCGGAGAAATCGCTTCTAGTGTTCGAGTTGCCGGAGTCGCGTCTGACGCCATTGATGGAGAAGATCGAACACGATTTCCCGAGCGTGCGGGTGTTCAGTCTGCCGAGCGTCGGCGACGCGGAGCGCGGCGGCGTGTACGCGCGCCATCATATCGACCTGGGGGTGAAGGGCGAGCCGGAAGCGGTGGCGGCGGCGTTCGTCAAACTGCGCGAAGGGGTGCATCTGCTGGGCGGCGATATCGTCGAGCCCGAGGTGGCGGCGGCGGCGGTGGCTGCGGCTAAACCGCGCGACTGATACGCGCGGTTGGTTTCACGTTTCACGTTTGGCGTTTGAAGTTTGACCCGATTCGGGCGCTGCGGCGCCCGTTTTCAATTGTGCTCGCGACCGGCCTTGCGCCCGGCGCCCTCGGCGGATCATCCGCCTGTCACATTCAGCGCCGACGATGAGACTCCGTTCCCGCTACGACCCGCGGCGCGCTCAACGAGCGCAGCGCACGGCCATCACGCGCCGATCCACGGCAAGCCCCGATAGCACCAGCCCGACACCGTCTTCCGATGCCCCTGGCCGTCCTTGTCGCCTTCGAAGCCTTCCAGCAGGTCATACGCCTTCGTAAAGCCGGCCTGCGTGGCGGCGATCGCGGCCAGCTTCGAGCGCGCGGCGCTGCGGCACAGGAACAGCACCGGCGTATCGGACGACGCCACCTGGCTCAACTGCTGAAGGAATGCCTGATTCGGCACCGCGCCCGGATAGCGGGTCCATTCCACATGTGCGTACTGCCCGTCGCCGATCACCGGCCGGCCGACCCAGTCGAGCTCCGCGCGGGTGCGCACGTCGACGAGACGGGTACGCGGATCGAGTTGCAACAGTTCGAACGCCTCGGCGGGCAACACCGCGCCGGCGTAGGGCAACTGGTTGTCGGTGCGGCGGGTGTCCGCCAAAGCGTACAGCTGGTCGAGCGTGGCCATGAGCGTCAGTCTCCTTCGGACCAAATGATCATTCTAGCGCGCGGCGTGCGGTGCGCAGGGGCAGCAAGTCCGGGGCAGCGCGTGTTCGGCAGCAATCGCCGTTCAACCGTCGCGCGCGCAATCATGGTGCAGAATGTCGCGTCTGCACCAAAATAGGTGATGGTGTCGGATGCGGCCGACCTGATGCACGTCTTTGGTGCGGCGTTTGGCCTGAAGATTTCAACGGGGTTCATCGCGCGGTGCGGCCATTCCCCGCAAACGCGCGTGCAGTGTGGTTTTGCGCCGGCTTGGCGCATAGGTGGCACAGAAGCTGCTTTATTGGTGCCGATCGATTTGTTCCAGCAGTTCCTTATGGTCCTCCTCATCGATAGAGGGGTGGACGTGCCGGGGCGGGTCCGCTAGATTGGGCGGCGGCTGAATCCGCCGAATTCGTTAATCAGGAGATAGGTTATGAGTAAATCCGTGGCCGACGTCATTCAACTCGTCAAAGACGAAGACGTCAAGTTTGTCGACTTCCGTTTCACCGACACGCGCGGCAAAGAGCAACACGTTTCGGTGCCGGTGTCGGCATTCGATGAAGACAAGTTCGAAAGCGGCCATGCGTTTGACGGTTCGTCGATTGCCGGCTGGAAGGGCATCGAAGCATCGGACATGTTGCTGATCCCGGACGCGAACACGGCCTTCATCGACCCGTTCTACGAAGAATCGACCCTCGTACTGACCTGCGACGTCGTCGAACCGGCTGACGGCAAGGGCTACGAACGCGACCCGCGTTCGCTCGCCAAGCGCGCTGAAGCGTACCTGAAGAGCACGGGCCTCGGCGACACGGCTTTCTTCGGTCCGGAACCCGAATTCTTCATTTTCGATTCGATCAAGTGGGGCACGGACCAGTCGGGCACGTTCGTCAAGATCGGTTCGGAAGAAGCACCGTGGTCGTCGTCGATGGACTTCGAAGGCGGCAACACCGGCCACCGTCCGGGCACCAAGGGCGGCTACTTCCCGGTCGCGCCGGTCGACACGTTCCAGGACATCCGTTCGGAAATGTGTCTGCTGCTCGAACAGATCGGCATTCCGGTCGAAGTGCATCACCACGAAGTCGCGGGCCAAGGCCAGAACGAAATCGGCACGAAGTTCTCGACGCTGGTGCAACGCGCCGACTGGCTGCAGCAAATGAAGTACATCATCCACAACGTGGCGCACACGTACGGCAAGACGGCAACGTTCATGCCGAAGCCGGTGGTCGGCGATAACGGTTCGGGCATGCACGTTCACCAGTCGATCTGGAAAGACGGCGCGAACCTGTTCGCGGGCAACGGTTACGCAGGTCTGTCGGAATTCGCGCTGTTCTACATCGGCGGCATCATCAAGCATGCTCGCGCGCTGAACGCGATCACGAACCCGTCGACGAACTCGTACAAGCGCCTCGTGCCGCACTTCGAAGCACCGGTCAAGCTGGCTTACTCGGCGCGCAACCGTTCGGCATCGATCCGCATTCCGCACGTGTCGAACCCGAAGGGCCGCCGTATCGAAACGCGTTTCCCGGATCCGATGGCGAATCCGTACCTGTGCTTCTCCGCGCTGATGATGGCGGGTCTGGACGGCGTGCAGAACAAGATTCACCCGGGCGAAGCTGCCGACAAGAACCTGTACGACCTGCCGCCGGAAGAGGATGCCAAGATCCCGACCGTGTGCGCCGGCCTCGACCAGGCTCTCGACGCGCTGGACGCGGACCGCGAATTCCTGACGCGCGGTGGCGTGTTCACGGACTCGATGCTCGACGCGTACATCGAACTGAAGACGGGCGAGCTGCAACGCTATCGTCAGTCGGTGCACCCGATCGAATTCGAAATGTACTACTCGCTGTAAGCGGTCATGGCGCTTCGCCCTTCACCCGGCGAAGCGCTTGACCCGACGCTCGCGATCGGTCACGAAGGGACGGCGGCGCCGTCCCTTTTTTGTTAGATCGCGCACAACGTTTGCGGCTTCGTCGCAATGGGCGTGGCCTGCACGTAGCGTCATGGTTGGAGCAACACAAGTAGCAAAAGCAACACAAGCAGCACAAGCAGGAGAATTAGCTGACACCCCGTTTTATCACCATCTCCTATCGGCCAGACTGCAAGATGGTTCTCAAGAATCTGATCAAGGCAAGGAAAGGGCACGAGCAGTCGCTGTCGGACGACGTCCAACTCGTCGGCTCCGGTTTGTTGCCGGGCTTCGAGGCGTTGCCCACAGTCGTGCTGGTGCTCGACAAGCGCACGCTGCGCGTCGCGTTTGCGAATCCGTCCGCGGAGTCGATGCTCGAACTCTCGCGCAAGCAATTGACGCAGATGGCGTGGGGAGACATCTTCTCCAACGGCGACGAACTGGTCGCGACCATTTCCGCGATTGCCGCCAACCGTTTTCACGCGACCCATCTCGACGCCGTACTCGAGCGCCCTGGCCACGAGCCGCTGCATGTGCATGCGATCGTCGGCTTTCTGGAAAGCGCGCAAGATTATGTGCTGCTCGAACTGTTCGAGAACGAGCGGCATCTGCGCACCGATCGTGAAGAGCGCATCAACGACCTCACGGCGGTCAACAAGCAACTGATCCGCAATCTCGCGCACGAAATCAAGAACCCGCTCGGCGGGATTCGCGGCGCGGCGCAACTGCTCGAGTTCGAACTCGGCGAGCGTCAGCGCGACGAGTTGCGCGAGTACACGCAGGTCATCATCAAGGAGTCGGATCGGCTGCAGACGCTGGTCGACCGATTGCTCGAACCGCACCGTCATCCGCATATTGTCGGCGACGTGAATATTCACGAAGTCTGCGAGCGCGTGCGCCAGGTGATTCTCGCGGAGTTTCCGCGCGGCCTGACGATCGAACGCGATTACGACGTGAGCGTGCCCGACTTGCGCGGCGACAAGGAACAACTGATCCAGGCGCTGCTGAACATCGTGCGCAATGCGGCCGAAGCGCTGCGCGAACGCATTTCGCAAGGCGATGCGCGGATCGAATTGCGCACCCGCATTGCCCGTAAGATCACGGTGTCGAAACGCTTATGTAAGCTGGCACTGGACTTGCATATCACTGACAACGGCCCAGGCATTCCCGAGGAAATCCGTGACCGTATCTTCTATCCGCTCGTGTCGGGGCGCGAGGACGGTAGCGGTCTCGGTTTGACGCTCGCGCAGACTTTCGTGCAACAGCACGACGGTTTGATCGAAGTGGATAGCCGGCCGGGCCACACCGAGTTTCAGATTTTGCTGCCGCTCGACTGCTAAAACCAAAATGTATCTCTAGACTTCTGACCGACCTATATGAAGCCGATCTGGATAGTAGACGACGATCAATCGATTCGCTGGGTGCTTGAAAAAGCGCTCGCCCGCGAAAACTTCGCGACCCGCAGCTTCGCGAACGTGCGCGAGGCATCGGCCGCGCTCGATCACGACAGCCCGCAGGTGCTGGTGTCCGACATCAGGATGCCGGGCGGTTCCGGCCTCGAATTGCTGCAAACCGTGCGTGACAAGGTGCCGGGCTTGCCGGTCATCATCATGACCGCGTTCTCGGATCTGGACAGCGCGGTCGCCGCGTTTCAGGGCGGGGCGTTCGAATATCTCGCCAAGCCGTTCGACGTCGACAAGGCGGTCGAGCTGATCCGTCGCGCGGTCGACGAAAGCATGCGCGGCGAGCAGACGTGGGACGACCGTCCCGCCGAGGCGCCGGAAATGCTCGGCCAGGCGCCGGCCATGCAGGACATGTTTCGCGCGATCGGCCGCTTGTCCCATTCGGCGGCCACCGTGCTCATTACCGGCGAATCAGGCACCGGGAAGGAACTGGTCGCGCGCGCGTTGCACCGGCATAGCCCACGCGCGAACGGTCCCTTCATCGCGCTGAACACCGCGGCGATTCCGAAGGATCTGTTGGAATCCGAACTGTTCGGTCACGAGCGCGGCGCGTTCACCGGCGCGCAGGCCATGCGCCAGGGGCGTTTCGAGCAGGCCGAAAACGGCACGCTGTTTCTCGATGAAATCGGCGACATGCCGTTCGATCTGCAAACGCGTTTGTTGCGTGTGCTGTCGGATGGGCAGTTTTATCGGGTCGGTGGGCACAATCCGTTGCGCGCGAATGTGCGCGTGATCGCGGCGACGCATCAGAATCTCGAATCGCGCGTACGTCAGGGCTTGTTCCGCGAGGACTTGTATCACCGGCTCAATGTGATCCGTTTGCGCTTGCCGGCGTTGCGCGAGCGCAGCGAAGACATTCCGCTGCTCACGCGTCACTTCTTGCAGAAGAGCGCGCGCGATCTCGGCGTCGAGCCGAAGCGCGTGTCCGAAGAGGCGCTCGCTTATCTGGCGTCGTTGCCGTTTCCGGGCAACGTGAGGCAACTGGAGAATCTGGCCAACTGGCTGACGGTGATGGCGCCCGCGCAGACTATCGAGATCAAGGACTTGCCGCCCGATCTCGGTCCGGCGCAAGCGGGTATCTCCGATCTGAGCGGCGGTGGCGGGGTGCTCGGCGCGGGCGAAGCGGGGCTGGCGGGCACGGCGCCGATCAACGGCGTCAGCGCGGCGGCGCATCCGGCCGCGGGCGGCGTGCCGGTCGCGTCGACGGTGGCCGCCTGGGAAGGCGGCTTGCGTACCGAAGTCGCGCGCATGCTGCGTGAAAACGCCGCGGACGTGATGGACGAACTCGCGCGGCGCTTTGAAGCGGCGGTGATTCGCGAGGCGCTGGATTTCACGCGAGGCCGCAAGGTGGAGGCGGCTGAACGGTTGGGGATCGGACGGAATACGATTACGCGGAAGATTCAGGAGTTGAATCTCGAGCCGTGATGCGTGAATAGTTTGATCGGCCAAGGCGGTACGTACACCGCCTTGGCCTTTGACGTCTTGCCGCTGCCGCTACGACGCGGTCTTTTCGACGGCTTTCACCAGAACGAATTCCGAACCCTCCAGCCGGTAATAGTAGGTGCCGCCGCCGGTCTCGTTCCGACTGCCGTGCACGACGATCAGACTGCTGTCGCGTCTGAACTCAATCGGTTCGTTGACGTCGACATCCCAGCAACAGACCGTGAACGGCAGCCAGATAACACCGCCGGTTTTCGCGTCGATCGCGACAGTCATAATGCAGGATGCACCGCATCCCCAGCTCGCCAGCGTGTAGTGCCCGGCGTAGTTTGGTTTCTGGCCGCTTAACTGACGCAGGCGAGTGGCGAATTTGCGATCCCGCGCCGAAATAATCTTCACTTTTGCGGGTTGACCGTTGAATACGTTTTCGACCGGGAAAGCGTCGAAGCGGGGCAGAGGTTCGTCCGCGAAGGTTCGGCCGATGCCGCACATTGCCAAAACAAATAACGCGAGGAATAGCCTTTTCATATTCAATACCAGTGATGTTTTTCCCAGAATTTTCGAGCGACCTGAACCGTGTGGTAACGGCCTGGCAAGTAGCGAATTCCACCTTGGCATTCTTCAACCGCGTTGCCAAATGATTTTTCACCATTTGGATTCAGTCCATATTGCGGGCGAAGCAATTGGAAGAGGCCTCGGGCAGTCGATTCGGAATTGCGGGTACCGACAACGCCGCTTGACTCTTGAGCCATGATCCAGAGTAAATCGTTGAAATCGGTGAGCGGGACGCCCTCAAGTGACATCGCGGTGCGCAGCGCGTTTTGAGAAGTAACGGGGACCGCGACGGGATTTTTTTGCTATCCATCCCTTCTTGCTGTGTTTGATTTGACGATGGTTATGTGCATGCTTGCTCAAACGGAATATCCAATTCGCATTTGGTCGGATTCGGTTAAATCGAAAGATCGATTAGATCATGCACGTCTTGAGATTTTCAACAACATCACACTTTTGTGACGAAATTGATGCAATGAGCAATGAGTTGAGAAGTTGATCGTAGCGAATGCGGTCACCTGGTAGCAACGTACTCCACGCGTTCCGACGTCCCCCACGCCCCACAAGGCATAATCAACGCTGTTTTCCTCCGACAGCCGACGATGCCCGCTTCCCCCGCTTCTTTCTCCTGGCCGCTTTCCCCCGATCCTTTCCTGTCGCTCGAAGACCTCGACGATCCCGACGCTCTCGCCTGGGTCGAGCGGCAAAACGCGCGCACGCGCGCCGCGTGGTGCGATAGCGCCGAATTCGAAGCGCTCAAACAGCAACTCGCCGACGCCTATCTGCCGCGCGAACGTCCGGTGATTCCCGATCGCTGGAAGGATTGGGCGTACGACCTCTGGCAGGACGAACGCAACCCTAAAGGCATCTGGCGACGCACCACATGGGCGGCCTGGCGCAGCGGCGCGCCCGTCTGGCAGACCCTGCTCGACTTCGACGCGCTCGGCGCCGCCGAAGGCACGCCATGGGTCTGCGTTGAACTCGACATTCTTTATCCCGATGGCGACCGCGCGTTGATCACGCTGTCGCCGGGCGGCTCGGATGCGCTGGTGGTGCGCGAGTTCGATATCGACGCGCAGCAGTTTGTCGACGGCGGTTTCGCGATCGCGAAGGCCGGCAAGCACACGGCGTCGTGGATCGATCGGGACACGCTTTACGTCGGTTGGGACAACGGCCGCAAGACGCTGACGCGCTCCGGCTATCCGCGCGAGGTGCGGCGCTGGACCCGCGGCACAGTACTGGCCGATGCGCCCGTCGTCTTCAAGGCCGCGTTCGGCGATATCGGCGTGGAAGCGCATTACGATCCGATCGAACAACGCCACACAGTGGCGAGCAGCGTCGATTTCTTCTACTCGCACACGTATTACCTCGACAGCGCCGGGGCGCCCAATGTGTGGCATCGATTCGAGGTGCCGTCGCACGTCGGGGTCGGCGGCTGGCACGGCTGGCTGCTGCTCGAACCGCGCCTCGATTGGGATTGCAACGGCGTGCATCATCCGGGCGGTTCGTTGCTGGCCATTCGCGAGGACGCGTTTCTGCGCGGCGAGCGCGAGGTCGTGCCGTTGTTCACGCCGACGCCGCTCACGTCGGCCTGCGAGTGGACGCACACGCGCAACCATCTGATCGTCTCGTATCTGGACGACGTGCAGAACCGGACGCTGTTGTGGACGCCGTCGCAGCACAGCGATCAAACGTGGCATTGGGCACAACGTCTTTTCCCATCGCACGACGATACGCAAGCCGACGTTTCACCGGTTGAGCCGACCCTCAACGACGAAGTGTTCGTCGACACCGACGACTATCTGCAACCGCCGGCCTACTGGCTCACCGACCTCACGCGCGAGAACCTGAGCGAATGGGAATTGCTCGACCGCTGGCCGACGCAATTCGACGCCACGCAGTACGCCGTGACGCGCGGCCATGCGGTCTCCGCGGATGGCACGCGCGTGCCGTACACCGTGATCGGTCCGCGTGACGGGCAACCGTCGCTTCGCCCCTGTCTGCTGAGCGGCTACGGCGGCTTCGCGATTCCGTTGCTGCCGAGCTATCTGACCGGGCAGGGCATCGGCTGGCTGGCGCGCGGCGGCGTGTACGTGGTCGCGCATATTCGCGGCGGCGGCGAGTTCGGCACGCGCTGGCATACGGAAGCGCAGGGCGCGCAGCGCCAGCGCGCATTCGACGATTTTCTGGCGGTGGCCGAAGCGCTCGTCGCCAGCGGCGTGACGAGCGCCGCGCAACTGGGCATTCAAGGCGGCAGCAACGGCGGCTTGCTGGTGGCGGCGTGCATGGTGCAGCGTCCCGAACTGTTCGGCGCGGTGGTCTGCGAAGTGCCGTTGCTCGATATGAGCCGCTATCACCTGCTGCACGCGGGCGCGTCGTGGATCGACGAATACGGCGACCCTGACGAGCCCGACGAAGCGCGCGTGCTGGCCGCGTATTCGCCGTATCACCGCGTATCGGCGGAGGCGGTGTACCCGCCGGTGCTGTTCACCACCTCGACGGCCGATGACCGTGTGCATCCCGGACACGCGCGCAAGATGGCCGCGCGCATGCAGGCGCAGGGACATGAGCGCGTCTGGTATCGGGAGAATACGGAGGGCGGCCACGGCGGCTCCGATGAGCTGGAGCAGGCCGAGCACGATGCGATGGTGTTCGAGTTTCTGTGGCGGACGTTGAGCGGTGCGTCGGCGGCGCGATAAAGGTCTGAAAGAACGGTTGTCAGGCGAAAATGCCCGGTGCAGGACTTCTGGTTAGCGAAGTCTCTACACCGGGCGTTTTTGCGTCTGCCCGAAAACAGTCAGCCTGATTCATTCGGCTGCGGATTCAACCGAGTTGGGCCACCACCGGCGCGTGATCCGACGGCTGTTCCCACTTGCGCGGCACCTTGTCGACTTCGCACGAGGTACAGATATCCGCGAGCGCCTTCGACAGCAGAATATGGTCGATACGCATTCCCGCGTTGCGGCGGAACGCCATCATCCGGTAGTCCCACCACGAGTAGATCTTCTCCGGCTGCTCGAACTGACGGAACGCGTCGGTGAGACCGAGCGCGATCAGCCGCACGAACTCGGCGCGTTCTTCGGGCGACACCAGATTCTGGCCTTCCCACGCTTTCGGATCATGCACGTCGCGATCTTCGGGCGCGATGTTGTAGTCGCCGAGCAGCGCGAACTTCGGATACAGCGCCATCTCGCTCGCGACCCAGTCGTGCAGCGCGGCGAGCCAGCGCAGCTTGTACGCGAATTTGTCGGTGCCCGGCGCCTGGCCGTTCGGGAAATAGGCGGAGACGATGCGCACGCCTTCGATCGTCGCGGCAATCACGCGCTGCTGCGGATCTTCAAAGCCAGGAATGTTGCGCACCACACTGTCTTCGTCGACGTTCAGGCCCGCACGCACCACGATGCCGACGCCGTTATAGGTCTTCTGGCCGGCGAACCAGCTTCGGTAGCCTTTCTCTTCGAGTTCGGCGCGCGGGAATTTGTCGTCGGTCAGTTTCAGTTCCTGCAGGCACAGCACGTCGGTGCCGCTGGCTTCGAGCCAGTCGATCACGTGTTGCTGACGCACTTTCAGGGAGTTGACGTTCCACGTTGCGATTTTCATGTTTCTCTCACATTCCTGCGGGATTCCGATAGTCCCGCATCTTATCGTGCGGCAGAACTGGCGGTGAAGGCGGCGCAGTGAAAAAATGCCGCGCGGCGAGCGGAAAATAAAAGCGTGGCCGACTTGAGGCGCGGCGTATAGTGAGACACCACATACGCGCGATCATGCGCATCGGGGAGGCATCATGGCGGAACGGTATCCAGCGCTTTATAAGGACTTCGAAGTGCACCCGCTGGTGTTCTCGCGGGCCTTCGACAAATTCGACGGCCACAAGCGTCATGCGGAAGGCTACGACGTCGCTGTCCGCGTGTGTCGGCCGGGCGCGATCAGCGGCTCGACAGCGAGCCGTGTGTTCCGTCTCGTGTTGCCTGCCACCTTCTCCGATTTCGGCGTCGCCAAACGCAGCGCGAGCCAGTACGGCGCGGACATCATCGACGGCAAAGTGGAAGGCGCCACGGTGCAGGATCTTTAAGCGTTGCACGGACATATAGGCAGTCGCGCGAAGCAGTTGAGTGAAATAATTCGCACGAATGTTTGACGTTTAGATGACAGCAAGATATACTCTTTTTCTCTGACGCGGGGTGGAGCAGTCTGGCAGCTCGTCGGGCTCATAACCCGAAGGTCGTAGGTTCAAATCCTACCCCCGCAACCAAGTATTGTTGAAAGCCTGCATGACGAAAGTCATGCAGGCTTTTTGACTTTTCGGCGTGTGAATTGCTGAACGCAAACGCGCGTCATAGGCAACTGCAGGGGCGGGCAACGCCCGCCTGTCATCACCTCTCTCTACGCTGCATCAATCGCCCATTCCACCGCCGCCTGCGCATGCAGCGCCGTGGTATCGAACACGGGCAACACAGAATCTTCCGGTTTGATCAGCAACGAGATCTCGGTGCAGCCGAGAATCACCGCTTGCGCGCCACGCGCGGCCAGCGTTTCGATCACACGCTGATACACCGCGCGCGAATCGTCCTTCACTGTGCCGTGGCACAGCTCGTCGTAAATGATGCGATGCACGTCCGCGCGTTCGGCCTCATCGGGCACCAGCGTGTCGAGCCCGTGACGCTCGCGCAGGCGGCCGGTGTAAAACGTTTGTTCCATCGTATAGCGTGTGCCGAGCAAACCGACCCGCTCGATGCCCGCGGCACGCAATGCAGCGCCGGTCGGATCGGCGATGTGCAGGAACGGCACGTCGATTGCCTGCTCGATCGCTTCGCATACGCGATGCATCGTGTTGGTCGCGAGTATCACGAGTTCGGCGCCGCCGCGTTCGAGCTGGCGCGCGGCATCGGCCAGTTGCTCGCCGAGCGCAGGCCAGTCGCCCGCGCGCTGCAGTGCTTCGATCGGCGCGAAGTCGACCGTGACCATCAGGCTGCGCGCGTTGTGGTGGCCGCCCAGGCGTGCTTTCGTGTAGCGGTTGATAAGCTTGTAGTACTCGGCGGACGATTCCCAACTCATCCCGCCGATCACACCGATCGTTTTCATAGTCCTGCTCCGCGAGTAGATGACGGATGCGGCAGCGCGCAGGCCAGGCACGCCCGCGCACTCCGTTTGAATGGCCGAGTATAGGCGGCGGATGGTGTGGTCAGCCGGTACGCATTGCCCGCTGCTCGCCGGTACGGCCAGGCGATAAAACGCCGGCACGGGGTTTCTGACGCCGATAGAATTGGGTCAATACAAACAAGTTGCATGAGACCCGAGGAGCGACACATGGATCTGATCATCCGCCGCGCGACGCTGCCGCCGGGCGCCGCGCCGCAGCACAAGCACACGGTCGACATCGGCATCGAAGCGGGCCGTATCGTCGCCGTCGAGCCGAATCTGGCCGCCAACGCCGCCGAAGAAATCGACGCCGCCGGCTCGCTCGTCACGCCGCCGTTCGTCGATCCGCACTTCCACATGGACGCGACGCTGTCGTACGGTTTGCCGCGCGTGAACGCGTCGGGCACCTTGCTCGAAGGCATCGCGCTGTGGGGCGAGCTGAAGCCGGACCTGACGCAGGAAGCGTTGATCGAACGCGCGCTGCAGTATTGCGATTGGGCCGTCGCGCGCGGGCTGCTGGCGATCCGCAGTCACGTCGACGTGTGCGATCCGCGCCTGCTCGCCGTCGAGGCGCTGGTCGAAGTGAAACGCCGCGTCGCGCCGTATCTCGACCTGCAACTCGTGGCCTTTCCGCAAGACGGCGTGCTGCGCAGCGCGGGCGCGTTCGAGAACCTGAAACGTGCGATCGCGATGGGCGTCGACGTGGTCGGCGGTATTCCGCATTTCGAGCGCACCATGGCCGACGGCGCACAGTCCGTGCGGCTGCTGTGCGAATACGCGGCGGAGCAGGGCCTGCGCGTCGACATGCATTGCGATGAATCCGACGACCCGATGTCGCGCCATATCGAAACGCTCGCCGCCGAAACGCACCGGCTCGGTTTGCAAGGGCGCGTGACCGGCTCGCATCTGACGTCGATGCATTCCATGGACAACTACTACGTCAGCAAACTGCTGCCGCTGATGCGCGAAGCGGGCGTTGCCGCGATCGCGAATCCGCTGATCAACATCACGCTGCAAGGCCGCAGCGACACGTATCCGAAGCGGCGCGGCATGACGCGCGTGCCGGAGATGATGGCCGCCGGCATCACGGTCGCGTTCGGCCACGATTGCGTGATGGACCCGTGGTACAGCCTCGGCTCGGGCGACATGCTCGACGTCGCGCACATGGGCCTGCACGTCGCGCAGATGACAGGCGTCGACGGCATGCAGAAGTGCTTCGACGCGGTCACGGTGAATGCGGCGCGCATTCTCGGTCTGGAGGGTTACGGCGTCGCACCGGGATGCGCGGCGAATCTTGTACTGCTCGATGCGCGCGATCCGGTCGAGGCGATCCGCTTGCGCGCCGCGCGGCTCGCGGTGGTGAGCCGCGGCAAGGTGGTGAGCCGTGCGCCCGCTGCGCGTGCGGCGTTGTCGCTCGAAGGGCGGCCTGAGCAGGTGGACTTCAAGCTGCACCGCGGCTAGGCGTACGTGGTACGGGAAAAGAAAAGCCGGTGATTTGCTCGCGCAAATCACCGGCTTTTTATCGAACGCGATCAGGCATGCAAACGCTCAGCGGACCGCTCGAGCGCTTGCGCAATCGCGCAATCAATGCTCCGCGCCAGGCGCCATGCCGCTATGACGCAGCAGCGCGTCGATATTCGGCTCCCGCCCGCGGAACGCCTTGAACGATTCCATCGCCGGACGGCTGCCGCCCACCTCCAGAATCTCCTTGCGATAACGCATGCCGGTTGCCTGATCGAGCACGCTGCCGCTCGCAGCTTGCGCCGCTTCTTCGAACGCGGCGTACGCGTCCGCCGACAGCACTTCGGCCCACTTGTAGCTGTAGTAGCCCGCTGCGTAACCGCCCGCGAAAATATGGCTGAACGTATTCGGCCAACGCGAGAATGCAGCCTGCGGCACCACGTGGAAACGCTCGTTGATCTCGCTTGCGAGTTCGGTGGCGTTCTGTGTGCCGGACGCATCGAAACCGGTATGCAGTTGCATGTCGAACATTGAGAACACAATCTGGCGCAACGTGCCCAAGCCGCTCTGGAAGTTCTTCGCGGCCAGCATCTTGTCGAACAGATCGCGCGGCAGCGGCTTGGCGGTGTCGACGTGCGAGGTCATGTCGCTCAACACGTCCCACTCCCAGCAGAAGTTCTCCATGAATTGCGACGGCAGTTCGACCGCGTCCCACTCCACGCCATTGATGCCCGACACGCCCAGCTCGTCGACACGTGTGAGCATGTGATGCAAACCATGGCCGAACTCGTGGAACAGCGTGATGACTTCGTCGTGCGTGAAGCAGGCGGGCTTGCCGCCGACCGGCGCCGAGAAGTTACAGGTCAGATACGCGACCGGCGTCTGCAGGCCGCCTTGCGCGTGCCGGTGACGGCCGCGCGCGTCGTCCATCCAGGCGCCGCCGCGTTTGCCTTCGCGTGCGTACAGATCGAGGTAGAACTGCGCGACCAGCCCGCCGTCCTGATTCTCGACGCGGAAAAAGCGCACGTCCGGATGCCACACGGCCGCTTCGTCGCGACGGATGCGCACGCCGAACAGCGTTTCCGTGACCTTGAAGAGGCCCTTGAACACCGTGTCTTCCGGGAAGTACTGCTTGACCTCGTTCTCGGAGAACGAATAGCGCTTCTGACGCAGACGTTCGGCGGCGAACGTCATGTCCCACGGCTGCAACTCGCTCATGCCGAGTTCGTTCGCGGCGAATTCGCGCAGCTCTTTCCAGTCCTGTTCGGCATGCGGACGCGCGCGCGTGGCGAGGTCTTCGAGGAAGGCCATGACCTGCGCGGGCGACTCGGCCATTTTCGGCGCGAGCGAGACTTCGGCGAAGTTGTTGTAGCCGAGCATGTGCGCTTCTTCCGCGCGCAGCTTCAACTGGTCGGCGAGCACGGCGGTGTTGTCCCACTCCGCTTTGCCGCCGCCGTATTGCGGCCCGAGTTCGGACGCGCGCGTCACGTAGGCGCGATACATCGTTTCGCGCATCGGACGATTTTCCGAGTACTGCATCACCGGGAAATACGACGGAAAGTGCAGCGTGAATTTGTAGCCGGTTTTGCCGTCGCGTTCGGCGGCTTCTTTCGCGCCTTCGATCACGTCTTCCGGCAGGCCGGCCAGTTGCTCGGTGGCGCCTTCTTCGACGAGATACGCGTAAGCGTTGGTCGCGTCGAGCACGTGGTCGGAGAACGCTTTCGACAGCCCGGCCTGGCGTTCCTGCAATTCGGCGAAATGCGGCTTCTGGTCTTCCGGCAGTTCCGCGCCGGACAGACGGAAATCGCGCAGCGCATTGCCGAGAATTTTCTTGCGCTCGCCGGTCAGCGACGCGAAGTCGCTGCTGGCGTGCAAGGTCTTGTATTTCTCGTACAGCGCCAGGTTCTGACCGACGCTCGACCAGAATTCGGTGACGCGCGGCAGGTTCTCGCCGTACGCGGCGCGCAACTCAGGCGTATCGGCGACGGCGTTCAGATGGCCGACCACGCCCCAGGCGCGCGCCAGCGGTTCGGTGGCGCGCTCGACCGGTTCGACCACGTCGGCCCACGAAGCGGGGGTGATCGGCTGCGCGGCGCGTTCGACGGCGGCGGCCGCGTCGGCGAGCAACACGTCGAGTGCGGGCGTGACGTGTTCGGGGCGGATGTCGCCAAAACGCGGCAGGTCGGAGAAATCGAGGAGCGGATTGTCGTGCTTCGAGGGGGTAGTGGACATAAGGCTTCCTGTCTGACGCGAGTGAACGGGTAATCGATGCATCGGCGAATCGGTGGATCGGCGGGCGTCCCTTCAGGGGACGGCGATAAACACCCGATATGGACATTATTGGGGCAGGGCACGCCGATTCCAATCCGTGGGCACACAAATTATCAGATCAGCTTGTCCCACGCGCGCGGAGCAGAGCCGCCGCGCGTTTGTGCGACAGCGAACGGTGCAAATTGCTGCCGTGCCGCAAAGTGACGTGTCGCTGCCGGTCATCAGTTACCGGTGGGCGACGCTTTCTGCCTGAGAGGTATCGATGAACCCGCTTTCGCACGCTCTATCGCGCAACGGCAACAACTTCGACCTCGTGCGGCTTCTGGCCGCCGTGGCCGTCGTGTATGGCCACTCGTATCTGCTGCAGGCGCCCGACGGCACCACGGACTGGATCCAGAACGCGCTCGGTTTCGACGGTTTCGGCGCGCTCGGCGTGTATGCGTTTTTCCTGCTGAGCGGCATGCTGGTGACCGCGAGCTTCGACCGGCAGCGCTCGGTGCCGCGCTTCGCGGCGTTGCGCATCGCGCGTTTGTGGCCGGCGGTGGCGCTGGGCTCGCTGGTGACGGTGTTCATCATCGGGCCGTTATTCACCACGCTGCCGCTGCGCGACTATTTCGCGTCGGGCATGACGTGGACCAACCTCGACAACTTCTCGACCATCGTGCTGAAAACCGGCTGGGCGCTGCCCGGCGTGTTCGAGCACAACCGCTTTCCCGTCGACATCTGCGGCCCGCTGTGGACGCTGCCGCTCGAAGTGCGCTGCTACCTGATCGTGCTCGTGACCGGCCTGCTGGGACTGCTGTCCAGCGCGCGCGGCGTGGCGCTGGCGGCGGCGCTGGGTTGCGCGGCGTTCGTGCTGCGTGTGCATGTGCCGCATCTGCAGATCGGGCTGCGCGATTTCAGTGAAACGCCCGGCGGCTATTCGTTCTGGCCGGAGCCGTTCTTCATGCTGGGAATGCTGCTCTACGGCTGGCGCGAACGGATCGACATTAGCGGCCTGACGGCGCTTGGGCTGATGATGGTGTTTCTCGTGTTCCGCGATACGGCCGGCGCGCAGCCGCTGTTCTATCTGGCCTTCGTGTACGGCGTGCTGTGGGTCGGCACGACGCCGTTGCTGCGCCGCCTGGTGCCGCGCCACGATTACTCGTATGGGATCTATCTGTACGGCTTCATGGTTCAGCAATGCATTGCGAATATCGCGCCGCAGTTGAGCCATGTGACGGCGGTGCTGATCGCCGCGCCGCTGATCCTGCTGTGCGCGGCGCTGTCGTGGCACTGCGTGGAGCGGCCGGTGCTGAAGTGGTGCCGCGCAAGGCTTGCGCGCCGTGAGGCGCCGCTTGCCACGGGCATGGCGGCGGGGGATCAGGCGGGGTGAGGCATCGATACCGAGCCCATGGCGCGGATCTTGAAATCGGCACTCGCGGCAGCCGTTTCGCCCGCTTGCCGGCGAAACCACTCCGCCGGCTTTTCCCTTCAGCGTTATGCGTTCGCGGCCGCTTCGCGCTCGGCGGCTTCGATCGTATTGACCAGCAGCATCGTGATGGTCATCGGGCCGACGCCGCCCGGCACCGGCGTGATGTAGCCGGCCACTTCCTTGACGCCCGCGAAATCGACGTCGCCGCACAGCTTGCCGTTTTCGTCGCGATTCATGCCGACGTCGATCACCGCCGCGCCCGGCTTGACCATCTCCGCCGTCAGAATGTTGCGCAGGCCGGTGGCGGCGACCACCACGTCGGCATTGCGCGTATGGGCGGCCAGATCGCGCGTCTTGCTATGGCAGATCGTGACGGTTGCGCCGGCTTCGAGCAACAGCAGCGCCATTGGCTTGCCGACGATGTTCGAGCGGCCGATCACCACCGCGTTCGCGCCTTGCAGCGGAATTTCGTAGGCGGCGAGCATTTTCATCACGCCGTAGGGCGTGCACGGACGGAACAGCGGCTGGCCGGTCATCAACGCGCCGGCATTGGCGACGTGAAAGCCGTCCACGTCTTTCTCCGGCGCGATCGTCTCGATCACCTTGTGGCTGTCGATATGCTTCGGCAACGGCAGTTGCACCAGAATGCCGTGAATGCGCGGGTCGCGGTTCAGTTCGTCGATGCGTGCGAGCAGATCGGCTTCCGGCAGATCGGCCGGATAACGGTCGAACGACGAACCGAGGCCGTTGTCGTGGCAGGCCTTGATCTTGTTGCGCACATACACTTCGCTAGCCGGGTTGTCGCCGACCAGCACCACGGCTAGGCCCGGTTGATGGCCGCGAGCGGTCAACGCGGCGGCGCGCGTGGCGACGTCGGCGCGCAGGGTCTGGGAAAGGGCTAGGCCGTCGATCAGTTTGGCTGTCATGGTCGGGTCGAGATGGGCAGTTTGAAAAGCGGGGCAGGGCACGGGCGCGGGAGCGCGCCACGCAATGGCGCGTTTCGACGGGAGCGGGTCGCCGCATGAAAAGCGCGCGGCGCGAATCGGAGATAGGCGCCACTGCGAAGTCCGACATTATACCGGCCCTACATGACGCGCCGTGGACGGATTCCCGGTCGCGAGCGACGTAGATCACGCGTTGCACGCTTGAGGGGTTCGAGCGGGCCCGGCGGCCCGACCGCGAGCGGCGGCTGCGGCCGGCAGGTGCCCGACCGCAACCCATGGCCACCTCTAAGGCTGCTGCACCGCCTGCCAGCTATCGTCCGGATCGAACGCCCGGATCGCGGCCGCGGCTCGTGCGGTCTGCGGACCGAGGTTCTTCTGATAAACCTGACCGTCCTGATTGACGATAAAGCTCATCACGCCCGTTTTGCCATACTCGGCCGGCGACGCGATCAGCCCGAACCCGCCGGTCATCGATCCGTTCACCACATAGTTCTGCGCGCCACCCTTCGCGTGCGCGCCCTGCGCGGTCAGGATCCGGTAGTGATAGCCGTGATAGGCCTCTTTGGGCAGCGTGCCGTTAGGCATCGTCGCGGCGAGCGGGCCGAGCGGGCTTTCCGTTTCGCCGGGCGCCGTCGCCCAGTACAGGCCGTCGTGCTGTCCCGCCGTACTGACGAAGCGCTCGGCGTAGCGCTGCGTCAGGTTGTGATAATCGTTTTGCGCGTCGAGATAGGCGAGCGAGGTCTGGATCGCCGCGCGCTCGTTACGGCCGATGCGGCGCGTCAGCATCTCGTTGCGCGCCGCGGGCGGATCGAAGCGCCAGCCGTGCGCGGCCTGCACGAGCGGAATCGGCAGGGTCCAGCCGCTGTCACCGACAGCCAGATGCGCGGTCGGGTGGCCGTTGCCGGTGGCCGGGTCGTCGACGATCTGGTGACCCTTCGACCATGCGCCGAGGAACTCGTAGATATCGTCCTGGCCAATGCCTTCGGTTGGAATGAAGCGATGGTAGTCGCTGCCGAGCACGTGTTTGAGCGCCCCTTCGTCGTTACGCGAGAGGGCGTCGACGAACGCGTTGGCGGCGTCGTCGGCGCTGGGGTAGACCGCTTGAGCGTGCGCGGCCGGCGCGCCCATCAGCAAGGCCGACGCCATCAGCAGCGTGCCGGCCGTGCCGAACTCGGCGGCAAGTGTCGCAAGGTGGGCGCGCAACGCGCCGCGTGGGGATAAGCGCATCATTCGAGACTCCTCTTGATCGTTCAACGGCCGCGGCCGAAATGGTGTCCACCGCCACCACCAGCGCCGCCCCCACCCCCGCCACCGAGCCTGCCGCCACCACCGCCACCGCCGCCGCCACGCTGGACGCCGCCGCCATTCGCGCCGAGCCCGCCGCCCGTACGTTGCTGACCGCCGCCATTGGCGCCGACGCCGCCTCCCGTGCGTTGCTGACCGCCGCGATTCGCGAGCGAATCGCGGCTCGACTGGCCGCGCTGCATATCCTGACGGGCGTTGTTGCCGTCGCCGGCGCCGCGCAGCGCGTTATCTCGATTGACGTTCTGCGCGCGATTCTGCAAATCGGCGTTCGCCGTACCGCCCTGGTGGATCCCTTGCACGCGCTGGCTCGCATTGCCGCTCAGATTTTGCCCGGTGCGGTTCTGCAGGGTTTGCTGCGCCTGGGCGCGGGCGTCGTCGCGGCCACGGTAGGCATCGCGCTGCGCACCGCCGAGGTTGTTATTGCCGTTGCGATTCAGATTCGCGTTGTTGACGTTGCGATTGACGTTGGCGTTGCGGTTCCAGTTCGTCGTGTTGCTGTTGACGTTGAGCCGGTTGTTCACGTTGACGTTGTTGTAGCGATTGACGTTGATGTTGACGTCATGCGTATTCCAGTTGAAGCCGCCCCACAGCGAATTGGCCACGGCGACACCGGCGCCGAACGCAAGCCCCGCGGCGAGACCGCTCGCGATCGCATAGCCGGGCGGCGGCGGCACATACACCGGCGGATACGCCGGGTAAGGCCAGGTGCCGTACACCACCGTCGGGTTATAGGTCGGCACGTAGACCACCTGCGGATTGGCCGGCACGATCTGGATCGTGCTCTGTTCGACCACGACCTTCTGCTGCGAGCTGGTCTTCAGATTGCCGGCGGCCTGCGCCTGCTTGCGCAAGCGTTGCACGGAGTCCATCACGTCGTTGGACTGGCCGAGAAAAGCGGTGCCCAGTTGCGCGACCCAGTCGGGTTTCGAGGCCATCGTGGCGAGTACCTGGGGAAAGGCGACCAGCGACTGCACGCTCGGATCCCACGGTTCGGACGCGACCGCCTTGACCGCGTCGTCGCCTTGCAGCTTCGAGTTCGCTTTCGACCACGCGGCCGCGGCCTGCACGTCCTGCGGAAAGGTCGAGGCCATCAGCACCTGGGCGAGCAGCGCGTCGGGATACAGCGCGATCGGCGCGGTCAGCGAGTCGAGTTGCTGGTTCGACATCTTCGGCGCGCTTTGCGCGTGGACCGCGCTCGGCGCGAGCAGTCCGACGAAGAGTGGCGCCCCGGCCAGAGCGGCGCAAACCAGCATCACACGCGAGCGGTGTGCTCCGGATCGTTTCACGATGAAATCCTCCCGGTTGTATAAGACGCGAGACGTCGATGCGCAGCTACAGCTGCGCCGGTTCACGGCAATGGAGCAAATGACGGTGCAAACGGCGGAGCAAACGGCGGAGCAAACGACTGCCTAAAAACGGGCAGCGGCGAGGCGGGACGGCACGCGTTTAGCGTTGCGACGGCAAGGCGGGTGAGACGCGGGAAGGGAACGAATAGGCCGAATGTGCGATGGCCGTTGCTTTGCACGGTCGGTCGACCCTGCATGCGGCGTTCGCGGCACGTCATTCCGTGTTGATCGTGCATCAGCCATTCCCGTTAAGGCGCTCTGTTTAAATTAGGGCGCGCAGCGAGGCTTGTCAATCACGTCAGAGGAAAACGTGGTTACAAACGGGTGTAAGCGATGGCTGAGTCATGCGTAACGATTCACACGAGGTGGCGTGTCGACGCGAGGCGCTGAATTTTTACTGCAGTGCGGGAGAGCGGCGGAGAAGCGGGCAGAGAAGCGGCGGGAAGCTGGCAAGCAAAGCGGCGCGCACGCATGGCGGGCGAGGGCGCCTTGGGCCGGACCCTGTTGCGAGTCCGGCCGTGTTCCACAGTTCAGATTTCAGATCGGCGTGAAGCGGCGAGCGCCGCTGCCGGTCTTACTACGCCTGTTGCGGCTTGTTCGACAGCGCCAGTCGCAGCAGATCGGCGACCGTGTTGACGTTGAGCTTTTCCATGATGTTCGCGCGATGCGCTTCGACCGTCTTGATGCTGATGCCGAGGTCGTCGGCGATCTGCTTGTTCAAACGGCCGGCGATGATGCGCTCCAGCACCTGGTGCTCACGCGCGGTCAGCTTGCCCAGGCGCTCGGCGGCGGCGCGCTGTTGCTGGACGCTGGTGCTTTCGCTGCGCGCCTTGTCGAGCATGCGCTCGACCAGCTTGCGCAACTCGGCTTCGTCGAACGGCTTTTCGATGAAGTCCATCGCGCCTTTTTTCATCGTCGACACCGCCATCGGCACATCGCCGTGGCCCGTCACGAAGATGATCGGCAACACAGCGTTGTCGGCGATCAGGCGTTCCTGCAATTCGAGTCCGCTCATGCCGGACATCCGTACATCGAGAATCAGACACGCGATCTGGCCCGGTTGCTGATGCGGATGCCAGGCGTCGAGGAACTGCTCGGCGCCGGAGAAGCATTGCACGCGGTAGCCGTTCGCCTCCAGTAGCCAGCGCAGCGAATCTCGTACGGCCTCATCGTCGTCGACGACAAAGACGGTTTCCTGTGTGGTGACTGGGCTGTTCATAGCTCTCCCGTAACGGTTTGTGGTGTCGGCGCCTCTGACCCGCCGTTGCTCGGGCCGTCAGGCTCTCCAATAGGCAGACTGCAATGGAACGTGGCGCCTGTGATGTGACCGTCGGACTCGACGTTGTTGACCACCCACAGACGACCGCGGTGCGATTCGATAATCGAACGGCAAATGTTCAGCCCCATGCCCATACCGTCGGACTTGGTGCTGTAAAACGGTTCGAACAGCCGCTCGGCTGTCGCTTCGTCGACGCCCGGACCCTGGTCGACGACACTGATGCAGACAAACCCGCTCTCCAGCCGCACAACCACGCGGATCACCGGATCGACCGCATTCGGGCGCGCTTCGGCCATGGCTTCGGCGCCGTTCTTCAGCAGGTTGACCAGCACCTGCTCGATCAGCACCGGGTCGACGTAGATCACCGGCAGACGCGAGCGCAGATCGGTGACGATGCGAATCCGCCGCTTGCGCACTTCGATCTCGGCCAGGCCCACCGCGTCCGCGACGATATCGGCGACGCGCGTGGCTTGCCGCTTCGGCTCGCTGCGTTTCACGAACTCGCGAATCCGCCGGATGATCATGCCTGCCCGCACCGCCTGTTGGGCCGTCTTTTCGAGCACCGGCAGCAGATTGTCGGGCGTGGTTCGACCGGATTTAACCAGCGCCACGGTGCCGGAGCAATAGTTATTGATGGCGGCGAGCGGCTGATTCAGTTCGTGCGCGAGCGACGAGGCCATTTCGCCCATGGTCATCAGGCGGCTGGTGAACTGCAGTTTTTCGTCCTGCTGGCGCGACAGTTCCTGCGCCTGCTTGCGGGTGGTGATGTCGGTCGCGATCTGCATCTGCGCGAGGTGGCCGTCCACCCACTGAATGTACTGGCGGCGCACTTCGAACCATTTCTGGGCGCTTTGCACGTAGATTTCCTGTGCGTCGGCGGTGCTTTCGGTCAGCGCCGCAGCGGGCAGGCCCGCATAGGTATCCACCATATCGATCGAATCGGACGAGGCCTGTGCGCTATCGAACCCGCCGCCCGCCAATTCCAGATGGCCGTCCGGACGAATACCGAACAGATGACGGTAGTAGCGGTTGGCGAACAGCAGTTCGGCTTCGTCGGCGGCCAGCACGGACACGGCCGCGTCGAGACTTTCAAGCACGGTGGTGAAGCGTTCGTGCGCGGCGGCGAGTTCTTCGCGCGCGCGTTTCGGTTCGGTGATGTCGGTCATCGACGACATCCAGCCGGTCTGGCGGCCCGAGCTGTCGATCAGCGGCGATACATAGAGACGGGCGTGGAACGTCGAACCGTCTTTGCGGCGCACCCGCAGTTCGAAGCCCGACGACGGCGCCTTGCCGCGCAGCGTCATATCGAGCTGGCGTTGCATTTCCGGGTACGAATCGCGCGGCCAGTAGGCGAACGGCGCGTTCTTGCCGACCAGATCGCTTTCGTCCCAGCCGGTCATGCGGCAGAACGCCGGATTCACGTGGGTGATGCGGCCGTGCATATCGAGCACGCGCATACCGATCAGCACGGAATTTTCCATCGCGCGGCGAAAGAACGCTTCGGCGTACAGCGCCTGTTGCGCTTCGAAGCGTTGCCGCGTGTGCTTCCACAAACTCCACAGACTCCACAGCACGAAGCACGAAGCACGACAGGCCGGCCACCAGCCAGACGAGCGTGTTGTTGGTGAAGTTGGTCATCTGCGGGAACGCGTAGACGCGTACCGAGACGCCTTGGCCCGGCGGGTCGAGCGGCAGATCGTAGAACATGTCGCGCGGCAGGCGCGGGCGGGTCGACGTGGTGGTCAACTCGCGGTTGTTCACGTCGATGATCGAGATTTTGTATTTAGCCGACAACTCGGGCGGAATGTCGTGCTTCAGGATGCCTTCGACCGAGAACACGGCGGCAATCGTGCCGAGAAAGTCGCGGTCGCGGAACACCGGCGTTTGCAGCGTGATGTAGCCGTTGCCGACGTCGTCGTAGATCAGCGGGGAGTAGACCTGGCGGCGCGTGTTGCGCGCCTCGGTGAAGGCGGCTTTGACCGCCTCGTCCATTTGCGCGTCGTTCGGTTTGGCGAGACGCTGGCCGAACACGGGCAATGCAGTATTGGGCCAGCGCGGCTGCTGCTGACTCGTATACCAGTTCATGTAGAGGATCTCGGGATGCCCCTGCATGATGTCTGTTGTGGACACCTGGAACGAATGCGGATCGGCGTGGCCGGCGACCAGATCGCGGGCCAGCGCCTGAATCTGTTCCTGCGCGCCCGTCATGGACAGGCGGATCTGCTGCTGCGCCCACGCGACATTACGGTAAAGCGTGTCTTCCTGCTGTTGCTGTTCCCGCCGATTCAGGCTCCACAAAATCAGACTCATGACGACCAGGAACACCAGGATCGACAGGAGCGGCGTCAGCAAATAGGAATTCGACCACCATGGTCCATGGTGCCAGCGGGAGGACGGCGTCGAATCCGCCGGCGAACCAGCGGTGCGCGCCGAGCGAGCGAAAAGCCGTTCGGTCAACATGCGTGGCATTGTAGCGCAGCAGGTCGCTAGCAAATGGCGCAAAAAAGCGCTGAAAGTGCCATTAATCGGCGCAAACTAGCCGACGTATCCGTCGAAGGGCAGTCAATTCAGGTTGCGCCGCAGCAATTTTCCGCATTATGAGAAGTGATCTCGCAATTCGAAAATTTTGTTGCGCGGACGTCGGGCCCCCTTTTACAATCGGCCGAAGCTGCCGCGGCCGTGCTTCGTCCGCGTCGTCTGTTCAAAGAGCGTTCCTCTAAATCCAGGAGACGAGCATGTCCGCTGTACCCGACGAAGTCATGAAATATGTCGCCGCCGAAAAAGACGACGATCCCCAGGAAACCGGCGAATGGCTGGAAGCGCTGGATGGCGTGATTTCTGCTGTGGGCCCCGATCGCGCCCACTACCTGATCGAGAAACAGATCGAATTCGCCCGCGTGCATGGCGAACATCTGCCGTTCTCGGCTAACACCCCGTACATCAACACGATTCCGGTTGCGCGCCAGGCGAAGATCCCCGGCGACCAGGACATCGAGCACCGTATCCGTTCGTACACCCGTTGGAACGCCATTGCCATGGTGCTGCGCGCCGGCAAGGACACCAACGTCGGTGGCCACATCGCTTCATTCGCGTCGGCAGCCACTTTGTATGACGTCGGCTACAACCATTTCTGGCACGCTCCGTCGCCCGAACATGGCGGCGATCTGATTTTCGTGCAGGGCCATTCGTCGCCGGGTGTTTACTCGCGCGCGTTCCTGCTCGGCCGTCTGACCGAAAACCAGCTCGACAACTTCCGTCAGGAAGTGGGCGGCGAGGGCATCTCGTCGTATCCGCATCCGTGGCTGATGCCTGACTTCTGGCAGTTCCCGACCGTGTCGATGGGCCTCGGCCCGATCATGGCGATCTACCAGGCGCGCTTCATGAAGTACATGCACGCGCGCGGTATCGCGAAGACCACGGGCCGTAAGGTCTGGGCCTTCCTCGGCGACGGCGAAACGGACGAACCGGAATCGCTCGGCGCGATCGGTATGGCCGGCCGCGAACGCCTCGACAACCTGGTGTTCGTGATCAACTGTAACCTGCAGCGCCTCGATGGCCCGGTGCGCGGTAACGGCAAGATCATCCAGGAACTCGAAAGCGAATTCCGCGGCGCCGGCTGGAACGTCATCAAGGTGGTGTGGGGCAGCCGCTGGGATGCGCTGTTCCAACGCGACAAGTCGGGCGCGCTGATGCGCCGCATGATGGACGTCGTCGACGGCGAATACCAGACGTACAAGTCGGAGTCGGGCGCGTATGTGCGCGAACACTTCTTCAACACGCCGGAACTGAAGGCGCTGGTCGCCGAATGGTCCGACGAGGACATCTGGAACCTGAACCGCGGCGGCCACGATCCGCACAAGATCTACGCGGCGTTCACCGAAGCGTCGAACTCGCAAGGCCAGCCGACCGTCATTCTCGCGAAGACGATCAAGGGCTACGGCATGGGCGAAGCTGGCCAGGCGATGAACATCACCCACCAGCAGAAGAAGCTGCATGTCGATCAGCTGAAGAAATTCCGCGATCAGTTCCGTCTGCCGATCACCGACGAAGACCTCGTCAACGTGCCGTACCTCAAGTTCGAAGAAGGTTCGAAGGAACTCGAGTACATGCGCGCTCGCCGCCAGGACCTGGGCGGTTATCTGCCGGCGCGCCGTCAGAAGGCTGAGTCGCTGCCGGTGCCGGCACTGACGGCATTCGAGCCGCTGCTGAAAGGCACGGGCGAAGGCCGCGAGATCTCCACGACGATGGCGTTCGTGCGGATCCTGAACATCCTGCTGAAGGACAAGGCCCTCGGCAAGCGCATCGTGCCGATCGTGCCGGACGAGTCGCGTACCTTCGGTATGGAAGGCCTGTTCCGCCAGATCGGTATCTGGAATCAGGACGGCCAGAAGTATGTGCCGGAAGATTCCGACCAGCTGATGTTCTACCGCGAGTCGGAAACCGGTCAGATTCTGCAGGAAGGCATCAACGAAGCCGGTGGTATGGCGGACTGGATCGCTGCCGCGACGTCGTACTCGACGCACGGCGAGACCATGATCCCGTTCTACATCTTCTACTCGATGTTCGGCTTCCAGCGTATCGGCGACCTGTGCTGGGCAGCGGGCGACATGCGTTCGCGCGGCTTCCTGCTGGGTGGCACCGCGGGCCGTACGACGCTGAACGGCGAAGGTCTGCAACACGAAGACGGCCACTCGCTGCTGTGGGCCGCTTCGGTGCCGAACTGCATCAGCTATGACCCGACGTTCGGTTACGAACTCGCGGTTATCGTGCAGGACGGCCTGCAACGCATGGTCGCGGATCAGGAAGACGTGTACTACTACATCACGGTGATGAACGAAAACTACGAGCACCCGGCGATTCCGCAGGGCGACGCTGTAGCGGCCGACATCATCAAGGGCATGTACGCGTTCAGCAAGGCGGAAGCCGATGCGAAGGCGCCGCGCGTTCAGCTGATGGGCGCAGGCACGATCTTCAACGAAGTGATCGCCGCCGCCGAGCTGCTGAAGAACGACTGGGGCGTCGCCGCCGACCTGTGGAGCGTGCCGAGCTTCACCGAACTCGCGCGCGAAGGTCACGAAGTGCAGCGCTACAACCTGCTGCACCCGAACGAAGAAAAGAAGCTCTCGCACGTCGAGAAGCTGCTCAAGGACGCACAAGGCCCGGTCATCGCATCGACCGACTACGTGCGCGCGCTGACCGAGCAGATCCGCGCGTTCGTGCCGCAGAAATTCGTCGTGCTAGGCACGGACGGCTACGGTCGTTCGGACACGCGTGAAAAGCTGCGTCACTTCTTCGAAGTCGACCGCTACTGGGTCACGGTTGCCGCGTTGAATGCACTGGCAGATGAAGGCACGATCGAACGCAAGGTCGTCGCCGAGGCGCTCAAGAAGTACAACCTTGATCCCGCCAAACCCAACCCGATGACCGTCTAAGGCATCCTTCCCCGTGTGCCACGGCGTGCGCGCCTGCTCCCGATTGCCGGGAGCAGGCTGCGTGCGCGGCCCAGGAGACACTAACAATGAGTCAAGCGATCGAAGTCAAGGTGCCGGACATCGGCGATTACAAGGACATTCCTGTGATCGAGGTGCTGGTGAAGGCGGGTGATACCGTCGAGAAAGAGCAATCGCTCGTTACGCTGGAATCCGATAAAGCGACCATGGACGTGCCGAGTTCGGCCGCCGGCGTCGTCAAGGAAGTGAAGGTCAAGGTCGGCGACAACGTGTCGGAAGGCGTGTTGATCGTCGTGCTGGAAGCGGCTGAAGGTGGTGCGGCGGCTCCGGCTCCGGCTCCGGCTCCGGCCCCCGCTGCTGCACCGGCTCCGGCGCCCGCACCGGCTGCTGCGCCTGCGCCGGCCGCCGCGCCTGCTGCAAGCGGTGGCGGTCTGCAGGACGTGAAGGTGCCGGATATCGGCGACTACAAAGACATTCCCGTGATCGAAGTCTCGGTGAAGGTTGGCGATCGCGTCGAGAAAGAGCAGTCGCTGGTGACGCTCGAATCCGACAAGGCGACCATGGACGTGCCGAGCTCGGTCGCCGGCGTCGTCAAGGAAGTGAAGGTCAAGGTCGGTGACAACGTGTCGGAAGGCTCGGTGATCGTGGTGGTCGAAGCCGAAGGCGGCGCGGCTGCCCCGGCTGCGGCGCCCGCGCCGAAGCAGGCCGTCGAGAAACCGTCCGACGCGCCGGCCACGCCGTCGCCCGCACCGGCGCAACCGTCGGCGCTGGCTCAGGCACCGGTGATTCAGGCAGGCGAAGGTTCGCGTCACGCGAGCCACGCGTCGCCGTCCGTGCGCAAGTTCTCG